>OMYP01000022.1 GCA_900315345.1 uncultured Selenomonadales bacterium | reverse complement strand
TCTTCCACAGACGCATATTCTTTTTGCCGCGCCAGATTTTTCAGCGTTTCTTCCGCAGCCGCAAACACTGTGCGTGCATCCATCGCATTTTTTTGTTTTGCTTCATGAACTGTTTTCAGTTCCGTCTTTCTGGTATCTGCGTTCCGCAATGCTTCACGGATGTCCCCCAATGTTTTTGCGTTTTGTTTCAGTGTTACGCCTTCCTTTTCAAGCTGTTTTTGCCAGTTTTCGATTTTGACTTTGGCATCGCGCAGCACCATTTTTTCCGGAACGTCCGGAATGGTTTCTGCCATCCGGTTACGCAGCTTTGCCAGATTTTCTTTCAGCCGCTTCGTCTTGTCATCCAGCAATTCTTTGGCAGCATGTGCCGCATTCGCTTTTTGTGAACTGTCGGTTTCCAACATAGAAACTTCTTTTGCCATCCCATCGATGGCGGCTCGGGTCAGGCCGGTATGTTCCCCAGTCAGAACGCAAGGCTGCGGATGCTCTTTGGAACCGCAGACCGGACAGGGTTCCCCGGGTTTCAGCTGTCTTGCAATAAAGCCAGCCTGATCATCCATAAAAGCAATGTTCTTACGGGCATATTCCTCCTGCTTTTCGATAAATGCCTGCCGTATCTTCTGATAATCCAGTTCCGCCTTTTCCGCAAACGTTTTCTGCTTTTGCCATTCTTCGCATTCGTCTGCTTCTTCCTGCCATAAGGTCTGTAAATTGTCGGCCTTTTCGACTTTCTGCTTCCACTGTTCCAGCAACACTTCCGCGTCGGCCAACGCCTCCGCCTGTTGTTTCCAATTTTGTTCCTGGATTTCAAACTTTTGCAGATTGCCTTTGGCTTTTTCTTCATCCACCGTTGCCTGTTTCAGCTGCATTTCCTTCTTTGTCAGTTCTTTTTCTGCATTTTTTATTTGTGTGAAAATATCAAGGGACTTCGCAACCCGCTCTGAAAGTTTCGCAAAAGCTTCTCTTTCTGCATCCCGCAGTTTTTTTGCCGCCGCTTCCCCTTTTTCTGCTTTGGTAAATGCATCCCCAAGCTCCGGCAGATTTTTTTCCTGCGCAGCCAGTTTATGGTTTGTTTCCGCAAATATTTTGTCCGCGTCAGCAAAACGCTGATATACGGTTTGCACTTCATAAGCTGCCAAAATTTTATCGATCAGCGCCGTTGCTTCCGCAATTTCTTTTTCTTCCGCCGCGCAGACTGCCAGCGTTTTTTCCGCCGCTTCCAACTGTTCGAAAGAACGCAGCAGCAACTTAGCCTGCTGCAATGCATCGCGGGTATTGTCACGCCCTTTTTGTGCCAGCGCTTCTGTCTTTTTTGTCTGCTCCTGCAGGTTTTTCAATTTTTCACAAAGGACCTGCAGCCCTTCCACAAAACGTTCCAGTTCCGGAACATTCAGACGGGCGGAGGCCAGAATATTTTTCTGTATTGTCTTTAATTCTGTAGCGGTTGCAGTACTTCTTTCATCAGCATCTGCAACAGTTTCGTTATCTGCCTCCTCCGCGAACAAATCCTGTTGCACGCCATGGTCCGAACTTATTTCTGCATTGTTTTCCCTTGTACCAGCTTCCGTATCGACACTTGCAAATTTTTTTTCCGCAAACTCATCTTCCGGTATCACAACCCGTCCCACTTCCGCTTTGCAGTCAGCAAAAATGCGGTCCATTTCTTTTTGCTTTGCATCTTTGCGCGTCTTCAGTTCCGCCACGATGCGTGGGAACAGTTCCGTACCGAACAGTTTGCGGAAAATAGCCTTCTTGTCATCGGAAGAGGCCCGCAACAGTTCCATGAATTCTCCCTGGGCGATCATGGCGATCTGCATGAACTGACCCTGGGTCAGACCTACGATTTCCGTAATTTTTTTATTGGTCTCCCCGATTTTTCCGCTGAACACCTGACCGTTGGGCAGGGTCAGTTCCACTTCCTCCTGTACGTCGATTTCCTTTTTCCCACCCTTACGTTTGGCCGGCCGCACAAACCGTGGGGAACGTTTCACCGTATAACGCAGGGTCTCGCCCCCAACCATTTCGGAAAAAGTCAGTTCCACATAAGGAACCCCTGCCGTTGGGGTTTTCTCCGTTCCTTTTGTCCGGTTGACCTTTTCCTGCTCTACCGCAATGTACTGGCTCTGCAGTTCCACGCCGTCTTTTTTATTGTTGGTAGAGCCCGTTTCCCCATACAGCGCAAAAACAATGGCGTCAAAGATGGTCGTCTTACCTGCGCCGGTATCGCCTGTAATTAAAAAGAGATTGCGGTTTGCTTTCGTAAAGTCAATTTCTGTTTTTCTACCATAGGAACCAAAGGCCTGCATCGTCAGTTTGATTGGTCTCATGCCTGCCCCTCCCCGTTCTGCGCGGCGTTGATCACATCGCGCAGTATCATTTTTTCTTCTTCGTCCAGATCCTTCAAAAACGCGTTGCACAAGTCGAAAGGAGCCAGCTTTTCCGCAGCTTCGCGCCGCAGGGAATAATCCACCGTCTGCTGCACATTCCTGCGAATCTCCAGCAAATTGGGAAAGGCACGGTACAGCCGGTCTTTCAAATCGATCACGTCGTAATCCCTTTTATCTGTCAGCACTACGGTCACATAATCGTCGCTGCCCTGTTGCAGCACTTCCTCCAAATCGCCCCGGATCACACGCACCTGCCGCAGGGGCATAAGGGGCAGTACCTCCGTGCTAACATTGCCTTTAGCGCCTATCTTCACCCAGATGATTCCCTTCTGCTGCCCTGCTTCGCTGACAGAACAGGCCAGGGGCGTACCGCAGTAACGGAACCGGTCGCTGCCTACCTGCATGGGTTTGTGAATGTGCCCCAGGGCCGCGTAATCGAAAGGCTGCAGCACATCGGCGCACACCTCGTCCACATTTCCAACAGTCACGATTTCCGAATCCATCCGTTCCACCTCGTCCGGATCCGTTCCCGCCGGCAGATAGAACTGGTGACTTACCAACACGTTCCGTTCCCGGGTGTTGATGTTTTCCCGCTGCAAAAGGCGGCGCAGGGTTTCATCGTAGGTCAGATTGTTCCCGCTTTCGTCCGTGCCCACAATGGCTTTTAACATAGAAGGCTTCACAAAAGGCAACAGATAAAAATTCACGTTGCCGAACTCATCCGGCATCGTGATCTTTTCAATATACTCTTCCGGTGTTTGGGGCGGCAGCCCGATCATATGGATCTTATGCCGCTGCAGCACGCTGCGGAACAGGTTGACCCGGGTTCCGCTGTCATGATTCCCGCTGACGATCATAATCTCCGCCCTGGGCGCCGCTTCATTCAACCGGGAAATAAAATTGTCAAAAACTTCCACCGCCTCTGCCGAAGGAACGGCTTTATCGTAAATATCCCCGGCAATGACTACGGCGTCCGGCTGTTTTTCCCCAGCCAGATCCGCAATTTGCTTTAAAATGTATTCCTGATCCTCCCGCATATCCCGGTTCAGCAGTTTCAGCCCGATATGCAGGTCGGAAAGATGAAAGAAATTCATGGTCGTGTACCTCGTATTATACTTCTTCCTCCAGCGTTTCAATGAAAAAACTTACCGGACGGAACCCGTCATTACAGGAAACCATGGCAGACTTTGGATTTTTCATCCAGCCATCATAAAAATTTTCCGCCCCATGGGCCAGCCCCATCACGAAAGGCGACATGGTTTCCCAGGCGCTTTCACACAAACCTTCCGGCCGCTGCCAACCGTTAGCGATAAACACCTGCCCCTCTTCCATGCAGCAGGCATTTTCAACGGGGTTTTCGTATTTTTCCATTAAGTCCCTATGGCAGACTTTGCGAAGTACGGTAATGCGTATTTTTTTCATATCAGTTACCTGTAAAAAAATTAAAAGAAATTAAAACTGGTTTGTTCTGAATCCGAGTATTATTATAGCACATATGTTCAGTATTAACAAACGATTCATTTCATCCATCCGGTCCAATACGTTACTTACTCCCGATTCATTTGCTTTCACAACCAAACTATGTTATTGTACATGGTAAGAAAGAAATATTTTCAATTTTTCTGCACTTTCTTTGTATTCATAACAGTGATTGTTTTGCATCGTTGCAAATTTTTTTACGCATACCTCGACATTTCATTTATAAATAATTATAAAAGGAGGAGAAGAATCATGGACATCAACGCTCTTTTAATGGATTCCACAGATAATGTGGTCACCTGTATGACCGAAGTGCCGGCAGGCGGACAGGCAGTATACCGGAACGGAGATACTATCTGCAACATCACCGCAAAGGAAAATATTCCCTACTGCCACAAAGTTGCGCTGAATCCCATTCCCAAAGGCGGACATGTGATCAAATACGGGGAAAGCCTGGGCACGGTATCAGAAGATATCCCTGCAGGCGGCTGGGTGGCCGACCATAATCTGTTCAGCGTACCCCGGGATTACGACAGCGAACTGGCCTCTGATAATTTCAAAATGTGCGCGAAACAATCCGAGGGCGCACCGGACCTGAAGCCTTTTCAGTTCTGGGGGTACCGCCGGGCGGAAGGACGTCCCGGTATCCGTAACCATGTACTGATCCTTCCTACCTGCGCCTGCGGAAGCGAAAGCTGCCGCATCGTAGCCAGCCAGGTCCGGGGCGCGGTAAATATTATTTTCAACACAGGGTGCTCCGACGTGGCGGCTAACACCGCCATGAGCCAGAAGGTCCTCACCGGTTTTGCCTGCAGCCCCAACGTGTACGGGGTGGTCATCATCGGCTTGGGCTGTGAAACGGTGCCCCACAACAAACTGCGGGAAAAGATCCAGTCTATGACTTCAAAGCCTGTTGTCTCCTTTGGCATCCAGGACGAAGGCGGAACCCTGAAGACGATTGAGAAAGCTGTGCGGGCCGCCCGGGACATGGCAGCCGAAGCCGCCATGCAGCAAAAGGAACTGTTCGACATTTCCGAGTTCCTGATGGGCATCGAATGCGGCGGTTCCGACGCCACCTCCGGCATCGCCAGCAACCCGGCGGTTGGGGAACTCAGCGATATTTTAGTGGACATGGGCGCCACCACCATGATGAGCGAATCCATTGAATGGATCGGCGGCGAGCATGTACTGGCCAAACGGGCGGCCAATAAAGAAATCCACGACCAGATCATTGAAATCTGCCGGGCCTACGAAGAGCATCTGACCGCCGCAGGACAGGACTGCCGGGCCGGCCAGCCTACCCCGGGCAACAAAGCGGGCGGCCTGTCCACCCTGGATGAAAAAAGCCTGGGCTGCATCCGCAAGGGCGGCACCCGTCCTGTTGTGGAAGTACTGGAGCAGGGCGTCCGGCCTTCCAAACACGGCGCCATTGTAATGGATACTGCCGGCTACGACATCTCTTCCGTAACCAGTATGGCCGCCGCAGGCTGCCAGGCCATCATCTTCACTACAGGCCGTGGCACTCCCACCGGCAACGCCATCGTTCCCGTGCTAAAAGTAACAGCCAACGGCCGCACTTACCAGAAAATGGAAGATAACATGGACATCGACCTGAGCCCCATCGTCCGGGGTGAAAAGACTTATCAGGAAATGGGACGGGAAATGGTCGACGCCATCCGGGACATTTGCAACGGGAAAATGACGAAAGCGGAAGCGTTCGGTTTCTCCGACATCGCCGTGGACCACGTGTGCCGGTTTGTATGATATCGTTGCTGTAGAATGTAAATTCTAAATAAACTTTAACTTTTCTTACGAAAACAAATTCACGTAATAAAAATGAAAAACCGGAACCGCATGAAAATGTGCGTTTCGGTTTTTTGTTTTTCTATATTCTGTACAAGTGTTACGATTCAAAAAAACAAATCCCCGGAGCACCTGTTTTAATCAGTGTTCCGGGGGGATTATGTTTTTTATTCCCACTCTATCGTAGCCGGGGGCTTGCTGGTAATGTCGTACACAATACGGTTTACCCCCTGCACTTCGTTGACAATGCGCCGGGAAATCGTATCCAGCACGCTGTAAGGAATATGAGCCCAGTCGCTGGTCATACCGTCGGTAGACAGCACCGCCCGCAGCGCCACCGTGTAGCTGTAAGTCCGTCCGTCACCCATGACGCCGACACTGTGGATGTTAGGCAGACAGGCAAAATACTGCCAGATGGTACGGTCCAGTTTTGCGTTGGCGATCTCCTCCCGGAAAATAGCATCTGCTTCCCGGGTGATTTTAAGTTTTTCTTCCGTCACTTCCCCCAGCACCCGGATGGCCAGACCCGGTCCCGGGAATGGCTGCCGCCATACCAGGGCTTCTGGGATTCCCAGTTCGGTTCCCACTGCCCGGACTTCGTCCTTGAACAGTTCCCGTAAAGGTTCGATAAGCTGCAGGTCCATGTCTTCCGGCAGGCCGCCTACGTTGTGATGGCTCTTAATGGTTGCGCTGGTTCCTGTACCGCCGCTTTCCACCACGTCGGGATAAATGGTACCCTGCACCAGAAAATCTACCTTACCCAATTTTTTCGATTCTTCGTCAAACACGTGGATAAATTCCGCACCGATGATTTTCCGTTTCTGTTCCGGATCGGACACGCCTTTCAATTTGCCAAGGAAACGGTCCGCCGCATTGACCCGGATGAAATTCATATCGAAGGTGTCTTTGAAAACTTTTTCTACCTGATCCCCTTCGTCCTTGCGCAAGAGGCCGTGATCCACAAAGATGCAGGTCAGCTGTTTGCCAATCGCTTTATGTACCATCACCGCCGCAACGGAAGAATCCACACCGCCGCTGAGGGCGCAAAGCACTTTTTTGTCGCCCACTTTGGCTTTGATTTCCGCAACTTTCCGTTCCACAAAAGATTTCATGGACCAGTCGCCTTTTAATCCGCAGATTTCAAACAGAAAGTTGGCGATCATTTTTTTGCCGAAAGGAGTATGCTCCACTTCCGGATGGAACTGGACCCCGTAAAATTTTTTCTCCGGGTTTCCCACCGCAGCCACGGGACAATCGTTGGTCAGGGCCAGCACCGAAAATCCTGCAGGAGGAACTTCCACAAAATCCGTATGGCTCATCCAGCAGATATTATCGTGCATTAAATTTGTGAACAGCGGCGCGTTCGTCTCCAGCTCAACGGTAGTCTTTCCGTATTCACGGATGTTAGCACTGGAAACCTTCCCGCCTAAAGTCTGGCACATAAACTGATGACCGTAGCAAATACCCAAAACCGGCACACCTAATTCAAAAATTCCCGCGTCCGCTTTCGGTGCATTCTCCACATATACGCTGGCCGGTCCTCCCGACAGAATGATGGCCGTAGGACGCATCTCTTTAATTTTTTCCAGCGTACAGGTGTAAGGTACAATTTCACAGTATACGCTGCACTCCCGCACACGCCGTGCAATCAGCTGGGCGTACTGGGCACCAAAGTCGATGACCAGCACCAGTTCATGAGTATCTTTCATTTTGGGATCCTCCTCATTAAATTGAACAGAAAGCAAATTAATCCAAGGAATCGCTGATTAATCCGTCTGCACGCTTATAATCAGTGTTTCCCTAAACAAGAAAAATATACCACAGGAAATCCTGCTTTGGCAATATAAATATTAATGAATCACGGATTAGAAAGAAGAACATTATTTACTTTGATAAAGCTATTGGGAAATTCTAATCATAATACTTTAGCAATAAAAAACTGTGAAAAATATTGACTTCATACTTTCGAATAGATAAAATAGTAATAAAGGCGTATGTTTATACTTGAGGGGGTGTAATTTCATGCGCGGAACCACTGAAAACCAAATTAAAATTTTATCAAAAAAAATCATTCATTCTTATTTTTGTGAAAATCGTCTGGACTTTCTGTTTTCTTTATTGGCTGCCGATGTGTATTATATTGGCGCCGGCAAAAACATGCAGGCAGAGGGAAGAAAAAAACTGCAGTTTTTCCTGACAAAAGCCTTTTCCAATCTGTTTCCCTGTACCGTTAATGTGGAAAAGTACCTGACAAAACGGATCGGCTGGGATCACTGGCTGTGTGAAGCCATCTGCGACCTGACAGTAAACAAGCCGGACAGCGAACCCTATGATGAATGTCTTCACGAAACTTTTTTATTCCGCCGCCGGAAAGATGTTGCTCCCGGGCAGAACGAATGGGAACTTGTCCATATCAACACGTCCATAACAACATCAAAAGTTTCTGCGGATGAGATGCTGGCAATCCAGCAGGCCAATAAAAACCGGCGTAACACACGCTTATACAGCGATCTTACGGAACGAGAAAAGAAACTTGTCCAGATGCTCCGCAACGGCATGCCTATCCGGGATATTGCAGCAAGTTTCGGTCTTGCGGAAATAACCATCAAAAAAGCCCTGGCCAAATTATATCAGCGATATAATGTGAAAAACCGTTCCCGGCTCTGTGCTTACTTTGACGCAGAAGAAAATAATTACTGATCAAAAACAGAAACTTCGACGCTGTAATGAATCATCACAGCATCGGAGTTTTTTACTGCAATGTTTAAGGAATATAAAAACGGCAGGCTGCATAAGCAGTCTGCCGTAAATTTTTTATTACATCATGCCGGGCATTCCTCCGGGAGGCATGGGAGGCATTGCCGGTTTCGGTTCCGGTTTGTCCGCAACCAGAGTCTCGGTGGTCAGTACCATGGACGCAATGGAAGCAGCGTTCTGCAGGGCGCTGCGGGTAACCTTGGTAGGATCCACGATACCGGCTTCGATCATATCTACATATTTTTCATTCATGGCATCAAAGCCAACGCCTTTCTTGGAATGACGGATCTTGTCAACGATAACGGCGCCTTCCAGACCTGCGTTGTGAGCGATCTGGCGAACCGGCTCTTCAATGGCGCGGCGTACGATCATCACGCCGGTCTTTTCATCGCCGACAGCTTTTACTTTATCCAGTACAGCCTGGGCTTCCAGTAACGCGGTTCCGCCGCCGGGAACGATGCCTTCCGCAACGGCTGCACGAGTAGCGTTCAGGGCGTCTTCAATGCGCAGTTTCTTTTCTTTCAGCTCTACTTCGGTAGCAGCGCCAACTTTAATAACGGCAACGCCGCCGGCCAGTTTTGCCAGACGTTCCTGCAGTTTTTCCTTATCGAACTGGGAAGTAGTTTCCGGAATCTGGGCTTTGATCTGTTCCACGCGGGCTTTGATTTCCGCTTTCTTGCCGCCGCCGTCAACGATGGTGGTCAGTTCCTTGCTTACCCGAACCTGGCCTGCGCTGCCCAAGTCTTCCATGGTAGCGCTGTCCAGTTTACGGCCCATTTCTTCGCTGATTACGGTAGCGCCGGTGAGGATTGCAATATCCTGCAACATAGCTTTGCGGCGGTCGCCGAAGCCGGGGGCTTTAACAGCTACAGCCTTGAAGGTACCGCGGAGTTTGTTTACAACCAGGGTAGCCAGGGCTTCGCCTTCCACGTCTTCCGCAATAATCAGCAGTTCGCGGCCGGCCTGTACAACTTTTTCCAGTACAGGCATGATGTCCTGGATCACATTGATCTTACGGTCAGTGATGAATACCAGCGGATTGCTCATAACCGCTTCCATCTTTTCCGCGTCGGTAGCCATGTAAGGAGAGATGTAGCCACGGTCGAACTGCATGCCTTCCACAGTTTCCAGATGGGTTTCCATGGTCTTGGATTCTTCTACGGTGATAACGCCGTCGTCCCCAACCTTCTCCATGGCGTCGGCAATCAGGCCGCCGATTTCTTCATCCCCTGCAGAAATAGAAGCAACCTGTGCCTTCGCTTCTTTGGTAACAACTTTCTTGGAGGATTTCTTCAGGGCGTCAACCACTGCGTCAACGGCAGTCTTAATGCCTTTTTTCAGGATCATGGGGTTAGCGCCTGCCACTACGTTCTTCATGCCCTCACGGATCATGGCCTGGGCCAGCAGGGTTGCGGTGGTGGTGCCATCGCCGGCTACATCGTTGGTTTTGGTGGCAACTTCCTTCACCAGCTGGGCGCCCATGTTTTCAAAGGGGTCTTCCAGCTCAATGTCACGGGCGATGGTTACGCCGTCGTTGATGATGGAGGGAGAACCGAATTTCTTTTCCAGCACTACGTTACGGCCTTTGGGCCCCAAGGTAACTTTTACTGCGTCAGCTAACGCATCAACGCCGCGTTCCAGGCTGCGGCGGGCTTCTTCATTAAAAAGAATCTGTTTTGCCATGTTAATGATCTCCTTTACGTTCTAAATTTACCAGCATGTTCTGGAATTTTTTTACAACTGTTTTGCGGTTGCGCAGGAATTTTTCAGGCTAACAATTTTTTCTGAATCGCTACAGAAAATTTTCCTGCTTCCTTACGCGAAATTATTTTTTCTTCTTGTCCGGTTCTACCACTGCCAGAATATCCCGTTCCGCCAGGATCAGCAGTTCTTCCCCTTCGTATTTAACCGTGGTACCGCAGTATTTTGCGAACACGATGGAATCCCCAACCTTCAGGTCGATAGGAACCCGTTTCCCGTCAACGATAGCCCCGTTGCCAACGGCCAGTACGGTGCCCTGCATGGGTTTTTCCTTGGAAGCCGTATCCGGAATAAAAATACCGCTCTTGGTTTTTTCTTCAACAGCATCTGCTCTTACTACTACATTTGCGCCTAACGGTCTTAACATTACTATGTCCCCTTTCTTGTTTGCGGAAACGCCCTTTCATTTTGCGCGATCCCTTATCGGTGTGAGAGTTACGGCAGACAGTAATTTGGAAAGCCCCGGATCAAGTTCCGGCACCAGCCCTGCAACTACTGCACAGGTGCAAACTTCCGCCACACCTTTCGGCAATGCCGGATTCCGATGAAATCCTCAACTCACTCCAGCTCCGCCTGCCAAGTTTAAAACAAAATTTGCGGATCCGTTAGCACTCAAATTCTACGAGTGCCAACTTCCAAATATCATTATAGCCATACAGAGAAAAAATGCAATAGTCAAAATGACAAATTTCACAGATTTTACATTTTTTTCATAGTTTTTTCAAAAATAATCGATTCTTTTTGAAAAAATGATGATGAAAATAAAAAAATCACAGGCAATTTTTACAAATTTACCTGTGATTTTGAAAAAATCGCAAATTTTCACTTTTTCGTTTTTGACTTTTTGATTTTTCTTTTTTCTTGCATTCTTTAATACAACATGCCAGGAAAAATCCGGAACTACCCGGCAGAATATTTATCGGCTCCCGTAACGGATCACGGCAAAGTATCAAATTTCAGCCTAACTTCAGCGCAGGTACCGCGTTCAGGTTCAGGGGGCTCGCTACGCCTGCCCGGTACATGTAATATCCCCGGCAGGCAATCATCACCGCGTTGTCTGTACATAAAATTTTCGTGGGATGGACCAGCCGGGCCCCGGCCTTTTCCGCCGCTGCCGCCAGTTTGTTTTGGAGGGTTTTATTGGCGGAAACGCCCCCTGCCAGTACGATTTCTTTCAGTCCCGTGGCCTTGATGGCCAGCAAGCTTTTCTGCACCAGCACATCCGTCACCGCTTCCTGGAAGGAGGCCGCCACATCGGCTTTATTCACCGGCCGCCGGGCCTGCTCCTCATTGTGCAGGTAATTGATCACCGCCGATTTCATTCCGCTGAAGCTGAACTGGAACGGATCGTCCAGCATGGCCCGTGGAAAATTAATGGCTTCAGGGTTGCCTTCCAGGGCCAGTTTCTCGATTTCCGGACCGCCGGGATAAGGCATCCCCATGACCCGGGCAATTTTGTCAAAGGCTTCCCCCGCCGCGTCGTCCCGGGTCTGCCCCAGCATTTCAAAGCTGTTATACCCTGTTACCTTAAGCAGGGCCGTGTGACCCCCGGATACCACCAGAGCCAGAAAAGGCGGCTCCAGATCTTTGTCATTCAGGAAATTGGCAAACACATGGCCTTCCAGATGATTGACCCCGATCAGCGGCTTGCCCGTGGCCCAGGCTAAAGCTTTGGCGGCAGAAAGCCCAACCAGCAGAGCCCCTACCAGACCGGGTCCGTAGGTAACAGCTACCCCATCGATTTGGTCTAACGTCACCTTCGCGTCTTCTAAGGCCGCGTCGATGACGGGCATGATGTGCTCGATATGTTTCCGGGAAGCAATTTCCGGCACCACGCCGCCGTATTTTCTGTGAATGGCAATCTGGGAGGAAATAATGTTGCTCAGTACCTCCCGGCCGTTTTTAACTACAGAAGCAGCTGTTTCATCACAGCTGCTTTCAATTCCTAAAATATAAATATCTTTCTGTTCCATGTTTTTTTCCTGAACGATTTACTTTGTTTATTGGTCTACTTTGCCTATAATTCTTACCGTTTCATAGTATTCACAGGGGTATCAGGCGATGCGCCGGTAACCTAGTCTGTATCAACAGTAATTCATTTCTTTTCCGTTGACCGGTACAGCCACATGATGACAGCTCCTTCGTGGGTATCCTCATAATAGTTTGGCCGCACGCCGCAGGATTTGAATCCGCATCGTTGGTACACGGTCTGTGCCGCAAGGTTGCTTTCCCGTACTTCCAAAGTGACCGCTTCCGCCTTTGCCTCCCAGGCTTTTTGTATCAACGCTTTTGTAAGGGCCAGGCCAAGCCCCCGGTTACGCAGTGATTTCTTCACGGCCACCCGCATGACCTGGGCTTCCCCTGCTACATTCCAGATGCCGGCATACCCGATGACACGTTGTCCTAATTCTTCTACGATCCAAAGGGCGATGGGATTTTCCAGTTCCCGGTGCCAGGCGGCCAGGCTCCAGGGATCAAAAAAAGATTCCCCGTCAATTTCCATGACCGTTGGCAAATCTTTTTCCTCACACAGGCGAAAAGAAAGCCCATCGGTTTTCTCAGGTTCAATTATTTTAAAAATATTTTCTTCTACGCTTTCGGATGCCGTTTGTCCCATAACTCCTCCGCCTCCGATTTACGGATGTAATAGGGGCGCAGAGTGAAAATTTCCTCACCTGTCAGGGCAGGCTTTCCTTCTGCTGCCAGGGCCACAGAAGAAGCTTTGGGCAGCCGAACCTGTTCCGGCGCCACGGAAATGCCGGAAGGCAATTCCTTCTTTGCCAGCTTTCCGCACTCTCCCATTAAAATAACCGGAGCCTCCAGCTCCAGCAGCTGTCGCAAAAGCGTATCTCCGTCCGTCATCTCAACCGGACGTATTTCCTGCAGAACTCCGGCCTGCCACCGATAGAACGCTGTGTAATAGTTCCCCTTCTGGGCGTCCAGCACCGGGGCCAGCACTATCCCTTCTACGGGAATATTGTACGCCATTGCCTCCAGCGTATTCACACCGCAGATGCCGCACTTCCATGCGTAGGCCATGGCCTCAGCCGCCGCCAGCCCAATACGCAGACCCGTAAAGGAACCCGGTCCCATGCTGACAGCGATCCGGTCTATTTCTTCTTTTTTTATCCCGGTACGGGAAAACATCTGGTCCATCTGGGGCATGAGCCCTTCCGAATGGGTCAGGCCGATGGAAATATCATATTCCGCCAGGACGTGACCATCCCGTACCAGCCCAACCGTACAAACACCTGTCGCCGTATCAAGCGCCAGCGTCAACATGCCGCAACACTTCCTTGCTTATGGCCTCGTACCGGGGACCGAAGGGAATTAATTCCGCAATCCGCCCTTCTGGCACGATAGATAGATTTACCTGCAAATATTCCGGGGGCAGTTCAGATGTAAACAACTCGCCCCATTCAACCAGCGAAACCCCTTCGCCACCCACATACTCATAAAATCCGATGTCCGCCAGCTCTTCCAGCGAATTTAACCGGTACAGATCGAAGTGGCGCACCTCCATCACTTTCCCGTTATAGATGTTCATCAGGGAAAATGTAGGGCTTACCACATCTTCTTCCTCTACGCCCACGGCTTGGCAGACGCCCTTGCTCAGCAGCGTCTTACCGGCTCCCAGATCACCGGAAAGGCAGTACACGTCACCGTCTGCCGCCAGGCTTCCCAAAAGCTTGCCGAAATTTTCCGTAGCCTTTTCGTCGGCCAGGAAGAATCGGACAGTCTCTTCCGCCGGATCCTTTTGAACCGTAATGCCGGCCAGTGCCGGATCCGGTTCGGGTACAGGCCCGGCGCCGTCAGAATTATTTTCCGTCTGGTGATGTTTCCGTCGCGAGTGGGTATCCATAAATTTTTGCTCCTTTTCAATCTGACTGTTTTATCAAAGTTTTTCTTGTCAAATTATTATCTGTTTATTGAATTTCGTCTGTACTATATCTCTGTTCTGATAAAAGCATAGCGCAGCAGAAATACTGCGCTGAAGTTTTATTTTTCTTTTTTATCTTTATTCCCCGGCTTAGGCAACACGTCCGGATTCCTGGTAAGAGGATCCAGCAGGTCCATGTGCCCGCTGATGGTATCGATCTCCTTACCTTCCACCAGGAACTTTACCTTCTTAATTTCCGGGAACTCCGTCAGGGTGCAGACAACAGCATTTACCATCATCCGTTCATTGAAAGAACCCTGGCCCCGGGAGGCAAAATTCTGGTTAAAGTCCACCGTTGCCAGATCGTTGCTGACCTTGACACTGATAACCTGAGTACCGGGAGGGAACAGGTTCGTCAGTTGCTTGGAAACCGGATCCGTATTGATCAGGGCTTCCAGCGCCCCTTCTTCCCGCGATTTTTTCCCCGCCGCATACCGAATCTTTTCCGGTATCAGGATTTCTTCCCCGTTCTTCTGCACACGATATACTACAAATTCTTTGGTCAGGGGATTTGGATCTTTGATTTCCGTAGTAATGGGATTTTTCTGTCCCGTTACATCCTTTACTTCGCCTTGCTTCCCAGTAAGCTTTTCCGTAGGTTCGCAACCGGTCACGGCCAGCAACAGGACAAGCATCAGCAACATGCTAATTTTTTTCAACATGGTTACGCGCCTCCCGTCCTCAACCGCCAAAATATTCTTTCAATCCGTCAAAAATCGCTTTTGCAATGGTCTTCTGGAACCAGGTACTGGCTATCTTCTGTTCCTCATTGGGATTGCTCAGGAACCCAACTTCCAGTAATACCGCCGGAATGTAGGAACGTTTGATTACATAGAAGTTAGCCTGCTGGGTACCCATGTTCCGCATCTTGGAAGCAGCTGCTATCTTTTTCTGGATAGCGTTCCCCAGTTTATAATCGTAACCCGACTTCGGGTAGTAATACGTGGCAATGCCTCCGATGCTACGGTTATTATTGGCATTATGATGGATACTTACAAATGCATCAGCGCGATTTCTGGTGCTCACATCCACACGGGCCTGCAATTCATTTTTGGCTGAAGCAAATTTACCGTACACATCCACATCGGTAGTGCGTGTCATGGAAACGATAGCCCCTTCCGCACTCAGGTACTGTTTCAGGTAATTGGAAATCAGAAGCGTAGAAGTTTTTTCCTTGTTCCCTCTGAGCCCGATGGCACCGGGATCGGAACCGCCGTGGCCCGGGTCAATAGTGATCCGTTTCCCTTTCAGGCCGCCGGTGGTAGCGAAATTGATCCGGTTTCCTACGGGCGTGGCCGGCGTACTGCTGGGCCGGATAACCGGACGGCGAACGGAAGTAGCCCCATATTTCATGGAAGCGTTTTTCACTTTGTTTGTGGAAACGTCAACCACGATACGGGGCGGTCTGCCGGTAGAGGCGTCTTTCTTTAAAAGAAAACTTTTCACTTCCGAGCGTTGTACTTTTTTATTCATCGGAACACGGACAATAACGTTGTTCCTGTCACGGTCAACAATAAATGAACGGGCCAGATCGCTTTTGATAGATCCCCGGCGGGCTACCTTGGCATCCAGCGCCCCGGCAACTTTTATCTGCAGTTCCCTTTCGTTAAGGACGCTGACATTATAGCTTGTGTTATCCGTCAGATCCACCACCATACGGAGCACGTTAAATTTATCTACACCCCAGTTTACATCCGTAACCGTGGCCGCCGCGGAAGCAGTGCAGGTGACCAGGAGACAGATGGTCCAGAGCAGTAATGCAAAAAACTTTCTACGCAAACCGCTACCTCCTTTGCGCAAGAATAAGGATTTATTTACTATGAAAATACTATAACAATTTATTTTAGCACGCAATGGATGTAAATGCAAATTGAAGTTTATGTGTGCATCAAATTATGCGGCAAGGTAAAGGCGTGAGCACGAGTTTCGAAGCCACAGGCGAATGAGTCCATGGAATAGCAATCGGTGACGGGTTTGCGATGCCTTTGCCTGACAGCATAACTTTGGCACATAAATTCTGATTTTTACTTCAAAACCAACTTGCGTGCTTCCGGCAACATGTGCAACAATTCGGAAGCCGCCAAACCTATACTGCCTTTCGCCGCAAGCTCACCGGCCAGGCCGTGGAGGTATACGCCCGCTACGGCTGCATCGGCCACAGTCATTCCCTGTCCGATCAGCGCCGCAATCAGACCGGTCAGTACGTCGCCACTTCCCCCGGTTGCCATGGCCGAGGTACCGGTGGTATTGACATAAACCGTGCCGTCCGGCAGCGCCACAATAGTAGGCACGCCTTTCAATACGATGACCGCCTGCCATTTTTCTGCGCAGGAACGGGCAATTTCCACCCTGTCCTTTTCAATACCGGCTACGGTCAGTCCGGTAATGCGGGCCATCTCGCCGGGGTGGGGCGTCAAAACTTTTTCCGCCAGCATGTGGGACAAGAGTTCTGTGTGATCCTGCAAGGCGGTAATGGCATCCGCGTCAATGACGCAGGGAACCTCGGCCGTTACCAGAATTTCCCGGATCATGTTCCCGGTTTCTTCCGAAACCCCAAGACCCGGCCCAATGGCCAGCACGTCCGCCTTGTCCATGGCTTCGGCAATCACATCCGAAGCTTCGGTCGCCAGGGCACCTTCTTCCTCCGGTATCCCCTTTACCATTACTTCCGTCAGTTTTACCGCCAGAATCTCCCGGGCGCTTTCCGGGGTCATCAGCGTTACCAGACCGGCTCCGCCTTTGACTGCGGAAAAGCTGCAGAGAGCGGCTGCTCCAATGTATCCGTACGATCCGGCCACTACCGTCACCCGTCCCGCCGTACCCTTATGGGCATTTTTCGGACGACCCGGCAGCATGGCCGTAACGGTTTCTTTCGTAATCAGATGACGGTTCCCGGCCGCTTCCGCCAATAAGGAGGAAGGCATCCCAATATCCGCCACCTGCAGTTCTCCCACAAAGTCTGCCCCAGGGTACAGGTACAATCCCAGTTTGGGCAATGCCATGGTTACCGTGGCATCGGCACGCACCGCCTGCCTGTCGGCAGCGCCCGTATCCGAGCTGACGCCGGTGGGAACATCCACTGCCAGCACTTTGCAACCGGGATTTTCTTTTTTTGCAGAGTTAATGCAATGGCACAGACGACTGAACAAAGGCCGCATCTTTCCTGAAAATCCCGTGCCCAAAAGAGCGTCGATCACAAGGTCTGCACGCAGCGCAAGGTTTTCAATCTTCCCAAACTGCACCTCATCCTCTGGGTCGGTTACTTCCAGCACCGGCGCTCCGCAGGAAATATAATACTGCAATTCGTCAGCGGCACTGCCGGAAAGTTCTTCCGCCCTGGCTGCCAGAACCAGAGCCACATCCGCTCCCCGGTTGTGGAGCCAGCGCCCGGCGCCGCTTCCATCACCGCCGTTATTTCCCTTACCTGCAAAAATTACAATTCTTTTATGACAGCAGGAGCCCAGCATTTTTTCTGCCGCCTCCGCTACGGCGCGGCCGGCATTTTCCATGAGGACAATGCCGGGAATACCGATTTCTTCTTCCGCGGCACGATCCAGGGCCCGCATTTCTTCCGCCAGCAAAATCTGCATAGGTACGCCTCCTGTCAGTATGAATCAAATACTGATTTATTCCAATATCACAACTGCCATTGCAGTAGTGCTTGTATGACTTAATGTTAAATGAATTTTTTTCACGCCCATCTTCGCAATATACGCCTCGAAGTAACCGGTTACTTTCAGTTCCGGTTTCCCCATCTCATCGTTGCTGACGGAAATTTCTGTAAGCTGCCCGCCCCGCAAGCCTGTGCCGATAGCTTTTAAAAAAGCCTCTTTGGCCGCGAACCGGGCCGCATAGCTTTGTGCTTTATCCCCGTGGGCACCGGTACAGTAGGCGATTTCTTCCGGCGTGTAGACCCTTTCTTTAAACCCGTTACGGGCTATTGCGTTTCTGATTCGTTCAACGTCTGCCAAATCACAGCCAATACCCAGCATATCTTCACCGTTATTTATTTTCTGCGGCTTCCGCAACTGTTTCCGCCGCTTCTTTTACAGTATCTTCCGCCTTTTCGGCAACTTCTTCCGCCGTTGTTTCTATAGTTTCAGAAATATTTTCCGCTTCTTTCTTCACTTCTTCCGCTTTGGCCGCAGCCTCTGCTGCCAGTTCTTCTTCTTTGGCCCTTGCTTCGGCCTGTTCTGCAGCAACCTTTTCCGCTTCTGCTTTTTCGGCCATGGCCTGGGCGTTAAATTTATCGCTGGATCCGTAATTGTATACGGCAATTTCATCCGCCCCATATTCCTTACCCAAAGCAATGGCAATGGCTTCCGTCCGGGATTTGTCTTTCACATAAACATTCATGAAGAAAGGATCGTCTGTAATCACGTAGTCGGCGGCATCGCTGTAAACGTACAGTTTGCCTTCGTCCTCGCTGTAGCTTTTAACCTGTTTTTCAATGGGGTAATTCTTTTTGTTGTCATACAGGCCCGTTACGCCGTCGGCCAGATGAACCATGCCAATGCGTTTTTCTTTTCCAAAGGTATAGACTTTCCGTCCTTCCGTTTCCCCGTCTTTCGTAGTGGGCACTACACCGGTTGCCTGTTTGGCAAAGTCTTCCGCCTTTTTCTTTACGGAATCGAATACATCCTCTGTCGTCATATTATGCTCTTTTAAATATTTCTGTCCCAGTTTATAGGCAACATAACAAACTACGCCAGCCGCCAGAAATTTTTTCATTTTACCCATGGTGAATGCCTCCTTGCTTTTTTATAAAAATTTTATTTTGTCTATCAAAATATTTACATTATATTGTATCATAAACTTCCGGCGCAATAAACCGCAAACATGAAGATTTCTAAAAAAGGTCACAAAAAAGACCTCCTTCCAAAGGAAAGAGGTCTGGGAAATTTTCTGCAAATCAACAACGTTTATTGCAGAGGATCCTTAACCAGTTCATATCATACTAATCGCGTTTTTTTGCATCCTTCATCGGAATTTCACTTCCGATAAATTTACTTCACGTCAATTTCGCCGTTGTTTACGAAAATCTCCACGCTGTCGCCGGATTTGATTTCCCCGTTGACGATTTTCTTGGACAACACGTTTTCCACGCTGTGAACGATAAGCCGTTTCAACGGACGGGCTCCGAACTGGGGATCGAATCCTTCCTTAGCCAGCAAAGCCGCCGCTTCGTCGGTGCAGGTCAGGTTCATCTCCAGCTGTTTGTGTACCCGGTCCCCCAGCTCTTTCAGGATCAGTTTCACAATATCCTTGATCTGTTCAGGCTTCAGGGCCTTGAAGGTAACAATGTCATCCACACGGTTCAGGAATTCCGGACGGAACCGGGTCAGCAGCAGCTGACGCACCGCTTCGCTGTCCATGGTATCCCCCGCTTCCATGATCCGCTGGCTGCCGATATTGCTGGTCATGATGATCAGGGTATTCTTGAAGTCTACGCTGCGGCCCTGGCCATCGGTCAGGCGGCCGTCGTCCAGCACCTGCAGCAGGGCATTGAACACATCGGGATGAGCCTTTTCGATTTCGTCGAACAGGATGACAGAGTAGGGGTGACGGCGCACCGCTTCCGTCAACTGGCCGCCTTCGTCGTAACCTACATAGCCGGGAGGCGCCCCGATAAGGCGGGACACAGTATGTTTTTCCATGTATTCGCTCATGTCGATGCGGATCATGTTCTTCACATCATCAAACAACACTTCCGCCAACGTCTTGGCCAGTTCGGTCTTGCCCACACCGGTGGGGCCCAGGAAGATGAAGGAACCGATAGGACGGTTGGGATCCTTGATGCCGGCCCGGGCGCGGATCACCGCGTCCGCCACAGCTTTTACCGCTTCATCCTGCCCGATGACATGTTCATGCAGGGTTTCTTCCAGATGGACCAGCTTTTCCCGTTCGCCGGTGCCCAGCCGCTGTACCGGAATACCTGTCCAGGTGCTGACTACCCGGGCGATATCGTCCTCGTCCACTTCTTCCTTCAGCAGGGCGTCGTCCCCGCCGGACTGTTTTTCCAGCTCCTGCAGCTGCTTCTGCAGTTCCGGCAGGCGGCCGTATTTCAGTTCCGCCAGTTTATTCAAATCGTAGTCCCGTTCCGCTTTTTCCATTTCCTGCTTCACGGCGCCGATTTCTTTCTTTACTTCCCGCACCTTTACGATGCCGGCCTTTTCGTCATCCCAACGTTTGATGAGGGCAGTGTTTTCCGCCCGCAGTTTGGCCAGCTGCTCCTGCAGTTTCACCAGACGGTCCGCGGAAGCCGGGTCGTCTTCCTTCTTCAGGGCCTGTTCCTCAATTTCCAGTTGCAAAATCTTACGCTTGCTTTCGTCGATCTCCGTAGGAGAAGAATCAATCTCGGTACGAAGGCGTGCTGCCGCCTCGTCTACCAGATCGATGGCTTTATCCGGCAGGAACCGGTCGTTGATGTATCGCTGGCTCATGACAGCCGCGGCCACCAGGGAAGCATCCTTAATCCGCACCCCGTGATGGTTTTCATAGCTTTCCTTCAGACCGCGCAAAATGGAAATGGTATCCTCCACGCTGGGCTCGTTGACCATAACCGGCTGGAACCGGCGTTCCAGGGCGCTGTCTTTTTCAATATATTTATGGTACTCGTTCAGGGTGGTGGCGCCGATACAACGCAGCTCGCCCCGGGCCAGCATCGGTTTCAAAATATTACCTGCATCCATGGAACCTTCCGCTGCGCCGGCACCCACTACGGTGTGCAGCTCGTCAATAAACATGACGATCTGTCCGGCGCTGTCCGCCACAGCCTTCAGCACTTTTTTCAGACGCTCTTCAAATTCGCCCCGGTATTTGGCCCCGGCCACCAGGGCAGCCAGATCCAGTGCGTACAACGTTTTGTTCTTCAAACTTTCCGGTACGTCCCCGGCTACGATACGGCGGGCCAGCCCTTCTACGATTGCCGTTTTGCCTACGCCGGGTTCGCCGATGAGCACCGGGTTGTTCTTTTTCCGGCGGCTCAGGATCTCAATGGTACGACGGATCTCGTCGTCCCGGCCGATGACCGGGTCCAGCTTGCCCTGACGGGCCCGGGCGGTCAGATCCTGACCGAACTTTTCCAAGGTCTTTTTGCTTTCGTCGTTGGCCGAACTGTTCAGGTAATGCTCATACAGCTTTTCAATCTTATTGCTGTCGATTCCGTATTTTTTGAACAGCCCCGTTACGTCGTTGCTTCCGTCGCTGGCCAGAGCGGATACCAGATGGCCGACAGTCACGTTGCCCTGCCCCGCCTTACGGAGCATAATGCCGTTGACCCGGGCGAAATCCGAACTCATAAGCAGCTGCCGGTCCTGTCCTTTCACAGAAGGAATGCGGCTGACCAAAGCCCTGGCTTCGTTGGCAAAAGCATTTTCATCTACTTTAAATGTTTTCAGCAGGAATTTGACAAACTCATCATTGCAGGCCGCCAGCAAAAGATGGGCGCTGGTCACTTCCTGATTGTAATTCATCAGAGCCTGCTGTTGGGCCGCTTCAATAATGGCCTTTACATCATCCATATAGTTTTCGTTCATACTGTATCACTCCTTCTGCAAAAACTTCCTGTACAAGCAGGAAAACTTTGATTTAACAACTTAACAACATTTCACTTTACAAAAACGGAAAAAAGCTATATGTTATTGATAGGTATATCTTGACATTTTTATGGGAATTATCTGCGAGAATTATTTGTGAGGGATCATCATGAGAACTAATGTCATCGCCTACCGCCTCTTTGACGTAGCCGACGAAATCAATCTTGACCAGGTACAGGCCCTGTGGCACAGCCGCAATAAGATTTCATCCCGCCTGCGCCTGGACCGCATTTCCACAAAATCCATCACTTTCCACGATCCTCCGGTACTGGTGGAGCTTGGCTTCCACGAGATGAATATCGGCGGTGTGGAATATTTAGTAGAGGTAAAAGCCCGCATCCAGGATCTGGGCGTTATCTGTATCCTCTTTAACATTCCCCCGGAAGAAGATATTACCTATCAGGAATATCTGAACCTGGTGCTGGCTGTAGAAGAACTTCCGGACGAAGAGTTCCGCCGCTTCCTGGACGCCACCATGGAAACCATCGGCCCGGCCTGCAGCAACCAGAATATTTCCGGCTACGATGAAGACTTTGTGGTCTATTATTTCCAGGATCCCATTCCGGAAGACTGGGACATCGTTCCCTTCCTCCTGAAAGATCCGAACCCGGTCAACGAAGAGACCCGGGAATCCGCCCTTGCCAACCGTTTCTCCTATGCGGACGATATTGCATGGCTGGCCTGGGACAGCGCCGTGGTCTACGACCCAACCGGCAGCATGGATATTCCGGACCTGCTGGAATTCGCCAATGCCCAGTACCTGGAACTGCGCTACTACGACAACTTCCTGAACCACGCCATCGATAAGACTTACGATGTCATTGAAGATAAAGAAAACCTGAAGAACATCAACGTGTTCCGCAACATGCGGGACGAGTTGCTGGAAACCATGGCGGACGTCAGCAGCCTAACCAGCAACATCACCAACGCGCTGCTGGTGACAGAAGATATTTTCTACGCCAGAGTCTACACCCGTTACATGAAGCTGCTGAAAGCTTCCGTATGGCAGGAAAACATCGAACGGAAGATGCAGGTTCTGCAGCGCTGCTACAACATGCTGAACGAAACCGTAACCAGCCATCATCTGGAGCAGATGCGCAAGTACAACATTACCCTGCTGGCAATCATCGCGGTGATCCTGTTGGGAATCGCAATCTTCAAATAAGTTGTTAGCACTCTAGCCAAATGACTGCTAACGCAATTCCAAAATAAAAGGCAGGTGCAAGAGTCCCCAAATCGGGGGCTCTTTTCTTTTGCCTGCTTTCATTATAATATATAAAGTCAAAAAGTCAAATAGTTTTTTTGCTTTTACACATTGTTTTCAATTTGTTCACAAAATTGAAGTTACTCATTCGCCTGTGGCTTCGAAACTCGGGGCTTCGCCCCTCAGACAGTCTCGCCACGACGGCGAATTTCATCTCATGGAATGACGCAATCGCTTCCGACGGTTTGCTCACGCCTTTTCCTTGCCGCATAATTTTATGCACATAAATTCTGGTTTATTTTTTTATTGTCCTGACCCACTTTGCAAAAGCCTTATTCACAGCTTTGCGTGCCGCCTGTTGTTCCGCGGCAAGATCGCCCAGCAGGTACCCGCTCTGACGGGCCGCAAGGACGGTATTGGCTTTCAGCAATTCTTCCGGAACCGCCTGGCCCAGCGCATGCACCTTTTCCATCATGGCAAAGGCCTCACCCAGCTTTTCCAGTTTTTTACGGCTTCCTTTGCACAGGTCGTTCAGCTTACACTCTTCATTGGCTGTGATAAGGTAATACAGCTCTTTGCTGAGATGGGACGCCGTTACGTAACCGGGTTCCTGCAAGTTAATTTTTTTGCCTTTTTTCTCCGGCTTACGATTGCCCACAATAATAGCACTGGCCTTTTCCCTTTTATTCTGCTGTTCTTTTTCCAGCTCTTCGCCAATCTTTTCCAGTATGTTTTTTACCCGGACCTGCAACAGCTGTCCCGCCTGCAGATATTCTTCCGCTTTCCAACCGGAATTCTCCATTGCCGCCCAAAGGGAGAAGACGATGCCCGAATAAGTTCCGGAAAGCACCTGCCGCTGAATTTCATCTCCCATATCCTCGATCCGGTCTTCCAGCAGACGGGTCACCTTGTCGCTGCCAAGTCGTCCGTCCGCCATTTTAAACAGGGACTTCCAGCGCCGCAGCAGCAATTTTGCAGACCGCAGCCTGTACAGCGGGGCCAGGGCTCCCTGAAGGTTTGCCTGCATTCCTGCACTGCCGTCCATCATAGGCTGCAGCCAGTACAAAAATTCCTGCATCCGCTCAAAATGCGGCAGGAAGATGCGGTCCGCTTCGGTCTGGAGCCGGCTGCAATCAGCAAATACGTTCTGCTCTTCCATGACAGCGGTTCCATGTAAATAAAACTGTTTCTTGTATTCCGCACAGTAATCGTTGTCCCAGTTAATTTCAGGAACAGGACGGGTACCTTCCGGTTCCAGCTTGTCCAAAAGGGCAAGGCCCCGGGCATATTTGCTACGGGACTCCGTGAACACCGGCACCATTGCTGCGATTTTTGCAGTGTAAACTAACAGATCCGCCAGCGTTCCTTCCTTTAACTCCAATTCCACTTCGTCAATGGTTTCCTTCTTGCCGCCGGCAGAGATAAACCCTTGGTCGATGGCCATCTCCACCAGAGTCTCTTTCGTAACCTGCAACAGACGGATCTCCCGTTTTACCCGGACGGAAAACAGTTTTTCAATCTGGGCGGATCCCAGAATGCCGTCAAAATCCACCTGCAGTCCGCTTTCGTTAAAAACAGAAAGATCCGGTTTCGCATTTTTTACGGCTACATTATATTCCTGCCGGGCGGAGAGCCCCCCGGCTTCTTTTTTCGAAAGCTTTACGGTCGCTTCATACTTTTTCCCATCCTGCCGTACCCGATAGGCAATGCCCGCCTGCTGCAGCAGCAAATCCCGGGTGTCATAATAAATATTCACCAGCTTTATCGTTTTGTGGCTGCCCTTTTTTGTCTTTTTGGCAACCAGCGGCGAAGCCAGCAACGTTTTCATATCTTTTTTCCCAATCAATAATTTGATTTCCGTTTCCACATTTTTTTCCATGTTACAACTCCCTGCAAACACAATCATTGAAGTCTTTATTCTGAAGTCACTGTTCCATTGAAAAAATTTCTTTATATAAATTTCAACTCGTCACATCGCTTTTATTATAGCATAAAATAAAAAGCCGGTGAGCAGTTTTACCACCGGCAATTTACATTTGATAAATTATCACTCACTCTGTTCCGCCGTTTTCAGATTCTTCCTTTCTTCACCACAATACCAGAAAGCCAGAGGAATTCCAAAAGCGATAACCAAAAGAAAAGCAGAAAACAACAGCCCGGAATTTCCCGTCATGGCATCCCCCAACACATTGAAGGCAACAGCACCGGGCAGTATCCCCAGCAATGTGGTAACTGAAAAAGTCATGGCTCGCATCTTTGTGCAGCCTGCCACCAGACTGATCACATCATAAGGGAACAGGGGAACCGTTCGAAGCCATAGCATGCGCCGAAAATTGTTCCCGCTGTCGGAAAGGTAACTATGAAGGCGTCCGCCCCATTTACCACCGTGCAGATTCAGGAACTCGCTGCCAACACCGGTACGGGCCATGTAAAACAGCAGCACCGCGCTGCCCAGACCACCAGCCGCCAGACACGGAATGCCGATTTGAAGCGGGAACAGAATCCCGGCCGCAATATTCAGCAGCAAACCGGGAAACAGCAACAGGGGACGGGCCACATACAATAAGACATACACCAAAGGTCCCCACATGCCAAAGCCTGTAACCCACTGACGCACATCCTCCACCGAACGGGGATGGAACACGCCAGGCAGGTACCAGAGCGCGGCAATGATGCCCAAATATAAAATTAACAAAACTGTATGACGATGGCTGCGCATACAGGAAAATAAATTACAGCACATAAAACTTCTTGCTTCCCAATAAAAATTTACAGCACTTTATTCAAATAGGCAATGCAGTTTTTGTACGCCAGCTTTTCAATGGTTGCATCACTGAACTTTTTGCCCAGGAAATCAAACAGCGGCACAAAATCCTGTACCCCCTGCAGGTTGTACGGAGGATGGCTGATGCCGTCGAAATCGCTGCCGAAGCCAAGGTAATCGTCGCTGCCCATTACATCCATCATGTAGGCCAGGTGGCGGTACACGCTTTCAATGCAGGCATCGTTGAAATCCTTTTCCAAAAACTGTCCGGCAAAGTTGATTCCCACAAAGCCTCCTGTTTTTGCCAGTGCCTTCAGCTGGTCGTCCCGCAGGTTACGGGGATGGTCGCATAAACTGTAAGCGCAGGAATGGGTGGCAATAATGGGTTTCATGCTGTGTTCCAGCACATCCCAGAACCCGTAAGTGGAAATATGGGACACGTCCACCGCCATGCCCAGGCGGTTCATCTCCGCCACTACCTGGCGCCCGAACATTGTCAGGCCGCTTTTGCTGCACTCTTCATTCACACCGTCCGCAATATCGTTCCGGTTGCTCCACACCAGGGTCATGCACCGCACGCCCAGCTCATAATACACCCGCAACACTTCGAGGCTGCCGTCCAGGGCACCCCCTTCTTCAATGGCCAGCAGGGCATTGAAATCCGGGTTAGGCAATTTTTCCAAATCTTTCTTCGATAAAATCCGGTTGACTTTCACGCCTTTTTCTTCCACTTCACGAAGGCCGCGCAGATACGTGTCGATCAGCTTCAGGGTATAGGTGGCTCCTGCCCCGGACCGGAACACTTCCGTTGGAATAAACATGGCCATGAACTGCAGGCCGCCTCCATTGCGCAAAATCCGTTCTGCGTCCAGCATCAGGTTATTGGCATATAAACTTTTATTCTGTTTGTACAACTCGCTTAAAGTATCGCAGTGACAATCAACTAAAAACATACCCGGCCTCCTTATGGGATAAATAAAATCAATTTACTTTTATTCCGGTAAATCTGTAATTCATATTCGTAAAATTATACAACATAAAAACCATTTATTCAATCAAAAATAGACCGTTACATTGATTCTGTAACGGTCTCTGTCAACCGACTTTCAAAAAACAAAGCCATCGCTTCTACATAGGCAAAGGCACCTGCTTTTTACTTTTTCTTTTTCCCCAGGTACGCCTCTTTGATTTCTTCATTTTCCAGCAGCTCTTTGCCGCTGCCTTCCATCTTGATGCGTCCTGTTTCCAGCACGTAGGCGTGGTGGGCCACTTTCAGGGCCATGTTAGCGTTCTGTTCAACCAGCAGCACCGTGGTTCCGGTTTCGTTGATGGAACGGATGATGTTGAAGATTTCTTTTATGACCAGGGGCGCCAGCCCTAAAGAGGGTTCGTCCATCATGATCAGTTTGGGACGGCACATCAGGGCACGGCCCAGGGCCAGCATCTGCTGTTCGCCGCCGGACAAGGTACCCGCCATCTGCCAGTTCCGTTCTTCCAACCGGGGGAAGATGTCGTAAATTTTCCGGATATCCGCCTGAATGCCGTCTTCATCACTGCGCATGTAAGCGCCGATGCGTAAATTTTCCAGCACCGTCAGGTTGGGAAATACCCGGCGGCCTTCCGGCACCAGTGTGATCCCTCTGGATACAATATGCTGGCTGTTGAAGCCGTTGAGTTTTTCCCCGTTGTATTCCATGGAACCGCTTTTGGGCTTTTCCAGCCCCATGATGGTCCGCAGCAAGGTGCTTTTGCCCGCGCCGTTTGCGCCGATGAGGGTCACGATCTGCCCGTCAGGGACATCTACGGAGATGCCCTTCAGCGCTTCAATGCCGCCGTAGGCGACGACCAAATCTCTGATGTTAAGCATCTTCATCCTCCCCTAAGTAGGCCTTGATAACCCGTTCGTTGTTTTGAATTGCCGCCGGGTCGCCGGTAGCAATGGTAGTGCCAAAGTCCAGCACGTAGATGCGGTCGGAAATTTCCATGACCAGATCCATGTGGTGCTCAATCATGAAGATGGTCAGGTTGAACTGATCCCGGATCTGGCGGATAAATTCCGTCAGCTCGGCGGTTTCTTTCGGATTCATGCCGGCCGCCGGCTCGTCCAGCAACAGCAGCTGGGGTTCCGTGGCCAGAGCCCGGACAATTTCCAGATAGCGCTGCTTACCGTAAGGAAGGCTGCTGGCTTTTTCGTTCCGCAACTCCCACAGGTTTACTTCCTTCAGCAGCCGTTCCACGTCGGCCCGCATAGCTTCTTCTTCTTTTTTGTAGCCGGGCAGACGTAAAGTGGCCGAAAGGAAATTGGACTGGAGGTGCAGATGCTTGGCGATCAGTACGTTTTCGTATACGCTTAAATCTTTAAAGAGGCGAATATTCTGGAAGGTGCGGGCAATGCCAAGCTTTGCGATTTCGCTAGGTTTCTTGCCGGTAATGTCCACTTCCGTCCCATCTCTTTTAGTGTAAAGCACCGTGCCTTTTGTAGGCGTGTACACGCCGGTAATGTCGTTAAAGGCCGTTGTCTTGCCGGCGCCGTTAGGCCCGATCAAGGCAATGATCTCGTGTTCTTTTACTACAATGTTCAGATCGTTGACGGCGATGACACCGCCAAACTGCATGGTCACATGCTGTGTGCGCAGAATGGTTTTGATCATTTACCCTGCACCCCCTTTTTCCGGAAACCGTCCAGCGGGTGTTTGATAAAATGTATGATTTTTTCCCAGGTCAGCTCGTTAGTACCCATGATGCCGTGACGCCAGAACAGAACGCAGACCATCAGCAAGATGGAGAACACAACCATGCGCAGACCCGGACGGAACAGGGGAATCGCTACCCCCATCAGTTCCAGGGGTTCGTCGAAGATTCGCAGGTATTCCAGCCCGCCGGTGACGATGATGGCGCCGAACATGCTGCCGGTAACGGAGCCCATGCCCCCCAGCACGATGATCAGCAGGAAGTTGTAGGTTAAGGTAAACAGGAAGTTTTTGGGATCCACCGTGCCTAACAAAGCGCCGTAGAGACCGCCGCCGATACCGGCGAAGAATGCGCTGACCATAAAGGCCAGGTTTTTGTGATAGAACAGGTTAACGCCCATAGCCTCCGCCGCAATCTCGTCTTCCCGGATGGCCTTGAAGGCGCGGCCGTACGAAGAATTCAGAAGCAACGTAATCAAAATATAGGAAATGGCCGTTGCCAGGAAAATGTACCGCACATCATTCAGGGGCGGAATATTTTTGATGCCCAGAGCCCCGTTGGTAACGGAGGTAGCATTGGTGATGACAATACGGATGATTTCAGAAAAACCCAATGTGGCGATGGCCAGGTAATCACCCCGGAGCCGCAGCACCGGCGTACCGATAAGGCCAGCCACGATAGCGGCCAGCACGCCGCCCAAGACCAGAGCCACCCCCAGGGGCATGTAAATATTCACTAAATAGGGGTTCATGGGGACAGCATAAAATACATCTGCCCGCAGCTCCACCGGCACCGTGAAAATGCCCACCATGTAGGCGCCGATAGCCATGAAACCTGCCTGACCCAGAGAGAACTGACCGGCAAAACCGTTAGTCACGTTCATTGACAAGCCGATGATGGCATAAATGAGACACAGGTTAACAATGCGCCGGATATAGGAGTCTACTTCCGCCTGTATAAAACATGCAACACCGAAAAGTACGACGATAGCGACGAGGGTGAGTATGAGATTTCGTTTATTGTTCATGATTACACCTTCTCCGTCGTTTTTTCGCCTAATAAACCGGTAGGTTTATAGAATAAAATCAGAATCAGCATGATAAAGGCAAAGGCGTCCCGGTATCCGGAGAATTGCGGGAAAAACGCCACAATGAGAATTTCCCCCAGCCCCAGGATGAAGCCGCCGATGACTGCGCCCTTGATATTCCCGATACCTCCGATAACCGCTGCAATAAAGCATTTCAGGCCGGGCATAACGCCCAGGTAGGGAGTGATGCCGGGATACCGGATGCCCCACATAATGGCGCCGATGGCTGCCAGTGCGGAACCGATGGCAAAGGTGATGGATATGATGTTGTCGATGTTAACGCCCATGACCCTGGCGATTTCATAATCCTTGGACACAGCCCGCATGGCCATACCGGTCTTGGTGTGGTTGACGATGTGCAGCAGCCCGAACAGGCAGATGACCGTAACGACAGGGATGAACAGGCAGATAGCCTGAATCTGTACCCCACCTACGGAAATCATGCTGGATAAGAACGGAATGTCAGGAAAATGCATGGGACGTCCGCTGAAAATATAGTTTGCCAGGTTTTCCAGCAGGAAGGATGCGCCAATAGCAGAGATCAGCACGGAATTTTTTGGCGCGTCCCGGAGTGGACGGTAAGCTGTCCTTTCAATGACGACACCCAACAAGGCTGTAACAGCAATGGTGCCGATGAACGTCAGATACCAGGGAATGTGGAAAGCCGTAATGCCAAAAAAAGCAAAGTAGCAGGCCATCATGACGATATCGCCGTGAGCAAAGTTGATCATCAGCAGTATGCCGTACACCATGGTGTAACCGATGGCGATGAGGGCGTACAGGCTGCCCAGGGAGATACCGTTCACCAGATGCTGGGCAAGACCTGCCCCAGTCATATTGGCAATCGCTTGAAAAAGCTCCATATAAAGCACCTCAGGTTAGAAACATGGATTCATATGCTTTGCGTTAATAAAAAAGTTACCGTTTGCAAACAAGCTGCACAATTGTAAAAAGGATACGCGATTTCTGAAAAATGAATCCGCTGTTCCATAAATAATAACTGCTTCCCCCGCAGGGAGGGAAGCAGGGAGTACATGCACAGTGTTGTTTCCGTTGCAGAAAAAGACGTTATGCTGTTTTCTGTTTGCGGAGCCTTTCACTGCAATTATTCAGCTTGACAATTATTTCGCTTTCAGGTCTTCCGGATTTACGGTGTCCATATAAGTGAATTTGCCTTCTTTAACGGTCTTGATTACGGCGGATTTAATAGGATCGCCGTCAGCGTTAAGCGTGGTCTTGCCGGTTGTGGTTTCCAGATCTTTGGTAGCGGCGATGGCGTCACGGATCTTCTTGCTGTCTTCAACGCCGGCAGTCTTCATGGCGTTAAGAGCGATCAGGTAGGAGTCGTAAGCCAGTGCAGTCAGGCCGCCAGGTTGTTCGCCTTTATACTCTTTGGTGTATTCGTCCAGGAATTTTTTCGCTTCCGGAGTCGCTGCCTTAGTGCTGTCGAAAGCGCTGGAGAAAGCTACGCCCTCTACATCTTTGCCGCCTACGTTAATGAAGTCCTGGGTTTCCCAGGTGTCGCCACCCAAGAAGGGAACAGTGATACCAAGCTGACGGGCCTGTTTAACCAGCAGCGCGGATTCGGTGAAGTTGCCCGGTGCAAAAACGGCGTCCGGATTTTTGGCTTTCAGGTTGGTGAGCTGTGCGCTGAAATCTTTGTCACCGGTCTGGTAGTTGGCAATTTCCACTACGCTGCCCGGACCGGCCAGTTTTTCAAAGGCTTCCTTAAAGAATTTCGCCAGGCCAACGGAATAGTCGTTAGAAACTTCCTGTACGATGGCAACTTTTTTGGCGCCTTTCTTGAAGGCATAGTTAGCCATAACGGTACCCTGGAAAGGATCGATAAAGCAGGCGCGGAAATAATAATCGTTGCCTTTGGTAACCTGGGGGTTGGTGCAGCTGGTGCCGATGGCCGGAACCTTGCTGTCCTTCACGATGTTGCCCGCCGCCATGGACAGGGAGGAACCGTAGGAACCCAGGATCACTTTTACTTTATCTTTTTCGATGAGGCGGGCAGCTACGTTTGCGGCTTCCGCTTTATCGGATTTGTTGTCAACTACCACCAGTTCGATTTTTTTGCCGTTGATTTCCGGATGCAGTTTGTTGGCTAATTTAATGCCCCGCAGTTCCAGTTCACCGCCAGCCGCGTTATCGCCGGTCAGAGGCAGGAACACGCCCACTTTTACTGCGCCTGCAGCAGCCTCCGGTTTTTTCTCTTCAGCCTTTTTCTTGTCTCCGCCACCGCAGCCCGCTACCAGGCTTAATGCTACTGCAGATGCTAAGAATGCAGATACAAATTTTTTCATTTTCATAAAAAATTCTCCTCCTTTAATAATTCCTTTTGGACACAGAAATTGCTTTTGCATATAAGATATTGCTTTAGAATATAAATGGATTATAGCATTTTTGTCCACGCAAGGCAACACCTGAAAAACTGTAACAATTTAAATAAAAAACATTTTATTTTTTTATTTTTCCCTTAATCGATAAAATAAAATCAGTCAAAGAAGCATTTTATTAATACGTTTATCCTTTGACAAAAAACATTACTTAGGTTTTTAAGTGGACGTGTCCACTCTAAAAAAACTTAAAAAGTTATGGACTTTCAATTTTTTATCTTTTTATGACAATCTTCATAAAAATAACAGCGGGATATGAATCCTTCCCACTGTTATTTTGAGTTATCAGAGTCTTCTTCTATTCTTTTTCTTCCCTGAATATCCGGTTGGCATAATCCACTGCTGCTACTGCATCCGGCGCATAGCCGTCTGCCCCGATCGTGTCTGCATATTCCTGGGTCATAACAGCGCCCCCTACTAAAATTTTCGTGTCAGTTGCATCCCGCAGGGCGCTGATAGTTTCTTCCATGGCAGCCACGGTCGTGGTCATAAGAGCGGTAAGTCCCACCAGCTTCGCCTGATGCTTTTCCACCGCTTCCACGACGGATTCCGCAGGCACATCCTTGCCCAGGTCCACCACATGGTAGCCGTAATTTTCCCACAGCACTTTCACAATATTTTTCCCGATATCGTGGATATCCCCTTTTACTACGGCCAGCACGATGGTATCGCCTCGTGCGCTGCTTTCCGTGCCGCCGGCCTGCATTTGTTTCTTCAGTTCGTCAAAAGCAGCTTTGGCCGCGTCTGCCGCCATCAGCAACTGGGGCAGGAACAGGGTCTTCTTGCCAAAACCTTCCCCCACCGTATTCAACGCGGGAATAATAAAGTTGTTGATAACATCTAACGGCGCTGTTTTTTCTTCCAGCAGTTTTTTCGTTGCCGTTCCGCTCTGCTCTGCTAATCCTTTGACAATGGCATCGTACAGTGTGTATTCGGAAACTGCCGCAGCAGCTTTGGTTTTTGGCGCGTCAGCGTATCGGGCCACAAAATCCTTACATCCCTCATCTGCCCCGCTTAAGGCGCAGAAAGCCCGGTAGGTTTCCATCATCCGGTCGCTCTGGGGATTCATGATAGCCGACGACAGCCCCGCCGCCAGGGACATGGCGAAGAAGGTGCTGTTCACCCCGTCCCGGTTAGGCAGTCCGAAAGAAATATTGGATACCCCCATCACCGTATGGATGCCTTTTTCTTTTAGCGCTTTGATCACTGCAATATCAATGGCCGGGTTCCTGCTATCTGTGCTCACCGTCAGGGCCAGAGGGTCGATGATGATATCCTTCGACTGAATACCGTAATCCGAAGCAGTTGCAAGTATTTTTTCAGCTATGGCCAGACGGCCTTCCGCTGTGTCAGGAATACCTGTTTCATCCAGGCACAGACCTACCACCGCCGCCCCGTATTTTTTCGCCAGGGGGAACACCTTTTCCATAGATTCCTTTTTGCCGTTGACGGAATTCAGCAAGGGTTTTCCGTTATAAAGTCGCAGGGCCTTTTCCATCGCCTCATAGTTGGAAGTATCGATTTCCAGAGGCACGGGCGTGATAGCCTGCAGGCCGGTCATAGCTTTGGTCAGGGTCGCTCCTTCATCCAGCCCCGGTAGCCCGGTGTTTACATCTAAAATATGAGCGCCGCAGTCCAGCTGTTCCAGCCCCAGACGGCAAACATAATCCATATCGTTGTTGCGCAGGGCATCTTTCAGCAGAGGCTTGCCTGTAGGATTGATCCGTTCCCCGATCAGCACAGGCCGTTTACCGAAATAAACCGGTGCGCCATAGCCGGTAACAGCCGTAACGGAGCCAATGCAAAAGGCTGTGGAATTTTTATCAGCCGGAATGATGCCTGAAGTCTGCATTTCTTTCCCTGCAGCCCCGCAGCCATGCACAGCAGCCTGAACCGGTTGCAGTCCCTGCGTCCGCTCTGCCACCAGACGGATATATTCCGGATTGGTGCCGCAGCATCCGCCCAGCACCGAAGCGCCTTCTTTGTAAACATCCAGCATGTATTCCGCAAAGTCTTCCGGACCGGTAGTGAAAACAGTTTTCCCCTCTTTTTCCACCGGCAGGCCCGCATTGGGATTGGCAATCAGGGGAAGACAGGTAACGGCCCGTGCCCTGGGCATCAGTTTTGCCACCAGGTCCGGCCCCAACCCGCAGTTGAAGCCAACGGCATCCACACCGAGTCCCTCCGCCATCAGCACTGCTGTTTCCACATCGGCGCCGTTCAGCAGCTTACCGTCCTTATCAAAGGTAAAGGTAACGAATATGGGCAGGTCGCTGTTTTCCTTTGCCGCCAGTATGGCCGCCTTGGCCTCGTAGGTATCGCTCATTGTTTCGATCAGGACCAGGTCGGCTTTCGCCTTTACGCCGGCCCGGACTGTTTCCGCATATAAAGCAACGGCATCTTCAAACTGCAGGTCCCCGAAAGGCGCCAGCAGTTTTCCCGTAGGTCCCAGATCCAGGGCCGTAAACTGTTTATCTTCCGAAACTCCGGGAACAGACTGTCCCGCCCTGCCGGCGTCACGAAACGCCTTCCGTGCGTTTTCAAAGGCGGCCAGCACCACTTCTTCCACTGAATATCCGGAGCCCTGCATCTTTAATGCATTGGCTCCAAAGGTGTTGGATTTTAAGATATTGGCACCGGCACGTACATAGCTGGCATGGATATCTGCCACAATGTCTCCGTGCGTAATGTTCCAGACCTCCGGCAGCTCTCCCGGTTTCATACCGGCAGCCTGAAGACGGGTTCCCATAGCGCCGTCAAAATATAAAATTTCTTTTCCCAGAAAATCAAGGATCGACATACAACTTCCTCCGTTCTGGATCTTTACAAAAAATATTTTTTCCTGAATTCACAGTCAGTTTTTCCGCAACGCTGGCATTTACTGATTTCGTTTTCTGTAACTGTCCCGTTTACATCTTCAATGGCCATTACAGCCGTCACGGATTTCACCGGCGCCATCATGCAGCTTTCCGTCAGGGTAAGGCCGATGGTATGGGCACAGTCCAGTACCGTGAACAAAATTTTCTGTTCTTCCAAAGGCCAGTCGCCGTAACCGGGAGAAAAACGCCACTTCAGTTTTTTCCCTTCAGGAAGCTGCGCCTGTAACAAGTTGCAACAGTCATCGCAATAGGTTTCTATCAACGCCGCCGCCACCGCCTGGCCAGCTCCCGCTTCCGCCACGCTGGTCACTGCCATACGCCGCAGTGCTACGTCAATGCGGCTTCCTAATGTAGCGCCGAACAGGAACAATTCTTTTGCGTTGCCTATATAACGGGCCAGCGCGTTACTGTGAAACACCGTATCGTTATCCAGAACTACACAGCCCTTGCCCTGTTCCATACAAACACTGCATCTGAATCTTTTCACCGTGCAGCGCGGTTGCAAATCCTGTTTCAGTTTTTCGTAAGCTGTGTCAATAAGCGCTGCCGCCTTCACGTCACCGGCCTGCGCGCGGTAATAGCGCAACGCTTCATTTTTGTTAAATAAAATTTTTTTCCATGGACTCATTCGCCTGTGGCTTCGAAACTCGGGGCTTCGCCCCTCAGACAGTCTCGCCACGACGGCGAATTTCATCTCATGGAATGACGCAATCGTCTCCGACGGTTTGCTCACGCCTTTCCCTTGCCGCATAATTTTATGCACATAAATTCTGATTTACCGCTTTATGATACAGGAAAGATTATTCAGTATCCCCCCGATGATCTCCGGCTTGTTCATGGTATAAATGTGTACGTCCATAAACCCGTTAGCCAGAAGATCCAGCACCTGGGCCGTAGCGTAATTGATCCCCGCCTGCTTCATAGCCTCCGGATCATCCCCGAATTTTTCCACAATAGCCCGGAACCGCGGCGGCAGTTTCGTATCGCTCAGTTTGCAGATATGCTGGATCTGGGCCGCATTGGTCACCGGCATTACCCCGGGTACTACCGGCACGGTAATACCATGGGCCAGCAGACGGTACATATAATTGTACATAATGTCATTATCAAAAAACATCTGGGTCACTAGGAACTCTACGCCGCTGTCCACTTTAATCTTCAGTTTCTCAATGTCGTCGTTGAGCCCCGCGCTTTCCGGATGCCCTTCCGGATAACAGGCGCCACCTACGCAGAAATCACCATAAGACTTAATCTTTTTTGCAAGATCGCTGGCATGCTGAAAAGTTGCATTTTCCAGTGTCATACCCTCCGGCAGATCGCCCCGGAGGGCCAGCACATTTTTAATACCTCTGTCCCGCAGCCGGCTCAGGACGTCTTCAATCTTTTTTTCATCTGCATTAATGCAGGTCAGGTGTGCCATGGACGGCACGCCGCATTTTGTCACTTCCGCCGCAACTGCAACAGCTTCTCCGGCGTTGGAACCGCCGGCACCGTAAGTTACGCTGATAAAAGAAGGCTTCTGTTCCGCAATGGATTGCACGATTCCCAGCGCATTCGCTAACTGGGATCCCTGTTTGGGCGGAAACAGTTCACAGGATACTCCCGGGTTCGTTCCTTTTAAGTGATTTATAATTTTCATAAATGATCCCCTTCCCGATCTAAAAACTAAATCATAGTTTATTAGTAATATTATATCAATTTTAGCAAAAATTCACCTGTTTTTCGACTATCCGGGCAATATATTTTTTTATGCAGTAAAATCATGAATGAAGTGTATCATTTATAACAATTATTTACTTTTTGAATCTTTCAAATAAAAATGTCGGACATCTTCTTCCATACTCTGTTGGAATACAGGAAGAAGCATCCGACATTTATTTTTTACAATTTAATTGTACCGTTGCTGCCAGAAATCGATGCAAACAACAGTGACTACCGGTGACGGTCAGATCTGTCCGATCGCCTTCAAAATCAGCTGGGCGATGATAGCGGAACCGATGTAGGTGCCGATAAATACCACACAGCTTACCACAACGATACGCCAGCTGCTTTCCGCGAATACATCCAGATCTTTGCAGATGGCGACGCCGGCATAAGCCAGGATCGGGGTGCACAGCTGCAGGAAGCCAACCTTGGAAACCGCTGCCGTAATAGGAGCCGCAGTGGGCAGGCCCGGATAGGTCAGCAGGCAGCCGATGGTTACTACATAAGCAACGCCGGGGATACCGCCAGGCATCACCTTGCCCAGCCAGATGCCGATAAAGGCAAGGGCAATAAGAAACAGCATGCCGGGAATGGCTTCAAAGAAACCGAATTTTGTTCCAACTACGTTGGCAACTAACGAAAGAAGTCCGCAAATCAGCAGAACGCCTAAAGTTTCACTCATCTTCATTTCGCGTCACCGTCCTTTCCTTCCGTCAAATTCAGCACTACCGGCGGTTCCGGATCTACACCGTATTTAATGCGGTAGCTCTTTTTATACAGCCATTCCGCAAAGGGCAGGGCCATCCAGATACTCATGTACAGGCCGTCCAGACCGGACAGCATGTTGGACGCTGCGCCGAAGGCAGCCAGCTGGTCTGCCATCTGGGGATACATGGCGGACAGGGAACCTACCGCTGCCGTCATCATACTGGCGGAGCCGACGCCGGCAGCCATGGCCAGGGCGTAAGGATGGAAAGGCAGGTAAGCCGCTGCCAGGCTGGCCATCAGTCCGAAGAAGATGGTGCCGATAACGGTACCGCAGATGTAAACGCCCATAACGCCGCGGCCTTCCGCGCCGTCCAGGCCGAACCGTTCGCCGATAAGGGCTACGTTCGGTTCGCGGGCTACCGAGTGGGCAGCGCCGATGGCTTCACGTTTCAGGCCTACAAATACAGCCAGGGGAACGCCGATGATGATGGTGCCCAGGTTACCGAACTCCTGCAGGATCAGGGCCGGGGATGCAGCTAAAATTTTAGGCAGGCTGGGACCTACCAGGGTGCCGTACCGGGCCATCAGCAGCATCAGAGTCACGCCCAGCAGGGAGCTGGCTGTTTTGACCTGTTTGTCGGTGGAAATTTTGGTAAACCGGGGCGCCGTCATAACGCCCATCAGCAACGCATACATCATAGGCAGCAGCACGATAGTGCCCACGCCGACTTTGATGGAAATGTTGCCGATTTTTTCCGCCACAATGATCAGGATGAGAACGATGAGATGAAGACGGAAATCTGTCATTTTTTTCACTTCCCTAAAATAAAATTTTTATAATTACAGAAAACACAGAGCGTTTTCCGGAATTATTTGCAAATTATGAAAAATACGAATCACACTTGGCGATATACTCTTCCTTGGTCAACAGCGGTTTGTTCTCCGCCAGGATCTGTTTCGCGCAGGCTGCATCATCATACAGCAGGTCCACGATCATCCGGGCAAAAGCTTTGGCTGGTGTGATCACTGCCGCGGAGAAATCCGTCACTGTAAAATCTTTCGTATGCAGGGATCCGTCAGTACCGCCGATAAAGGGATGGATAGCAGGCATCAGGCAGGAAACATCGCCCATGTCTGTGGAAGCGCTGAAATGACCGGCATCTACTACTTCGGTTTCCGGCGAGAACTGCTTCACGTTTTCCACAAACAGTTCATTCATAGCCTTGCAACAGTGAAGGGGCATCATGCCCGGCAGGGTTTCAATCACCGTCTCTGCGCCTACGGCATCGCCGCCGGCTTTCAGAGCTGCGTCCACCCGCTTATGGGTGCTATCGATGGCTTCCATTGTCGCCGCCCGCACGTACAGTTCCATACGCACGTCAGAGGGAACGTTGTTCACCAGGTCGCCGCCTTTGGTGATGATAGGGTGTACCCGGACAATATCCTTTTCCTGGAAAGTTTCCCGCAGGGCGTTGATGCCCATGATTCCCAGACAGGCCGCGTTCAGGGCGTTGATGCCTTCATGGGGGGCATTGGCCGCATGGGCGGATTTGCCGATATACTGTACGGTCTTGCCAACAAACCCGTTGCTGGAAGTTCCGATAGCCACCGCTTTCTGGGGCATGTTGGCCTGGGAATGCATCATCATGGACATGTCGATATCGTCAAAGTGACCTTCGTAGATCAGCTGGCCCTTGCCGCAGATATAATGAAGCTTGCCCTGCTCCCGCAGCGTTTTACGATAGGTGATCTCCACATATTCTTCCGCCGGAACGGAGAAGAACACCGCATCTCCTGCCAAATCTTTCATGACGCCGGATTTCACAATGCCGGTGCAGGCCGCCAGCATAACGGAAGTCTGGAGGAAATGACCGCAGGTATGGGCCGCCCCGGTCAAAGGATCTGCCTTGGGACTGTCCGGAGTGCCGATGGCGTCCAATTCCGCCAGCACCGCTACTGTAGGCCCCGGTTTCCCGCCTTTCACGCGGCTCTTTACGCCGGTGAGGGCCAGTCCCGTCTGGGGATCCAGTCCCAGGTTCCTCATATAAGTTTCTACTTTTTTCGCTGTTTTTGTTTCCTTGAAACCCAGTTCCGGTTCGCTCTCGATGCACAACGCCAGCTTTTCAATATCCGCCGCCGCTTCGTCGATAGCTCTGCAGACCGAAGCCTTTAACTCTTCCTTATTCATCCGAACCACCTCTGTCAAATGATTGCCTATTATAAAACGTTATGTAAAATCCACCCTGCAAAAATATGAATTCCCTGCTGCATAAAAGCAGCAGGGGTCAGATTCATAAAGTATTTACAAACTTATTATATACTATTTACATAGATAAATCAAACTATTTTAGTAGAAATTCAAAACAGCTTTACAACTAAAGTTGTATTACACCCTATTTTATGAAAATTAACACGGAATATACATTTTTACAACTTTATTAAATCCGCAAAATCATTTAAAGAAATGTCGTACACCTCTATTGAAGCCGGGCCGGACTTCTGCTTATCGGTCACTGCCGCTTCATTTTTCGCAGAAGCGCTCCCGGTTTCACCAGAATTAAGGATAATTCCCAGGTTGTAATGATCATCTACGTAAAAACTTTCCTGGCCTGTAATAGTTACCGGAACCGGATCTGCAACATTCTTCCCTTTGATATGCCGGATAAGGCGCGCCCGCCCCTGCTGCTGATACCCGATCAGTGTCCGGAGCCGGGAAGCATAATCTGCCTCAGCCTCAAACAGATCCTTCAGCGCCAGCTGTCTGCCATCTTTAAGATCAAAGTTCACGGCCTTCCAGATCACTTTATCCGACGGACCGCCAGTATATGTACGTATTTTCAGGACAACTGAGAAGAAAGTGCTTCTTGCAGCCTTAACCTCATACTCGCTGCGGACATACCAGGAAGCGGCAGACCTGCCGGTAGCAGTTTTTCCGGCAATCATTTTATCCGTGTATTTTACTAAATCCGAATTGTACCGAAGAGCATCGGACAGTTCCGGTTCATCTTTATGGGATGCATCAAAATCTTTCACTTCTGACTCTGATAAAATATTCTTCAGTTCGGCATTTACGGCAGAAAGCACAGTCCGGTTCACCAGCAGATCGATCTGCTTTCCCCCTTCAGCCCCTGAAATATAAGGAACCGTCACATTGGTAATACCCGCTCTTGTTTTATTTTCTTTTACTGACAAATCCGCTGCCATGGCAGGCAGGGAGCCAAGCATTAACGTTACCGTCATAACCAGCAGTGCGGTGATCCGCTTCACAGATAACATGGTAAACATCCTTTCCTGAACTATATCCAATATGGTGACAGATGCTGCATCATTTTCATCCATTTTCATACTCTGAAAATGAGAGAACCGGAAGAACATCCACAGCATTCTATAAAATTATAGCACAAAATTCTTTTAAAACAAAATCGTACGCAATTGAAAATGAAGATCACTCTTCGGGAAAATAAAAAAGACAGGTCATTACCTGTCCTGAACTGTTTCTTTTAAATTGGTGGGCGCTAACGGGATCGAACCGCTGACATTCTGCTTGTAAGGCAGACGCTCTCCCAGCTGAGCTAAGCGCCCAAAAAAAATATGGTGACCGGTAGCGGATTCGAACCGCTGATACCGCCGTGAAAGGGCGGTGTCTTAACCGCTTGACCAACCGGCCACATGGCTCCACCAGTAGGGCTCGAACCTACAACCCTTCGGTTAACAGCCGAATGCTCTACCATTGAGCTATGGTGGAATTAGCTTGTAGTCTCAGCGACTACGTGAGTTATATTACCACAATCACATGACCTTGTCAATAGCTTTTTTACATTTTTTAGCAAGCATACAGACAAAAAATTGTGAAGGGCAAACTCCGGAAAATCCGCATAACCCACAGCACTTTGACTCAACGTTGCACATATTACCACATTTTGTCAGGTTTGGCAAGAAGTTTTTATTCTGCCAGCACCTTCACCACAACTTTCTGCACAGGGCAGCCCCCGTGTACCGCGTGGCAGCCGGGCCGGTGCAGCTCCCAGGGAAAGAAGATGGCATACACTCCGCCACCTAAGGTTACACTGTCCTTTTCTCCTGCGTCAGCGTAGAATAAAAGGTCCCTGTCTGCAGCATAATCTTCAATCACTTTATGCTGTTCCGATTTTGCCGCGTAATAAATTTTTTCCGTTCCTTCTCCCAGATACTGCACGTCAATGTAAGCGTTATGGCTTTCCGGTTTCTTATTATCCTTCGGTTCCGTGGTATAGCGGTCCACCCGCACGAACACCTTATCTCCGTCCAGATGGTATTCCCCGTTTTCCACTTTCGTAAAATCTGTTTCCGCAATGTACTTTAACGCCATTCCAAGCCTTTCCGACACGTATGGCATAAATTTTTCAATATCTTTTTTGTTTCCGGTGATCATGGTAATATCCCCTTTTACAGTTATTATAGATTACGCAACCGATACTGTCTTTACACTGGCCAGGCTGCAACAGCCCGACAAAATACGTTGCAATATTATTTTACCACAAAATTTTTCTGTACAAAACTGCTTTTCATAAGGTAGAATAGCATATCGTTACTATTATGAAAATACAGGAGAATTTTATGAGCTTTTTAACCGTCAGCCACGTAAGCCATTCCTTCGGCGGCCGCCAGATTTTGGAAGACGTTTCCTTTAAACTGGAAAAAGGGGAACACATCGGCCTGGTAGGAGCCAACGGGGAAGGAAAATCTACGTTCTTCAACCTTATTACAAACAACCTGCTGCCCGACGACGGGCAGATCACCTGGCCGGGAAAGGTCAAGGTAGGCTATCTGGACCAGCAGAGCAGTCTGGAAAGCGGGAAAACCATCCGGGATATTTTGCGTACTGCGTTCAATGAAGATTTTGAAGCGGAGCAGGAAATGCTGGAGCTTTACGATAAAATGGCAGACGCAGACGAAGAAGCCATGAACAAGATGCTGGCACGTGTAGGCGAGATCCAGAGCCGTCTGGAGCACAGCGGCTTCTATTCCCTGGACAGTCAGATCGAAGATTTTGCCAACGGCCTGGGTCTGGGAGACATCGGGCTGGACAAAGATGTAGCAGAGCTTTCCGGAGGCCAGCGGAGCAAGGTGCTGCTGGCCAAACTGTTACTGCAGGATTCCGACATTTTGTTACTGGACGAACCTACCAATTATCTGGACGTGGAACACATCCGGTGGCTCACACGCTTTTTGCAGAATTACGAAAACGCCTTTATCCTGATCTCCCACGACGTGCCCTTCCTGAACGACGTGGCCAACGTAATCTACCATCTGGAGGACTGCCAGCTGACACGGTACACCGGCAATTACGATAAATTCCAGGAACTGTACCAGATCCACAAGGCCCAGCTGGAAGCCGCCTACGTGCGGCAGCAGCAGGAAGTGGCCAAGCTGGAAGACTTCATAGCCCGGAACAAGGCCCGGGTGGCCACCACCGGCATGGCCCGGAGCCGCCAGCGGCAACTGGACAAGATGGAGATGATCGAAAAGCCTGCGGAGCGTCCCCATCCCCATTTCCAATTCAAACCGGGCCGTACCCCGGGACGTTTCCTGGCAGAAGCGGAAGATCTGGTACTTGGCTATGACAGCGCCCTCACCCGCCCGGTGTCCTTCAAGCTGGAAAGGAACCGGAAGGTAGCGGTCCGGGGTGTCAACGGCCTGGGAAAGACTACCCTGCTGAAAACGATTTTAGGTCTCATCCCTCCTTTTTCCGGTACCATCCGTCAGGGAGATTTCCTGCAGCCCGGTTATTTTGAACAGGAAGAGCGTATCAAAAACGAAAAGACAGCCCTGGAGGATGTGTGGGACGAATACCCGGGCATGACCAATGCGGAAGTCCGGGGAGCTTTGGCAAACTGCGGCCTGACCACGGAACACATCACTACAAAAGTGTTTGTACTCAGCGGCGGCGAAGCGGCCAAGGTACGGCTCTGCAAACTGATGCTGAAAGATGTGAACTGGCTGGTACTGGACGAACCTACCAACCATTTGGACGTGGAAGCCAAAGAGGAACTGAAAAAAGCCATCATAGAGTTTAAAGGCTCTGTCCTTCTCGTTTCCCATGAACCGGATTTCTACGAAGACTGGGTAGACGAAGTCTGGAACATCGAAGACTGGACTACGAAGATTATATAAAAAAAGCGCCGGAATTCTCCGGCGCTTTTAATTTTCTGTTCTTACAGTTCCGTTACCCACAGCCCGTGCAGGTTGCAATAGGCAAATACAGCCACAGGTTTGTCCCCGTCCACCAGTGCAAACTTTGCTTCCGGCTTGTCATCAATAGTCAGGGCCCGGCGCTGTCCCCCTTTCTGGGTCTGCAAATAGATCCAGCTGATATGGTGGGCAGCGGTCATGGGATGCTCCGCGCTGCCGATCTTAACGGAAACAATGGATTCCGCCACAGAAACCACAGGCACGTGTTTTTCCCGTGATGCATCCACACTGTTGGCCCGCATCATTTCCAAAGGCTCCCCGTCGCAGGTCAGCCCTTTTGCGGATCCTTCTACAAGTCCTACGATCACATCACATTTACGGCAGCTGTAAAATTTTGAATCCATCGTAATCCCTCCTTGTTACTGCAGGTTTTGCCGATACGTCATGCCGACCCGGTCAGCATTGCTTTCAGCATATCCTTTATTAAACTGAGAACCTTTCGCATTTAGTTGATAAAAATATTATACACCATCCTGCAGGGAAATGTCTAATCAATTCAAAAGGATTCCCCCAGCCAGGGCATTTGCCGGAGCAGTTCCGCCTTCTGCCACGCCACTGCTTCCATAGCTGCTAGAATGTTCCCTGCCAGAGGGGAAGTCCGCTTTGCAGTGCTGCCCACAGAAAGTATATTGCCCTCTTTATCTGAAAGAGTCTGCTCAAGGGTCAGGTACCAGTTATTATTTTCCCGGCTGGATTCTGCATCAAAGTCCAGCTGCAGCAGATAGTCCGCCCTGCTTTCCAACATTGCATCATAAGGATCACTCCCGGACTTTGCCACAATGTAATTGGGCAGCAGTACCTTATATTCATTCACCATAAACCGCTCCAGTATGGCCATGGTTTCCCGTAACGGCTTTGCTTCAGCCTGTTTTACATGAAGGAGTACAACCGGCCTGTCCTTACGTGTCATCCGCGCTTCCGGCCATTCCTTTACAAGACCTTTTTTGACAGCGCTGTCAAAGGCATCGTAATAGTTGCGCAGGCCAAAGTCTAAATATAAGTGAAGGAAATGATTCATATTATTGAAAGTCCTGGGAATCCGGAACCGTACCTCTTTCCCAAACTGCTTATAATTACGCAGTACAGCCTGAAAAGTTAATGGTATCGGATCTTCTGAATTGGTGACCCGGATCAGGTTCAGCCTGTCCCCATACATCTGTTTAAAAGTTTTGTTCGCTACGGCCGGGGCACCGAAAGTAATGACCTGCATCCGGCCCGGATCAAAACCGAAATCAATAAGCCGTTGTCCCACAAGGGTAGCGACCGCCCCGCCCAGGCTGTGACCTGTCAGCAGCAGGCGGGCATTTTTTTCGGATCGGTACTGGTCCAGAAATTCATGGGACGCTGCGTCCAAAAGCATACGCAGGGACAGATCCGCATACGTATTGAAGCCTTTGTGTACCCTGGGGGGAACCTTACCGGATACTTTTTCGCCGGCGACCTGTTCCGATTCTTCCAGGCTTTTTCCGCCGTATACCACCTGTCCCGTCATAAAATCCGCTGCCCAGTCCTTTTTTTCCGCACTGCCACGGAAGGATATCACATACAACGGGGTTCCGTCAGCCATGCTGCTTCTGGCAGTAATGAAATGCACAACCGTTTTTCCGTCAGTGATCCGATGAGGCGTAAAATCCCAGCCATACCGGCGAAGATATTCTGCTTCCGTACTGTTCTCCGGCTCATAGGCAGCCGAAGAGGCCAACAGGGAAAAGAGGATCCAGTAGGCATTGTTATATTCGGTTTTTTGTTTTGCAACCGTTTCCGTATCTCCGGAATCATATGCCAGGCTGCCCCGGGGCATTTCCGCAAAGCCCGTAGCCAGGGGCACAAAGCAGAAAAGGATCGCCGCCATAAAAAAAATCAAGCGCTTCATATCCGTACCTTTATAAAAAAAGGGCATTTCCTTTTCGGAAACGCCCTTTGGTTCATGCGAAATACTTGTTGCTACGCGTAAAACAGATTATTTTACAGGAACAACGTTAGCTGCCTGTTCGCCGCGGCTGCCTTCAACCACGTCGAATTCAACAGTCTGGCCGTCTTCCAGAGTTTTGTATCCTTCAACCTGGATAGCAGAGAAATGTACGAATACATCACCGCCATCTTCACGTTCAATAAATCCATAGCCTTTTTCTGCATTAAACCATTTTACTTTGCCTGTCATCTTGCGGGCCTCCTAAAAAAATACTTTGGTCGGCGCTTATTCAAATCACCAACATTGGTATTATATGACAAATAAGATAATTATGCAAGCAAAATATTTGCAGAAAATTACAGTTACTCTAAATAGTCCGACCCTGATGTAAAGGAAAAAGAATCAAAGGATTTTCTGTTTCCGGTAAATTGCATCAATTGCATTTTCCTGAGACAAAAAATTCCGTAAAGGTGTTACTCAGTCACCACTTCAACCTTTTCCATAACCACCGGATCCACCGGCCGGTCGCGGAAGTCCGTAGCCACGGAACCGATCTCCCGGACCACGTCCATGCCTTTCACGATCTTGCCAAATACAGCGTGATGGCCGTTCAGCCAGGGAGTGGGAGCCAGGGTGATGAAGAACTGGCTGCCGCCGGTATTGGGTCCCGCATTGGCCATGGACAGGATGCCTTCGTCATCGTGAACCAGCCCTTCGCCGAACTCGTCTTTAATTTTGTAACCGGGGCCGCCCATACCGGTGCCTGTAGGATCGCCGCCCTGGATCATAAAACCGTCGATGACACGATGGAAAATGATACCATCGTAAAAGCCCTTTTCCGTCAGTTCAATAAAATTTTTCGTGGTGTTGGGCGCCTTTTCTTCAAACATCTGTGCCTCGAACACGCCTTTGTTTGTGGTAAAACGAATTTTTCTTTCTGCCATTGCAGTCTCCTCCAAAATTTGTTTTATAGTTTTTCTTTTCTGCCAGCAGCTTCCACGCCATTTACCGACTCGGTTGCCGCTGTTTCTTTCGCAGATTTATGAAAACTGCGGACGGGAGAACACACAGCCGTACTTTGTGCAGTTGCCGCTGCTTTTTTCACAGCCTGATGCAACAGAATAATTTACAGATTCCCTTCTTCTTTCTGTTTCCGTTTCAGCAGGTACACCAGCAGATACAGGCCCGTCCCGATTGCCGCGCCGATGCAGGGGATAAAGATGAGTCCCGCCTGATTGCCGCCGAAATAAAGCAGCAGGCCAACGCCCACCAGGAATATGCCCTGGGCGCATTGGAGACGGCTCCGGATCAGGGGTCTCTGGTGCCTGTCATCCCGGGCCGTGCTGAAACCGGCCATGGTCAGCTGGGGCAGGAACAGGATGAAGGCAATGCCCATCAGGTACAAGTAATGTACGGACAACACCGGAGTCTCCATGTTACGCCCGGTAATGGCGCACATGGCAAAGGCAATGGCGCTCAGGTACAAACTGCGGTAATAGCCTTCTTTGATCTGGCTTTCCAGAACGTAACAGATTCCCGTAATGACAGGGAACAGCCAGTACCCGCTGTAACCCATCCAGAAAGCGCAGCCTAAAATGATTGCATTATCGCCGATCCTGTGGCGGGAACCGGAGGTACGGTTGAACATCCGGCTGATAAACAGCACCCACAACAGGCCGATAACGCCGTCAATATTTACGCCTAACACAGCTTCCCCGGCCAGGGTGATAAAGGCGCCCAGCAGCGCGCCCCATTCCCGGCCCGGTTCCGGGTCGATCTCACGGCCGATGAGATAGGCAAAGAAAAAGCCTGCGGCGTAGCTGACCCCGTCCAGCATGACGCTGCCCGTCCCGCTGCCCGTCACCTGACGGAAAAACAGCAGGATGATGGTAGTCACCAGCGTTCCCATGATGGCGATCCGGTTGTAATGGTCGTCAAAATCAAAGGGACGGCCCAGCCCGAAATTTTCATTGGAAGTATCTTCCTGCCGCCGGGTAATTTTTACAAATTTATTCTCCCGTTTTGCCATAGCTTACAAATTCACTCCTATAATTTGAAAGATCAGTCCATGATCTTTTCGCCGTGGTATTTTTCACCGCCCGCATCAGGAAGGATGCCATAGCGTTCCGTCCACAGGGTCTTGTATTTCAGGGCCTGGTTATGGATCGTGGTCAGATTGGATTCCGGCAGTTTCTTGATGCATTTCGCCGGAATGCCGGCCATGAGGGAATAGGGTTCCACAATGGTTCCCTTGGTTACAACCGCACCTGCGGCAATGACGCTGCCGGTACCTACCACGGCGCCGTCCAGCACAACGGAACCCATACCTACCAGCACATGGTCTTCAATGGTGCAGGCATGGATGGTAGCGCTGTGGCCTACCGTCACAAAATCGCCGATAATGCAGGCATGCCGGTCTGCCACATGGAGGCAGCTGTTGTCCTGGATGTTGGTATAGCGGCCGATCTCGATGCGGTTCACGTCGCCCCGGACCGTGCAGTTGGGCCATACGCTGGCATATTCTTTCATTTCCACCATGCCGATTACATCGGCGCTTTCAAATACATGGGCTTTTTCATCGATTTTGGGGCTGATGCCCTGGAATTTTTGTAACATAAGTTGTAACCTCCTATAATATATTAAAGTTTGTGTGCATAAATTCTAATTTTACTTAGCTTTACGCAACCGGCTGGCAAAGGTATAGGCTGCCGCAGACAATAATACTACGCCGGTAGAGAACAACACATACCGGGTGGGCATGTAGTTGCCAAGAAGTCCTCCCAGCATGGGTCCTACCACACCGCCGAACTGCTGGGCCGAGGTGGTAAGGCCGAAGGCTTTGCCCCGCATTTCCTGGGGCGTTACCTCAACCAGCGTTGAATTAATATTGGGCACTGCACCGGAAAGGAACAGGCCGTAGACAAACTGGATCGCCGCGAACTCCCAGATGCTGCTTACAAAAACCTGGCAGAGGTTCACGCAGCCCGCGCAGCACAATACCAGGCACAGGATGCGGACAAATCCGCACTGCTGTCCCCGTTTACCCCAGAAAGGCGCCGCTATGATTCCCGCAATGCCCGCCAGGGAAAAAATCCATCCGCTCATGGTAACAGAGGCGTCGCCGGCCCCGCCCATCAGTTCCCCCACATACAGGGTGATCAGAGGCTGGATGGCCATGGTACAGGTCTGCACCAGAAAGAACATGAACATGACATACAGCAGGCCCCGGTTATGGAGAGCGATTTTAATATCATGGACCACATGCATCTGCTCACGGTGCTGTTCCTTCGTAAAGGGAAGGTCCCTCACCAGGAACACTACCATCATGGCCGCAAAGAAAAGGCTGCCGGCCCCTACATAGAAGGACATCCGCATGCCGAACCAGACCGCAAGGTAGCCTCCCATCAAAGGACCCAGGATACTGCCGCTGGCAATGGCCGACTGCATCCAACCCATGCCCCAGCCCAGTTTATCCCTGGGAAGGGTGGAGGATACCAACGAAAGCGACGCGGGAACGAAGCCGCTGATAAGCCCGGTCAGGATACGGACCCCCAGCATCTGGGGAGCTGTCTGGACAATCGCTCCCAGCATATAGGTAAGGGCCAGACCAAACCCGGCACGAATGGCCATCTTCCGCTGCCCTACTCTGTCAGCCCAGGCCCCCCAGTAAGGGGCCATGACTGCCGAGCCTAAAAATGTGACCGCGTACACAAGGCCTGACCAGAAATTCACCTGGTCCTGGGGCACGTGTAATTCTTTCAGCAGGTAAACCGGTAAGAACGGAATACAGGAGGTATAACTGGCGCAGGCCAGAAACACGCCTGCCCATAACACGACAAGATTCTTCTTCCAACTTATGGCGCCGGAGCCGTGTTCCTCAAAAAAAGACATATCACTCACCACCGTACTCGTCCATATATTATAACATAAGAGAATTTGAAATAAAACACCCGGAGTGCGATTCTGATGCAAGAATCTCAGATATTTGATATAATAAGCTGAAACCTCCGGGATACCCTTTGGAACACATCCTTTTGCTCTTACAGAAAGGTTTCCTGTTCCAGGAACTTTTCGGGAAACAACAATTTTGATTCATAAACATTACGGAGAATTCTTTATGAAAAAATTTCTTTCACACATACTGATCACAGTGCTGGCACTGGGGTGCCTTACTTCTTCCGCCTGCACCAAGGAAAAAGCTGCAACGGCTCCGACGCCTGTACCCAAACCGCCTCTGGGGGAAAAAGTAAATCTTGTATGGCAGCATGAGAACAAACCGGAAGTAGATCTTTCCACACATGAAAAACTGCCGGGTGTCAACGTCGTTTCCCCTTGCTGGTATGTAATTGGAAACGAATTCGGCAAGCTGGAGGATAAAAGCGTCGAGGGCTATGTGGAACGGGCCCACGCCAAAGGATACCAGGTGTGGCCCCTGATCACCAACGGCTTTAAGCCGGACCGGACCAAAAAGCTGTTAGATGATGAAAATGCGAAAAAATTTGTCATTGAACAGTTACGCCAACAGTATCAAAAGCATAAATTTGACGGTATCAACCTGGACTTCGAGCATATTTACGAAGCGGACAAAGACCGGATCACGGAATTCGTAAAACAGATCCGCAAAGCGACCCAGCAGGATAAGCTGATCTTAAGTATGGACGTGACAGTGCCCAAAGGCAGCCCCAACTGGTCCCTGTGCTTTGACCGGAAGGCCCTGGCAGAACATGTGGATTACATGATGGTAATGGCTTACGACCAGCATTCCGCCTCAAGCCCCAAGGCCGGGGTCAATGCAGGATATGACTGGGTGGAAAAAGGGATTCTGAACACTTTGGAAGAAGTACCGGCCCATAAAGTGGTGCTGGGCATCCCCCTGTACATGCGACTGTGGCATTACGACAAGGACGCCAAACGGTTCTACGCCAAAACCCTTTCTATGCCCAATGCGGAAAAACTTCTTACGGAAAAAGCCGGCGATGAAACCCTGCGGAACCGGTGGCTGGAAAAGGAACGGATCACGTACGTTTCCTATATGGAAAATGACGTGCCCTATTCTTTCTGGCACGAAAACAAAACCAGCCTGGAACACAAGGCCGGCCTGATTAAAAAATACGGCCTGGCCGGTGTGGCAAGCTGGCGGTACGGATTCGAGAAGCCGGAGATATGGCCTATGCTGGAAGAGGCACTGAAAGAAGAGAATAAAAAAGAAAAGAATAAATAAATAACGCGGCGCGGACTCCGGAAGGGTTCGCGCCACATTTTTTTATTCCAAGAAATGTGAACTTTAAACCCACACTATACACTGGCACAGTGTACCTCCCCCAAAAAGTCTTGGGACTAGTGTGGTTTGAGGCACAAAAAAAGACGTAACTCAACGTTACGTCTTATGGGATTTCAGATTTGGTGCGGTAGAGAGGATTTGAACCTCCACGGGGTCAACCCCCACTAGCTCCTGAGGCTAGCGCGTCTGCCGTTCCGCCACTACCGCATGTCTTGCATTCATCAGAACGCTTGCTTAGTATACAACAGTTTCTGAATTCTGTCAAGCACTTTTTACTGTTAAATCAAAAACTTTTGGTGCGGTTGATGGGATTTGAACCCATACGAGGTTACCCTCACCACCCCCTCAAAGTGGCGTGTCTGCCGTTCCACCACAACCGCGGGAAGTATTTGATTTGTAACGAAATTATATTAGCATACTTGACGCTGTTCGTCAATCATTTTTTAAAGCTGCGTCAAGAGACAATGACGAAGTCATTCACAAAAAGCCCCGGCATAAGCAGAGAGCCGCAAGTTTACTTGCGTGCGAATCGCTTACACAGAGTAAGCGTGCAGACGAATTAAACAGTGGTTCCTTAAAGAAACCCCGCCGGGTCCTCAGGCTGGTGCCGCAGGAAACCGACGGGGTGCTTTGCTTTCGTTACGAACCGAATATTATCTCTTGGCGATTTCTTTCGGATGAGCGATGGTCTGGTAGCCTTCAATAGCCAGTACAAAGGCCAGGATGACTAACAGGGTACCGATGCCTGCCTGTGCATAAGGACCCCAGTCCGCAGCGCCTTTGGCAATGATGCCCAGCTGGTTGCGGATGGTGAGGAACAGGGAGCAGATGGTAACGATCAGCATGAAGGTCATGGGGAACAGGAACATTTTGTTGTTCTTGCCCGCGTTGCCCAGCCAGGTAGCAACTGCCAGCAGGCCGATACCGGCCAGCAGCTGGTTGGCTGCGCCAAACAGACCCCAAATTTTGGCAAAGCCGTTCATGCCCAGCAGTACGCCTGCAACCACCGTAAGAATAGTAGCAAAATAGGGGTTAACCATCAGTTTGCGGAAACCGTCTTTCACATCCCGGGGAGTCTCGCCGGGTTCCAGCCAGAATTCCTGGAACATGAAACGGGCCAGACGGGTGGCCGTATCCAGAGAGGTCAGGCAGAATGCGGAATAAGTCAGTACCAGCAGGGTGTAGAAGGAATTTTCCATGCCTTCCAGACCGGGGATCGCGGCAACCATGGCTGCGATACCGCCGGCAAAAATGTCGGTAGCGCCTTTGGTGTGGCCGGTAGTACGGGCATAGGCGATAGCGCAGACGGTGATAACAGCCAGCACGCATTCCAGCAGCATGCCGCCGTAAGCAATAGGCCGCGCGTCGCTTTCCTTGTCCAGCTGTTTGGAAGTAGTGCCGGAGGAAACCAGGGAATGGAAACCGGAAATAGCGCCGCAGGCAACAGTGGTAAACAGGATCGGGAACAGCAGCTGTACGCCGTTGCCGTTGTCAACCGCAAAACCGGTAACAGCCGGGAACAGCTTCGGATCGATGTCCGGATGAGCGCCTATGATACCCACGATAGCAACGATCAGCATAGCATACAGCAGGAACGAGCTTAAGTAGTCACGAGGCTGCAGCAGGATCCAGACCGGAGTAACAGAAGCGATGGTAATGTACAGGCCAATGATCCACATCCAGCTCTTGGTGGTGAAATAGAACGGATGGAAGTTCATGCCGATAGCCATGCAGAGAACAATAGCAACGATACCCAGAATAGAGGACGTAACCATGGAGGCATGACGGCGATATACCGCAAAGCCAAATACGATGGCGATCAGGATGAACATGATGGATACCATGGCTACCGAAGCATTGGTAGCGCTGGCTGCATAGTCAATGACACCGTTCTTTACCTTGGCGCCGAAGGTGGAAGCTACGATGGCCGCAAAGGCCGCAACTACCAGAATCAGGGTCAGGTACGAGAAAATGATAAAAAGACGTTTTGCCCGGCGGGACATGTTGGCGGAAATAACTTCGCCGATGGACTGTCCTTTATGCCGGATAGAAGCAAACAATGCGCCGAAGTCATGGACGCCGCCGAAGAATACGCCGCCTACCAGGATCCACAGGGTCACAGGCAGCCAGCCGAACATGGCCGCGCCGATAGGACCGGTGATAGGACCTGCCCCGGCAATAGACGAAAAATGATGCCCCATGAGCACAGGGGCCTTGGCAGGAACATAGTCAACACCGTCTTCCATCGTATGGGCCGGTGTAGGGATGTCCCCCTCTCCGACGCCCCACTGTTTTACCAGCCATCCGCCATACAGGACGTAGCCGCAAAACAGCACAGCCACAGAGATAAGAAGTAATACCAGTGTGTTCACAATAACTCCTCCCTTACATTTCAGAAACGTTCACACTTACACGTTCCTTCAGAACTTTGCTTACCGCAAGGTTCCTAAAATTTTTTCCAGGTTCTTTTTCATACAAAGACCGCTGTGATTAAAATGCAGTTTCCGCTCTGACGCCTCAAAGCAGGCTGCATGAAAATCCATCCATCCGTGGAAGGAAAACTTGAAGCTTTTATAGATCTTGCATTTTTCCAGGGCTTTTACCGCCTCCGGTTCCGCCGTCTCACAAACCAAGACCGGCGTAATGTAGGTGTACATATGCCCGGGCCCGATATGGGCCAGCTTCATACCTTCCTCATAAGCATAATCACGGCACTGTTCAAACAGTTCCTTTGTCAGATTATTTACAGAAAACAGGAAAATAAATTCTTCCTGATGGGTAGACCACAGTTCGTTGGTCCGGAACAGGAAATACTGCTCCGCCTTTTCATAATACTCGCATAAGGCAACAAAACAAGAGTCCCCCGACATGGCCGGAGGAGTGAGCTTCCCTGCTTCGCATATTCCCTTAAATTCTTCAGGCGGCGGGTTGGGCCCTCCGTCAAACCGGGTCACATTGTAGTACCTCCGGTAACCGGACAAAAGCCGTTCGATTGCCGCATTTCTTATATTGTCCATTAAGATACCTGATAAACGCTATTCAAAAAAAGTTCTCAAAACTGAAAGAATTATAACACTCTTAGTAACACTCGTCCATATTTTTTTAAAAAAATATGGTTAATTGTATTAAATTTGTAAAAAATTTGTGAATTGTATTACAGATTTAACAGTTTTTAATAAAGTACTGCCGGAGCCTGCATGGAAAATATACCTGATTAACTATTTTGTTTCCACTTTGTCTTTGTATAATCTGTAATACTCGTCTCGGTCATGGAGTACCGATGCCACATAGTTCCGGGATTCAGGATACGGAATCGCTTTGGTCTCCCCAAAAGTATAATCCCAGCCGTTGGCGTTCATCCATCCGTGGGTGTTTCCCCTGCCGGCATTGTAAGCCATCATCATAAGGAGCAGATTATCCTTAAATTCATACTTCAGTTCCGAAAGGTACCAGCAGCCCATGCGTATATTGATTCCCGGGTTATACAGAGACTCCAGGGAATATGGTGACAGCCCCATCTGCCCGGCGATCCACTCTCCCGTTTCCGGCATGATCTGCATCATTCCGATGGCGCCTACGGGAGATACCGCACCGGGTTTGAACTCGCTTTCATTCTTGATGACCGCAGCTACAAGGAAGGGATCGATATTGTTGCGCCGGGCATAAGTGACGATCTCGTTCTGGTATGGCCACATGTACACAAACCGCATCTGCACCGCATCACTGCGCCAGATCCGCCAGCCGGTGAAACACAGTACTGCAAGAAGCAGCAATGCGCATAACCACCCACGCATGCTGCCCGGTTTGCTTACGATCTTCCTTTTTTTCTTAACAGGATGAAGTACACGTCTGGCCCGGAGTTTTTTTTGCGGTTCTTTTTTTGTTTCTTTAGCAGCTTCTGTTTTTCCGGTGTGCCGTTTTCCTTGTTTTACTGTTTTGTCCTGTTTTTCCTGCTTACCCTTCAATGTATCCCATTACCCGTTTCCCGGTTTTGTATTATGCATAACCGATTATTACAACATTTTCCTTTGCACGACTCTGCAGCTCTCACGGTCACAACTGTTACAGTCCCTCTTTCAGTTTCCGCAGCTGTTCCGCAGCCTGCTTTTGTGTATTATCTATTGTACCACTGTTGTCAATAACAACGTGGGCATATTTTTCTTTTTCTTCCAGAGACATCTGGGCACCGATCCGGGCCTTCACCGCTTCTTCCGTAGCCCCGTCCCGGAGCATGGCGCGGCGGATCTGCACTTCCTTTGAAACTTTTACCAGCCATACGCTGTCCACCAGTTTATGCCAGCCGCATTCAATGAGAAGGGGCACATCCAGCAGGACCACATCGGTTCCCTTTCCGCGGTGCTCTGCCAGAAACTGCTGCGCTTCTGCCCACACCTGGTCCTGTACGATTTTTTCGTACTGCTTCAGCACTTCTTTGTTATGGAACACTTTATCCGCAACCCAAGGCCGGTTCAGTTCGCCGCTTTCCAGCAGGCATTCCGGACCGAAAAAAGCAACGATCTTCGCCAGGCAGGGGCTTCCCTTTTTCACTGCGGCCCGGCTGGATGCGTCTGCGTCAAACACAGGAACGCCCAGCGTACTCAAATATGAAGAAACTGTACTTTTCCCGCTGCCGATGCCGCCGGTAAGTCCGATGATTTTCATACATTCACACTTTCTGCAATTTATTTTGCCGCAGCCCAATTCTTACCATAACTAACTTCCGCCAGCAGAGGAACGTCCAATGTAAATGCGTTCTGCATCTCCTGCTGCACTAAGGCGGCAGTGGCTTCCCGTTCCGCTTCTTTCACTTCCAGCACCAGTTCATCGTGGACCTGAAGCAGCACCCGGGAGGCAAGGCCCGAATTCTGCAAAGCTTTGTCCACCCGCAGCATGGCAAGCTTCATAATGTCTGCAGCCGTACCCTGGATGGGGGTGTTGATGGCAGTGCGTTCCGCAAAGCTGCGAAGGTTAAAGTTCCGGTTATTAATGTCCGGCAGGTAACGGCGACGGCCCAGCAGGGTAGATACAAAGCCCTGCTCACGGGCCAGCGACTTCATCCGTTCCATGTATTCCTTTACTCCCTGGTACCGGGCCAGATAATTTTCTATGAACTCCCCGGCTTCTTTCCGGCTGCAGCCCAGCTGCCTGGCAAGGCCGAAGTCGCTGATGCCGTATACGATGCCGAAGTTTACCGCTTTGGCCCGGCTCCGCATCTCATGGGATACCAGGTCCAGGGGAACGCCGAAGACTTCGCTGGCGGTCCGGGCATGAACGTCCTGGTTTTCCCGGAAGGATTCCAGCATCAGGGGATCCTGTGCCACGTGGGCCAGAATGCGAAGCTCGATCTGGGAATAATCACAGGACATGAGCCAGTCATAGTCCGGCCCCGGTACAAACAGGGCCCGGATGCCTTTTCCCGCTTCTGTGCGGGTGGGAATGTTCTGCAGGTTGGGATCCGTACTGGACAGGCGGCCTGTTACGGTCACCGTCTGCTGGAAATGGGTGTGGATGCGCCCCGTGGTTTTATTGATCAGGGGTTTCAGCCCTTCCAAATAGGTTGAATGAAGCTTGGCCAGTACCCGGTACTGCAGAATCGTGTCAACCAGAGGATGCTGCCCCTGAAGTTCTTCCAGTACCTTTACGTCAGTGGAATAGCCCGTCTTGGTCTTCTTGATCACCGGCAGTCCCAGCTTTTCAAAGAGCACCACCCCCAGCTGTTTTGGCGAGTTGGGATTGAAGGCAGGGTCTTCCGCCTGCTCTTTGGCCAGATCTTCCAGACCACGGATCTTTTCCGCCATCTCCGCGCTTACCATATCAAGTTTCTGTCCGTCCGCCGTAACGCCCGCCAGTTCCATCCTGGCCAGCACGGGGGCCAGAGGCAGTTCCATTTCTTTATATAAGGAAGTCAGTTCTTTATCCTGCAGCGCCTGGTTCAGAGCCTCTGCCACCTGGGCCAGAGCGTGACAGTCCGGCGTACGGTCCTGTCCCAGATAGTGCCAGGCCAGATCTGAAAGGGCGTAGCTGCTGCGTCCCGGGTCATCCAGATAAGCTGCCAGGGAAATATCTTCTATTATGTTGCGGGGTTCCACCTTCTGGCAGAAGCAGATCCGGTACACTTCCTTGCTGTCTGTGGTGCCTTTGGGATTTGTCGCCTCTGCCAGCCAGGAAGTGAAGGCCGACAGCGCTTCACCGGTAATTTTGTATTCCTGCCCTGCGGTAAGCAGCTGCGCAGAAGCAAACTGCAAGTCGGGAATCTCCCCTGCTGTCTCTGTCATGAACCAGATCATTTCCTCTTTATCGATGCGGGAAACAAGCCTGATCCATTCTGCTTCCGTTGCAATCTCCTGCACCGCTGCCGCCGGAACCAAGGTACCGAAAAGGCTGCCCATACCGTCGTCAAAAAGAGACTGTCCAGCTCCGGTTCTTGTTTCATCGTCGTTGCCTGTTTTACCGTTACCGGTTTTACCACGTTTTTCCCCGTCGGCAACAGTACCGGAGCCAGATACCGTATTGGACACATTGCCTGCCGCAGCGTTGCTCTCATTGGCCATGGTCGGAGCCTCTCCCATGATCTGGGCAAACTGCTGGAAGAAATTGCGGAACTCCAGATCCGCCATCATGGTCCGTGCCTTTTCCTCCAGGGGTTTCAGGGCATAAGCAGACAGGTCCAGCTCCAGTCCCGGCACTTCCGTACAGATGGTGGCCAGCTCTTTGGAAAGAAGGGCCTGCTCTTTATTGTTTTCCAGCTTTTCCTTCAGGCTTTTGCCTTTGACTTCCGGAATATGCTCCAGTACTTTTTCCACGCTGCCGTATTCGGCAATCAGCTTCAGGGCCGTCTTGGGACCTACCCCGGGCACCCCGGGAATGTTGTCGGAGGTGTCCCCCATAAGCCCTTTCAGGTCAATGAGCTGCAGGGGCACAAGGCCCTCGTAATCTTCTGCAAAAGCTTCTTTATCATACAGTTTTATATCGGAAATGCCTTTCTTCGTGTACATGACCCGGGTCCGGTCATCAATGAGTTGCAGCTCGTCCCGGTCCCCGGTGACGATATACACTTCCACGGAAGGATCTGCTTTCTTCGCAAAAGTGCCAATGATATCGTCCGCCTCGTAATCGTCCAGCTCCAGGGCGGGAATTCCCATGGATTCCAGTACCTCCATGCACAGAGGGAACTGCTCTTTCAGTTCCGGAGGCGTTGGTTTGCGTTGTCCCTTGTAATCCGCAAACAGTTTGGTACGGAAGGTCTTCCGTGATTTATCAAAGGCTGCCGCCACCCAGCGGGGCTGCACGTCCTGCAGCAGTTTGTGGAACATGCGCAGGAACCCGTAGACCGCCCCGGTATGCTGCCCTTTCCGGTTGGTAAGGGGGGGCAGGGCAAAAAAGGCCCGGTGGATAAGGCTGCTGCCGTCTATGATCAAGAATTTATCTGCCATGGTTTGACTCCTGCTTAAAGTTTTATGATAGTGGTTTATTATACCATATTGTACTGTAAAGTGAAAAGCACCGAAGGCTCCCTCTCTCCCCCTCCTCGCTTCGCTCGTCGATGGGGACCCCTCAGAGGGATGCCTTCGGTGCTTTATTTCATTACACTTTTACTTGCTTAACAAAGCTTTTCTCAATTTTAAAACTTTCTCACAGTCGTAGTGGGTGTTGGGTCAGGTGCTGCTACGGGGGTCGTGGTGGTGTCGGCCGGGTCCAGGACGCCTCCCTGGGCTTTGATCAGCTGTTCCACTTTTTCCCGGAGGATCCTTTTGTCGTCTTCCAGCAGAGCGATCTGCTCGTTGAGCTTACGCATCTTCCACAAGCTCTGGGTCTTGACTTTAATACCCCAGGCCAGAGCAAGGAGGAAGCCGCAGATGACGGAAATCAGTACCACCAGCACAAGGTTCAGACGAAAACTCCACATAAAAAGCGTCAAATCAACCATCATGGAGTTCTGAAGGGCCAAAACGGCAACCAGTACAGCGACAATCGCAGTCAGTATCATGAATACCATTGTGTTTCCTCTTTTCTTTTTATATTGGAGTTCTTTTTTCTGTTTTTATTTCATGCATTCTTTAATGGCTTTAGCCATACGTTTTACGCCTTCCACGATCTTGTCGTCGGGCATGCAGGAATAGTTGACACGCATGCTGCGGTCGGTCTTGTCGTTGGGATAGAAGGCATCGCCGATAACAGCTGCCACCTTCTGCTCGATGCACTTGTCAAATACCTTCCGGGCGCTGACACCTTCCGGTACGGTGACCCACAGGAACAGGCCGCCCTCGGGATGGGTAAATTCCACGCCTTCGGGGAATTCTTCTTCCATGGTCTTCAGGATCAGGTCCCGGCGGTGACCGTACAGGGCCACGATTTCCTTAACATGGGCGTCCAGGTCATAGGTGTCCATATAAGCGTCTGCAATACCCTGGTCAAAGTTGGAGGTGTGCAGGTCGGCGCTCTGTTTGATCATAACGAATTTTTCTACGATGGTATGAGGTCCGGCGATCCAGCCCAGACGCAGGCCGGGGCAGAAGATCTTGGAGAAGGTGCCCAGGAAGGAAACCAGACCCTTGGTATCCATGGATTTCAGGGTCGGGTAGCTGGTACCGCTGTAGCGCAGTTCCCCGTAGGGATTGTCTTCGAATACGGGAATGTCATATTTATTGATGACTTCCATGAATTTTTTACGGCGTTCCAGGCTCCAGCAGATGCCGGTAGGATTCTGGAAATCGGGAATTACATAAATGAACTTGCATTTCGGGGTAGTAGCCAGGATCTTGTCCAGCTCTTCCGGAATGATGCCTTCCCCATCGGTAGGAACTTCCTTGAATACAGGCTCGTAGGCATTGAACGCATTGAGGGCCCCCAGATAGGACGGACTTTCGCACAGCACCACATCGCCCGGGTCCAGGAACAGCTTGCCTGCAAAATCCAGGCACTGCTGGGAACCGGTGGTGATGAGGATATCGTTCATATCAACAGGCGTATTGTATTTTTCCGTCATGCGCTTTGCAATCTTTTCACGCAGGGTGGGACGGCCTTCAGTAGTAGCATACTGCAGCAGCTTCTGGCCTTCCTTTTCCACCAGGTCATGGGAGACCTGGGCGATCTCTTTTACCGGGAACAGTTCCGGAGCCGGCAGACCCCCTGCAAAGGAAATAATATCCGGCTGAGCTGTCAGCTTCAGCAGCTCGCGGATCTCCGACGCCTTCATCCGGTCCATACGTTTTGCAAACTTATACTCCATAATAAAAATCCCCTCCTGAATATATTGTTTTCATATAGTAGTCATAAAAAACCTATATTGAAAATTTTATCACTTGCAGAATGCAGTGTCAACAGAATGATAATTGTTTTCTGTCATCAAAAAACAACAGGAAAACAGGATTTTTTGTACATAAGTTATGCTGTCAGGCAAAGGCATCGCAAACCCGTCACCGATTGCTATTCCATGGACTCATTCGCCTGTGGCTTCGAAACTCGGGACTTCGTCCC
>OMYP01000021.1 GCA_900315345.1 uncultured Selenomonadales bacterium | reverse complement strand
CAAGAAGCAAGCCCGCAGGGCGAAGCTGATTGAAAACTTTTATCTATATGCAGTGCGCCGCAGAACGCAAGCCAAAGGCGAAGCGTGATGCGTTACGCATGAGCCATGAGGGGCGAAGCGCCGAGTTTCGAAGCCACAGGCGAATGAGTCCATGGAATAGCAATCGGTGACGGGTTTGCGATGCCTTTGCCTGACAGCATAACTTTGGCACACAAATTCTGATTTTCCGCATCGTTATCAGAAATCCCTGCAAATAATAGGAATTCATGATATAATTAAAATATAAAATATCAGCACACTTTCAATTCACAGATATATATTTGATATTGAAAATTTAATACTTGCCAGAGTTATGTTTTTAATAAATTACAAGAGGAGGAAGATCATCATGGAAGAAAAGAAAATCTACACGGAAGAAGAAATCGAACAGCTGGCAGAGAAAGCATCCCAAAACGCCATGGAGCATTTCAAACACGGGCTGAACTGCGGCGAATGTGTGCTGCAGGGATTTTTGGATTTGGGCATCAGCGAATATCCTCCCGAAATCATCGCCCTTGTTTCCGGTATGGGAGGCGGCATGGGTTTCACAAAACACACCTGCGGCGCAGTTAACGCAGGTATGGTGGTTATCGGCAGCAAGCAGGGCCGTAAGAATCCTTATGCAAAAGAGACCTTTGCAGAACGTGTGGACGAGCTGCACCATGAAGGCACCGGCATCTATCCCCGCCATGGCGACTATGTGAAAAAGTGCATCACCGAATACGGAACCATCGAATGCCGGGACCTGTGCTTCCCCTTTGACGAATCTACCAAGGAAGGCGCCAAAAACCGGGCACGTAACTGTAAAAAAATCATCGGTTTCTGCGCGAAAGAAGCTACCAGGGCCGCACTGAAAAAATAAGACAAACCGGTATCAGTTCCTACTGATACCGGTATTTTATAAACTGAAACTTAAGGAATCGCTGATTAAATGAATCCTGAGAGGTCGGACAAATTTCTCAACATCTCTCATATTTTAATTAGGGATTTTTAAACTTATAGAACAGGAGGAAAGAATTTTGAGCAAACGTATTTTAGTAGTTGGCGGAGTCGCCGGCGGCGCTTCTGCGGCTGCCCGGGCCCGTCGTCTGGACGAACATGCGGAGATCATCATTTTTGAACGGGGCCCCCACGTTTCCTTTTCCAACTGCGCCCTTCCCTATTTCCTGAGCCGCACTGTAGCTGACAGCGCCGACCTGATCATGATGGATCCTGCCCAGTTCAAAAGGAAATACAATATCGAAGTCCGTACGGAACAGGAAGTAACCGCCATCAACCGGGAAGAAAAAACCGTAACCGTTACAAATTTAACTGAAGGCAAAGAATATAAAGAAACGTACGATGCCCTGATCCTTTCCCCCGGCGGCGAGCCGGTGATGCCCGGTTCCATCGAAGGCATTCGGAATGAAAACGTTTTCGGTATCCGCAACGTAGTGGATATCGTAAAGCTGGATGATTATATGCGAACTCATAAAGCAACAGACATCGCAGTGGTTGGCGGCGGCTTCATCGGCTGCGAGATTGGGGAAAACCTTGTCCATGCCGGTTATAAAGTAACGTTAATTGAAGCCATGGACCAGGTCATGATGCCCTTCGATTACGACATGGCCCAGATCCTCCACAAAGAAATGCTGGACAAGGGTATCACACTGGTACTGAAGGACGGAGTGAAAGCGATTCATGACGGAACTGTAGAGCTTGCCAGCGGCAAAAGCGTGAAAGCCGACGCAGTAGTCATGGCCATCGGCATCCGTCCCGAAACCGCACTGGCCAGGAATGCGGGCCTTGCCATCGGTGAAACCGGCGGTATCAAGGTCAATGCCAATTTCCAGACCAGCGACCCCTCTGTTTACGCAGTGGGCGATGCCATCGAAGTTTTTAACCGTCTCACCCGTAAGCCCATGCGGCTGGCCCTGGCCTGGCCCGCCCAGATGGAAGCCCGGGCAGCGGCGGATCACATCTATGGACTGCGCAACCAGCAAAAAGGGTTTATCGGCTCTTCTGTCATCCGCATCTTCGACCTGCTGGCAGCCAGTACCGGCCTGAACGAAAAAACTGCAAAAGCGGAAAACATACCGTATGAAACAGCCTATGTTATTCCCTCCGACAAGGTGAGCCTCATGCCCGACGCCCACCCAATCCATCTGAAAGTTATTTTTGAAACACCTACGGGTCGCATTTTAGGGGCTCAGGCTATTGGCAAGGGAGAGGCCGACCGGCGGATCGACGTGATTGCCGCCGTCATCTCCATGAACGGCACCCTTGAGGATTTAAAAAATCTGGAGCTGTGTTACGCACCTGTAGTGAGCACCGCCAAAGACGCTGTTAACATGGCTGCCCTGGTAGGCCTGAACCTGCTGAACGGCGTATACCGGCAGGTTCCTCTTACAAAGGTCCGGGAACTGGTGGAAAGCAACGCCTGCATCATTGACGTGCGGGAGCCCGGCGAATTCAGCGCAGGCCATCTGTTAAATGCGGTGAATATTCCTTTAAGCCAGTTGCGCCAGCGCATGGACGAGATACCCAAAGACCGGCCCGTGTATCTCCACTGCCGTTCCAGCCAGCGCAGTTATAACGCCGTAATGGCCCTGCAGCACTGCGGATTTAACAATGTTTCCAACATCGCCGGTTCTTATCTTGCGATTTGTCTGTATGAATATCCCCAGGATATATTGTTTAACCGGGAAAAAATCGTAACGGAATACAATTTCAGGTAAGCAGTTTCAACAGCTGGCAATTCAGGCCACTTTGTGCTCATTTTTATACAAACTGTCCCTTTTTAATTCTTGATTTTCCCCTATAATGAGAGGTGCAGTTACTGTAACATTGATTATAATATACCTTTTAAAACAATTTTTGCTTCTTTCCTGTTCACTGTAAAACAAAAGAACTACCATTTCATCTTTACGAGGGGGAAAATCATAATGATGTACAAAGCAATGACCATCGCCGGATCCGATACAAGCGGCGGCGCCGGCATGGAGGCTGACCTGAAAACCTTCCAGGAGATGGGCGTTTACGGCATGACAGCCCTTACCTGCATCGTAGCCCAGAATCCAAACGCTGACTGGGCCCACGAAATTTATCCTATTGAAGAAAGTGTTATTGAAAAACAGCTGGCCACGATTTTGCAGGGCATTGGCTGTGATGCGATGAAGACCGGCATGCTGGGCAGCGCAGAGCTGGTGGAGCTGGTTGCCCGGACCATCGACAAGTATGAGCTGAAAAATGTTGTCATCGATCCGGTCATGGTCTGCAAGGGCATTGATACCATCATGGTTCCGGAAGCAGCGGCGGCAACGAAAGAGCTTCTGGTGAAACGGGCCCTGGTTATGACGCCAAACCTGCTGGAAGCCGCCTATCTTGCGGATATGCCGTCCATTACCAATGTGGATGATATGAAACAGGCTGCGGCAAAAATTCACGATAACGGCTGCAACTATGTAATCATTAAAGCCGGTGACCGCCTTTCCGGAAGCGACGCGCTGGAAATTGTTTATGACGGTAAAACCTTTACGGAAAAAAGGCACCCGAAAATTACGGGAGCCTATAATCACGGGGCAGGCTGCACCTTCTCCGCTGCAGTCACTGCCGGTCTGGCCAAAGGAATGGAAGTTACAGAGGCGCTGGAAAAGGCGGAAGCCTTTATCGCTTCCGCACTGCGTAAGTCCTTCCGGCTGAACCAATGGTCCGGTGCCCTGCAACACTGCGCCTGGCGGGAATAGCACTCGGATCTTACTCTCCTAATCAAATAAAAGAGCACGTAACAACCTGCAGTTATCACAGAAGTTACGTGCTTTTTTTATGGAAAATTATTTAAATATGTTTTTGTGATTGCCGGCGTCTTTTTCAGACCTCTTTGCCATACGCTTTTCTATCTCTATTCTGATTTCAGGTTCCCCTACCCTTTATAATTTTCGTCAAAATATCTGTTTATAAAAAACGGTACCGTCAGGTTCATCATCAGAAGACGCACGATCTGATAAGTAAGGATCAGGGAAACATCCGCCCCCATGCTCATTCCTGCCAGACACATTTCCGCCACGCCCCCCGGGGCCATGGCCAGGAAGGATGTAACGATGGGGATACCATAGTACCGGGACAACAATTCGGCCATGACAACGCTGCCCCCAATGATCAGAAAGGTTCCAATCAGAGCATAAGGCAGCAGCAATCGCGTCCGGTACAGCCTTTCCTTATCCAGCATGCAACCCATAAAAAGTCCGATGTTCATCTGTGCCAGGTTCATCAGGATCGGAGGCGCTTTTTGCAATTCCATGCCAGACCCGATAGAAAACAGTGCTGTAGCAAGAATAGGACCGATAAGGGCAGACGTGGGCATCTTGATTTTCTTTGCCAGAAAAGCCCCAAGCCCCGCAATAGGGAACAGACACAACCAGGTAAGCCCTGTATTATTGGCATGGGTCAGCAACCCCTGGGAGGAAACCGTTGCCCCCAGCAGATGGATCACCAGGAATGGTACGGTGATCACCACCCCGAACAGCCGGATGGTCTGCTGCATAACGACTACGTTAGCATCCACCCGGGGATCTTCCGCTGCCATAAGCATCATCTGATTCAGGCCACCGGGCAGCATCCCCATTACGCAGCTCAGCAGATTGGCAAAGGTGTGTTTGTAGGTTACCCAGGCCACCAGCAGGGAAATCCCGATCGCAAGCAGGGAGGCCCCAAAAACACCGGCCAGCTGCTGCGACATCTGCAGCAGGGTATCCTGGGTAAAATCCCGCCCGATTCCGTAACCAGCCACCATCAGCCCCAGATTCCGCCAGGAGATGGGCCAGTTCAGGTAGCGCCAGACAAAAAATTTCAAAAAGGAGGCGGCGATGATCCCGCTGAGCATAAAGGGTATGGGAATATGGAAATGAAATAAGGTCAGGCCGATAACCAGGGCTAACAGCAGCGCTATTAAACGTTGTTTCATCAAATCCCCTCAGAAAACTGTTGCTTTCATAAAAAAGCCCCCTGCTGTATTGTAACAACAGGGGATATTGTATTATTGATTACAGCTTGTACTGGGCTTTAATCTTGCCGATAAACTTGACCAGCTCCGGTTTGCACTTGGATTTTTCTACAATAGCGCCCTGCTTGTCGTTCAGCATCAGGTAAAAATTGGTAGGCGTTTCATAGATATGGCGCAGCTGCACATATTTGTAGGCGGCCCGTCCCATCTTGTTGACCTCTTCATAATGGTCCAGATAGAAAGTCATATTGCTGGGCGTCCCTTCCAGGCGGCTCTTGGCAAATTCCTTCTCCGCAGCCCGTTTCACATTATAAGGAATCAGATACAGGAATACTGCAAATCCCGCTACCACCATGAGGCCCGCGGCAATATACCAGGCATTGTACAGACAGATGGCGATAATAACCGCAATGATAGCCGCAATGATATACTGGGCTTTTTTGAACTTGCTGTCGTGCTTCTGGATCTCCAGATTCATTTTGCCAAACTCTGTTGCGCTGTAAACCGTACTTGTTTTATAAATAATTCGCATTGCTACAACTCTCCCCTTGCTCTCTCTTCGAGTTCGTTACTCATTTTTGTATTGTACCACATCCGGCGCAAAATGCAAACATTAAAATGTAAATAAAACACAAAATAAATCCGGGACAGCATTTTAACGGTGCCATCCCGGAAATCAGGACTCTATCTTTTTTTCAAATGCGGATCATATCCCTTGTTTCAGGCGTTACTGTTTTTCAGAGCCTTTGCAGGGCTTTCTTTAAATATTACATGCGGGAACGTTCGCTCTTGTCTACTACGCAGGCAACCGCACCGTCACCGGTGATGTTAACGCAGGTACGGAACATATCCAGTACACGGTCGATACCGGCTACCAGGGCCAGACCTTCCATAGGCAGCTGCACCGCTTGCAGCACCATAGCCAGCATGATGAGGCCTGCGCCGGGAACACCGGCAGTACCGATGGAAGCCAGGGTACCGGTGAATACGATCATAACCATATCATTCGTAGTCAGATTAACGCCAAACACGTTAGCGATGAACAGACTGCATACACCCATATACAGTGCCGTGCCGTCCATGTTGATGGTGCAGCCCAGAGGCAGTACGAAGGAAGAAACTTCCCGGGACAGACCTAATTTTTCCTGACAGTTCTTCAGGTTAACCGGAAGAGCCGCTGCGGAAGAACAGGTGGTGAACGCAATCATCATAGCTTCGGACATGCCCCGGAAGAATTTCAGCGGGGACACGCCGCCGCCAACAGACGCCAGAGTGGAGTAAACGATGATGCACTGCAGGATACAGCCAATTGCAACGCACAGGATAACACTCAGCAGCGGGAGCAGAACCTTGGGACCGTTTTTGCATACTACCGGCAGCAGCAGTGCGAAAACGCCGTAGGGAGCAAACTTCATGACCATAGCAATGATCTTGTAGCAGACTTCCGCAGCCGCGTCAAAAAAGTCGACAAGCGGATTGGAATGTTTGGGGCCGACCTGGGTAATGCCAACGCCTACAAACAGGGCGAAAATAATGATAGGCAGGATCTGTGCTTTGGCCATGGATTCAATGGGATTGGTGGGAACCATGTTCACCAGCACCTGCATAAAGGTCGGCGCCTCTTTAACTTTCGGTGCTACCTTCCCTGCAATTTCCAGCCCCGCACCGGGATGGATAATGCCGGCTACGGTAAAGCCCAGAACAATGGCAATCGCTGTGGTGAACAGGTACAGGACGATGGTTTTGGCACTGATGCGCCCTAACTTTTTGCCGTCACCGCCCAGACTGGTAACGCCTACGATCAGTGAACAGAATACGACAGGTACGATCATCATCTTGATGAAGTTGATGAAAATCGTTCCGATGGGGGCGATCCATTTGTTAACGAAAGGAAGCCCTTCGGGTCCAACACCGAGACCAACGGCAACGGACAGGACCAGTGCAAGCAGGATTTGGACAGACAGATTCATATTTTACCTCGTTTCTTCAGGAAATCCCCGCTTCATTGCCTGTCTATTTTGTACGAAGCCATAACTGAAAGGAAGCAACGTTGAATAAACTAAACTAAACGAAGCATCGTCTCCCGATTAAATTTGCTGATATTGTAGCATCTTTTTCACAGTTTTGCTACAATTTGAGGCAAAGTATACGTGTATACATGTATACATGATGTTTCGTGTTATAATAGTTACAGTCAAAACATTAGAAATGTTTAAAAATTCAACTGCCTGTCATTTGATCCCTAATGGCACACCGGCATCTGCCGACACAAAGGAGGAAATATTTATGAACAGTCCTGCAATAAGCAAAACCGCAGCAGCCAACATGTGTGAGAGAATCAACAAACTGATCCGCAATTTTGAAAAGAGTCTGCAACCGGACGAAGTAGCCGCCATGAGTCTGGCTTCTTTTTCCAACCGCCCTATCATCATACGGCGGCTGGGTTACTGGAATCCGGACCTGATCGTTCTTTATGGATTCGACCCCAACACCGGGGAAGCCCTGAAGATGATCCAGCATATTTCCCAGTTCACACTGTGCCTGATCACCCTGAAAAAGCCTATCCAGGAGGAAGATATTCCGGAAGAAGGAGAAGAGAAATCAGGCCGCCGCATCGGATTTATCATTAACGAAGAAGAAGCTTAAGGTACCGATGATTAATTTGTCTGCACGCCTGCCGAAGTTCCAAAGTTTTATTTGCAAAAAGCAACTTTGAAAAATGACTGAAATCAAATTACTTTTAGATGCAAAGGGGCTGTAACAAAATGAGCTTTTTATGCTACATTTTGCGCAGCCCTTTTTCTTTTATATCTTAAAGCGGGGTTACAGATTATCATCAAAGATAGTCTGTAACCCCGCTGTCTGTTTTCAAGCGCACTTTAATAAGCCCTATGGCATTTTTCATATATTTTCCTTCAGCAAGCTTGTTCTTTATCTACTTTTCGTATAAATCGTTGCATCAGCCGGTCTTCCTGTATACGGTTATGCAACTTTCGGATGTCAAAGCCGAATGCCAGAAACAGCAATTCTTTGTATACCGCATCTTTTCCTCTGCGAAGAATCCGTTTATAACTATAATCTTCTTTTATTTGTCCGAAAGCTCCTTCTACCTGGATCGACCGGTTTACCCGTAACCGGATCCCGTCTTCGCTCTGGAACCGTTCCATGTTCTCTTGCTGCAGTCCGTTGTACTTTTTGTTTATATAAATCGCTTTATTCTGTTTCCGGTTTCCCTGCCGCTGGCACTGTTTCCGCAACCCGCAATACTGGCAGTTGGTGCAGCGGTATACATAGGATTCACTTACATATCCACTGTCGTGTTTCTTCCTCCGGATCTTTTCAAACACCAGCTTCCGCCCTTTGGCGCAGGTGTATTCATCTTTGTCCGGATCATATTCCATATTGGCTGGCAGGTCGATTCGCTTTTTGTATTGTTTCTTTTTGCCGTTCTCATATTGCGCCGGTTTTATCACCGACTCATAGCCGTGTTCACGCAGCCAGTCCAGGTTTTCCTCGCTGTCATACCCGGCATCGGCTACCACATGGACCGGCTTCAGGCCGAAACGGGATTCCATGTGTTGCAGGAATGGGATCAGGGTCCGCGTATCGGTCGGGTTGGGAAATATCCCTACCCCTACAATATACTCGCTTTCTACCGCCAGCTGTACGTTGTAGGCCGCCTTCAACTGTCCGTTCTTCATATGGTCTTCCTTCATCCGCATGAAGGTCGCATCCGGGTCAGTCTTGGAATAACTGTTCCGCTCTCCTAAGACTGACAGGTGCTTCTCGTACGCCTGCCGTTTTGCACAAAACCCTTCGCACCTTTCAAAGGCTTTCTGCAATGCGGATTTATGGTGTCCCTTTCCTGAAACAAAATGAACTCCCTCTTCCTTGCATTTCTCTGCCAGGGCAGCCAGCATTTCTGTGTCTTTCAGGTTTTCTGTACCTGGCAGCAGGGCTTGGGAAACTTCTTCCCGAAAAGCCGGGTACTTTTCTTTCAGCTTTTTCAATCCCCGTTCAATGTTCTTGCGCCATACGAACGTGTACCGGTTCGCATTCGCTTCCAGCTTGGTTCCGTCAATATACACTTCATCCATTGGCACCACATCCAACCCGGACAGAAGATGGATAAACTGGGCGAACAGGTCTTCCTGTACCGGAACCGTGAGACGCTCATAGAAACGGCCTATGCACATGTGGCTGGGAGCCTTGTACCCCTGCAGCAGCCACATGTACTGGATATTGACCTGGCACTGACGCTGGATGGCACGCAAGGAATAGATGCCCTCTGACATGGCGAACACGATGATCTTAAAAAGAATCTTAGGCGGCACTGCGGATTTTCTGCCTTGTGGGGAATATAAACGCAGTAACGCTGTGTAATCCAGCTCCTCCAGTACTGCGTCCAGTAACCGTACCGGTTCTGTTTCAGGGATCATCTGGCTGTAATCTAACGGCAGAACCAATTGCCTTACCGTTGAAAATTTGTTATAATTTTTGTGGTTTAATTTGGGAGGTTGCATACTTAAATTATACCAGAAGAAGAGGCCTTTCGGGGTCTCTTTTTTCTTTTGGGCATAGAAAAATCGGCATCCTTGCGGATGCCGATAGCGAGACTATTTTGTTACAGCCCCTTCTATGAAAAATGTTTTTACATTGTCTAAATAAATTTTCTGCCTATCGGTACCGCTTTTATGCGCCGGGTCTGCGAACCACAGGCATCCGAATGCCTGTATTTTTTGATGCAGTAGCTGCTGTTGCAACAGGCCTTGCATTAGCTTCAGAGGCTGATGATACAGCAGGTGTTCCAGTTGTTTTAGGCGCTGATGTTACTGCCGGCGTTGCAACAGCCTTAGGAGCTGGCGACGCTGCGGGAACCGTTGCCCTTTTAGGCGACGCCCCCGGTCTTGAAACATCGGGCAGTCGCTTTGATTTTACTGTAACAGGATCTTCTGCAACAATTTTCCCTTCTCCCCCGACAGAAAACCCATAATCCAGCAGTTTCCTTGCATCGGAAAAACGGGTGTCATGATCTTTCGACTTCATCACGACAGCAATCAGTTCCACATCGCCCCGCTTTGCAGAAGCAGCCACGCAGCCTCTGGCAGCATTGGTCCATCCGGTCTTGATTCCGTTGGCACCGGAGTACCTGCCCAGCAGTTCGTTAGTAGTTTCAGATTTATACGTCCTGCCGGCAGGGGAAGCCCAGTGGATAACGGCATTTTTTTTGCTTACAAGATTCCGGAAATCCGGGTTTTTCATACAATAGGCCGCAATCTTTGACATATCCCTTGCCGTAGAATAATGCCATTTGGCCGTCAGTCCGTTTGGATTACTGAAATGTGTCTTCCGGCAGCCAATCTCTTTCGCCTTTTCGTTCATCAGGTCCGCAAATTTCAGTACGCTGCCAGATACATTCTGCGCCACCACGACTGCGGCCCCGTTATCAGACTCCATCATCATTTCCTGCAAAAGCTCTCCGGAAAGAAGCCGTTCCCCACCCTTCATCTCCAGGTAGGAGTCTTCCGTTGCCGCCGCAGCCTGCGTCACTTTAAACTCTGCATTCAGGCCTTTGGTTTCCAGGCATAAAATACAAGTCATCATCTTGGTCATACTTGCCGGAGCACGACGTATATCCGCATTTTTTTCAAAAATAACGGCGCCGGTCCGGGCATTGATCAGTATTGCCGACTCAGCCAGCACAGACGGAGCAGCAGCCTGTACGCCGCAGGCAAAAAGAATACACGCTGCCAGAGAAAGAACAAACATACGGCCAAAGGCAGCCAGACTGTTCTCTCTCCAATTATTAAACTTTATTCCCATACTCGATTCTTCCATTATTTTCAGGGCACACCCGGGAAACTATTCACAAACTGGATTTTGATGTCCGGGAAACTTTTTACATATTGAATTGTGAAATCCGGGAAATTATCCACGAATTTCCACTCGCCGATTTTATCAGGGAAATTATCTACCCGCTTCACCTTCAGGTCGGGGAAACTGTTGACAACCTGGACCTTGATATCCGGAAAGCTGTTCACGACCTTGACTTTTCCCGCCAGACGGATGCCCTTGAAATAGCCATCCCTGCCGACAGCGCCATAGGGTATCAGTTTCTGAGGCACAGTAAATGAAGGCGCCAGAGAATTTTCCGAAGCAAACGCGGATGATGACATCAGCACCGCCGCAACAAGAACCGATAAACAAAGCATTTTTTTCATAGCGTTTACCTCCTCCGTCGAAAAAATGTGAAGCCCGGTATTACTGTATAATATAATTTGTACCAAATTCGGCGCCGGAAATTCCAAATCTGCAACACATGGACCCGAATACTGATTATCAGAATATACTAAAATCGTGGCAACTATTTGTCAAACTTTACGCTTCCCAGTGGATCCGGCCTGCATCGAAGCGGTCCACGACTTTCCCTTCCCCTTTCGGGTAGCCCACTGGCAAAACGGCAAACACTTCCAGGTTTTCCGGCAGGTTCAGCACTTTTTTCGCCGGTTCCTGCCGTTCCTTATGGGGCGCAAAGGAAATCCAGACGGAGCCCATATCCAGAGCAGCTGCCTGGATCAGCATATTCTCACAGCAGCAGCTCATGTCCAACAGCGGCATAAGCGGCGCATATAAATCATTCGTGCGGTAACATGCCACGATCGCCACAGGCGCATTGGCTACAGGTCTTGCATAGGGAGTGCACTGGGCCAGCTTTTCCCTGGTTTCCTTATTACGAACCACATAAAATTCCCAGGGGCGCTGGTTTTTTGCGGAAGGAGCGGCCATACCCGCCCGGATGATCTGTTCGATAGTCGTATCATCCACATCAATATCCAGAAATGTGCGCACGCTTTTACGTTTGAAAATAATGTTCATAGTTTATCATCCTTTTCTTTTTTTAATTTTTGATACTCAGTTTATTAATACAAAGTTATTATACCAAAATAAACGTAAAATTTCTATGATGATTGAGATAAATAAGTTAACATAACATAGCTTTTATGATAAAATAAGAAAAGTATGTTTTTGCAAGTTTTCTCTATCGTTTCCGATTTATAAAGAGGAAGAATTCTCATTACCATCACGAGGTACCCATGGCTTTTAACCAGTTCCGTTATACAGTACAGCTGAATATGGAAAACCGGCGCTGTATTGTGGCAGGAGGCGGCCATGTAGCGTTACGAAAGACCCGTTCCCTGCTGGAAGCGGGCGCGTCGGTCACGGTAATTGCGCCGGAAATTCTTCCTGCAATCACAGCGTTACAGGGAACGTATCCTGCTTTAACATTATGCCGGCGGCCCTTCCGGGCAGGGGATACTGAAAATGCTTTCCTTGTAATTGCCGCAACGGATAACCGTTCAGTAAACGAAGCGGTTGCGCAGGAGGCACTGCAACATCACGCTTTACTGAATGTGACGGATGACCCGGAGGCCGGGAATTTTTCTGTGGCAGGCTCCTATGACATCGGCAGCCTGCATTTTTCCGTTACCACCGGCGGCAATCCCCGCCTCACCCATCTGCTGCTGGAAGACCTGAAACAGCAATATGGCGATGATATGGCCGCCTTCAGCGAATTTTTGGACGAACAGCGCCTGAAAATAAAACAGCGTTTACCCGGCGCCGCCACGAGACAGGAATTCTGGAGAAAGACCCTCACAAAACAACTGCTGCAGGATGTGAAAGATGGCAGACTGCAGCAGGCAAAGGAGATTATAATACATGCAGTTGATCGTATTGGGGCTGAACCATAAGACAGCCCCCGTAGAAGTACGGGAGAAATTTAATTTTTCCCGCAGCCGCATCAAACATATCCTGCGGCTTTTCAGGGAATCCGACGATTTTTCGGAAGCCGTTCTGGTATCCACCTGTAACCGTACCGAGCTGTACCTGGTAGCCCAGGAACCGGAAGACGGCATGGCTGCCCTCCACGAAGCAGTAAAACGCATTGCGGGCAAGGCCTTTAAACAGGAATATTTTTATATGTTGACAGGGGCAAACTGTGTGCGGCATCTGCTGCTGGTAGCCAGCAGCCTGGACTCCCTAATCGTAGGAGAAGGACAGATCCTAAGCCAGGTAAAGGACGCCTATCATCTGGCCCGTATGGCCGGCACCACTTCTACCCTGTTCAACACTATTTTCAACCAGGCCATCTCTACCGGCAAAAAGATCCGCACCCGCACCCAGATTGCCTATCGCAGTGTCAGCGTGTCTTCCGCGGCCGTAGATCTTGCCATGAAAGTCGTCGGCGATCTGACCCAAGCGGATATCCTGGTCATCGGGGCCGGCAAGATGAGCGAGCTTACGGCCCGTCATCTGCTGGACAAGGGAGCCCCTTCCATTTTTGTAACCAACCGCAGTTTCGACCATGCGCAGGAACTGGCGGCAAAATTCAACGGTTCCGCCATACGGTTCGATGAATTTATTGATCACGCGGTAAATGCGGATATCGTCATTACCTCTACCGGCGCCCCCCATTACATCATCCAGCGGGACCGGCTGGCCCTGGCCCTGGAAGAACGACAGAAAGCCACTCCCCTTGTACTGATCGATATTGCCGTTCCCCGGGATGTGGATCCGGAAGTAACAGAATTGAAAAATGTGGTCCTGTATAATATCGATGATCTGCAGAATGTAGTGGATACCAATAAGGAACTGCGAAACCAGGATGCAGAAACCGCAAAACTCCTGATAGAAGAAGATATTGACGTGCTGAAAGAGCGGTTACGATATCTGTCCCTGCGGCCTGTCATGGTCCGGCTTCACGACAAGATGGATTTCCTGCGGGAACGCATCGTATCTAAAGCTTTCCGCAAGATGCCGGAGCTGACGGAAGACCAGCAGCATAAAATAGAAGTCATGAGTGAGCGACTCATGTACAAGTTCCTGCGGGACCCTATGATCAACATGAACGCCGCCGCCGGCACTGATGACGAAGAACACATTAAAAACTGTATCAGCCGTTTATTTATGTTAGATGACAAAGATGAGGAAAATCCTGACGATGAAAAAAATTATAACTATTGGAACCAGGAAAAGTCTGCTGGCCCTCTGGCAGAGTAATTACATCAAAGACTGCCTGGAAAAAAAGTATCCCGACTGTGAGGTCCGCCTGCAGAAAATCGTGACCAAGGGAGACAAAATTCTGGACGTTCCCCTTTCCAAAATTGGCGGTAAGGGGCTGTTCACCAAAGAAATAGAAACTGCGCTGCTGGAGGGCGAAGTTGATCTGGCCGTCCACAGCCTGAAAGATATGCCCACAAAGTTGCCAGACGGTCTCTGCCTGACCGCCATTACCCGGCGCGCTGTTGTGGGCGATGCTTTTGTCAGTAACAAATACCATACTTTTGCAGAAATGCCTGCGGGAGCTGTATTAGGCACCTCCAGCCTGCGCCGTAAAGCCCAGCTACTGGCCAGACGGCCTGATTTGGACATCCGTGATCTGCGCGGCAATGTGGACACCCGCCTCCGCAAACTGGATGAGGGGCGGTACGATGCTATAATTTTAGCTGCCGCAGGTCTGACCCGCCTTGGCTATGGAGACCGGATAAAAGAAACACTCCCCTGCGACTTCTGCATCCCTGCCGTAGGACAGGGAGCCCTGGCCATTGAATGCCGTTCGGATAACACAGAAGTCCGCGCTTTGCTGGAATTCTTAAATCACCCGGAAACAAAAAGCTGTACCGATGCGGAACGGGCTTTTTTAGGATTAGTGGAAGGAGGCTGCCAGGTACCTATCGGCGTCCATGCAGACATAGCAAATGATACTATGCACATCACTGCTATCATCGCCTCTCTGGATGGCTCTACCCTGATACGCGATGAGATTGACGGAGATCCTGCCGATGCCATTGTTCTGGGCAAGACCCTGGGCAACCGGATGCTGGAAAAGGGCGGCCGGGATATTCTGGATGCGATTTTATAAGGTAACATACAGGTCATCCCCTCTCTCACCGCTTCGCAGTTCGACGAGGCGACCCCTTATGGGATGACCTGCGGAACTTAGTATAAATTAAACTGGACTCTATCATACTTTCATGAAAGGATTTTTTACAATGGGAAAAGGTAAAGTATATTTAATCGGTGCGGGGCCAGGAGACCCCGGCCTGCTGACGTTAAAAGGCAGGGACTGTCTTGCAGCAGCGGACGTGGTAGTCTATGACCGTCTGGCAGACCCACGGATCCTGCAATGGGTGAATCCGGAAGCAGAACGCGTTTATGTAGGCAAAGCTTCCAGCAACCATGTGATGAAGCAGGAAGACATTTCCAGGCTGCTGGTAAAGCTGGCTTCGGAAGGAAAGACCGTTGCCCGTCTGAAAGGCGGCGACTCTTTCGTTTTCGGACGCGGCGGCGAGGAAGCCCTGCTGTTAAAGGAAAACGGTCTGCCTTTTGAATTCGTTCCCGGCATCACCAGCGCCATCTCCGTTCCTGAATATGCGGGGATTCCCGTTACCCACCGGAAAGTGGCTGCCAGTTTTGCCGTTATCACCGGCCATGAAGATCCTTCCCGGGAAAAATCAGGCATCAACTGGAAAGGACTGGCTACCGGCGTTGACACCCTGGTCTTCCTGATGGGCGTGGAAAACCTGAAAAATATTGCGGCCAAACTGATGGAAAACGGTCGCTCCGCCGATACTCCCGCTGCCCTGATCCGCTGGGGCACCCATCCCGAACAGCGTACCCTAGTCACCACGTTGGGCAATGCCTACGAAGATGTGGTACGTACCGATATGAAGCCACCCGCCATATTTATCGTAGGCGAAGTGGTGAAGCTGCGGGATTCCCTGAGCTGGTTCGAGACCAAGCCCCTTTTCGGCAAAACCTTTGTGGTGACCCGGGCCCGTGCCCAGGCTTCCGCCCTGACGGAAAAGCTGGAAACGGAAGGGGCTAAGGTCCTGGAAGTACCTGCCATCAAAATCGTAGACCCGGAAGATTTTACCCCGCTTGATAAGGCCCAGAACAATCTCCCGTCCTATGACTGGGTCATCTTCACCAGCGCTAACGGTGTAGACCTGTTCTTTGACCGGCTGCTGAAAAACGGAAAAGACGCCCGTGCTTTTGCTAACAATAAAATTGCAGCTATCGGCGCCGCCACTGCGGATATGCTGACAGCCTACGGCCTGACTGCGGACCTGGTTCCCGCCTCATATAAAGCGGAAGATCTGGTGGACACCTTGCTTCCCCAGCTCCACAAAGGCAGTAAAGTGCTGCTGGCCCGGGCCAAAGAAGCCCGGAATGTATTGCCCGACGCCTTACAGGCAGCCGGCGCTGATGTGGAAGTGGTCGCCGTTTATGAAACGGTAGCCGACTGCGAAAACAAAGACGAACTGATAACCGCACTGCAGAACAAAGCTATTGACTGCATCACCTTCACCAGCTCCTCCACTGTAAAAAATTTACTGCAGGCCCTTGGGGATGCAAAAGAACTGCTGACCGGTGTTACCCTGGCAGCAATTGGCCCCATCACCGCAAAAACTATGGAAAAGAACGGACTGAAGCCCACCGTCTGCGCTGAAACCTATACCATTGACGGATTAGTGGACGCATTAAATAAATTTTACGGAAAATAACAACCCGATTCTTTAACCCAATACGAAACGATTAAAACATACTGATTTGCTATTCTAATTTTTGAAAAGGAAGTGCATGATATCATGACCGGATTTCCCATTTACCGTCCCCGCCGTTTGCGGGCTACCGAAAATCTGCGCAGCCTGATCCGGGAGACCAGCATCAGCGTAAAAGATCTGATTTTCCCCTTATTTGTGGTACCGGGAACCAACGTGAAAAACGAAATCGAAACCCTGAAAAATAACTACCAATGGTCGGTAGACCGGGTAATGGAAGCTGTTGACGAAGTAGTAGAGCTGGGAATCCCCGCGGTTTTACTCTTCGGCCTCCCCTCTTATAAAGACGAAGAAGGCAGCAGCGCCTGGGATGACAATGAACCGGTACAGATGGCCAGCAAAGCCATCAAGGCCAAATATCCGGAACTGGTAGTCATTACCGATGCCTGCTTCTGCGAATACACTACCCACGGCCACTGCGGCATCCTGACAGAGGACTGCGCCTCTGTGGATAACGACAAGACCCTGCCCAACCTGGCCAAGCTGGCAGTGAGCCAGGCCCGCTGCGGCGCTGATATTATCGCCCCCTCCAACATGATGGACGGCTACGTGACCACCATGCGCAAAGCCCTGGACGAGGCAGGCTACGCCAATGTTGCCATCATGGCCTACAGCGCCAAGTTCGCTTCCGCCTATTACGGTCCTTTCCGTGCCGCGGCCGATTCTGCCCCCGGGAAAGGGGACCGTAAGGGTTACCAGATGGATCCGGGCAACAGCGATGAGGCAATGCGGGAAATTGCCCTTGACATTGAAGAAGGCGCGGACATCGTCATGGTGAAACCGGCCCTGGCCTATCAGGACGTAACCCGCCGCTGCCACGAAACCTTTAACCGTCCCCTCTGCGTCTACAATGTAAGCGGTGAATACGCCATGGTAAAAGCCGCCGCGGAACGGGGCTGGATCGATGAAAAACGCATCGTTATGGAAACCATGCTGAGTTTTAAACGGGCCGGCGCCAAGATGATCATCACCTATCATGCGCTGGACGTAGCCAGGTGGCTGAAAGAGTAAGGACTCCGCAGGGATGTTTTATCTTTTATAAGCACAACATAATTCGCAATGTTATCAGTCACAAAATATCATTCTCATTAAAACAGTAAGCAGGTGGATATATCATGAACGACTTAAGTAAATCTTCTTCCGTCTTTGCAGAAGCCAAACAGTACATCCCCGGCGGTGTCAACAGCCCCGTCCGTTCCTTCCGCAGCGTGGGAGGCGTTCCTCCCTTCATCGCAAAAGGGGCCGGCAGCAAACTGTACGACCTTGACGGCAACGAATATGTCGACTATGTTTTGTCTTATGGCCCCCTGCTGCTGGGCCATACCCATCCCGTGGTTACGGAAGCGGTGCAGGCAGCGGCAGCTAAAGGGACCAGCTTCGGCGCCCCCACAGGCGCTGAAGTAACACTGGCAAAACTGGTCTGTGAGTTAGTACCTTCCATAGATATGGTCCGTATGGTCAATTCCGGTACGGAAGCTACCATGTCCGCCATCCGTCTGGCCCGTGCGTACACCGGACGGGACTGTATCGTAAAATTCATCGGCTGCTACCATGGCCACAGCGACGCCCTTCTGGTTCACGCCGGTTCCGGCGCCACTACCTTCGGCGTGCCCGACAGCCCCGGCGTTACCAAGGGAACTGCGGAAACTACCCTTTCCGTTCCTTTTAACGATTTGCCCGCACTGGAAAAAGTGTTTACGGAAAAAGGCAGCGACATTGCCGCCGTTATTATGGAACCTACGCCCGGCAACATGGGCCTGGTATTGCCGAAAGAAGGATATCTGCAGGCTGTACGCCAGCTTACTGAAAAGTACGGAAGCCTGCTGATTATTGACGAGGTCATGTCCGGCTTCCGCTCCGCCCAGGGCGGCAGCCAGTCCCTGTACAACATTGAACCGGATATTACCTGCCTGGGCAAAGTCATCGGCGGCGGCCTTCCTGTTGCGGCTTACGGCGGCAGGCGGGAAATCATGAACTGGGTCTCCCCTGTAGGTCCCATGTACCAGGCCGGTACCCTGTCCGGCAACCCGCTGGCTATGGCAGCCGGCATCGCGGCCCTGACCTATATGAAAGAAAACAACGTCTGCGCTACCCTGACAAAGCGCAACGCGGAATTGACCGATGCACTGAAGGCAGCGGCAGACGCCGCAGGCGTGGCAGTGCAAGTACCCCGCCTGGGTTCCATGTTCACAGTATTCTTCTCTGAAAAAGAAGTAACCAATTACGATGACGCCGTCACCTGCGACCAGGATGCCTTCCGTATCTACTTCCACAGCATGCTGGAACAGGGCATCTACCTGCCCCCTTCCCAATTCGAAACCAATTTCATTTCTCTGGCTCACAGTGAAGAAGATTTTGCAAAAACGGTTGAGGCTGCAAAAATTGCTTTTGCCAAAGTGGCAGCAGGAAAGAAATAAGCATACAATAATTTTTATTATATATATATTACAGCAAAACTGCGGTGCACCTGAAACAGGTACACCGCAGTTTCATTTACTTTGAATTCCCGGAACTCCATTTATTACATTTTAACGGTTCAAGTTCCAGTACTTTTATCCGGAAGGTTTTCTGTAATTTCACGCTCTGACATACGATCACTTCATGGCAAGCAGCAAAATTAAGTGATTTGCCATTTTGCCAAATAATTCTTCGTATTTATACGAAACAGAGGTAAAATTTTTTTTTACAAGGAAAATGCCGAACCCGCCGGGTTCCCGATCTTCCAGTCGAAGATCTTTCGCCGGACGGCGGTCTTTTTCAAGAGGATCAAAAGGCCTTCCATGATCGGCAAATTCCAGTCGGAAACAGTCATTTTCTACGGAGGTTTTTACCCAGACATATCCGGGATAATCATAAGCATAGGAAATAATATTGACGAGAATTTCCTCCAGTCCAAGTTCCAGCTTAAGTAGCTGTTTCGGTGAAATTCCCGCTTTTTCCGCTCCATCCATGACGTCATCCCTGATATTTTCATAGAACTTCATTTCCGCATCATAGCGTTTCCATCCAACGGTTCTTTCTTCATTAGTCATGGAAAAGGCCTCCTTATTTCAGTTCATCAAGGGAACCCCACGTGGTGAACAAGGTATCCATACCGCTGTCTTCCAATACCGATTTGACAATACCGGAAGCTCCTGAAAGGTTAAATTCCTTTCCTGATTTTTTAGCCAGCTTGTTAAGCCTTAAAAGAACCCGCAGCCCGGCACTGGAAATGTAGTCCATATCCGACATGTCAAGAACCATTTTCGTGTTTTTCTGAAGGATACTTTCCCCCATCGCATAAGCGGTATCTGCTGTAATCGTATCAATCCGTCCGGTTACAGTCCATACGGTCCATCCATTGGGTCCTTGGGATTCAATTTGTGTAAATTCTTTTGCCATGGTGATTTCTCCTATATCTCCAGCCATTTTTTAATGTCTTCATCAGTCATAGAGTCTATTTTGTTAGCGTCAAGGCATTCCTTCACCGCTGCGTCAGGTATCCGTTTCTGAATATCGGAGGAACTGCTCTTTGGCCCGCTGGTTTTGCTGGTACAGAAAGGATAAACGGTCTTGCCGGCCAACTTCATTTTTTCCAGGAAGGAATGGATGATCATGGGACAGCTGAACCACCAGATAGGAAAGCCTACGGCAATTTTATCATAACGGCTGCTGTCGGGGATGGTTCCCTTTATATCCGGACGCGCTCCGGAAGCCTTCTCCATGCCTCCTTTGGCTACGCAAAGGGCATAAATGGAAGGATAAGCGTTCACCGGAAGGATTCGGTAGGAATTTCCTTTTACCACAGATGCAATACGCTGGGCAGCTTTTTCCGTCACGCCGGACCAGGAAAAATATGCTACCAGCACTTTTCCGGAAGTTTTTGGCTTCTGCCGTTCCCTCATCCAGCCGCCCGGGCGTTTTCCCCGGTTTTCCCCATTTCTTTCCCCGGGTTTTCCTTCGGGCTTTCCGTTAAACTTACGGAAGGGCTTGCCTCCGGGACGTTTTTTGAAATTGCCGGCTTTCTGATTTCTTCCGTCTTTTTGATTTGGATTTCCGCCGGCCGTTTTATCGGAACTTTCGGCAGGGATTTTTCCTTTGGGTGTATTGTCACTCCCTGCAACTGTTGCTTCCTGATTTTCCCCGGGTGCCCCTGCCTGCCTGTTGTTCTTTTTGTAAAACCGTTTTCCCTGTGCCATGTCCTTTATACCCTTTCCGCTAATTTTAAAAAGGCTTCGTAACCGCGCCTTGCTTCATAAATATCCGCTTTGCTGGTTGCTTCCCAGGGTGCATGCATGCTCAGTACCGGCACGCCGCTGTCAATAACATTCATCCCATACAGCGCCATAATGTACGCAATAGTGCCGCCGCCCCCAAGGTCAACCTTGCCCAGTTCCGACATCTGGAAATTAATTTTTTCTTTTGCAAAGATATTGCGGATATGGGCGATATATTCCGCATTTGCATCGTTGGATCCGGATTTACCCCGGGCTCCTGTAAACTTGTTCAGCACAAGCCCTTTTCCCAAATAGGCCACGTTCTTTTTGTCAAACGCCGATGCATACAGAGGATCAAAGGCGCTGCTTACATCACTGGACAGCATAGTGCTGTTGGCCAGTGTACGCCGCAGGGAAAGTTCCGTCCCCTTTCCCAGAAGTTCAAGAAGCTCCGCAACCGTATTTTCAAAGAAACGGCTCTGCATGCCGGTAGCCCCAACACTGCCGATTTCTTCTTTATCTACCAGAAGACAGCAGGAGGTGCGGGTCACATCTTTCACATCCAGCATGGCTTTATACGAACCGTAGGCGCATACCCGGTCATCCTGTCCGTAGGACAGCACCATGCTCCGGTCAAAGCCTGCCTCCCGGGCCCGTCCTGCCGGCACCACTTCCAGCTCTGCCGAAAGGAAGTCTTCTTCTTCCACCCCAAACTGTTTCTTCAAAATGGATAAAATGCCTTTTTTGACCGCTTCTTTTCCCGCAGACTTTTTTTCTTCCTCTTTTGCATTGCGGCCAACTTTTATGGGCTGGTTCCCAATGATTACATCAAGGGCTTCCCCTTCCACTACCTTAGCCGCGTTTTTCGCCATCTGATCCTGGGCCAGATGAATCAGAAGATCGGAAACAAAGAACACGGGATCCTCGGGTTTTTCGCCCACTGCAACTCTGACAACACAACCGTCTTTCTTTGCGATGACACCGTGAATCGCCAGAGGAATTGCCACCCACTGGTATTTTTTGATGCCTCCGTAATAATGGGTATCCAACAGAGCAAAGCCGCCGTCTTCATAAAGAGGGTTCTGCTTCACATCCATACGGGGAGAATCGATATGGGCTCCTAAAATATTCATACCGTTTTCAATAGGTTCCTTACCGATATTGAACATGGCGATGCCTTTATTCATATTGATACGGTACACTTTGTCCCCGGTTTTCAGCTTTTTCCCCTGGGCGATCAGCGTATCCATATCCCGGTATCCGGCCTTTTTCATTTCCCCAAGGATAATTTCCACGCACTCCCGTTCTGTTTTCCCGTTGCTGAGGAAGTCAAGGTATCCCCTGCAGAATTCGTGGCAGGCCTTAATCTGGCCCGGCGTATAAAGTTCCCAAGTACTTTTGTGTTCCAATCCGTTCATTCCTTTCTTGTCTTCGATTACACAGTCTCTTGAAATTAGCGTTTTTTAAATAGAATCCTTTTAGTAAATCATCATTTCCGGAATCCCGGTTCGCCCAATTACCTGTTCCGTTTAAAGCGCGGATCGTATCCGCGGCTCTGTATAAACGAAAGTGTATCCCCGGTAAATACCAGCGGGGCCTGCTGCAGTTCTCTCACGGTACGACTGCCTGTTAAAACCATAATGTCCCTGATGTCACTGAGCACATCCCGCAGATAAGCCACAGTCTTTTCTTCTCCCTGCTCTAACAGCAACGCCAGTACATTACCGCTCATACCAACCGCATCCGCACCCATGGCAATTGCCTGTGCAGCCTGCCAGCCGCTGCGTATACCTCCGGAAGCGATAAGCGTATCCCAGCGATTGGCTGTATGAATGGCGTCAAGCAGACTCCATGCGGTAGGAATTCCCCAGTCCGCAAACTTCGTATGTCTGGAATTACCGCTGCGCATCGCTTCTATAACAGCAAAGCTGGTGCCCCCCAGCCCGGAAAGATTAAAGCAGGTAAAACCTGCAGCCTGTAATTCACGTATCTGCTCTGCCCCCATACCGCAGCCTGTTTCTTTAATTATAACAGGAACTGTAACAGATTCCCGCAGTCTCAGGAGATTTTCCCATATCGCCCTGAAGTTTTTATCTCCTTCGGGCATAATAAGTTCCTGGGTCACATTCAGATGGATTTCCAATGCAGAGGCGCCTATCATCTCCACAGCCTTTTCTGCTTCTTCCGGTGTGGCAAGGGCGCTGATATTGGCAAAAATAATTCCTTCCGGATACTCTTCCCGAACTACAGAAAAAGAATCTGCACATTCACCGGATATCACAGAACCGTACTGGGAGCCAACCGCCATAGCAACACCTGTGCGTTTTGCCACTCTGGCAAGACCTCGGTTAATATCTTTTACCCCGGCAGTGCCGCCGGTAATCGCATCAATAAATACAGGAGCCGCAAGAGTTATATTTCCCACACAGGTACCTTCATCCACGGCTTCCGGATTTACCGGTGTCAGACAGTTATGCAGGAAATGTATATCTTCAAAGCCTGTCCTGCGATTACCATCGCCTGCCTGTATCGCATATTGGATATGATCTAACTTTCGTTTTTCGCGTAACATACTTAACTCTGTTTCCTTCAATATCTAAAAAAAGAGGACGGAAAACTCCGTCCTCTTTTAAACAGACATTATTTATTCAGACCTTCCAGCTGTTCTGCCATAGCATTGTTGGAGAAGTTTTCTTCCGGGTTACCGTCCATGTACGCTTTCATTTCAGCTTTTTCCTGATTTTCCTTTTCCCGTTTCAGGGACAGGCCGATTTTCTTGTGGGCCTGATCGATCTTAATGATCATCGGATTAACCACCTGACCGATCTTCAGTACGTCTTCCGGTTTTTCCACACGGGTTTCCGCAATTTCGGAAACGTGGATCATACCTTCTACTTTATCGTTCAGACGAACCAGGGCGCCAAAGGGCAGGAACCGTTCTACCGTGCCCTCAACCACATCGCCTACCTGGAAGCCTGCAGCTGCTGCTACCCACGGATCTTCCTGAGTAGCTTTGATGGACAGGGATACACGGCGGTTTTCTTTGTCAACTTTCTTGACAAATACTTTCACCATGTCGCCTTCCTTGGCAACATCTTCTGCTTTTACATTGCGGTCATAGGACAGTTCCGTATTGTGAACCAGGCCAACCAGACCGTCAATAACTTCTACGAACAGGCCGAATTCAGCAACCTTGACGACTTTGCCTTCATAGGTTTCGCCTTCCACGATTTCTTCGTAGGCAGCTTCTTCCCGTGCGGCTCTGGCTTCCCTTGCGGCAGCGATACGGGCTTCACGGTTAGCCAGCCATTCCTGATGCTTCTGGGCTTTTTCCGCTTTCAGCAGATCCCGGCGGGAAACAACGATACGTTTTTTCTCCGGATTTACTTCAATGATCTCAGCTTCCAGTTCTTTGCCCACATAAGGGTTAAAGTCATCGATATGGCGGAGTTCAACGTGGGAAGCAGGCATAAAACCTTCTACGCCTTCCACCGCAACTGCCAGACCTACAACCTGTTTCGGTTTGTCAGAATCTTTATCGCGGTTGCGTGCTTTGATGACACGCAGTACCTTAACGGTTGCCGGACGTTTTTCTCCTTCCGGCAGTTCCTGAACATTCTTCCATGCAGCTTCTTTTTCAGCACGGATCTTGGAGAGACGGATGAAATCTTCCGCTGCGGTACCACCCGGTACTACAACAGCCTCTACTTCATCCCCAATCTGGACCGTTTTCATCAGTTCATCCGGATCAGCGTCTGCAGCCCAGTCATTCCAGGCGATCAGACCTTCACGTCTATAGCCAAAAGAAATATAAACGCCTTCTTTATCTACCTGAATAATTTTGCCGGTAACGAGTTTGCCGGGATGCACGCCGTAATCTTCCATGCTTGCATCGAGCATTGCTTCAAATTCGTTACCCTCTGTTTTGTTGATTTCCATGTTTTCCATCGCCATGACAGCCTCCTTAATTATACGACCCGGAGTGGATGCTCCGGCCGAAATACCAATTTTCCTGCACCCCTGGAACATTTCCGGAGAAAGTTCCCGGGCGGTTTCAATCTGATAGCACCGGGGGCAGATGGCGCTTACCAGCTCGGTCAGGTGCCTTGTATTGGCACTGTTCCTTCCGCCAATTATGATAAAAGCGTCTGTTTGGGCAGCCAGTTTTGCCGCGGCGTTCTGCCTTTCCTTTGTAGCAAGGCAGATCGTGCGTTCCACCCGGTACTCCCCGGGTCTGGCAGCCTGCAGCGCCTGTAAGATTTCCTCAAACTTTGCCAGTTCAAACGTAGTTTGAATAATAACACAGTATTTGAAAGCAAACGGCACTTCGCTAATATCCCTTTTAGATTCTATAATAATACCATTTTTTCCGGAAAATGCCAATATGCTTTTTACTTCCGGATGATTTTTTTCTCCGACGATAATGGGCAGGTAACCCTCTTCAAATGCCCTTTTTGCCTTGTTTTGGCTCATTTTTACGTTTGGGCAGGTGGCATCTAAAATTTTCAATTTTTTTACATTTGCCGCTTCATATACGTCCGGTCCTACCCCATGGGAACGAAAAATGACAGTTTCCCCTTCCGCGAATTCGTCTAATGAGTTTTTACAGCCTACGCCTTTTCTTGCCAGTTCCTCGGTAAACTGGGGATTATGAATCAGTGGCCCCAGTGTGGCGGCAGGCAGGTTATGCACCGCGCCCTCCGCGATTTCCACGGCCCGCTTCACGCCATAGCAAAAACCGCAGGGGTCAGCAACGATGATTTCCATCTTCAATTGCCACCGCCTTTCTCAGTTTCAATACTTCTTCTTTCCAGCTGGCTCCCAGCTCATCAAGGCTTTCCCGCCCGGTTCCCATGTCCGGATCGTATTCCATGGGCTTTCCGAAGATGACCCGCACTTTTGGCCAGCCCGGATGCCGTTTTAAATCGGTTCCGTAAATATATGCAGGAACGATTTTGGCCTTACATTTCACTGCCATCATAAAAGCCCCGCCGCCGGCCCGTCCCAGTTCACCCGTCTTACTTCTGGTACCTTCCGGAAAAACAGCCAGCACCTTGTTTTCTTTTAAAATCGTCAGCCCCGTTTTGATGGCATCCCTGTCCATGGCGCCCCGCCGCACCGGGAATGCTCCCAGTTTCCGTATCAGCGCCCCGAACCAGGCCGGCTTGAACAGTTCCGACTTGGCCATGAAATGAACCTTTCTCGTAGCCGCAGCGCCTAATACCGGCGGGTCCAGCAGACTCAGATGGTTGGCAGCGATGACCACCGGGCCTTCCGCCGGGATATTTTCCCTGCCAAAGAGTTCCCAGCGCAGCCATATTTTAAATATCCAGGGAAAAATAATCTCGCAAAAACCATATAATGACATTTACTGTTTTTCCTTAACTAATTCCAGAATTTTTTCCGTAACCTGTTCAATGTTCATTTCAGATGTATCCAGGTATATTGCATCTTCCGCCTGGCGCAGCGGGGAAACTTCCCGTTCACTGTCCTGTTTATCACGGGAAGCGATCTCTTCCTGCAGTTTTTTGTAATCCACTGCCTCCCCTTTAGCTTCCAGTTCCAGCCCCCTGCGGCGGGCCCGTTCTTCTACGGTTGCAGTCAGGAAAATCTTGCATTGTGCCTGGGGGAAAACCACCGTACCGATGTCACGGCCGTCCATGACGATACCGCCTTCTTCACCCATGCGCCGCTGCTGGTCTACCATGGCAGTGCGTACTTCCGGTACAGCGGCTACTTTGGACACAAGCCCCGTTACTTCAGCTGTCCGTATAGCATCTGTCACTTCAGTTCCGTCTACGAAAACACGGTTCACCGCATTTTCCGGCCGGAAGGTAATACAGATCTCATTGGCCAGCTTTCCGGCCAGTTCCGGGGAAAACGCTTCCCCTGTCTGCAACAATTTCCATGTTACGGCCCGGTACATGGCACCGGTATCGATGTATGCAAAGCCCAGTTTCCCGGCAGCCAGTTTGGCTATGGTACTTTTGCCTGCGCCTGCAGGCCCGTCAATGGCAACTACAAATCCTTTTTCCATCATTCTCACCTGTAGTAAATAAAATGTAGTTTATCTGTGCCTAAATTATTCGAAACTCGGGACTTCGTCCCTCAAACAGTCTCGCCACGACGGCGAATTTCATCTCATGGAATGACGCAATCGCCTCCGACGGTTTGCTCACGCCTTTTCCTTGCTGCATAATTATATGCACATAAAATCTTATTTATCATCCCAAAACCTGCTTCGCCGCGTTCAGTCCGGCCACATAGCCGCTGCTGAATGCTGCCTGCAAGTTAAAACCGCCGGTATAACCGTCTACATCCATGGCCTCTCCGGCAAAATAGAGGCCGGAAATCCGTTTTGCTTTCATGGTCTTGGGATCAATTTCTTTCAGCGATACGCCTCCGGCCGTCACAATTCCTTCCGCAACCGGTCTGGTACCTGTCAAAGGAATGGTAAAATGTTTCAGCGCACGTATCAGTTCCTGCCGGTCATTTTTGGTTATCTGGCTCACCGGTTTATTTCCGTCCAGATAGGCCGCATCCAGCACAGGCCCCACCAGCGGCTGAGGAATCAGTTTCCGGACGATTTCCTTCAGACTTGCTTTGCTGAATTCCTGAGAATCCCGCAATATCCGTGCATCCAGTTTATCTTCCGGAAGAGCCGGCTTCAGATCAAGAGAAAGCTCCAGATCAGGATGGTTAAAGTGCTGCAGCCTGGCTACCTTCCGACTCATGGTAAGGCAGACCGGCCCGGCGATTCCGCCCCGGATGAACTGCAGCTCACCGAATTCTTTTGCCACTGTTTTCCCGTCTGCCAGCACAGAGGCTTCCACATTTTTCAGGGACAGTCCTTCTAATTCTTCTGTAAAACCTTCTTCCGGCTGCAACGGAACCAGAGCCGGAAGCAGCGGTTCCATGGCAATCCCAAGGTTTTCCAGCACCGGCACGAAGTTTCCGTCAGATCCGGTTCCCGGATAAGATGCGCCGCCGGTACACACGATGACAGCCTCTGCGTCCAGTGTCCGTTCCGCTCCCAGTTTCACTTTTCCTTTTGTTACGCTGCGATATTCCTGGCCTTCTTTTCGCCCGTCGTTTTCTACATTACGGTACCGGACGCCGATGACCTGTCCCGGTTTTACTACTAATCCCGTTGCCTGAGCATTGGTAATAAGACGTCCGCCTGCTTTTTCCAGCGCAGAAACCAGTGCGGCAATCACATCTTTCGCCTTCCCGTTTGCAGGGAATACCCGGCCGCCACGTTCCGCAACCGTTTCCAGCCCCTGCTCCCGGAAAAAGCGAAGCAGGTCTTCGTTCGTAAACTGCTGCAACGCGCTGAACAAGAACTTCCCATTCCCGGGAATGTTGGGAATAAACTCTTTTATATCACAGGAATTGGTAATATTACATCTTCCTTTTCCCGTAATCATCATTTTCTTTCCCGGCTCCCGCATACGTTCCAGCACAATAACCTTTGCGCCCTGCCGGGCTGCGGTAATGCCTGCCATCAGGCCAGCGGCACCGCCGCCGATCACAATCACGTTGGACATTAACCCATTCCACCTGTTTCATTCCGCATCATTGCCTGACGCGTTTGTTTCTATTTTTTTACTGCTGACTTCTTCCCTTCAGCCTTATTGTTTCCCGCAGGTTTCGGCGAAGACTTCCTTGTGCCTGCTTTTCCTGCGGCAGGCTTTTTTATATTCGCCTCTTTATTGATTGCCTTTTTTATATCGGGCTTCTTCGCCTTTTTTCCGTCGGCCAACTCAACCGCTTTCCGGTCAACAGGCTTTTTCTTTTTTTCAGTCCGGCTTTCCAGTCCGCAGTCCAGCCGCAGGGCTTCCACCTCTTCGTCAAAGAGCTCCCGGCAGTCGCCCTTGCGCAGCCCGTTCAACGTCAGGATCCCCATTTTCACACGCCGCAGATAACGGACAGGGAAGCCTATATGATCGCACATCCGGCGTACCTGCCGATTGCGTCCCTCATGGATCGTAACGGTAAAATGCGTAAGGTTCTTTTCATAATCATATGAAGTCAGGTTCACGATGGCGGGAGCGGTCATACCGTCTTCCAGTTTAACCCCTACACGCAGTTCATCCAGCTTTTCCTGGGGAACAATGCCGGGCACCGTCACCTCATAGGTTTTGTTCACCCCATGGCTGGGATGGGTCATGGCCTGTGTCAGTTCCCCGTCGTTGGTAAGAAGCAGCAGGCCTTCCGTATTATAATCCAGCCTGCCAACAGGGAACACCCGCTGGGGAATGTCCTTTACAAAATCCGCAACGGACTTGCGGCCCTCCGGGTCTTTCATGGTAGTGACCACGCCCCGGGGCTTGTAAAATAATAAATAGGTCTTGCGTTCTCGGTGGATCGGATTGCCATCTACCATGATGAACGCGTTAGGCCCCACTTTCGTGCCCAGCTCTTTCACGACCTTGCCATTCACCTTCACGCGTCCGGCAGTAATATATTGCTCCGCTTCCCTGCGGGAAGCCACGCCGGCCTGGGCCAGCACTTTCTGTAATCGTTCTTCCATGAATTACCTCGGTTCCTGTATATCTCAAACTCTTTTCATGCATATCTCCGGCCTATCCGGAAACCAAAAAGTTATTCTGTCGTTGCCCCATTAGATTCAACAGCCTGCATTTCGTCTGCCGTTATCCCGTTTGGACCGGTAACTTCCATTTCTTCCGCCCCGTCCATATCCAGCAGGGAAAGCTGCCGGGGATGACGGGCCGCCTCTTCCGCCAGGATCTCCGGCATGGCAGGCAGGTCTTTCAGCGTCTTCAGTCCAAATACTTCCAGAAATTTTTTTGTAGTCTTGTATAAGATCGGATGACCGATGGTCTCCTTCCGCCCGGCTTCGGCAATCAGCTCCCACTCCAGAAGTGTATTTACCACGCCATCCACTTTTACACCCCGGATGGCTTCCATCTCCGCCCGGGTCACAGGCTGACGGTAGGCGATGATAGCCAGGGTTTCCATGGACGCATTGGACAGTTTCAGTTCCTGGGTGTTGGCCAGCTGCAAAATCGCTTCGTGATGACAGGCTTTGGTACAAAGCTGCCAGCCTTCCGCCACCTCCCGCAGTTCCAGTCCCCGGTTTTCCGCCCGGTATTCTTCCTGTAAAATTCCCAAAAGCTCCCAGGTCTGCGGTTTGTTCAGCCCCAGCAGCTCAGCCAGCTGCGGCACGCTGAGAGGCTCCCCGGCGGCAAACAGGATCGCCTCCATCTGACCGGTTTTATATTCCTGCTGCGACATCCGTTTCTCCTCCTGCACATAGGAATAGATAAATAGGCGCAAAGGCCCGGCTCTGGCTGATGCGTATCATCTTCAGCTTCAGCAGTTCCAGTACCGCAAGAAAAGAAGCCACCTTTTCACTGGCGCTTCCCGTTTTCACAAAAGCTTTTTCAAACTCAATTCCCTCAGGGTATTTACCAAGCAGCTTCACGATTTCTTCCATTTTCGTTCCCACATCGTATTCCCGCCGTTCTACGATGGCAATTTCCCGTTGCAGGGGACCGGAAAGCCCTGCCAGCGCCAGCAGCAGGTCGCTGACCGGATAAAAATGCAGATTCCGCAGTTTGCTGTCCGCAAAGAACGGCCTCCGGGTATGCTGCCGGGCAGCGTTCCGTTTCATTAATTCCAGCTGCTTTGCAGCCTCTTTGATCCGCCGGTATTCCACCAGCATCTGCACCAGCATCTCCCGGGGATCGACCTCCTCTTCCTCATCCATATCCGTCTTCGGCAACAGCATGCGGGATTTGATCTGCAGCAGCAGCGATGCCATCACCAGAAACTGGCTGGCCTGTTCCAGATCCAGTTCCGAAAGGGAATGAAGGTAGCCGATATACTGGTCGGTTATGGAAACAATAGGGATATCGTAGATATCCATTTTATTTTTTTCTATTAAGTGTATCAACAGGTCCAGGGGGCCTTCGAAATCCAGTACCCTGACCACCGGTTCAGCCATGCGTCACCGCTCCCTAAAAAATAATGCTTGCGATTCCGTAGCAAAGCTTCAGGAACCATGACGACAAAGGCCCTATTACCATATTGGAAATACCGCTGTATACGATTATGACCAGGACAATAAACCCGTAACGGCCCACAAAATTTTCATACTTATACGCCGTCTCATAGTCCAGAAAAGTTTCCAGGATCTTCGACCCGTCCAGAGGAGGGATCGGGATAAGGTTAAAGAACGCAAACCATACGTTGTACAGCATCAGCCAGTACAAAAACTGGTTTACGTAGCTGCTCGACATCCCCAGGCTGCCACGGGCCGTCATAATGAGGACTGCTACAAGGCAAAGGAACAAATTGGCCAAAGGCCCTGCAGCGGAAACTTTTAAAGTGCCTGACCGGTAATTCTGGTAATAGCGGGGATCTATTTCCACCGGCTTTGCCCAGCCAAAACCGCAAAGCACCAGCATCAGCGTGCCTACAATATCCAGATGGGCCAAAGGGTTCAGGGTCAGCCGCCCCTGAAGGCCCGGGGTAGGATCTCCCAGGCTGTCGGACACACAGGCATGGGCATATTCATGGATCGTCAGCGCAATCAGCAGCGCTGGAGCACGGAATAACAGTGTGGAAAAATCTAACAAGGAAGTACCCTCCGTTTATCTGTAACATTTTAAGGAACCGCCGGTTCATTCATCTGCACGTTTACTCTGTATAAGCGATAGCCTGAAGGCATAAGCGATTCACACGCCGCTAAAGCGGCGGTTCCCTGCTTATCGCACGCAAACAACGCTTACGGCTCTCTGCTTATGCCAGTGCATTTTGAAAATTCCGGTACGCATACATAACCAATTTATTATACATCAAAATTTATCGAATGTACATATTTCTGCAAAAATCGCGCCATACTTCATCGGATCATAAAGAAACAGTCACGAGCCGGAAAAGTTTTCCTGACACGTATCTGTTATTTCAGTAACTAAGCTCCATTTTTTAATTTGGCAAAGATATGGTATAATATTTAAATGAGAGGAACAATGATTTATCCATACCAATTCGTAAGGAGTGTGTTAAACAATGCCATCCCGTTATGACATTACCCATTTCAGCCACCATCTGTGGCGCAATATGAATATTCGCATCTACGGCGGGGCCGGCTGGCCCATGCTGGTATTCCCTACCCAGGATTCACTGTGCGATAACTACGAAAATTTCGGAATGATCGATGAGCTGGCCGAATTTATTGATAATGGACAGCTGCAGCTGTTCTGTGTAGATACGGTTGACTGGGAAAGCTGGTCCGATAACTACGGGGATAAAGTGTTGCGGGCAGAGCGGCAGGAAAATTACTACCGCTACATTATTGACGAGGTACTGCCCCTGATCCACGAGCACAACCATTCGGACCGTCGGCCGCTGACTACCGGCTGCAGCATGGGCGGCACCCACGCCGCCATTTTATTCCTGCGCCGTCCCGATTTGTTCGAAGGGGTCATCGGTTTATCCGGCTGTTACGATGCCCATTATTTCTTCGGCGCCTGGATGAACGACACCCTGTATGACAATTCCCCCGCTACCTTTTTGCCGAACATGCCGGAAGGGCATCCGTACATAGACCTGTACAACCAGCGGTGTATCATTTTCTGCGTAGGCCAGGGAGCCTGGGAGGACGAAGGCATCCGCTCTCTTCACATTTTAAACGACGCGTTCCGGGCCAAAGGCATCAACGCCTGGTGCGACTTCTGGGGCTATGATGTGAACCACGACTGGCCCTGGTGGAAAAAGATGTACCGGTATTTCCTGCCTCATGTACTGGAGCACTGCCGGACCCACGGATTGTAAAAGGTTACGGAAGTACAGCTGAACTGTATTCTGAGAAAAATATTTTTCAGCCTGGCCGGGAAAGACCTGCTAATATGTTCAGTACCCTGAAAAATGACGAATTATGCCGGGAAGGACTGATACTATGAATTTTATTTTTATTTCGCCCCAGTTCCCCAGAACCTATTGGAATTTTTGCGACCGCCTGAAAAAGAACGGAGCTAACGTGCTGGGTATTGGCGATACGCCCTACGACCAGCTGGATGCCGCCCTGAAGAACTGCCTTACGGAATATTATAAGGTAGATTCCATGGAAGACTACGACCAGATGTTCCGGGCTGTAGCTTTTTTCAGTTTTAAATACGGAAAGATCCACTGGCTGGAATCAAACAACGAATACTGGCTGGAACACGACGCCATGCTGCGGACGGATTTCAACATCCTGTCCGGCCCGGACGTGGATGAAATTGAAGCCTACCGGAGCAAATCCGCCATGAAGCCTTACTATGCAAAGGCCAAAGTGCCCACGGCCCGGCAGGTTCCGGTCACAACGATCGAAGCGGCTGCCAGGTTCATTAAAAAGGTGGGCTACCCGGTCATCGTGAAACCGGAATACGGCGTAGGCGCAGTAGCTACCTGGCGTCTGGAAAACGACGGCGATATGGAAAGCTTCTTTAATGAAAAGCCGGAAGACTCCTATGTAATGGAAGAATATGTCCCCGGCCTGATCTGCTCCTACGATGCCATTGTGGATTCCCAAAGCAATGTGCTGTTTGAATCCATGAGCATCTCCCCGCCTATCATGGACATTGTGAACAACCAGACGGAGCTGTGCTTCTATGTTCCGCCTTCCGTGGAGCCGCAACTGCAGGAGCGTGGCCGGGCCACGGTAAAATCCTTCGGCGTAAAGAGCCGGTTCGTCCATATGGAATTTTTCAAACTGACAAAAGATAAAAAAGGCCTGGGCAAGACAGGCGAATTTGTGGGACTGGAAGTAAATATGCGTCCTGGCGGCGGCTACATGCCGGACATGATGGACTTTGCCCATTCTACTGATGTGTACCAGCTCTGGGCCGATATGATCTGCCATGATGAACGGCGCCTGCCGGAGAGCCCGGACCAGCAGTACTGCGTTTTCTTCGGTCAGCGTGACCGCTTCACCTACATTCACAGCAAAGAAGATATTCTGGCAAAATACGGCGACCGTATCAAAATGTGCGAGCGCATGCCCGATATCCTTTCCGGCGCCATGGGCAACCAGATGTACACCGCCCTGCTCCCCGACCGTGAGGCCATGGATGAATTCATAGCCTATGTAGGGGCAAAAGAAGAAGCAGTAAAGGCAGCTTCCCCTGAGGACGCCATTGATTACGAAGGCGCCTACGATCAGGAAGAATGTCACCAGGCAGATTAAGGATACCCTGACAGGCATTCTGCAGGAAACTGCACCTCTTTTGTTGAAGGTTTGAAACCATTTTGTAAATAGAGCTTCTACAATATATTTTAAACAATAAAAAACCACAGCAGTCCGGCATCAGCTTTAATCGATGCGTAACTCTGCTGTGGTTTTTTGTTGCGATGAAACAGGTCAGCCCGGACGGACTAACCCGTATGACATTTATTTTTGCGTTTCCATAGAAAATAAAATACTCTGCCCGTGCTCTTTCCAATAGGGCGCCAGCACGTTGGTCAGAACTGCCTGTACGGTTTGCTGGTCCATTGGAGTGAAGACCCCTTCAAAGATCAGATTGAACCGGTCCAGCAAAAGCTGCATGGTCAGTGTATTGTAAACGATGCCCATGGTCTTTTCGTCCACGTAAAGAGGCAGATAGCCATGCTCCTGAAAGGCAGTCTGGGCCGCTGCTTCGTCGGTACGCTGTTCAATCTGGTCCGCGATATGCTGGGGCAAAAGGGATTCGGTCATCTCTGTCAGCCTGTGCTTTACGATCCCTACCCGTTTCTGCATTTCCTCTTTCTGCTCCGTGGGTATGTCATCTGTTATCGGTTTAGCACGCAAACTTTTCTTGCCGGTCTGGCGCTTTTCCGTCTTCGGCACTGCGTCCTCTTCAGGTTTCTGCTGTAACATCGTTTCGATTACATCCAGTTCTTCTTTCAGATAATGGTACAGCATCAGAGAACCGGACGGAACCATAAAGCCCTTGATGGCGATGGGCTGCATCAGCGACATGTTATCCGAAAACTGTTGCAGCTTCTCTGCCACATCCGACACCGCTTTTTTATCCTTCCCCTGTTTCAGGAATTCCTGCATGTAGGAAGGTTTTCCGATTTCTTCTACAATTTGTTTTATATATTTTTCTGCCTGATGCAAGCAGAACACCTCCACAACGGCCGTTACTGCTTTTTATTTAACAGTTCCGCGTATTTCGCGATTTCCTGCTTGTACACATCGTTTCCTTCAATATCGATGCCCACGATAGCCGGGAAATCTACCACTTCATAATGGCGGATGGCTTCCGGTCCAAGATCTTCGTACGCTACCATTTCTTCACTGCGGATGGACTGGGAGATGACTGCCGCCGTACCGCCAATGGCAATAAAGTAAACCGCATGGTGTTTCTTGCAGGCTTCCACTACTTCATCATTGCGGAACCCTTTGCCAATCATGCCCTTCATCCCCTGCTCAATCATGGTAGGGGTGTATTTGTCCATACGGCCGCTGGTGGTAGGGCCGGCGCTGCCAACCACTTCACCGGGTTTTGCAGGAGTGGGACCTACATAATAAATCACATTGCCATGCACATCAAAAGGCAGTGCTTCACCCCGGCCCAGCGCTTCATACATACGCTTATGGGCTGCATCACGGGCAGTATAGATAGGTCCGGTGATCCTGACAAAGTCACCGGCATGGAGATTTTTTACGGTTTCTTCCGTCAACGGTGTGGTGATATATTTAATTTCGCTCATACTGCTTCCCCCTTCTCAAATAGTCGCTTCGGAACGGCGTGCCGCATGACAGTTAAAAATAACCGCGCAGGGCATACCGCCGATATGAGTCGGAGCATATTCCACGTTTACAGCCAATGCCGTGGTCTTGCCGCCCAAACCGGCAGGTCCCACGCCAGTCTTGTTAACAAGCTCCAGCAGGTCGTCTTCCAACTTTGCGTATTCCGGATTGGCATTGTGTTCCCCGATTTTACGGGCCAGAGCGAACTTGGCCAGCTCTGTGGCTTTTTCTGCATTGCCGCCTACCCCTACGCCTACAGTTACCGGCGGGCAGGGATTGGGTCCGGCCGTGCGAACGGCTTCCAGCACAAAGTTAATAATGCCTTCCAGCCCGTCAGCCGGTTTTAACATACGCATCTGGGACATATTTTCGCTGCCGCAGCCTTTGGGCAACACGACGATATGTACTTTTTCTCCCGGTACGATACGGCAGTGGATGATAGCCGGCGTATTATCCTGGGTATTTTTCCGCAGAAAGATAGGGTCATCAACAGAAGACTTACGCAGATAGCCTTCCGTATATCCCTTTGCAACACCTGCATTGATAGCTTCCCACAGGTCTCCTCCGGTAAAATGTACATCCTGTCCGATATCGATATAAACAACAGTCAGGCCGGTATCCTGGCAGAGAGGTACCTGTTTTTTGGTTGCCAGTTTGGCATTCTCAATAATGGTATCCAAAACCTGGCACCCCAGGGGAGATACCTCCGTCTTGCGGAATTCTTCCAGCTTTTTCAGAACCCCTTCCGGCAGGTTGTTACAGGAATCAATACAGCAGCCTGCCACAGCCTGTGTAACTTCTTTTACGTCGATCTCGCGCATGTTGATATCCCTCCTCATCTGTTTTATAAATATTTCAGCCTGGCAAACGTTGTACATGTTTTTCACAATGTACCTTTTCCATTTTTTTGTAAAAGATGCCAGCTCTTATACTTCCAAAAATTCCACCGCAGGCATCTGCCCTTGATTTAATGTCAGGATGACAAATCCTGCCCGGCTTCCTTCTCTCGGCCGGGACGGACTGCCCGGGTTTAACAGCCAGATCCCGCTCATCTGGGTAAACACGGGAACATGGGTATGTCCGAAGATGACAATGTCCTGTTCCAGTTCCTGCCCCCAATGGGCCAGTTCTGCTATTTGCCTCGTTTCATTCATATACAGGTGGCCGTGGGTGATCCATACCTTAAAGCCTTCCAGCCGCAAATAGCAGTCCGGCTTTGCCTCTACAGGCCCCCGCATAGCGTCACAGTTGCCGCAGACAGTATATACCTCCTGTCCTGTAATGTTGTGCATCGCATTGGCGTCGGAAGCAAAATCTCCGCAGTGGATCCAGCATTCCACCGGCGGTGCAGATGCCAGAACCTTACGTATTGCCGCCAAACTTCCGTGTGTATCGCTGAGTATTCCTATTTTCATGTTTTTGTGTTCTCGATTCCTTTGGGTTACCGAAGCGACGCCGCAACTGATACAAAAACACAAAACTGTGCAGGCATCACGACGTACGCTTATTTATTCTTTTATTTAATCTTTTTCCAGTTGGAGATCAGTTTTTTCACCGCTTTTCCCCGATGGCTGATCTTATTTTTTTCATCGGCCGTAGCCTCGCCTAATCCTTTGTGAAGCTCTGTGGACCAGAACAGCGGATCGTAACCGAAACCGTTGTCGCCCAAAGGTTCGTGCAGCAGCATGCCTTCGCAGCTGCCATCTGCCTCACCTACGATTTTCCCGTTGGGATTGGCTACTGCCAGGGCGCACCGGAAACGGCAGGTACGGGTGATCTGGAATTTCATCTGCTGGAGAAGCAGATCGTTGTTTTCCTTATCGGTAGCTTCCTCCCCTGCGAACCGGGCGCTGCGAACGCCGGGAGCCCCGTCCAGGGCTTTGACTTCCAGCCCGCTGTCATCAGCCAGGCAATATTCCTTCAGGTTTCTCGCATAGTACGTAGCTTTGATTTTCGCGTTTGCCGCAAAAGTCCTGCCGTTTTCATTAGGCGGAACCATCTGCGGATAATCTGCCAGGCACTTCAGTGTGACAGGCAAATCCTTAAACATTTCTTTAAACTCATCCAGCTTCCCTAAGTTGGATGTAGCTATTACCAGTGTTTCCATGTAATCCTCCCTGTAGTCAGGAAAAGCAGAGTTTATTTAACCAGGTCCTGCAATTCTTCTTTTGTCAGCAGAATATTTTCTTTATTGTGGAACAACGCCATACGTCCCCGGCGCTCTACGTACATAGCCACTTCTACGTCAGGCATTCCCAGAAGAGCTTCCTTCGCTGTCTTTTTTCCGTTACGGGGCGTCGCTTCAAAGGTGATCGTCAGATGATCCTCTTCATGGGGAGGCACCAGCCTCGCCTCAAAGTAATCATCTGTGCGGGGCGCCTTCGGATGGTTTACCCGGCCTCGCAGCAAAACGCCGTTGTACTGCTCGTCCGGCAGGTAGATCCGCACAAAAGCATCCAGAAAAATAGCTTCGTTACCACCCTGGTTCGCATAGGGCACATCAATGCTGAACACGATTTTTTCTGCCGATGTTGAAACCAGCTTCGCCCGGGTTCTTTTTTCCTTGAAAAATACCAGTTCTTTATCCGCAGCCGCATGATTGGATATCAGGCGCAGGGTAAACAGTATGACCAGTACAGCCAGTACCAGTATCGCTCCAATAATAATCATACTCCAGTCCCCCTGTCACCCTTTATGATAATTTTTAATGATGCAGATCGGCGTCTTCTGGCTTGCATTGCCAAAAGGATTATCGATCAGAATCTTCGAAACTTTGTCAGGATCAACCCCGTCCGTCCAGCCGATAATGGCGGCCCGTTTCAGATCGTTGACGTCTGCAATGACGGCGCCGTATACACCACAGGCCTCTTTCATTTCCTTTACGACTTTGAAAGGCTCCTTGGGTCCGTACACAATGTGCTTGTCGTAGGGCGGCATAGTCCCGGTAACATCGTCAATCAGGCGCGCCTGATAGCCTGCCATCTGGTAGAATACGCCTTTTTTCCCTAACAGCTTGGTCACTGCGCCAACGATAAAGGCCCACAGCACTTTCCCGTTGCTTTCCGTATCGATCAGCGCCTGCATGCAGTACCATCCGCTGATACTGCCGTAGGACGGAAAGAAATGACAAAGGATTTTTGCCAGTAAGCCCGGTTTGAATTCCTCACAGCGCATAGCCATGCCCTGGGTGATGGCTACTACGCTTTCCGCAGCGCAGATCACATCGTTTGGACCGTATTTCCCTTTGCCGTATTCTTTAATTGCTTCCACAATATTATCCCGGGACGTGAGTATCCGCGTCGGAACCGGTATAATTTCATACTCCATCAATACACACCTCTATATCTGTTTTTCTTCCTGATACGCAGCATTGATCTTCTCAAACCACGCTGCCGGAAGGCGAAGGATTTTACCGTTTTTATCCGTGAACACGTTAACGGTAGTTCCTTCCACAAAAACCTTTCCATCTTTAACATTGACAACCTTATATGAAAAAATCATCTTCGCCCGGTTGAATTCCTGCATCGTTGTCTGCACTTCATACTCGTCATCAAAGCGGGCTGAATGTTTATATTTTACATTGATTTCCCGAATCGGAAATAAAATACCTTCGTCCATCATCCGGTTCAGGTCCACACCGCAGGCACGCAGCCAGGCGACCCGTCCCATTTCCATCCAGGGCAGGTAACGGGAATGGTAGACCACGGCCATCAGATCCGTTTCTTCAAAACGAACCCTGTCACGAATCGCAATCATAAAAGCCTCCAAATAAAAATTTACATAATATTATATCAAAAACCGGGGCTTTTGTGAATATTACGTTAAGATAATCCATTCAGTTTTACAGTGCACCATTACACGATTGCTACTCTACCTCAATCACCGTCAGTTCATCATCTGCAATACGGAAACGGACTTCCCTGCCGGCGAACCCAAATCCGTAAATCCGTTCCGCATCCTTTTGATAATGGGGAACCGGATTTTCTTCCAGTACGCCCAGTAACGCCTCCCGCTTTTCCCCGGGGATCTGTTTCAGCAACGCTTCCGGGAATACCACCTTCAATTTGGTACAACCGATTTGTCCCGCAAAGCCGTCCACAGCATCCGGATGGGAATCAGCATAGGCCAGATAAGGTTTGATATCCAGTATTGGCGTACCGTCCATCAGGTCTGCGCCGCTGACATAAATTACAGGCCCTTTAGGCGTATTCAGGTCAATTTTTTTGATTCTTACAGATGACAGTCCGATGGCATTGGGGCGGAACGGGGAACGTGTTGCGAACACTCCTACCCGTGTGTTACCTCCCAGCCGGGGCGGACGTACCGTAGCCGACCATTTTTCCCTTACCGCTTCTGAAAACTGCCAGATGATCCAAAGATGGGAAAAGCCTTCCAATCCCCGGAACGCTTCTGGCTGCGCATACTCTTTTTCAAATTCGATACGGCCTTCCAGCGTTTCCACAATACCACTCTGACGCGGCACTCCGAATTTGCCTGGAAAATCGGTTCGGATATGACCGATTATTTTTACTTCAAATATGCTTTTTGTCATATTGCTAAACCTCAAAAAAACAGAATTTATGTGTCTAAATTATGCTGTCAGGCAAAGGCATCGCAAACCCGTCGCCCCTCAGACAGTCTCGCCACGACGGCGAATTTCATCTCATGGAATGACGCAATCGCCTCCGACGGTTTGCTCACGCCTTTACCTTGCCGCATAATTTTGCGCACAGATGAACTTCAATTTATTTTATCACACCGATTTTACTCCGCACGCAAACAAAAGCAGCCTGGCTTTTCGACAGGCTGCACATTGTATGTTCCATTCATCTTACACTAAAAGTTGCGCCACAGGAGCCGCGCTTACTTTGCCTTTCACCTTATCTACCACACCGTTCCAGCCCTTTCCGATACTCTGCCCTGCATTCCCAAAGAACTCGGCAATACTGCTGCCCCAGTTCTTCATAGTGCTGCCGGCGCTGGTTCCCCAGGATTTTATGGTAGAACCGGCACTGCTGCCCCAGGACTTCACGGTTTCACTGATGCTGCTCCCCAGGGATACAGCTCCGTCTTTTGCTTTCGTCACAGCTTTGGCGGCTTCTTCCGTCAGCCTGATGTCGCTTTCCTTTTCCATGCTGTCAAGGGCTTTCTGCACATCGTGAATGTTCAGCACCGTCGCCACTGTACCGCCCAAAAAGCTTTCGAATTCCGTAATGATCCGTACCTTCAGCTTTTCATCCATGGTTGCATTCAGGGATTCCCCGATACGGCTTCCGATTTTTTCACCAAAATAGGCACCAAGCAATGCGCCGTTAATGGTAATGGAACCCAGGCTTATGCCTCCAGTAGCGCCTTCAATCGCGCCGCCTGCAGCCGTTCCGGCAGCAGTGCCCGCCAGAAAACCGATTTGCTTGTAATCAAACCCGGCCAGCATTCCAATCAGGGAAGTCATAGCAGTATCCGTTAATTTGGCTACCCCTTCTTTGCCGGTAATGATCCCCTTCTTAACTTTCAATACTGTTTTGGCTTCTTCCACTGCGTTAATAGCAATCATGGTAAGCTGTCTCGGGGCAGCCTGATTCATAATGGAGACTCTGCCACTGTCCGCTGCCAGCACTAACCCAACCGCTACTGCCGTCTTGATCCCGTTGTCCCGGTCCTGCTCCAGATCGTCCCGCATTCTGCGGGCTTCCCTGTCGCTGAGGGCCTGGCCCTTCCAGTTTTTCCCCGCAATGGTAAAACCGCTGTTACGGCCGCTGCTGGTCACTTTAGGGGCATCACCGGTCAACTCCACCGCTTTGGTAATATATTTTTTCAGCTGACCGTCCAGCCAGCTTTTTTTACTTTCCCCGTTTTTCACGGCTTCAGCCAGGGATCTGTTCTGCTCCTCGGTTTCCCGGATAGTATCCTGTATTTCCTGTGCAACCTCGGTCACCCGTGCCTTGGAAGCATTTTCCATTTTTTCCTGCAACACCTTTTCCGACCAGGCCTCCACAGACAAGGCCTCATTCTTCTCCGCATAGCTTACCAGCGAATCGGAAATTGCTTTTTGGATATAATCCGCGTCCTGGGAGGTCAGCACATCCGTCAGGGAGTTCACGGTCTTGCGTTCAGGCAGGGAGCCCAAATTCAGGGAACCGGATTTATTTTCACTGTTCCCGGTATCTGCAGAGGGCTCACCTTCCGCAAAGGCAACGCCGCACAACAGGCAGAACGAGAGAACCAACGCAAACAACTTCTTCATCGGTATCCTCCTTCCTTCAAGCAACATACTAAATTGAAACACTTTATGTTATTATACCATATCTAAAAATAGAATTTCATCTGTTTTAACCAATATTTCTCTTTTAATCCATATACAGGCTACAAGAAAAATATGTTTTTTACATGGCAGCAGTCGAATGATTTTAAAATAAAATAATTCCGGATAATCCCGAAATTTTTTTCTGTTTTTACAAAAAAATCTGTTCATGCTTAAAGCCTTTCGAATTTGTCAAGACATAATTCTTCAAGGCATAAAAGACTCATACTAAAATGATAAAGGACCTCCGGCAATTTTGCCAAAGGCCCCTGTCATTATTCAGTCATCCCTGTCTACTTTATATTTGCGTTCCATCTCTTTATAACGGTCCAGTCCGATAAAATGATTAAACCGCCCGAATTCGATCATATTTGCTACAGTAGCTTCCGTTGTGCCATTGGCTTTTAAGCCGCTGAACAGGTCATACAGTGCTTTGGACACGGTATAAACGGCACTGCAGGCCCAGAATACCAGGGAATATCCCATCTGTTCCAGCTCTTTAGCGGGAATGATGGGTGTTTTTCCGCCTTCAATCATATTGGCATCCAAAAACGCGCCTGAACCTTTCAGTTCTTTGGCAAACCGTTCAATTTCTCCCCGTGTGCAAAGACCGTCGGCAAACAACATTTCTGCCCCGGCATCCGCATACCGTTTGCAGCGTTCGATTGCATCTTCAATTCCATAGACGGCACGGCTGTCCGTCCTTGCCATAATCATCGTTTCCTTATCTACACGGGCATCTACCGCAGCACGGATCTTCTGCACGTGTTCATCCGCCGTGATGACCTGTTTGCCGTCCATGTGTCCGCAACGTTTCGGCCACACCTGGTCTTCAAAAAAGATACAGGCAGCCCCGGCCTTTTCGAATTCATATTCTGTTCGGATCACATTCAGGGCATTGCCGTATCCGTTATCGCCGTCAGCAATAACGGGGATATCTGTTGCATCACAAATCTCCTTTAAGGCTGTTGCCATTTCCGTCATGGAAAGCAGACCTACATCCGGCTGGGCCAGGTGAACCGCCGTTACACTGTAGCCGCCCATGGCCAGGCACTGGATGCCGGCCACTTGCGCGATTTTAGCAGTCAGTGCATCACCTACCCCGGGAACTACCAAAATTTCTTTGCCAGATAGCAAAGCACGCAGGTCTTTTCTCTTTTGTACAGCTGTTTTCATCAGATTACCCCTCTCCAAAATGAATCATATTTTGAATTGTTAAATAAAAAGACCTCTCAAACCTGAGAGGTCCTGTCTTTAAACTAACTCGTGTTTACAAACCAAATTGAATTCAATCTCTTTATTCACTTATAAGACCATTCAGGTTATGGCGGAGCGGGTGGGATTCGAACCCACGTGCCGCGGACGGCTAACGGATTTCGAGTCCGCCTCGTTATGACCACTTCGATACCGCTCCGAATGAATACGAACTGTTGAAAAAGCATTTAAACAGTTCCATGGTATTATAGCACAGTTTGTAAAAAATTGCACAGAAATTCTTGTAAATATTATTCAGGCTCTTCACATTTGCCAGATGTCTCCGGTAACAAACAGCAGAATTCTTAATCGCAGAACCGATTACTCTGCATCTGTTTTGGCCGATGGGTTTCCAATTCGCCGAACTGCAAAAAACTCTTTCACTACAGCAGCGCAACGGTCTTCCAGAATCCCGCCGATGACCTGAGGCTGATGATTCAACAACGGATGGGATAACACATTGAACAGCGACTCCACCGCCCCCGCCCGGTTATCCCTGCACCCGAAGATCACAGTATCAATACGGCTGTTGTAAATGGCGCCGGCACACATGGGGCAGGGCTCCACCGTCACATACAGGGTGCAGCCGGACAACCGCCAGTTATGAAGTTTTTTGCAGGCCTCCTGTATGGCGATCACCTCGGCATGGGCAGTTGCATCCATCCACCGTTCCCGCATGTTGTGAGCTTTGGCAATTACCGTTCTGTCTTTTACAACCACCGCGCCCACCGGCACTTCTCCCAACGCTGCCGCCTTTACAGCCTCCTGCAGGGCCATTTCCATATATTTCTCATGTTCCATTCTTCGTTCCATCAAATCAACTGAAACAGTAACAAGCAATACATCTTTACTTTCTTTTTCTCACGATTCTTCCAAAGCAAGCATATCCTGCTCTTCCAACAATTCCTCCCACTTTTGGACCAGATCGTCAATGGTTTTTACATATTCTTCACGCTCTGCTGCCATCGCCCTGCTTTTTTCCAGATCCATCTGGTTTTCCGGAATTGAAATCTGCTTATCCAGATATCCTAACATGGCCTCCTGTTCCCGGATGCGCAACTCAACCTTTTCAATTAAATCCGCCAGTTGCGCGGGACTGTGCTTACGGGTCGTCTTCTTTTTCGATTCCTGCTGTTTAACTTTTCCGTCCCATGGTTTTCCCGCATCACGAACCACATTGGGAGACGCTTCGTCCCTGTTCCCGGCAGCAGCAAACTTTTGTTCCTGACCGCAAGTTTCAAGAGAGCCCGCCGCAGCCGTTATGCCCGGACGCTTATGGCCTGTTTCCCCGGAACGCTTTGGCAGCTCCTCTTTTACCGCTTCTGCCTGCTTTCGCTTTGTTTTTTCTTCCAGATAGAATTCGTAGTTCCCTTTGTAATCCCGAATCTGACGATCTTCGATTTCCCAGATGCGGTCCGCTACTTCGTTGATCAGATAACGGTCATGGCTTACAACCAGTACGCTTCCGTCAAAAACTTCCAGCGCCGCCTCTACCGTTTCTTTCGCAAGAATATCCAGATGGTTGGTAGGCTCGTCCAGAATCAGAAGATTTGCACCATCCAGCACCAGCTTCAGCAACACCAGCCTTGCCTTCTGACCGCCGGACAAAGTCCCGATTTCTTTAAACACATCGTCCCCGTGGAACAGCATGCCTCCTAACAGGGAACGGGTCTGTTCATCCGTAAGCCCGTATTCCGTCAGGAAATTGTCCAACAGCGTCTGCTTCGGATCAAGCCGCTCATAGCTCTGGGAAAAATATCCTATTTTGACCCGGTTGCCTATTTTTGCTTCACCGCCCAATACGGGAATTTCGCCTAAGATCGTCCGTAACAGCGTAGTTTTCCCACTGCCGTTTGGCCCAATGAGCCCTACCTTTTCTCCCCGGCGCAGAATCAGGTCAACGTCATGTACCAGTACGTTTTCTCCGTATCCTGCTTTTAAATGTTCAAGAATCAGTACACGCTCAGCAGATTCCGGCGCTTTGGGAAGGCGCAGGGAAAACGTTTCATTTTCTACGGGTGCCTCCAGCCGTTCCAGCCTGTCCAACCGGGACTGCCGCCCCCGGGCCATTTTGCTTTTAATGCCGGCCTTGAAACGCCGGATGTACGCTTCCTGTTCCGCGATAAAATCCTGCTGGGCCTCGTAGGCCGCCCGTTCCGTCCGTGTCAGGATATCCTTCTGGGCCAGATATTTCGTGTAATTACCCGTAAAGGAACGCAGATGACCGCCTTCCATTTCCAGTATCCTGGTGGCTACATGATCCAGAAAAGCCCTGTCATGGCTTACTACCAGCACGCCGCCCTTAAAATCCCGCAGATAGCCTTCCAGCCATTCCATCATCCGGATGTCCAGATGGTTGGTAGGTTCGTCCAGCAGCATAAAATCCGGCGAAGATACCAGCGCAGCCGCAAGCATAAGACGCGTCTTCTGACCACCCGAAAGTGTGGATGCGTTCATCTGCCACATAGATTCAGGAAACGCCAGGCCAAACAATACCATTTTCAATTTTGCTTCATAATTATATCCGTCCAGATATTCGTAACGCTGGGTAACCCGGCCATAGCTGTCCAGAACATTCTGGCTGCCGGAAGCAGACGCAGCTTCCAGTTCTTTCAGTTTCTTTCGCAGGGATAAAATTTCCGGATTGGCTTTCATCATAAAATCCCATAAGGATTCATTTCCAATGCTGCCAAACCCCTGTTCCACATACCCTACCCTTATGCCGGGTTCAAAACTGATCGTACCCCGATCCGCATAATCCGGCTGCAGGAGACACTTTACCAAAGTTGATTTACCGCTGCCGTTAACGCCCACCAGCCCGATCTTTTCCCCTTTGGCAATCATAAAGCTGACATCTTTAAACACTTCCTGGATGCCAAAGGATTTTTCTAATTTATCCACCACTAATTGCATAAAAATTTTCCGCCACTGTCGTCAGGACTGCTGATCACTCAACAATCCCGTAACGATTTCCCGTTAAAAACTCTTTGTTTCGTTCTGTTGCCTGAATCGTGACTGTCGCAGTATTTTTCTTCCTGCGGAATTTACACCCCGTATCCGTACGGATGCTCCTTATGCCAGTTCCATGCGGTTTTGATAATTTCTTCCGTGTTGCTGTGCTGGGGCTTCCATCCTAGCATGTCCCTGCATTTAGCGCTGGATGCAATTAAGACTGCCGGATCCCCGGCCCGGCGTGCTTCCTCTTCCACTTTGAAATTAATGCCCGTTACCTTCTTCGCAGTATCAATAATTTCCCGAACGCTGAAGCCTGCTTCGCTGCCCAGGTTAAACACATCGCTCTTCCCGCCATTCGCTAAATATTCCATAGCCAGCACATGGGCATCAGCCAGGTCCAGCACGTGGATATAGTCCCGCAGGCATGTCCCGTCCGGTGTGGGATAATCCGTACCGAAGATGGAAACGTGATCCCGAACGCCCTGGGCCGTCTTTAAAATCAGCGGAATCAGATGGGATTCCGGGTTGTGATCTTCCCCGATAGTGCCGTCCAGAGCGGCACCGGCCGCGTTAAAATACCGCAGGGCCACATAATCCATGTCATAGGCCATGGTAAAATCCTTCATCATGCTTTCAATCATCAGCTTGGTGCGGCCATAGACATTCGTCGGCACAGTCGGGAAATCCTCCTCGATGGGTGTCCTTTCCGGTTCACCGTAAACAGCCGCTGTCGAAGAAAATACGATATGGTCAACCCCTGTCTCGTGCATGGCTGTTAACAGGTGGAGGGTTCCCTCTACATTATTATAATAATACTTTGCGGGATCCGTCATGGATTCTCCTACCAGAGAGGATGCCGCAAAATGTATAATTCCGTCAATTTCGTATTCCGCCATGATATGTTTCAGGAATGGCACATCATGGATATCGCCTGTAATCAGCTGTACAGTGTCCGGCACAGAAGCTTCGTGGCCGGTTGAAAGATTGTCATAGACAATGGGCGTAAATTTCTTTGAAGCCGCCAGGGCCCGTACTGTATGGGAACCGATATAGCCTGCGCCGCCTGTTACGAGAATATTCATCAGATAACTCTCCTTAAACAAATAAAAAAAATAAATTGAGGTTTGTGTGCCCATGGACTCATTCGCCTGTGGCTTCGAAACTCGGGACTTCGTCCCTCGAACAGTCTCGCCACGACGGCGAATTTCATCTCATGGAATGACGCAATCGCCTCCGACGGTTTGCTCACGCCTTTCCCTTGCCACATAATTTTATGCACATAATTTTTTATTTTTAATTACTTTTCCTTTTCTACAATCGCATTTAAATATTTCAAAAATCCGTCCCGCAGTTCCGGACGGCGCAGGGCGTATTCCACGGAGGCCTCCAGGAATCCCTGCTTGTCTCCCACGTCATAGCGGCGTCCTTCAAAATTATAGGCGTAGATTGGTTGTATCTTCAATAAGGCCCGCAGTCCGTCCGTCAGCTGTATTTCACCGCCGGCTCCGGGATCTGTCCGTTCCAGTATCTCAAAAATTTCCGGTGTAATAATATACCGGCCTAATACAGCCATATTGGAAGGCGCTTCGTCTACCGGCGGTTTTTCCACCATGTCCGCT
>OMYP01000018.1 GCA_900315345.1 uncultured Selenomonadales bacterium | reverse complement strand
CCCTAACAAGTTTGCTCACTTATTATGGTAATCCATTTTGGTATGAGGTGGGTCATTTTTTTCCGGCCCTTTGGGTCAATTATAGTCCGGCCTTAACACGAGTTTATATTAAAAGAAATAAAAAAAGCACTAAGAACCGGAAAACCATACGAACCGGATTATAAAAGATTTGATGAAAATGGTAACCCGATAGTATATTAAAAATAGAATACTTTAAATGAAAAACTTACCTAAAATGATAGTTGTCGCCTGCCGGGCGACCTGTATTATCTTCAATTTAGCTATACTATACTCGGAAGATGATAATGGAGGTGGCTAACTTGGATACTTTAAAACTGAAACTTACGAAATGCGAGTTTGGATTTAAAGCAGGCCCGTCAACTGTTGTTTCAATTTTCATCAATGATAAAAATTTAATTGACATTGTTCGGAAAATTGAATTGCCATACGCTACAAAAGAAGGTTGTCCGCAAATAGCAGGATCTTACTCTGGGCTGTATGCGTTCAATTTGTGGGATGAAATGATTAAAATTAGGAAACCAAATGCTGAGTTTTCTCCAGAAGTATTAGACTGCACATGCGGATGTAAAGGATGCTGGCCGTTACATTTAAAAATTGAAGAAAAAAATGATGTAATTGTCTGGTCAGATTTTAAAAACCCATATCGTACCAACCTTACCAATCCGGACCATAATTGGGACTACTCTAAACTTGGTCCGTTTTACTTTGATAAAGGGCTGTATGAGACTGAAATGAAAAAGCTAAGGCAATGGGCGATTGAAAGTGATCCAGGAATACCAAAAGATAAAGTCATAAAAGCCGGTAAAGGCTATACAGAGCAGGACGTGATTGATGCGCATGCGTTTTCCATCAATAACGAAGATGAATTAATGAGTGAAACGAAATGTGGTTGCTTTTACTGCCTGGAGATTTTTGATCCTAAAGAAATCGAAGAATGGTGTGGCGATGCAGAAGGGTCTGCACTCTGCCCGTTTTGTGGCATTGATTCTGTCATTGGTGAGAGTTCTGGCTACCCAATTACAAAAGAATTCTTACAAGCCATGAAGGAGTTCTGGTTTTAAAAGGGGAGGCGATAAAATTGGAACCGAGATTCTATAAGTGGATAGATATGGAAAAGTGTGATTTTGTGCTTCGGGAAGATGCTCCTCCGGACATAGTTAGAGAATATGAGGAATACGAGGAATATATGAAAAGAGCCTTAGTAGAAGGTTTTGAGAGAATGAGATGGTGCCCATATTTTAAAGAAGAAATTTCAGAGGGACTATGTTGGGACGTTTTGCACTGTGGACGCGGGGAATTTAAAAAGAGCAGCACGCCAGAAGTTACCGACTGGGATAAGGCCATAAGGCTCTGCAGTAAATGTCCACATCAGTTTGATTAGAAATATGGTGTTGCCTTACGGATTTTATGGATATAAGGAGTGATTGGAATGGCAGAAAAAAAACTTACCCAGGCAGAAAGGTGGGAAGCCGAGGGGCTTACCGACAATCGCGGAAGTAACAATTTCCCGAATTGTAGGGGTTGCATTTTTGCCGAAGATGGCGAGAAAGGCTACCAGAAGGCGTTTTGTGCGGTGTACCCGCGTGACGGTACGGAGTTTAAACCACATCGGCTTTACGCCGGTGGCGAGTGTGAATACTACGACGAGGCTGAAGAATTGCAATCCGAAAAAGAAGCTGTTTGGGAAGAAGTTGAACTGTTTAAAAAGCGGGCCGCATCTGGATACTATTCTTCAGATGAGGAAATGATTGCGGCTGAAAGGCGAGTACAGCGGAAATTGAGCGGAGTACATAGAAAAATTTATGAAATGAAATTGGAGAAAAACTTGGAAGAAGAATGATTTATAGGAAAAACTGCACTTTAAGTTGCTCAAGTGAGGGCATCACTGAAATGCATCAAAAATGCGTATAGCAATTTTCAGTGATGGGTTTTAGTTTTGGGTAAAAGGCCTAATATGATATAATGTAGGAAACCCAAATTAACAATTTTTTACGGGGGTGTATTACATGGAAAAGAAGCTTGGATTCCTGGAAGAAATTGAAGACCTGCGTGAGGTATGGCCAAAAGAAGCCTCAGACTTTACGCCCTGGCTTGCAGATAATATTGGCCGGCTGAGTAAAGCTGTTGGTATTGATATTGATATTGAAGAAACCGAATCCGCTGTAGGTGATTTTAATGTTGATATTTTTGCGGTTGACGCGGACACCGGTATGAAAATTGTCATTGAAAACCAGCTGGAAGCCACAGATCATGACCATTTAGGTAAGTTGATAACCTATGCTTCCGGCAAGGCTGCCGGCCTGGTCATCTGGATTGTAAAGAAAGCCCGTGAGGAACACCGAGCAGCGATAGAATGGCTGAATAGTCATACTACAGAAGATATAGGATTTATTTTATGCGAATTGAAACTATACCATATCGGTGATTCCGATATTGCTCCTGCTTTTGTTGTTATTGAGCAACCTAATGATTGGGCTAAAGGAATGAAGCAACCTAAAGCTGTAGTACAGAAGAAAAAACTTCCCCGAATTACTGATATGTTGAGCTGGGGTATTGTAAAAAAGGACGACATTATCACATCCAAATATAGTGATGAAGAGGTAACGCTTATGGAAAATGGGCATGTTTCAACAGATAATGGCGAAATGTCTTTGTTGGAATGGTTAAAAAGTGTTACGGGTTGGCCGACTGTACATACTTATAAATTTGCGATTCATAAAAAGACAGGAAAAACACTTTCTGAATTGAGAAAAGAATATATGCAGGAACATCCAGTAGAAGAATGAATTGTGAAGGCCGATTTTATGGTGTATCATAAAATCGGTCTTTTTTTAGCGGTTTTATTCGTGTATAATATAATATTAAGATGTAGTATAAAGAAGGAAGGAACAAGCAATGGCAGATAAGAATACCGCTGATATTGGGTTTGAAAAAGAAATATGGGACGCAGCCTGTGTGCTGCGTGGTAATATGGATGCTTCGGAATATAAGAGTGTTATTCTTGGGTTGATTTTTTTGAAATACATATCTGACAGCTTCGAATTAAAGTACCAGGAACTGATTAAAGAAGGCGAAGGGTTTGAAGAAGACCGGGATGAATACGAGGCAGACAACATCTTCTTCGTACCCGCAGGCGCTCGTTGGAAAGACATTGCATCCGTAGCCCATGAGCCTATTATTGGTAAAACCATTGATGAAGCCATGGCGGCAATAGAAAGGGAAAACAAAAAGCTAAAGGGAATCCTGCCAAAAAATTTTGCCCGTGCCGAGCTGGATCAGCGTAGGCTGGGCGATGTGGTAGACCTGTTTACAAATGTGAAAATGGCAGATGGTGCTGACGAGAAGGACCTGCTTGGAAGAACCTATGAATATTGCCTGCGCAATTTTGCAGAGCAGGAAGGAAAAAACGCCGGACAATTCTATACGCCATCCTGTGTTGTTCGTACCATTGTGGAAATCCTCCAACCCTTCAACGGGCGCGTATATGATCCCTGCTGTGGTGCTGGTGGTATGTTTGTACAGTCTGCTGCATTTGTGAAAAACCACAGAGGCAATATCAATAACATATCTGTTTATGGACAGGAGTCCAATCCAACAACATGGAAGATGGCAAAAATGAACCTCGCCATTCGCGGTATTGACTGCAATTTGGGTGAAATTCCGGATGATACATTCCTAAGTGATCAGCATCCGAGAATGAAAGCTGATTTCGTGATGGCCAATCCTCCTTTTAATTTGACGCCTTGGGGTGCGGATAAATTAAAAGAAGATCAGCGGTGGCAATACGGTACACCACCTGCCAGCAACGCTAACTTTGCATGGATGCAGCACATGATTTGGCATCTTGCTCCTGAAGGAAAAATCGGTATGGTGCTGGCGAACGGTTCTCTCTCTACCCAATCTGGTGGTGAAGGAGATATCCGCAAAAACATTATTGAGGCAGATCTGGTAGACTGCATTATCAGTTTGCCGACTCAGCTGTTCTATACCACGCAGATTCCAGTTTGTCTGTGGTTCTTAAACAAGAAAAAAGCACGGCCTGGAAAGACTCTGTTTATTGATGCCAGAAATCTTGGTACAATGGTTACTCGTCGTCTGAGGGAACTAACGGACACTGAAGATGGTGATATTCAAAAAATGGCAGAAACATACAAGGCTTATGTTGCAGGAACGCTCGAAAATGTGAAGGGCTTCTGTGCAGTGGTTAGCACTGAGGATATTGCCAAAAAGGACTACATCCTTACACCTGGTCGATATGTTGGCATTGAAGAGCAGGCTGATGACGGGGAACCATTTGAAGAGAAAATGACAAGATTGACTTCTGAATTGACGGTTCTTTTCGATAGGTCGATAGAGCTGCAGAACGAAATTAGAAAACAGCTGGGGGCTTTGGGGTATGATATTTAAAACATACAAAATGGAAGAAGCTCTTGAGTCGCTTATTGACTATCGTGGGAAAACGCCACAAAAATCAGACGAAGGCATAATGACATTAAGTGCAAAATCTGTTCGAGATGGATATATTGATTATTCACAGTGTTATTATATTTCCCAAGAAGAGTATGACCGCTTTATGGTTCGTGGATTTCCTAAAATCGGTGATGTGTTGATGACGACGGAAGCTCCGCTTGGTGTGACAGCACGTTTAGACAGAGATGACGTTGCCTTGGCACAGCGTTTATTGACGTTGCGTGGAAAGCATGGTGTCCTTGATACGGGATACCTGTATTATTATCTGCGTTCTCCTCTTGGTCAGACTAAATTACTCGAACGTCAGACAGGAACGACAGTAACGGGTATCAAACAAGCAGAATTTCGTAAAATTGAAATAGATTTGCCCTCGGTTGATATTCAGCGCAAGGTAGCGAGTTTCTTAGAAACCATAGATGAAAAAATTGTTGCTAACAAGAAGATAAACAAGAATTTAGAGCAGCAAGCTGCACTAATATTTAATAGTTGGTTATGCCATTGCACAGATAGTACTACAATTGGAAATCTCTCAAATAATATTTTGGATTATACTCCGGTTGCCAAAAAGATGATACGATTGCTCAATAGCAGTGATGTAACCGACGGAATTTTCACTACTGCACCACTTGTACCTAACGTAGATTTGAAGGGTCATTTTAAAAAGCGTTTCCAGTTCGGTGATATTCTGTATTCCGAAATACGACCCAGAAATCATCACCATGGTTTTGTTTTGTTTGATGCTTCGGACTACATCGCATCTACTCGGCTTATGGTTATTCGAGCGATTGCGGATAGAGTGAGCCCGGCTGTCCTTTATCAGTATATTTTGCTACCAGAAGTTGAAACAGAATTTACATTAAAAACTGAATCCCGCTCGGGAACTTTTCCACAGGGAAATTATGCGGATATGGCTTCTATTGAAGTGCCGTATGCTCCAATTGAAAAACAAAGTGAAATCTCGATTACTTTGGCGCGAATTAGGCAAACTATCACCCTGAATCTATTAGAGAATCTTCGGCTATCAGAATTACGTGATGCCTTGCTGCCAAAACTAATGTCTGGCGAATTGGACGTTTCCAACCTCGACCTTTAAATCGCTAAATTCTTGTTTAACCATAAAGGAGGTAACCACTCATGGTGGTATTCAACGAATCGAGTTATGAAAACTCAATTATTGAATTGTTGACAAACCTCGGGTATACCCATGTCTATGGACCTGACATCGAGCGGAGCCCGGAGGAGCTTCGTGACCCCTTTATGGCGGATGAACTGCGAAATTCTTTAGAGATGGTTAATCCAACGCTACCGCAAGCCGCGATTGATGAAACAATATATAAAATCCGTAACTATGAAGCGGGGTCGCTTGTTTCCAAAAACGGAACCTTCATGGATTACATCCAAAACGGCGTCCAGGTGACCTACCGGGATAAAGGTGAAGAAAAGAGCACAGTTGTACAATTGGTTGATTATGAGAACCCGACCAGAAACAGCTTTATTGTCGCCAATCAGTGGACTTTCATTGAAAATGAAACTAAGCGGCCGGATATCATTGTGTTTTTAAACGGTATACCTGTTGTGGTCATGGAATTAAAATCTCCGAAAGCAGATTCTGTTACGATAGAAGATGCCTACCTTCAAATCAGAAATTACATGAAGGTTATAGAGGGCCTTTTCATTTATAATGCTTTCTGCGTAATCAGCGATCAGTCCCAGACGCGGGCAGGTACTATCACAGCAAGCATTGACCGTTTTATGGAATGGAAAACTGTAGACGGCGATTATGAAGAAACCCGCTATGCTGATTTCACTACGCTATTTAAGGGAATGTTTGCGAAGGAACGGTTCCTGGATATAATTCACAATTTCATTTGTTTTTCAAAAGAAACTGGTGGAGATGCTAAAATTCTGGCTGCTTACCATCAGTACTTCGCAGTAAAAAAGGCCATCGAATCTACGGTTAGGGCGAGCAGCGAACTTGGCGATGGGCGCGGTGGTGTGTTCTGGCATACCCAGGGCAGCGGTAAATCTCTCTCCATGGTTTTTTATGTCAAAGGACTTCAGTCAGCCATGAATAGTCCTACCATTGTTGTCATTACCGACCGTAACGATTTGGATGACCAGCTATTCGCACAGTTTTCCAAATGTGCTGACTTTCTGCGGCAAGTACCTATCCAGGCGGAAAAGCGGAAACTGACTGACGAAGAAATTGCACGCGGTTCCAAGACTATCGGTCTGATGAACTGGCTTGCTGGCAGAGAAGCTAACGGCATCATCTTTACCACAATGCAAAAATTTGAAGAAAGCAATGAGCCGTTATCCACCCGGCGGAATATTGTTGTTATGGCCGACGAGGCGCACCGTAGCCAGTATGGCTTCGAGGAGCGGGTAAATGCCAAGACTGGCAAGGTTACGATTGGCAATGCACGTCGTATCCGTGATGCGCTGCCGAATGCAACCTATATCGGTTTCACGGGGACACCTATCGAACTGGAAGACCGGAACACCCATGAAGTTTTCGGTAATTATATTGATATCTATGACATGACGCAGGCTGTCGCAGATGGTGCAACGCGCCCGATTTTCTATGAAAGCCGGGTTATCAAGCTGGAACTTGATCCCGAGATTCTGGAAAAAATTGATGCGACCTATGACCGCCTGAAAGAAAATGCCAGCGAAGTTGACATTGAAAAAAGCAAAAAAGAACTGGCCCATATGGACAGCGTCCTTGGCACGCCCAAGGTCATTCATTCTCTCTGCAATGATATTGTTGACCATTACGAGAACTACCGGCAGTACGAACAGACGGGCAAAGCGATGATTGTGGCATACTCGCGCCCAATTGCGGTAAAGATTTATGAATACATTACCCAGGAACTGCGGCCGGAATGGAAAGGTAAAGTTAAAATCGTAATGACCGGCAGTAACCAGGACCCCGAGGAATGGAAGGATAAGGGTTATACGGGAAGCAAAGCTTTCCGGGAAGGGCTGGCCAGAGAATTTAAAGATAACAACAGCGATTTCAAGATTGCTATTGTCATTGATATGTGGCTGACAGGCTTTGATGTTCCGTCCATGTCCACTATGTACATTTTCAAGCCCATGAAAGGGCATAACCTGATGCAAGCTATCGCCCGCGTCAACCGTGTGTACAAGGACAAGGAAGGCGGTTTGATTGTCGACTACATCGGTATTGCTGCCGCGCTGAAGGCTGCGATGAAACAGTACACCTCGCAGGATCAACGTAACTACGGAGATATGGACGTCGCCAAGACTGCCTATAAGAAATTCCAAGAGAAATTGGTTGTCTGCCGTGATTTGTTCCACGGGTTTGACTATTTCGCATTCCTGACTACAGAAAGCGATTTGACCCGCGCAAAGCTTATTACCGGCGGTGTGAACTTCCTGTCCGGCCCACAGAAGAAAGATGCAAAAGAAAGCTATCTACTTGAGGCATATAAGATGCGGCAGGCATTTTCCCTGTCGAAGAGTATTGCTACAGCCGAGGAGCGTAGGGAAGAAGCATACTTTGAGACCGTGCGTTCCGTTCTGATAAAAATAGAAAAGCCGGGTCATATTTCACTAAAGGATATTAATGCCCAGATTAACGAAATGCTCAAGCAGAGTGTAAAGAGCGAAGGCGTTATCAATCTGTTCACGGACGTGGATAAGGAGTTCAATCTTTTCAACTCTGCATTTATGAAAGAAATCGCCAAATTACCAGAAAAGAACCTGTCGGTAGAATTGTTGAAAAAACTGATTGCAGAACAGGTACGAATATACAAGCGCACGAATGTGGTAAAGTCACAGGAATTTTCTGTGATGCTGGATCGCATTGTGAAGTCCTATCTTAATGGTATGCTGACAAACGAGCAGGTCATTGAAGAACTGATGAAGATGGCTGAAGATATCAGCAACGCGCATAAGGCCGGTACTGAGATGGGGCTTACAGACGAAGAACTCGCGTTCTATGACGCCCTTACCCGGCCAGAGGCAGTGAAGGACTTCTATACCAACGATGAGCTTGTTGCTATTACAAAAGAACTGACAGACGCGCTGCGGAAGTCCCGGACTGTAGATTGGGAGATAAAAGAATCTGCCCGTGCCGGAATGCGCAGGATGGTAAAGCGCCTGCTGAAAAAACACAAATATCCGCCGGAAGGCATGGAGGACGCAATCACAACCGTTATCAGTCAGTGTGAAATGTGGACTGATAACGCAGATGAATAACTAACAATATAAAAAAGCTTTCAGCAGATTTGAAATCTGGTGAAAGCTTTTTTATGGGTAGAAAAGACTTCAATTGACAGTTAATACTTTTTCCATGCAAAGGCCGGTAAAATGCAGGGTACAAGGGTTCTTTCGGACGGATAACTTTCAGTTTTAGTCGTTAACTGATATAATAAATATAGGACGTTATGTTCAATTATCTTGAATTTTTATTCAATAAAAAATAATGCTTGACTAAATATTCAAATAGTGTTATTATTTGAACAAGAGGAGGAATGTGATATGGATTTTGACAGAAATCGCCTCATTGATAATATTTATCGGGTTGCAAAAGAGAAGAACATTAAAATTGGTACCCTCGAACAGAGTGCGCGAGTCAGCCCAGGCTACCTTTCGCGTTTGGCAAAAGACGATACTAAAGGCAGCTTTGCAGTTGACTTACTTTGCAGTGTGGCAGAACAGTTAGGAAAGACCTTGGACGCTTTGGTGTATACGGAACACAAAGGCCTGACTGAAAATGAAGAAAAGATGCTTGCCTTTCTGGACCGGCTCACTATGCTGACTGAAAATTTTACATTGGAATGGAAAATGTTGCCGCCCATGATACAGGATGAAACTTACGAGTTCGAACATCCGCTATTCAGAGTAGTTGATTGTTGCGATATGGATCCAGATGGCAATTATATTTCTTACAAAAAGACCGAATATTGTTCCCACTTCCTTGATCATGACCACCCTACCACAATTGAAGGACGTTGTTTTCATGTGCTCTTTGATACTTTTAGTGACCGTGAAGTGTATCTTATGTTTGTAAGTCAATATGAACCTGGGTCATTCGATCGGCGTAAAGCTCTTGAAATTTATTTTATCCGACAGGAAAAATATGTAGAACCCATCGTGTGCTCGATCCTTGCCTGCGATCAGATAGTTGAAGCAATGGAGCGGCTTTACAAAACTGTTGATGACGCAAGGTCTCATCTGACATTCGACAGGGATTCCATCGGTGCTATTGACAGATTCCTAAAAGAGTAAGAGGAGGCGGCTTATGATAGAACACCCTGTAAGAGATTTACATAGCGACAAGCAAGTGCAACCGATGTTCTGCAAAGTAATTGTTGAGCAGGACGGCACCACTTACCTGCAAAAGAAAAGCGATAAAAACAAGTACGAAAAAATACTCTGGGATGACGTTGTCTACCAGGTCGAAGCGGCAAAAGCCGTAAATCGGTAATGGAGTTATTGCACCCGGGATCTAAGTACCGGATACAGGTTTTACGAAAAAAACAAAAAATGTATAAAACAGAGGTTACCGCAAGTTGCCCCGTGTAAACGTGGAGCAGATCGCCGGAATTATCTGCAGGAACCGGTAATGGTTCGACAGATAATTCCGGCTTTTTATTTTGCCTGATGGTTAAATTTAAAGCGTGTAGTAGGAAAAGGCCGTTATATGTACCACTGGTTAAAAAACGAAAAAAGAAAGAGAAAGAATCGAAACAAAAAACAAACGGAATATTATTCCGATATTTTAAAATAAAAAGAGAAAACTCCTAATATAAAAGCACTTGACATCTTTCTCCGAAAATGTTATCTTTTTAGTAGTTAAAATACACAGGAGGGCACACATGATGACCAATGAATTTAGCAAGGAAATCTTTATGAACAACGTCTATTATTTACTCAAAGCCAAAAGCATGAAAGTTGGCGAAGTAGAGAAGGCAATCGGCGTCAGTATCGGATATCTGGCAAAACTGAAGAAGGACGCCGGACTACGACCCGGCATTGATCTTGTAATCAAAATCGCGGAAAAACTCCAGGTTAGCATTGACACGCTGGTTGGCGTGGACATGGAAAAACTCACAGGAACTGAACAGTATTTGTTGTGCTTTGTGGAAAAGTTAAAGACAGATACGGAAGCAGAAAAACTGGAATGGTGGCGCGAAACTGCATCGGGGTTGGCCGATGTGGAGATCGATAGGAATGGCTTCCCAGAACATCCGTTTTTTACTTGCGAAGAGTTTTATGAAGATAGGGGTGGCGATTATCCTGACCGTGTTTCAGAAGCAGTTTTCGTTTCAAACGCATTTGGATCTCACACGGCAATTCATGGAGACTGCTACAATTTGCGAATGAAAAATGGGGCCAGATTATTTTTAGCAGACATTGTAAAAAGCACATATCGGCAGACCGAAACCGATGTCTACGCGAAGGAAATATGGATGCAAACGACTTCTGCAGGAAGCCAATTCCTTTGTAGTAATAGAAATCCGCAATATTCGGCTTTTGTAAATAACTTGTTTACGGCCGTGGCAGAATATTGTAAACATCCGCGACTGGGTGCGGCCTACCGTAATGTTATAGATGCGTTCATGAAAGATGATATGAAAGACGATCCGATTCCGGAAGAAGTGCCGTTTTGATACAGGAGGATTTACCGAGTGAGAAAAAAAATATATGATTTGCACAGTGATAACCCCCAGCCGCCAAGGTTCTGTGATGCTATACAGGAAACCGATGGAAAGGTGTATCTGGAAGTAAAGGACAAAAGGACGAAAAGGAAAACCCGTATACTCTGGCAGGACGTTCAGTGCCAGATGAAAGATTTTGCAGAAGCAATCAATCGGTAAGACTCCTGCATAAAACAGAAGTTACCGCAAGTTGCCCCGTGTAAACGTGAAGCAGACCGCCGGAATTATCTGTAAGGACCAGTAATGGTTCGACAGATAATTCCGGCTTTTTATTTTATATATATTAATGGGCTAAGCCGTAATACAAAATATTTCAAAGTCCGAGTGCGCATTAGGGCGATGGGATGCATATGGAACCGTAAGAACCGTGATAACGACGGTGCTTACGCGACGATGCACCCACCGGTTCTTAAGTGCGCCCGTTTTCGGATTTGCTGGAGCCTGTGGCCATCGTCGCCGCAGGCTCTTTTTGTGTCCCACCGTTCCTGGCTCTCGGGCGGGAAGGACACTGCAATGAAGAACAAAGAAACGACGACGCGCAGAAGCAAGTACAATCCCGAACGCGCATGTTACCTGACTGCTGATGGCCGGTATTACTGTTACCGGTACTGGGACCCGGAAGCAAAACGCACGGTAGTCCAGAAGCTGGAGGTCGGGAAAGACCTGTCTCTGGAACTGACGATGGTGCTGGATCAGATGGATTACGACGCTGATTTAACCGACCGGTATGAAGGCGAACTTCGCGACCCGCTGTTTGAAACCAAGGTAGCCAGGTACAAGTCGGACCCGGATGCCGAAGATGCCGTGGATCCATGGGACACCGTCGGTGATAAGAAAAACAGCGTGGAAGCTGTGCTGTTCGCAGAGCCGGAACCGGAAAACCCGGAGATTTCCGTGGCCCGGAGTGTCATTGAACAATGCACCGCAGCCCAGCAGGATCTGATTTACCGCCATTTCGGAATGTGTGAACAGTTGGAGGCCATCCGCCAGGCCGAAGCAAAGCAGACCGGGAAACTGCCCTCGTGTGTAGCAATGACCAACAGGAAAAATAAAATCCTGGACAAAGTTGCCCGGGCGCTTGGCGTAGAACGCAAGGGGCGTTGCAGACAGCCTAAAAAGACTGCCAAATAGCCGTTGCTGACAGGGCAGCCGGAGTCCTCCCGGCTGCCTTCCCCGCAGGGGGTGAAGTTTTCCGGCAAGGAGTGAGAGGGAACCGGGTTTCCCTTCAATCAAATTACCAGGAGGACAGTGTCATGAAACACAAAGTGACGATTAATGTAGCCGACCGGGCCGGTAACAAGCAGACCGTCCTGCAAAGCGGAACCATCAGCCTGCCAAAGCGGCTGCTGACATTTTTGTTCGGTGAGTTTACGGATGTGCTGGTGCTGACGCCCGCCGCAAGCGTGGAGGGTATCGAGATCACGGAAGTGGAGAGCGGAGGTGGACAGTGTGTTGAATCAGAATAAACCGTCCCTTCCCATGCCGATTACGGCAGCACCGTATGCGCATCAGCAGGCTGCGTTTGATTTTGCCTGCCGCAAGTTCGGTCTGCTTCCTTCCGATTCCTTTAGCCGGGGCGTGGCGCTGCTGATGGAAATGGGCTGTGGCAAAACGATCACCGCCATCGCCATCGCAGGCATACTGTATCAGTTCGGAATGATTAAGAAAGTGCTGGTGGTGGCGCCGTTGTCAATCCTCGGTGTCTGGGAAGAAGAATTTGCCGGCTTTGCGGGTTTCCCATACACGCTGACCATTCTGAAGGGCAGCAGCGATAAGAAACGGCAACAGCTAAAACAGAATCCGGGCAACGGATTACAGGTCATAACAGTTAATTATGAATCCGCGCGGATTCTGGAAAAGGATCTGTTGCAGTACGATGCGGACCTTATCATTGCGGACGAAGGCCACAAAATCAAAGAAGGCCGGTCCAAGCAGAGCAAAACCATGCATAACCTGGGAGACCGTGCGACTTATAAGCTGCTGCTTACCGGCACCCTTATTACAAATAAGGAACTGGATGTTTTTTCTGAATACCGGTTCGCCAACAGCAGCGTGTTTGGACTCAGCTTTTACCGGTTCCGCAACACGTATTTTGACATGGTTGGCTATGGCAATCACGTACCGCGTTTCCGGCAGTGGATGCTGAACGATTTCTTACAGAAAGTCCATAGTATCGCATACCGCGTCACGAAAGCCGAATGCCTGGACCTGCCGGATATTACAGAAGAAGTAGTCCCGGTAGTTTTGGAGCCGAAAGCTATGAAGCTGTACCGGGAACTGGAAAAAGAATCCTTCGCCGAGCTGGCGGATTCCGAGGTTACGACGATGAATGTGCTGACGAAGCTGCTGCGGCTTTCACAGGTGACGGGCGGGCATATCACTGACGATGATACAGGTAAGCACCATGTCAGTACAGCGAAGCTGGATGCGTTGGCAGATATTTTGGATTCTGCCATGGAACAGGGGCAGAAGGTTGTGGTGATGGCACGCTTTTTGCCGGAACTGGACGACATCGAGGCCCTTCTGCAGAAAAACAAAATCGGCTATGCCTGTATTCGTGGCGGAGTGAAAGACCGTGCCGGTGAGATTAACCGGTTTCAAACCGATGACAGCTGCCGCATATTTGTGGGGCAGATCGCTGCGGCCGGCCTGGGCATCACGCTTACGGCGGCAAGCACCATGATTTTTTACAGTATGGATTACAGCATGTCAAATTTTGACCAGGCCAAGGCCCGGATTCACCGTGTCGGACAGAAGAACAACTGCCATTATATCTATCTGGCTTGCGTCGGGACCGTAGACCGTAAGATACTCCGTTCCCTGCGGGAGAAGATAGACCTGGCCAAGATGCTGGTCGATGACTACCGGAAGGGGAAGAATCCGTTTGCGGACTCTTCTGCGTAAGGGGGTTAAGTTTTTCGGGAAGGAGTGAAAGGAGGTGAGAAACGTATGGAACAGACCACGATTTTCCAGATGGCCGACCGGCTCCGGGAGCTGCAGGAGCAGAAGAAGGAACGGGAAGCCCAGGTCAAGGCGCTGACCGCAGAAATTGAACGGCTGGACCTTCAGCTTTCTGACGCGATGGCAGAAGCAGAGCTGGCGAAGTTTACGCGGAACGGCAGTACCTACTACCTGAAGAGCCGGTTGTTTGCTTCACCGGTGGCAGGGCGTAAGGATGACCTGATGGTGATCCTGAAGGCGCACGGCTACGGCAGCCTGGTCACGGAAACCGTCAACGCCAATACGCTGGCGGCTTTCATTAAAGAACAGCGCGAAGCGACCGGCGAAGATGTCCCGGCCTGGCTGGACGGAACCGTCAACACGTTTGAAAAAGTATCGATCGGTATCCGCAAATCACAGTAACAACGCATCTAAGCGCAACGGCGCAGAGATAAACATAATTATCAGTTTTATAAGGAGTAAAGATTATGGCAGCAAAGAAATCAAGTGAAAAAAAGAACGAAGTAGCAGTGACCCAAGGCTACGCAGTACTGGGCAACAGGGAATTCCTGGATGACGCTATGTCGGACGACTGCATGGGACTGGAATTTTCGTTTGACCGCATCAAGATCCCCGCCGGTGGCGGCACGGCATTTGAAATCCCGTCTGCAGGTGGGGATGAAGCGGAGCTGGCAAAGGAACTGACGGGCGTGGTTTGCTATAACCATCCGGCTTATGCCATGTATCGCAACAAATATACCGGTGGAAATAATCCGCCGGATTGCGGCTCGTTTGACGGTGTAACCGGCATTGGTACACCGGGAGGAAAGTGTGCAAGATGCCCGTACAATCAGTTCGGCAGCGGGGAAGGCCAGGGCAAACTCTGCAAGAACAAGCGGATGCTCTATATCCTTCGCGAAGGCGAGTTGTTCCCGTTGGTGCTGTCCCTGCCCGCAGGGTCGCTGAAATCTTTCACCAATTACGTTAAATCCCAGCTCACCCGTGGGCGCAAGTTGTCCAAGGTGGTTACGAAAATTTCACTGAAGAGGGCTACCAACTCGTCCGGTATTGCATATTCCCAGGCGGTGTTTACGTTCGGCAGGCTGTTGTCCCCGGATGAATGCTCTGCGATTGCGGAAGTGACGGATATGGTTAAGAACTATGTGGCTAACCTGACCCCGGCGTCCATCGTGGAAGATGAGCCGCTGTTTGACCCGGAGAGCGGGGAAGTCATCGAACCGTTGGCGTGACCCTGATTGCCCGGAGGCACAGCCCTCCGGGCCTTTCCCAAAGGAGTATGAAAATGACCACAGATTATAAGTGCGTTACCACGGTAACGGGGATACAGGAATACATCGGAAACAGTACCACAGTCGCCTTTGACTTTGAGACCGCGCCCGATGATCCGTACCGTGAAGAAGATAAGGCCGCGTTGGACCCGGCGCGGGCGCATGTCGTCGGCTGTTCTTTTTCCGTAAAAGAAGGCACCGGCATCTACGTCCCCGTCGCGCATCGTGTTGGCAACAATATTAATACTGAAGATTTTTATATGTTTTTAACAGCATTTCTTACAAACAGGGCAACAGTAAAGATTGCCCACAATATCGCTTTCGAATCCGCCATGGCCTATGCCAGGGGCATCGTAATACAGACACCCGTGTACGATACGATCTGCGCCTCGCAGATGACGCTGAAAAGCGTCTATGAGTTTCGCAAACTGAATGAGTCCGGCCTGAAGAGGCTGGCAGAAGAACTGTTCGGTGAACCGTTACCTTCTTTTACCAGCGTTACCGATGGAAAACATTTTGATGAATTGGACAGCAATGACGCGGAAACGGTGCGCTACGGCGCAGCCGATTCGGATTTTGCCCTGCGTCTCTACCATAAATTTAATGACTGGTTTGACAAATATTTACCGAAGCACCGGTACATAGTAGAGGAAATCGAAAGCCCGACGGCGGTGTACCTGGGCATCATGAAATGTAACGGCATTCCGGTGGATGTGCCGCTGATGCAGGAACGCAAGACCGAGGCGGAAGCGGAGATGGAACGCATCCGGCAGGAAATCGCGTTTGTCATCGGTGATGTGCCGATTGGCGCGAACTGCTCCACGCAGGCGTTTAAGAATTATCTGTTCAAAGATCTGGGCCTGCCTGTCCTGAAGACCACGGAAAAGAACCGGGAGGCGGCGGACGATATGACCATGACACTTTTGAAGGAATGGTGCGACCAGAACCGGCCCGAACTCTCACAGCTTTTTACGCTGGTGCAGGAGTACCGGAAATGGGGCAAACTCAAATCCACATACATCGACGGCTATATGCGGTTTGTTAATCCTGTGACCGGTCGTATCCATCCGGATTTGTTCGCGCTGTCTACGGATACGGGGCGGATGAACTGCCGTAATCCGAATGCACAAAACATGCCCAGGAAAACAAACGACCCCATCGGCGTCCGTAATTTTATCAAGGCGCCGGCAGGCCATCTTATCCTTTCCCTGGACTTTTCACAGATAGAGCTTCGTGTCGGTGCGTTCTATTGCCGGGACGAAGTGATGCTGGATACCTACCGTAACAATGGCGACATCCATGCCGCCACGACCAGCGTCATCTTTGGCGTCAGCTACGAAGAAGCACAGGACAAGCATGCGGCAAATTATAAGGAACACCGTACCATTGCCAAGAACGTGAACTTTGGCACTTTCTACGGACTCTTCCCGGCAGGGCTGCAGAAGACGCTGCAGTTCAAGGCGGGGATTAAGAAATCCGTGAAGGAATGTGAAGATATTCTTTTCAATCTGAAAGACGGCTATCGTGGTCTTACCACATGGCAGGAGGATGCCAAGGCCGAAGCCGCCAAGAGGATGTACTCCGAAACCTGGCTTGGCCGGCGTCGTTATCTGCCACAGATCCGTTCTGATAACTGGGGGCAGAAGTCTTTTGCGGAACGCTGCGCGCTGAACACACCCATCCAGGGTACGGCGGCAGATATCCTGAAACTGGCCATCGTGCGGATTCTGGCCGGGTTGCCGGAACGGCCCTGGCTGAAGCCTATCCTTCAGATCCACGATGAGCTTACCTTCATCATCCCGAAGGACCGGCTGTCAGAAGCCGTGGCTTTTATCCGTAAATGTATGGAAGAAAAGCCGTTCCCGGAATTTGATCTTCCCTTGATTGCAGAGGCATCGGCCGGGCCGGCCTTCGGAACCATGGAAGAACTGGAGGCATGACCTATGTATAGAAACAAAGCAGGATATGCAGACCCTACGGCAGGAGAGGCGTTGGGGCAGTTGATGAAAGAATACCGGCAACAGCAGAAGAAACGCCGCGCCGATAAGAACCGCAAAAAAGTGTACGTGGCTTCCCGGTATGCCGGTGATGTGAAAACGAACACGCAGGCAGCGGTACGCTACTGCCGGTTTGTAATTAAAAATGGCCTTATGCCGATAGCCAGTCATCTGCTTTACCCGCAGATTCTGGACGACAACAAACCAGCCGACAGGGAACTCGGACTGGCATTCGGGCTGGCGCTTCTCGGTCTGTGCGATGAGGTGTGGGTATTTGGGCCGGTATCCCGAGGTATGGCGGTGGAGATTGAGGAAGCAAAGCGGTTGAACAAGCCGCTCCGGTGCTTTAAGGAGGTGGACGTATGACTGTTTCGGCGACCGATGTGCTGGGCGCGCTGTTTAACCCGACGGATACAGTCTGTTTCCGCGTCTTTGACGATAAGAAGGGCGGCGTGTTCCAGGGCGCAAAGCTGGAGTGCGAATGCGGCAAGTACAAGACCATAGAAAAAACGCTGCGGAAACATAACGAGCAGCATCGCGGCGTATTCTTTGTTGTTAATTATGGCGGGCAGGAAGACGGCTCCATATCGCGTGTCAATGCACAGTTCTTTGAGATGGACGATGGTACGTTTGAGGAGCAGCAGAAGAAGGTAGAGCAATTTCCACTGAAACCTTCCATGGTCATAAAAACGCAGAAATCGCTGCATGTCTACTATTTCATGGACAAGACGGCGAAGGTAGAACGGTTCCGCACGATACAGAAGCAGCTGGTGAAGCATTTCGGCGGCGACCCTATGTGTGTGAACGAGTCCCGCGTCATGCGGCTTCCCGGCTTTAACCATTGCAAGAAGGAAGTTCCGGTGGAAGTGACCTGTATCAGCTTTCACCCGGAACGCAAATATACGCAGGACCAGCTCTCGGATGTGTTGCCGGAAGTGGAAACGGAACCGGTGGAAAAGAAGAGTGGGACGGAGAAGGGTATCGAGCAGGTGATGCGGTCATGTGATTTTATGAAACACTGCCGGGATGATGCGGCGACCCTGCCGGAACACGACTGGTACGCCATGATTACAAATCTGGCGCCTTTCGAAGGCGGGGTGAAGCTGATCCATGAGCTGTCAGCACCGTACCCCGGTTACAACGAGAACAATACCCAGAAGAAGATCAATCATTTCCTGGAAAGCGGAACGAATCCCATCAGCTGTAAGACAATCTGCGAAAAGGGGTTCCAATGCCCGAAGTTCGCAACCGGAGAATGTCCGGTGAAGGCGCCGGCGGCGTGGTGCTACCAACCGATGAACACCGATACGCTGCTGGAAATCCTGAAGGAAATTGAAGTCAGGGAAGACCCTATCAAAGACATGCAGTCGGCGAATCAGTTCATCCGGGACTATCTGTATAACCAGGATTCTGTCATGGCGGACGTTATCATTAACACCGAAATCCGCAGTCATTTCAAATTAAAACAGGCCAATATGAAATCGCTGAACGCTGTGTACCGTGAGGTCAGCCGGGCGTATCAGAAAAGCAGGAACGCACGGAAGGCCAAGGCCAGTAAGGCGGTGCCGGACTGGTATGAGTCGACGGAAACGGGACTACGGTTCCTGCCCGGTGTGCTGGCACAGTATATGGCAGAAGAAAAGCAGGTGTTCTATGCGGCGGAACAGCACTTTGTGTACCGGGGTGGCGTCTATTGCGAGATGTCCGTGATGGAAGCCCAGCGGCTGGTGCAGGAGGAGATGCTGGTTCGGGAAACCAAGATGACCCAGATTGTAGATGCGGAAAAACAGTGGCGGCTTATCGTGCAGAAAGATATCCGGGAACTGAATTCCAATCCCTATATCATCAATGTTAAAAACGGCCTGTATAACGTGCTGGAAGATACGCTGACCGAGCATACGCCGGAGTACTGTTCCACGGTGCAGCTGAACGTCACCTACGATAAAAACGCGGACTGCCCGCTGTTCAAAAAGTTTCTGTCGGACGCCATGGGAGGCGATATGGCGCAGGTGGGACTGATTCAGGAGATTCTGGGTTATTTCCTCATCCCGGTTAACTCGGCTCAGAAGTGTTTCCTGATGGTCGGGGTGGCACATGCTGGAAAATCAGTGTTGCTCCGGGTGCTGAACGATGTGTTGTTGGGGAAGAAGAACGTGAGCAATGTGACCTGGCAGGCGCTGAACGAACGGTTCAAGACCGCCGAACTTTTTGGTAAGCTGGCGAACATCTTTGCCGACCTGCCTACCAAGAACATTGAGGACAACGGCATCTTCAAGGCCCTTGTCGGGGAGGACTACCTGACGGTGGAAAAGAAGAACAAGAACCCCTTCAGCTTCCAGTCCACGGCGCGGCTCATCTTTTCCTGTAACAATATCCCCAAGAATTATGGGGACAAGTCCGAAGGGTTCTACCGCCGGCTGACCATCATCCGGTTCAACCGGGTGGTACCGGAAAATGAGCGCGACCCGCAGCTGGTAGAAAAGTTCCGGCAGGAAGCGGACGGCATCTTTCGGTTCGCACTGGAAGGGCTTCACAGGCTGATGGGCAACAATTATATCTTGTCCGAAACGGAAATAAATAAGGCAGAACTCCAGCGGTATCGCGAGGAGTCGGATTCAGTCTTGTCGTTTGTAAACGATTACTGCGAACTGGGCGCGGAGTATACCGTAGGCTCCACGGAACTTTTTAATATGTACAAAGTTTATTGTGAAGAGTGCGGCTTGAAGCCGTATTCCCAGAAAAGTTTTGTACAGCAGTTACTGGCGTATTACCCCGGCCTGACGCGTGGACGTGACACGTTGGGAAGGCGGCGCATCCTTACCGGGATACGGCTGGGCGAGGTGTTGGAATGATGGTAGTTATGCAGTTCCTGGCGGTTTTCCAAGCAGGAGAACCGTCAGGATTTATCCAAAAATTTGACGCATTTGACATCATTTCCCTATCTCTTTATATATTACCCTTTACACACACGTATGTGATTTTTAATTTAAAAAAAATCAATATAATGCAAATTACGCGTCAAATGTGTCGGAAACCGCATGAACAGGGAGGCGTGTTTGACAGATGAAAGAACGGGAAATTGTGATAATGATTATGGCATATCTGAAAACCGTACCGGGGTGCTTCTGCTGGAAAGAGCATGGCGGTATGTACGGGACGGCAGGTATCCCGGATATCATTGCCTGTATTGACGGACGCTTCTATGGATTCGAGGTCAAGACCGACCGTGGCAAGCCTACAAAGTTACAAGAGGCGACCATCCGTAAAATCATCGCGGCAGGCGGCACGGCGTTGGTTGTGCGGTCTGTGCATGAAGTGAAAGCGGCACTGGAGGTGCGAGATGGCATTACATCCGTATGAGCTGCTGGCGAACGCTATCATCGTCCAGGCGATTAAGGACTATCGTCGGATGGGCGGGACGGCAGAAACGAACCCGGAAAAAAAGGCAATCATTGACTGGATTTTGCATGGGTACTTTAGTGCCATAACGGATTTGGATCCGGTGGCGCTGGTTGAGGCGTTGAAGAAGGAGGAGGAAAGAAGATGGGCACAGTTGAATTCCTGTCGCAGGCATACCACATAGACCTGCGGATCAACAGTAAGCTGGAACAGTTGGAATCGCTGAACTCACTGGCCGTCAAGGCGACCACAACATTTGGCAATGAGCCAGTGAGCGGTTCCCGCGATGTGCATCGGCGTGAAGCGGTTATCTGTAAAATCATTGATTTGCAAAATGAAATCAATGACGATATCGACCGGCTTGTGGATATCAAGCGGGAAGTGCGAGAGATGATCGAGTCCGTGCCGTCCGTGGATGGACGTACCATTCTGGAGATGCGGTACATCAATTACCGGAAATGGGAGGAGATTGCGGTGTCCATGCATTACGTCCTCCGCAACGTGCGTTATATCCACGACCGGGCAATTGAGTATCTGGAAGAAAAAAATATGGAATAAAAAAACGGGGTGACTGTTTAACGGTCACCTCTTTTTTGGTATAATTAAAACAATAAGTGAATGCATGGTGGTGTTTAAAAAAATTATTATATATTTTTAATAGGGAGTAAAGCTTTGGTTAATTTTGTTTTAAAGTATGGAGGCTTTGTAGGTATATTGCTTGCTTTGTATGCAATTTTCGAATTGCGAAGAAAGCCATCGGCAGTAAATCCTTCTCCAAATAATCTTGATGTATATATAATAGGTGGGTTAGGAGCAATTTTAAATTACTATGTTTTTCCATATGTGTTGCTTTTCGCAATTCAATGTGTGACGACAATCGTGGTAGGAACGATCGGGGCGTTTGCAATGTTTGTTCCTCTTCTAATCGGAATTGCTATATTTTGGATTATTTACAAGTTATTTAAAAAAGGTTAGATTCAGTTATGTTTAGAAAGCGGCAGTCAATTTGAGAATATCGGACTAAGCATGGTATTTATAATAACGCTACTATCTTCTGTTACGCAATCATAATTCTCTTTAAGTTGAAAATAAAAACCCTGTTGAAAAAAAACTTGGGAGAATCTGATTAAACGTAAAAAAACGTACTACGATAAAAAAGTATTGCAAAAATTTAAAAGGCTTTGCATGTTTTTTCCTGTTTTTTCACTATTTGACTGTGATATAGTTATAATAGCAAAAAATGAAAATACAGGGCGGCCCCCGGAGGAGCGGATCTTCCGGGGGCTTTTCCATGCCCGGGAAAGATGCCGATAATCCGGGCATAATCTGCCATAACATCGGACAAGACGCTGTCTTGTAAATAAGATGGCAGAATTCAGGCATGAGATGCGGTGAGTCGGTATCTTCTTTATAAGATGGGCGGATTATGGCATAACAACCGGTAAGCTGCCACGTTGTAAATAACATGCCGATTTAGGCGTTGAGGCATAAATACCGGTTAAGGTGCAAAAATTGGTATTAAGTTGGAATTTTCGGACTAAGATGGACAAAGTGGCTGTAAGGTGAGAATTCCCTACTAAGATGGAAAAAATGGCAGTAAGTTGGAAATTTCAGACTAAGGTCGGAAAAACGGTACTAAGGTGAGAATTTCGGACTAAGGTTGGGAAAACGGTACTAAGTTGGAAATATCGGACTAAGGTTGGAAAAACGGTAATAAGGTAAGAATTTCTGACTAAGGTCGGAAAAACGGTACTAAGGTGAGAATTCCCGACTAAGGTTGGAAAAATGGCAGCAAGCTGGGAATTCCCGACTAAGGTGGAAAAAACGGTAGTAAGATAGGGATTTTCCACTAAGCTACGATGTTGTCTGTAAGGTGGGCATCTTTTGAAACAACATCGGACAAGATGCCATGTTACAGATAAGATAGGCAGATTATGGCATAACATCGGGCAACATGCCGTGTTGTCAATGACAATACCGAATTTTTGTCACGAGATTTGGCAACATTCCACATTGAAAGCAACATGCCGGTGCTGATCGTAGAGCTGGAAAATACCGGTTAAGGTGTAAAAAACGGAACTAAGCTGGAAAATACCGGTTAAGATGGAAAAACCTCTACTAAGGTGTGAAAACGGTGGTAAGCTGGGGATTTCGGACTAAGATGGAATATTTGGCGATAAGCTGGAATGTTTGGCAGTAAGATGCAAATTCCCGGCTAAGTTGGGAAATAGCCTGTTAAGGTCAGGATTTCGGACTAAGGTTGGCTTTTTTAGTTAAGTGCGGAATTTTGGCGGTAAGCTGGGGATTTCGCCCTAAGCTGCGATGTTGTTGATAAGCTGGGCCGTTTTGGCACAACACCGGACAAGACGCAGTCTTGTAAATAAGACGGGCAGATTGTGGCACAACATTGGACAAGCTGCTGTCTTGTAAATAAGATGGGCAGATTGTGGTAAAACGTCGGGCAACATTCCACGTTGTAAACAAGACTATCGGAGGTGAAAGGGATGCCGAGAAAACCGAAGCACCCGTGCCGGTATTCCGGTTGCCCCAGGCTGACGGAGGACCGGTACTGCGAAGAGCATAAGCGACTGGCGAACCAGCAGTACGATCGGTACAGTCGTGATAAGAATGCGAGGAAGATTTACGGAAGCAACGAATGGAAAAAGATCCGTGCCCGTTACCTTGCAGCGCATCCGTTGTGCGAGCAGTGCCGGAAGGAAGGACGACTGACCAAGGCGACGGAAGTGCATCACATCCTGCCGTTGCGGCGTGGCGGAACCCATGCGGATGAGAACTTGATGGCTCTATGCAAGCCGTGCCACTCCCGGATCAGCATCGAGGATGGAGACAGGTTTGCACCACAATCGTTAAGGCACGGCTGAGGGTGGGGCCTTACCTGGGTATAGGTCGGAGGTCAAAACGGCCCCCAGGGGGCGTTAAAATCTCTACAGGCCCCTTTCTTACGACCGGGCGGGGGGTCGCGTAAACAAAAACGCGGATTCAAACAAGGTAATAGGTCCCAGGAACAGGAGTTGATGAAATTTGGCGAAGGACGGAACGAACCGTGGCGGAGCACGGCCGGGCGCCGGGGCAAAGAAAAAGCCACTGGCAGATAAGCTCATGGAAGGCAATCCGGGCAAGCGGAACATCACGGTGGTTCAATTTGATAACGCAGCCGACTTGGAAGGTCGGGATATGCCGAAACCTGACGAGATGCTTTCGGCAATACAGAAAGATGGAAAACCGCTGCAGGCGGATGCAATATATAAAGAAGCGTGGGAGTGGCTCCATGAGCGGGGCTGCTCCCATTTAATATCACCCCAACTTTTAGAAATGTATGCAATGAGTGTGGCCAGATGGCGGCAATGCGAGGCTGTTGTTACAGAATACGGCCATCTCTCGAAGCACCCCACTACGGGCAAGGCGCAGAAATCGCCATTTGTGGCTATGGGGGAGGACTACAAGTCACAGGCTAACAGGATTTGGATGGAAATTTATCAGATTGTGAAAGAAAACTGCTCCAGTGAGTACAGTGGGCAATCTCCGCAGGATGACCTGATGGAACGTCTGCTCACGGCCAGGAAGGGGCGGATAGGATGAACCTGTATGAATTTATGCACCAGCTGAAGCTGTGCAAAAAATATTTGACGCCACAACAGTACAGGACTTTGAAGGGTCAGGCTGTCAAAGGTAATGTGGCTGATGCTGAGAAGGGACTGCAGCGGCTGCTGCGCAGGAGGGAAAATGGAGATTGTAAAAAAACAGTTGTCTGAACTTATTCCGGCGGACTACAATCCGCGTAAAGATTTGCAACCGGGCGACCCGGAATATGAAAAGCTGAAACGCAGTATTCAGGAATTCGGATATGTTGAGCCGGTGATATGGAACAAACAGACAGGGAACATCGTAGGCGGTCACCAGCGCTGGAAGGTGCTGAAGGAGCTGGGCATTACTGAGCTGGACTGTGTAGTAGTGGACTTCCCACCGGAAAAGGAAAAGGCGCTCAATGTCGCCCTGAACAAAATTTCCGGTGACTGGGACCGGGGAAAGTTGCAGGCGTTGATTTACGACCTTCAGGCTGCTGACTTCGATGTATCGTTGACCGGCTTTGAAGCAGCGGAACTGGATGACCTGTTTAAAGACGACATAAAAAATGGCATCAAGGATGATGATTTTGATGTTGACGCAGAACTGAAGAAACCCTGCATGACCCAGCGTGGCGACCTGTGGAAATTAGGCCGGCACCGACTGTACTGCGGGGACAGCACGGATGAGAAATCATTCGATACCTTGATGGCTGGCCACAGGGCTAACCTGGTTGTGACGGATCCGCCGTACAACGTCAATTACGAGGGCAGCGCCGGGAAAATTAAAAATGACAATATGGCCAACGATGACTTTTATCAATTCCTGTTGGCGGCCTTTACAAATATGGAACAGGTGATGACGGACAATGCCAGCATCTATGTGTTCCACGCAGATACAGAGGGTCTCAACTTCCGCAAAGCTTTTAGCGATGCGGGTTTTTATTTGTCCGGAACCTGCATCTGGAAGAAGCAAAGCCTTGTTTTGGGCCGGTCTCCGTACCAGTGGCAGCATGAACCCATCCTGTTCGGCTGGAAAAAAAACGGAAAACATGAGTGGTACACGGGACGGAAGGAATCGACGGTCTGGGAGTTCGACAAACCGAAGAAGAACGCGGATCATCCGACCATGAAGCCGGTGCCGCTGCTGGCGTATCCGATTCTGAATTCCAGCATGTCCAACTTTAATGTCTTGGATCCGTTCGGTGGGAGCGGTTCGACACTTATTGCTTGTGAACAGACCGACAGGATTTGCTACACCATAGAGCTGGACGAAAAATTCTGCGATGTAATAGTGAAGCGCTACATTGAGCAGGTAGGTACTTCTAAAGATGTAGAACTCATCCGGGACGGCGCGAAATTTCGGTATGAAGATGTGAAAATCGATGAGGAAAAACTATAGAGTTGTATTCCTCAAATACTACGAAAACTATATCTAAAAACACAAAAATATAACTTGACTTTATGTGCGTTTAGAGTGATATATACACTAACCAAAGAACAAAGGAGGTTCACAAAGATGAACGCAAAGACAAACGCACAGGGCAAGGACAGAAAGAACCTGGTAAAGGCCATCGCCGGGATTACCGGGCAGGCCGCAAAGTACAACGGCGCACCGGCCTTCACCTACACGGTGGGGAACTACATGGTGGAACGGGACGGCAGCATCACCACGGAAGACGAAGCAGGGATGAAGAACCTGGCCGCCGCCCTCCGGGAACAGGGATTCGGGATTGAGATGCCGGAGCCGGCGGAAGAACCCAAGGTTGAAGAAACCGAAACCCCGGTGGAGGAAGAGACGACCACGGATTCCTGGACACTGACGATGCCGAGGGAAGACTTCACGGAAACGCAGGTCGACAACCTCGAAAAACTCATCGCCAGCAAGGCGGGACTGATTAAAAAGGCGCTGGACTGCGAAGACCCCATCGTGATCCTTACGGAAGACAGGGTGGTGTTCCCCTGGTTCAAGCGGATGCTCGGGAGCGGGGAGAGCATGGCGGTCATGCACTTCATCACGGCGCTCTGCCGGATGGCAAAAAACGCAAAACGGATCACGGCAAAAGAAAAGGAAGTACCGAATGAGAAATACGCATTCCGGTGCTTCCTTCTTCGTTTGGGGTACATCGGAGCGGAATACAAGGAGATTCGCAAACGGCTTTTAGAGAGGCTGGAAGGTTCCTCCGCATTCCGCACGCCGGAAGAGGAAAAGGCCGAAGTGGCAGAACAGGAGGCGTAAGATGATGTTCCCGAGCAGAGAGACGGTAAAGCAGATCAGAAACGAATTCCCGAAAGGGACGCGGGTCGAGCTGGTCAGCATGGATGACCGGCAGGCCCCGTCTCCGGGCACCAAAGGTACGGTCATCGGGGTTGACGACACCGGCAGCCTGCTGATGCGATGGGAAAACGGTTCCGGCCTCAATGTAGTGTACGGTGAGGACGTGGTACGGAAGATAAGCGAGGTGCAGAACGATGACAGATAAGGTGAGGGAGCAGATTCTGAAGGTCCGGGAAACGGGCAAGACCAACATGTTTGATATTTACACGGTGCAGCGCATCGGGCTGAAGATGGGATTTTACGAGATGGTGATCTTCATCGAAGAGAACAAGGGCGAATACGTGAACTTCATCCTGCACGGAGATGAGAAGTCCAGGCGGGAAGCCGCGAAGACCCGGTTTGAAAAGGACTACGCCACCGTGATGGAAGGCGAGGACGATGTGGAAAGCATCATCCTCCGCCGGAAGGCGGAAATCGCCGGCCTGCAACGGGAAGGGCGTCAGTGCCGGAATGGATTCCGGATGAAATGCATTCAACAGGAACTGGAACGGTTGGAACACGAACTGGAGATTCTGGTCGACCTGCTGTAAAAGAATAAAAAAGAAGGCTTCCATAACGGGAGCCTTTTTTGGTTGGGGGGGGTGAGGTCATTGCGGAAACTGAGGGGATACAAACCGACAAAGTTTATGGCGAAGGGGTCGAAGTACAGCAAGGCCCACGCGGATTATGCGGTACAGTTCATACAGTGCCTTAAACACACAAAAGGCACATGGGCCGGAAAGCCGTTTGAACTCATCGACTGGCAGGAACGCATCATCCGCGACATCTTTGGTATTCTGAAGCCGGACGGCTACCGCCAGTTCACGACTGCCTATATCGAGATACCCAAGAAACAGGGCAAGAGCGAACTGGCTGCAGCGGTCGCACTGCTGTTGTGCTGTGGTGACGGGGAGGAACGGGCAGAGGTGTACGGCTGCGCGGCAGACCGCCAGCAGGCCTCCATCGTGTTTGAGGTGGCTGCAGATATGGTTCGGATGTGCCCGTCGCTGAACAAACGGGTGAAGATACTGGCATCGCAGAAGCGGCTGATATATCTTCCTACCAACAGTTTTTACCAGGTCCTGTCGGCAGATGCCTATTCCAAGCACGGTTTTAATGTCAGCGGGGTCATATTCGATGAGCTGCATACCCAGCCGAACCGGAAATTGTTCGATGTCATGACAAAGGGCTCCGGCGATGCCCGGATGCAGCCTTTGTACTTTTTGATTACCACGGCAGGCACCGATACTCACAGCATCTGCTATGAGACCCACCAGAAGGCGAAGGATATCTTGGAAGGCCGGAAGATAGACCAGACCTTTTATCCCGTTATCTATGGCGCGGAGGAGAGTGAGGACTGGTCGGACCCGAAGGTGTGGAAGAAAGCGAACCCGTCCCTAGGTATCACGGTGGCCTTGGAAAAGGTGAAGGACGCCTTCAACTCCGCAAGGCAGAACCCAGGAGAGGAGAACGCTTTCCGCCAGCTCCGGCTTAACCAATGGGTGAAGCAGAGCATCCGCTGGATGCCTATGGACAAGTGGGATGCCTGCGCGTTTCCGGTGGATGCGGATGAGCTGGAGGGGCGCATCTGTTACGGCGGCTTGGACCTGTCCAGTACCACGGACATCACGGCCTTCGTGCTGGTGTTCCCGCCTTTGGACGAAGATGACAAATTCCAGGTTCTTTCCTTCTTCTGGATACCAGAAGAGAACCTGGAACTGCGGGTACGCCGTGACCATGTTCCCTATGATGTATGGGAACGGCAGGGTTTCCTGCAGACCACGGAAGGTAATGTGGTGCATTATGGTTACATTGAAAAGTTCATTGAAAAGTTAGGTGAGCGGTTTCACATCCGGGAGATTGCCTTTGACCGCTGGGGCGCTGTGCAGATGGTGCAGAACCTGGAAGGGATGGGCTTCACCGTGGTTCCTTTCGGGCAGGGTTTCAAGGATATGAGCCCGCCGACCAAGGAACTGATGAAGCTGACGTTGGAACAGCGGATTGCCCATGACGGGCAGCCTGTCCTGCGGTGGATGATGGACAATATTTTCATCAAGACTGACCCGGCCGGGAATATCAAACCGGACAAGGAAAAATCTACAGAGAAGATTGATGGTGTGGTGGCTACGGTCATGGCACTAGACAGAGCGATCCGCTGCGGGAACGATAGCGGTGAGAGTGTATATGATGGCAGGGGGATACTGATGTTGTAAACAATACAGTTTATTGGATAAGAGGAGGATGAAAATGCCCTTTAAAACAGATGGCGGTGGACTAGCTGTCAAGTTGCATGATGCAAAGCTGTATGTTTCCGCATCTGCATCGACTTGGAATACAAGACTCAGCCAAATTGGTAACATATCCGGCAAAGTAATCATTTGCACATACTCTTTGCCTGACATTGATTATATCCAAAAGATACTGGACAAGCGTTCCGAAAGTGTAACCATTATCGCTCATGAAAAATTTAGAAAGAAAGCGATGCAACTTAAAGCGATATATCCATCATTGAAAATTTACTTAAAACCGGATGTACACGCAAAAATTGTATTGGTTGAACCTCAGACCGTTTGGCTGTCATCGGCTAATTTTGGAAGTAGCGGATGGTTTGAGCAGACTATTGGGGTTCACAGTAGGACAGCATATGATTTTTATCTGAACGCCTTAAGTAAATATCTTAAGGTTGCTTTGTAAGGGTTAAGGAGGAATCATGAAAATGCTCCGCTTTTTTGAAAAGTTTTTCCATTCGAGAGACAAACCTAAAGACTCATTATCCGGCACCCTGCAGTACTACTTTGGACGGAGCGCGGCAGGGCAGACGGTGAACCAGCGCACGGCCATGCAGGTCACGGCAGTGTATGCCTGCGTACGAATTCTGGCAGAATCCATCGCGGGCCTGCCGCTACATGTGTACCGATACAAAGATCAGGGCAAAGAGATGGTGCCGAACCATCCGCTGTACCCCTTGCTTCATGACGAGCCGAACCCGGAGATGACCAGCTTCATCTTCCGGGAGACCCTCATGGGGCATTTGCTTTTATACGGCAATGCCTATGCCCAGATCATCCGAGACGGGCTGGGCAGGGTGAAATGGCTGTATCCTCTGTTGCCGGACAGGATGGATGTCAGCCGGGACAAGGATGGACAGCTTGTCTACACCTACACCCGCTACCTGGACGAGTTTGGCGGGAAACAGCGGTATGAACAGGTGACGCTCCGGCCCGACCAGGTGCTGCATATCCCCGGCCTTGGGTATGACGGCCTTATCGGTTATAGCCCGATTGCCATGGCAAAAAATGCTATCGGCATGTCCATGGCGGCAGAGGAGTTCGGCTCGACCTTCTTTGCCAACGGGGCGACGCCCAGCGGGCTGTTGGAACACCCCGGCGTGGTGAAAGATCCGGAAAAATTACGGCAGAGCTGGCATGCCCAGTTCTCCGGGAAGAACAGTCATAACGTGGCGGTGCTGGAAGAGGGCATGACCTACAAGCCTATGTCCATCTCGCCCAATGAGGCGCAGTTCCTGGAAACAAGAAAGTTTCAGATCGATGAGATTGCCCGGATATTCCGGGTGCCACCGCATATGGTAGGGGATTTGGAAAAATCCAGTTTCTCCAATATTGAGCAGCAGTCCCTGGAATTTGTGAAGTACACGCTGAACCCCTGGGTCATCCGCTGGGAACAGGCGATGCATAAAGCACTCTTGCTGCCATCGGAAAAACAGCACTATTTCATCAAGTTCAATGTGGACGGATTGCTCCGGGGTGATTACCAGAGCCGGATGAACGGTTATGCGGTGGGCAGGCAGAACGGGTGGCTGTCCGCCAACGACATCCGGGAGATGGAAAACCTCAACCCGATATCGGAAGAAGAGGGTGGCAACCTGTACCTGATCAACGGGAACATGACCAAGCTGAAGGACGCGGGGCTGTTCGCCAACCGGCAGCAGGTGAAAGAAAATAACGGAGGTAACAACCAATGAAACGAAAATTCTGGAACTGGGTGCGGAACGAAGATACGGGGGGCCGCATTCTGGTATTAAACGGGCAGATTTCCGATGAGACCTGGTATGGCGATGAAGTCACACCGGGTCTTTTTCGTGATGAGCTTTCATCCTGTGAGGGGGACATCACCGTATGGATCAACTCCCCCGGCGGGGATGTGTTCGCTGCAGCCCAGATCTATAACATGCTGATGGAGTACCCCGGCAACGTGGATGTCCGTATCGATGGGCTGGCGGCTTCGGCTGCTTCGGTCATCGCCATGGCGGGAAATAAGATTTCCATGTCCCCGGTGGCCATGATGATGATCCATAACCCGATGACCGTGGCCATGGGCGACCAGAAGGTCATGCAGCAGGCCATGGACATGCTGGGGGAGATCAAGGAGAGCATCATCAACGCTTACGAACTGAAGACGGGCCAGTCCCGGACAAAGATCTCACACATGATGGACGCCGAGACCTGGTTCAACGCCAAAAAGGCGGTGGAGCTGGGATTTGCGGATGACATCCTCTACGCGGACGGCTCCGGCAAACCGGAAGAGACGGACGCGATGCTGTATTCCAAGACCCTCGTGCTGAACTCGTTTTTAGGAAAATTTGATAAACCAGAACCGGAACCCGACACACGGGTTTCTGTGGAGCCGCTGAAAGAGCGGCTTTTTTTATTGCGTCATTAAGGAGGAAAAAACTATGGCTATGAGCATTATCGAACTGAAGACCAAACGCGCGAACCTGTGGGAAGAAACGAAGAAGTTCCTTACAGACCACACGGACGCGGACGGCAAGATGGCTGCCGCCGATGCGGAAGCCTATGAAAAGATGGAAACGGACATCGCGGAGATGACCAAGACCATCGACCGGCTGGAAAAACAGGCGGAGCTGGACAAAAAGCTGGCGATGCCTGTCGGTAAACCTCTGGTAGGGAATCCGGGAGTACCGGAAAAGAAAGGCACGGCCTCTGATGAATACCGCATGGCGATGCTGACGGCGTTGAGGAGCAACTTCCGTACCGTTTCCAACGTATTACAGGAAGGCGTGGACGCCAGCGGCGGTTACCTGGTGCCGGACGAATATGACCGCCGCTTGGTGGATGTGCTGGATGAGGAAAACATCCTGCGTGGTCTTGCAACCAAGATCACCACCAGCGGGGAACACAAAATTAATATCGCGGCGACCAAACCGGCGGCATCCTGGATCGAGGAGGGCGGCGCGCTGACCTTCGGCGATGCGACCTTCGACCAGAAGCTGATGGATGCCCATAAGCTCCATGTGGCCATCAAAATCACCGAGGAACTGCTGTATGACAATGCGTTCAACCTGGAAAGCTTCATTATCACGCAGTTTGGCAAGGCGATCGCCAACGCGGAAGAAGATGCATTCCTGAACGGGGATGGCGTGGGTAAACCGAAGGGACTGTTCACGGATGCACAGACCGGCCTGACCATCGATACCGTGGATATCAAGGCAGATGATGTCATCGACCTGGTCTACAAGCTGAAACGCCCGTATCGCAAAAACGCATCCTTTATCACCAACGACAGCACCCTGGGAGTGTTGCGTAAGCTGAAGGACGATAACGGGAACTACCTGTGGCAGCCTTCCCTGCAGGCCGGGGAACCGGACCGCCTTGTCGGGTATTCTGTACGCACTTCCCAGTACGCGCCGAAACTGGCAGCCGGTAAGGTAGCCGTCGCCTTTGGTGACTACAGCTACTACAACATCGGTGACCGCGGCCATCGTTCCCTGCAGGAGCTGAAAGAGCTGTTCGCCGGGAACGGTATGGTGGGTTATGTGATGAAGGAACGTGTGGACGGCCTTCTGATCCTGCCGGAAGCCGTACAGCTTCTGAAGGTCAAGAAGGGCTCCTGACGGAAAGGGTGATGGTCATGCTTCTGGAACTGGATGAAGTGAAGGGCTACCTGCGGGTGGATACCAACGAGGAGGATGGGCTCATTACGGGCCTGTCCCAGTCGGCGGAGAAACTCTGCATGGATGTGGCCCGTATCGACGACCCGGATGAATTTGCATCGCTGGGGGAGACCGCCAAAACCGCCACCCTGTATGCGGTGGCGTACCTGTACGAACACCGGGAGGAAGCCGACCATCACGCCCTGACCCTGACTTTACGTTCCCTGTTGTTCGGGGTGAGGAAGGAGGCGTTCTGAGATGATAATCGGCTATCTGAGCCACCGGGTGACAATACTGAAAAAAGTGCTGGGCGTGGATGTCGGATTGGGCGCTCCGGTCACGTTCGAGGAGGATGGGAAAGCCTGGGCGGAATTTTTGAAACAGCGGGTCTCCACCGGGACTGTCGCGGATGACGGGGCGGCGGTGGTCGTCACCCAGGGCATCCGCATAAGGCCCCGTGTCATTGAAAAGGGATGGCGCCTCCGGGAAGGGGAACACACCTATGAAATCATCGATGTGGACCGATCCGACCCGGCGGTATATGTGCTGACCACCCAGGAGATAAAGCCATGACGGCCTTTACCATAAAAGTCAACATGGGGTCTGTTATCTCCAAGGCTGTCCGGGACATCGACAAGTTCGATGCGGAAAAACAGAAGAAAATCCGCAAGGTCATCGCCGACGGCACGAAGGATGTGCGGGACAAGGCGATGGAACTGGCTCCCAAGGGGCCGACAGGCAGACTGAGGAAGGGCGTGAAAAGTACGCTGGTGAACGGGGAACGGGAAGGCATCGTCACTTCGACCGCGCCCCATTCCGCCTTGGTTGAATACGGCTCCAATCTGAGGGTCACGCTGCCCCGGCGGAAGAAGGTTCTGAAGTTTACCTGGAAGGGAAAGACCGTCTGGGCGAGGGGCGCGGTCGGTACGGGGCGGATGCCGAAGAAGCCGTTTTTGAAACCGGCGGCGGATAAGGTGTGGCCGAAGATCGTGAAATCCATGGAGGACGCGCTGAAATGATACTGGTAAAAGACATCCCGCAGGTACCGCTGCGGACGGCGATATTCAAACTGCTCAAGGACGGGCAGGAACATAACGTGTACGGGGATGTGCCGGAAGACGGTGCGTTCCCGTATATAACCCTCGGGGCGATGAATTTCCGTCCCGTCGGGAACAAGACTTCCGTGATCTGGCAGGCGACCGCCGCCATCGAGGTATGGGCGGACGGGAACCAGAAACGGGAACTGAACGATATCCTGAACGACATCTGCATCCTGCTTTCCTATTATGGTCAGTTGTAAAATGAACTTGAACAGTTAATCAAAAAATAAAAATCCATAGTGAAGCTTCATGTTAAAATGGTTTTGGAGAAATCATCAACAAAGG
>OMYP01000026.1 GCA_900315345.1 uncultured Selenomonadales bacterium | reverse complement strand
AGGGCGATGCTGATTGGAAACTTTTGTCTATATGCAGTGCGCCGCAGAACGCAAGCCGAATGCGAAGCGTGATGCGTTGCGCACGAGCCATGAGAGGCGCAGCCTCGAGTTTCGAAGCCACAGGCGAATGAGTCCATGGAATAGCAATCATTGACGGGTTTGCGTTGTCTTTCCCTGCCAGTAATGATTATGTCAAAACATCATCACAAATACGAAAGTACCGGCAATCACATGAGAAAATTCTGACGGAGAGCCGGTACTTTATTTTACTATATTTTATTTTTTAAGACAATGCTGGCAGTCAGCTTTCAGTCCAGCGTGTCCTGCAGAATCATCTCGTCCAGACGGGCACCGCCGGGAACCATCGGGAACACATTTTCATCGTTGGGAATCGCAACGTCAACCAGCATGGAGTCCTTGCTCTTCAATGCAGTCTTCACCGCGTTATCCAGCTTTCTGGGATCCGTAACCTTTATGCCGTCCACGCCCATAGCTTTTGTCATAGCCGGGAAATCCACCAGCTCTTTTACAATGGATTCGCTTTCCCGTCCGCCGAAGAACAGGCGCTGCCACTGGTTCACCATGCCTAATACATTATTGTGGAGGATGAACACTTTTACAGGAATACCATAGCGATGCAACGTCGCGAATTCCTGGCAGCACATCATAATGCTGCCGTCACCGGTAAACAGTATCACCTGCTTGTCCGGGCAGCCTACCTTGGCGCCCATGGCGGCAGGTAAACCGTAACCCATGGTGCCAAGACCGCCGCTGGACAGGAAATGCCGGGGCCGGTCCACATCGTAGAACTGGGCCGTCCACATCTGATGCTGCCCTACGTCGGTTACGACGATGGTGTCATCATCCGCGTATTTCATTACGGTCTTGTATAATTTCTCCGGTGAGATCTGGCCTTTCAGTTTCCGGGAAACGAAGGGGTGCTCCGCTTTTGTCTTCAATAACTGTTCCCGCCAGGGAGCAAACTGTTTTTTCAGGTTCGTTTTGCAATCCATTATTTTCTTAACGAACAGAGGCATGGACCACCGTAAATCCCCGATAACCGGAATATCCGCATGGACAATTTTATCTATTTCCACATTATCGACTTCAAATTGGATAATCGAAGCATATTTGGCAAATTTGGATACATCGCCGGTCACCCGGTCGCTGAAGCGGGCCCCGATAGCTATGATCAGGTCGCATTGCGTCATGGACATATTGGAAGCAAAGGATCCATGCATACCAACCATTCCTAAATGGGCGTCATAATGATCGGAAACCGCCCCTTTGCCCATTAATGTAGTAACCACAGGCACTCCGGTAGCTTCCACAATTTTGCGCACAAACTCGGCTGTATTGGAGGTCAGTATACCGCCGCCGGTCATCAGGATCGGCTTCTTCGCGTTTTTAAATGCCTCTGCAGCAGCTTCCACTGCTTTTTCATCCCCGGTAAAGTCCGCCTTGTATCCCCGCAGATGAACCTCTTCCGGATACACAAAATCAATCTCCGCGCGGAAAACGTCTGTAGCAATATCGATCAGCACGGGACCCGGACGTCCGGTAGTGGCAATCAGGAAAGCCTCCCTGATTACACGGGGCAGGTCTTCAATTTTTTTGACCAGATAGTTATGCTTGGTAATGGGCGTTGTAATACCGGTTATATCCGCTTCCTGGAATGAATCCCGTCCAATGGCCTTGGTCGCCACCTGACCGCTGAATACAACAAGGGGAATCGAATCCATATAGGCGGTTGCGATACCCGTAACCATGTTGCACACGCCGGGTCCGGATGTAGCAAAGCACACGCCGGGCCGTCCGGTGGCGCGGGCGTAGCCGTCTGCCGCATGCACCGCTCCCTGCTCATGTCCGGGCAGGATGTGGCGGGGGAACCCGGCCTTATACAGCTCATCGTATAAAGGCAATACCACTCCTCCGGGATAGCCAAACACTACGTCAACATTTTCTTTCTTCAGGCTTTCAATTACGATTTGCGCTCCATTTAGTTTCATCAGGATATACCTTCTCATTCCGTAAGAATTTAACCAGGCCTGCACCCAATCGTTTCGGTCTGCAAGCCGGATTTTGCAAAATTTTTTACCCAATCCTGAAATCATGCCGCCGGAGTGTTATCCCCGGCAGCTATTGAATAGAAACGGATTACTGATTACTTATTTTTTGGCCGGAGCTTTTTTCGCAGCGGCTTTTTTAGCCGGTGCCTTTTTGGCCGGCGCCTTTTTAGCCGGAGCAGCAGGAGCCGCTGCCTTCGGAGCCTGCAGCCAGCTCATCATGCTGCGCAGTCTCTTACCAACTTCTTCCAGCTGGGTTTCCGCATGAATACGGCGTTCAGCCAGGAAATGGGCGCGGCCTGCGGAACGGTTTTCCAGCAGCCAGTCTTTGGCAAAGGTGCCGTCCTGGATTTCTTTCAGGGCTTTCTTCATTGCCGCGCGGGTTTCATCGGTAACGATTTTCTTACCGGTATGGTAATCGCCGTATTCCGCCGTATCGCTGATAGAATGACGCATCTTGGCCATGCCGCCTTCATACATCAGGTCAACGATCAGTTTCATTTCGTGGAAGCATTCGAAGTAAGCGATTTCCGGCTGGTAGCCAGCTTCTACCAATGTATTGAAACCGGATTCCATCAAAGCGGTAACGCCGCCGCACAGAACGCACTGCTCACCGAACAGATCAGTCTCGGTTTCTTCCTTAAAGGTGGTTTCGATTACGCCTGCACGGGTGCCGCCGATGCCGCGGGCATAAGCCAGGGCCAGGTCAAAGCACTTGCCGGTAGCATCCTGGTAAACTGCAAGTACGTCGGGAACACCGGAGCCTTCCGTAAATACGCGGCGAACCAGATGGCCGGGGCCTTTCGGGGCAACCATGAATACGTCCACGTCTGCCGGCGGGATAATCTGCTGGAAATGAATATTAAAACCATGAGCAAAAGCCAGGGCGCTGCCGGGTTTCAGATTCGGCGCGATTTCGTTTTTGTAAACGTCAGCCTGCTTTTCATCCGGAATCAGGATCATGGTGATGTCCGCCCATTTAACCGCTTCTCCAACCGTCATAACCTGCAGGCCCGCAGCTTCTGCTTTCACTGCGGATTTAGAGCCTTTATACAGACCTACGGTTACTTCCAGTCCGTTGTCCCGCAGGTTCAGGGCGTGGGCATGTCCCTGGCTGCCATAACCAATGATGGCAACCTTTTTCCCTTTCATAACGTCCCAGTTCACGTCCTGATCATAATACACTTTTGCCATGATACATCTCTCCTTTTAATAATTAATAATAAAGTTAAGTACTTTGCATAAGCAACTTTATATTCTGCGTTTCCGTCTTTAATGGGGAAACGTGGATATCATTTACATATTTTTTACCGAATTGTTGCCACGGGACAGGGAAATCTGCCCGGTCCGGGCCATTTCAAGGATTTCATATCCTTTCAGCATCTGCAGCAGTGCTTCGATATGGTCTTCCCTTCCGGTTACCCGCATGACCACAGCGCCCGGGTTTACGTCCACGATTTTGGCATGGAACAACTCCGCCAGGTTCGCCAGCTCGGAAAGCTGGGACGGTTCTACCTTCACCTTGATCATGGCCAGCTCATAGCTGATGAACGGCGCTTCGTCCAGGTTTACCACCTTGATTACATCGATCAGCCGGGCCAGCTGCAAAATGGCCTGGTTCAGGGCCCGCTGGTCTTCCACGGAAACCACGATGTTGATTCGCGTCACATCCGGTTCTTCCGTATAGCCTGCATTGATGTACTCAATGTTGATGGCCCTTCGGCTGATCAAACCGGCCACATGGGTCAGAACGCCCGGTTTGTTGTCGCACAAAATGGCCAGATGCTGTTTCATCATTCTGTTTTCCTCCTGTAATAAAAAAACCGTCCCCCAAAACTGAGGGACGGAAATAATCCGCGGTACCACCCTGGTTCCCGTAAGTTTTACGGACACTTTACTGCGTACTGCCATACGCGTTTCCTGTAACGTGGAAATGACGCAGGCGCTTAATACAAATTCAGCGCCAGTCTTCGGGGATGATTTTCCTCTGCCTGCCGTCACCGGTTTTCACCACCCACCGGCTCTCTGGGACCTGCACAGCAGATTACTCTTTCCCTTCATCAGATGTAAAAATTTAAAATTTTATAGAATGATTATATGAAAGTAATTTTTTTTTGTCAAATAAAATTACAGAAAAATTAAAGATTCAAACTTAAAAAAATATTTAGCTTTAAAAAATTGTAACATCTTGTACAAAAGAAACGGTTTTTCCTGCCAGACGCCTTTGTAGTTTTTTATAAAATTTCCTTTTGCAATTACAAAAACGGCCTTGCGAACCTGTCGCAAGACCGTTGCCGTCTTTTTATTTTTCTTTTTTCTTTTTCCCTTTTTTCTCTGCTTTCTTCAGCGCAGATTTCACGGTCTGCTTTTCTTTTTCCTGTCCGATGTCGCTGAGGATACGGTTATGTTCGTCCAGCATGACAACTTTCGGTTTGTTTTCCTTTGCTTCTTTTTCATCCATCACTGCATAAGCGATAATGATTACCGTGTCGCCTACCTGGGCCTTACGGGCTGCCGCGCCGTTGAGACAGATAACGCCGCTGCCCCGTTCCCCGGCAATGGTGTAGGTTTCCAGCCGTTCCCCATTGTTATTGTTTACAATCTGGACTTTTTCCCCGGGCAAGATCCCCGCCGCGTCCAGCAGATCTTCATCAATGGTGATGCTGCCCATATAATCCAGCCGCGCCTGGGTTACCGTAGCCCGGTGAAGCTTTCCGTGAAACATGGTATATAACATGTAATTGCCTCCTTGGTAGTATTATTCCAAAATAATGTTATCAATCAGACGGGTGGTTCCGAACTTAACAGCCACTGCCAGCAGATGGGGAACAGTGATCGTATCTTCTGCCGGGGTCAGCTCCGGCAGCTGGTACATTTCCACATAATCGATGTTGCTCATAGGTTCGGACTGAATCATTTCTTTCGTCAGCGCCACTAACTTTTTGCTGTCCTTTTCACCGGCTGCAAAGGCTTCCTTAGCTTTTTTCAGAGCCTGATTCAGGATCACCGCGGCTTTCCGTTCCGCCGGGTTCAGGTACACGTTGCGGCTGCTTTTCGCCAGGCCGTCTGCTTCCCGGATGATGGGCATTACACGGATCTCCAGAGGGAAGAACAGATCCTTCACCATGCGTTTCAGCACCTGGGCCTGCTGGGCATCCTTCTGGCCGAAGTAGGCTTTATCCGGCTGGGCCAGGTTGAACAGTTTGCTGACTACCGTCGCCACGCCCCGGAAATGGATGGGACGGGTACGGCCGCACAATACTTTCGTAATATCCCCTGTCACTTCCACCCAGGTCATATCCTGGCTGGGGTACATTTCTTTCGGGGACGGAGCAAACAAAACGTCTGCGCCCATTTCCTCCGCCAGCTGGCAGTCGTGTTCCAGGGTGCGGGGATAGGCGTCCAGATCTTCCGTAGGTCCGAACTGGGTAGGATTTACAAAGTCGCTTACAATAGTAAAATCATTTTCCGCGTGGGCCGCTTTGATAAGGGAAGCATGCCCTTCATGCAGGGCGCCCATAGTGGGAACCAGACCGATAGTCTTTCCGGATTTTTTTGTTTCTTTAACGATTGCCTGCAATTCTGCTACAGTTTTTACTAACTTCATAGTACGTACCTCCTGTGTCAGTCGCTTTGGCTTATATGGATGGCTCGTGCACAGCGCATCACGCTGCGCCTGCGGCTTGCCTTCTGCGGTGCACTGCATGTACATGCCCGTCTCCAATCAGCCGCGCCCTTTGGGCTTGCTTCTTGGACGTGCATAAAAAACGCGCACCCGAAAACGGATGCGCGGCATAAGCTGCTTATTGCGTCACGTCCCGGTCATTACAGATCCAAGCGATGTCTGACAGTATTGTTTTTGTTTCCCGATTTTTTCCGGTAAAGCTCTTGCGATGCCTTCCGGCCTTTTCAGGACCACACGTATAATAGCACACATCAAATAAGAATGCAATAACTTATTTGTGTTCTTTTTTTGAAAAATTTGTAAATAAAACGTTATCGTCTTTTCATACGCAGGCTTCCCGTAACCCGGTATTTAGAAACAATTTTTTCTGTCCGGGTCCTTTGGCAACGATTCTTTCTGTGAAAGATTGTTTCATTTATTTATTTCACAGCTCCCTGCCCGTTCAGCCTTTCAAACAAACTGATAAAATACCGGTAGGCAAAAAACAGGAAAATGGATCCGGCCACCCAGGCAACGGGACTGGCGTAACATACGCCCCGATAGCCCCAGTCCGTGGCCAGGAACTTGGCCACACCGGTACGCATGCCCAGCTCAATCAGCGCGGAAGCCAGCGGCACCATGCCAACCCCCATGCCCTGGACGGCGCTGCGGTAGATAAATATCTGGCTCAGGAAAAAGTAAAAAGGTACGGAGCAGTTCAGATACAAAAGAGCATCCTTCACTACCTGGGGATTCCCGTCTTCAATAAAAATACCGATGATGTTTTCACTGAAAAAGAAAATCAGGATCCCCGCGCAAAAAGCAAAGGCCATGGCAATGAGGGAACATTTTTTTACCGCGTCCCGGATCCGCCGGAACTGCTTAGCGCCATAATTCTGCGCGCTGAAGGCCGCCATGGCGATACCAAAGGATGCCATGGGCTGCAAGGCCAGCTGCTCTACCCGGATCGCCGCCGTAAACCCGGCGATGGTTGCAGGGCCAAAGGAATTGGTGATGGACTGGATCAGCAAAATACCGACACCCAAAATAGAAAACTGTCCCGCCATGGGCAGGCCGATTTTAAGATGGGCCACAGCAAAATGCTTATCCCATTGCCAGTCGCTTTTTTGCAACCGTAAAACGGGAAAATGTTTCCACATATAAATTGCGCAAAGAAAGGCCGATATCCCCTGGGCCATGACCAACGCGTAAGCTGAACCGGGCACCCCCAGTCCGAACTTCAGAATGAAAAGCAGGGCCAGTCCCACATTGATGATCGTGGCAAAAATCAAAAATGCCACCGGCGTCTTGCTGTCACCCAGGGCCCGCAGCACTGCGGAAAAAAAGTTGTAGGCCATCATGGCCCAAAGTCCTTCCGCCACGATCAGGATATAACTCCGGGTATCTTCGTACAAAATTTCCGGCAGGTTCATCAGCGACAGCAGCGGATCGATCACAACGAACATGGAAACGGCCAGAATAATAACCGCAACAACACTGAGCATCATGCTCATGGCCACGCTGCGGCGCATGCTGTTGAAATCATTGGCGCCGAAAAACTGGCCTGTCAAAACAGTAAAGCCGTTGGACATGCCCATGGTCACCATCACCAGCAGCATAAAAATGGGCGCAGCCGCGCCCACGGATGCCAGCGCATTCACACCGATGGTGCGCCCGACAATAATAATATCCGATATGCTGTACATCTGCTGAAAAATGTTGCCGATGATCAGCGGCACCATAAAGGTCAGCAGCAGTTTCAGGGAATTCCCCGAAGTCATACTTTTTTGCATTCACAAAACCTGTCCCAAAACGCTGTCGGTTTAGTTCTTATCCAAAATCATTTTTCTTTCTTTAAAATACACCGGCTGCAGCTCAACTTCTTTCGCCAGCGTCGCCGCTACATCCAGACGCCGCCCGATATGTTCCGTATAATGGGCGTCGCTGCCCAAAGTGCAGTACCGTCCGCCCAGTTCCCTGTAACGTTTATATAAAGGAATCAATGCGTTGATGGCCGCCGGGGAATCCAGCCGCCGCGTATTGATTTCGATGGGTTTGTTCTTCTCAATCAAAATGCGGAACAAATGATCCCACTCCTGCTGGTTTTCCTCCATATGGAACTCTTTATCTTCATAGGGCCAATAGCGGCAGATGTAATCAATGTGCCCGAAAGCATCAAAATTGTTGTGGTTTTCCGCCGAACGGATGCTGTCCCGGAGAAAATCGTGCATGGTTTCTTCCTTCGACAGCCCCGTATAGGTAGTTTCTTCATATAAGTCCAGACGGTTCATCATGTGGATGGAACCGATGACATAATCAAAAGGATATCCTTCGGCAACCCTGTCTTCTTTTTCAGCCAAATGAGGCTGCATTCCCACTTCAATGCCAAGCAGGACTGTATTGCTGCGCAAGGGCAGGTTCTGTTTAAAATAAACATCCCGGTCAAAGAGGAACATCTCCGGGTTCGTAGGATATTCATAATCCCAGTGTTCGGTGAGAATCATCCCGATGCCCAGCTTTTCCGCCGTAACAGCAGCCTGAGCCAGGGTCATCTTTGAATCGCAGGAAAATTCGCAGTGGTTGTGTGTGTCAAACATAGTATTTTTCCTTAAATGCCTATAACTTACTGATTTTATGACAAAGAATAAATGAGACCGGAGCTCCCGGAATCTTTTTTATACATTAAACCGGAACTCAACCACGTCCCCGTCCTGCATCACATAATCCTTGCCTTCCAAACGGACCAGGCCTTTTTCCCGGGCCGCCACCTTGCTGCCGCATTTTACCAGGTCGTCATAGGAAACAATTTCCGCTTTAATGAAACCTTTTTCAAAATCCGTATGGATCTTGCCCGCAGCCTGAGGTGCCTTGGTTCCGATATTGATGGTCCAGGCCCGGCTTTCAATTTCGCCGGCGGTCAGATAGGTCTGCAGGCCCAGCAGTTTAAAGCCCGCTTTGATCAGGCGGTTCAGGCCCGCTTCCGTCAGCCCTTCCATTTCCAGATATTCTTTTGCTTCCGCTTCCGGCAGCTCCGCGATTTCCGCTTCCACTTTGGCCGAAATCACAACTACCTCCGCGTGTTCCTGAGCCGCGAACTCCTCCACGGCTTTTACATGGGGATTACCGCTGAAGTCAGCCGCCTCTTCTTCCGCCACGTTGCAGACAAAAATAATGGGCTTCCGGGTCAGCAGGTGCAGATCGTACAGCATAGCCTCTTCTTCTTCCGTAAATTCCATACGGCGGGCCGGGATAATATCCTCCAGCCCCTTTTCGATCCGTTCCAGCAGCGCCTGTTCAGCCGCCGCTTTTTTATCGTGAGCCTTCAGCAGCTTTTCCACTTTTTTCATCCGGTTGGTAATCGTATCAATATCCGCCAGGCACAGCTCCGTGTCAATAATCTGGATATCCCGTACCGGATCTACACTTCCCTCTACATGGGTCACATTCTCGTCCTCAAAGCAGCGGACCACTTCCGCAATGGCATCCGTGTTGCGGATATGGCTCAGGAACTGGTTGCCCAGACCTTCGCCTTTCGATGCCCCTTTTACCAGACCGGCAATGTCAACAAAGTGCATAATGGCCGGCGTAATTTTTTTCGAATTAAACATTTTGGCCAGCACGTCCAGCCGTTCATCCGGCACGGCAACCACGCCCTCGTTAGGCTCAATGGTGCAGAAAGGATAATTGGCCGCCTCTGCCCCGGCTTTTGTAATCGCATTAAACAACGTGCTCTTCCCTACATTAGGAAGCCCTACGATACCTACGTCCAAATTTGTACTCACGGTTCTCTCTCCTTTATGTCTCTGCGTTTATCTGATTACAGAATTTTTCCTATTATACATGACATTTTATTATATCACAAGCCCATGAAGTTAGCAAAAATGAAACACCCTGCCATCCCGTCAGTAAAACGGGTCAACAGGGTGTAAGTTTTTGTTTTCACTTTTCTTCTTTCGGCAAAATCTCCCGCACTGCTTTCATAAATTTCGTCCGGGGAATCATCACGTGATGGCCGCAGCCGCAGCAGCGGATGCCGAAATCCATGCCCGTACGGGTAATTTCCCAGTTGGCGGAACCGCAGGGATGGTTTTTTTTCATCCGCACAATGTCGCCAACTTTAAATTCTGCTTTGTCCAACATTTTATTTGGCCCTGCCGGTGGAAATATTGGTTACGTTAAAACCGGCTTCCCGGATTTCCTCAATAATGCCCATACCCACCTGGGACAGGTCAACAGTAAAGGTCATTTCCTTTTCACCCGGGGTTTTGGTTTCGCTGGTTACGCAGGAAAGAATATTGACCCCCTGGTCGGCAAACATCTTGGCTACCTCAGCCAGAACCCCCGGTTTGTCGGAGGCGTCGATGGTAATGCGGGTGGCATGCTGGCCTAACCCGAAGATATCCACTAAGGCCCGGAACACATCGGTATCCGTTACGATGCCGCACAGATTATTTTCTTCGTCCAGAACAGGTACAGAGTTGATCTGGTCCTGATACATCAGGGATGCAACATCGGCCAGTTCCGCATTGGCATAAACGGTTTTAACGTTATGGGTCATTACGTCTTTTACCTTGATGCGGCTTAACAGGTACGACGCTTCGTAACGGGACAGGGTACTTGCTTCCGAAGGGGAAGCCATCCGCACATCTTTATCAGTAATGATGCCCACTACCATCCCGGCGTCATTCACTACCGGGACACGGCGGATATTGTCGTCGCTCATGAGGCCCTGCAACTCCAGCAGCGTCTGATTCTGGTTAATGGTAACTACATTCGCCGTCATAATATCTTTAACAAGCATGAATAAAACCTCCTTCAGCTTTATGCCATAAAAATATTATTCCATCAACAGAAATAAATTTTACATACAAAAATAATTCGTTGCCTGTACAAAAAATCCTGTTTGTCTTTTTAAAATATTTCTCATTCCAATTGTACAGACACAAGTTCTAATGAATCAGCCGCCCAGGTATGCTTTCTGTACGGCTTCGCTGGTCAGCAGCTCCTTGCCGGTACCTTCCAGAGTAATTTTACCGGTTTCCAGCACATAGGCCTTATCCGCAATGGACAGGGCCATCCGGGCGTTCTGTTCTACCAGCAGTACCGTTGTGCCGCTGTCGTTGATTTCTTTAATGATGTTGAAAATTTCCTGAACCAGCAAGGGCGCCAGGCCCATGGAAGGTTCGTCCAGCAGGATCAGTTTCGGACGGCTCATCAGTGCCCGGCCCATGGCCAGCATCTGCTGTTCGCCGCCGGAAAGGGTGCCTGAAATCTGGTCTTTCCGTTCCAGCAGGCGGGGAAATTTTGTGAATACATCTGTCAGGTCTTTGTTGATTTCTTCTTTGTCTTTACGAAGGTAAGCGCCCAGTTCCAGGTTTTCCATAACCGTCATGTTGGCAAACACGTGGCGGCCTTCCGGAACCTGACTCAGGCCCATGCCCACGATTTTATGGGCCGCTTTTCCTGTAATATCATTATCTTCAAACATAATTTTCCCGGTCTTCGGCTTTAACAAACCGGAAATCGTATGCAGGGTGGTGGATTTTCCCGCGCCGTTGGAACCGATCAGGGTAGTAATGCCGCCCTTTGCAACAGAGAGGCTGATGCCTTTGATTGCATGGATCGCGCCATAATATACATTGATGTTATCAACTGTCAGCATGTCCATACGATTACACCTCCCCGCCCAGGTACGCTTTGATAACCCGTTTGTTCTTTTTGATTTCGTCCGGCGTTCCGGTAGCTATGCACATACCGTATTCCAGAACGTACAGCCGCTCGCATACGCCCATGACCAGGCTCATGTCATGTTCGATAAGCAAAATGGAAATTTTAAAATTGTCCCGCAGCCACCGGATCATTTCCATCAGCTCTTTGGTTTCCTGAGGATTCATGCCCGCTGCCGGTTCATCCAGCAGCAACAGCTTCGGTTTGGTAGCCAGGGCCCGGGCAATTTCCAGCCGGCGCTGGGCGCCGTAGGGTAAATTTTTTGCCAGATCGTGGGCGTGCTTTTCCAGATGGAACAGACTCAGCAGCTTCATGGCTTCTTCCGTAACATTATTTTCTTCGTCAAAATATTTTTTTACCCGTAAAATAGCGTGAGGCAGGCTGTAATTGATGTGCATGTTATAGGCAATCTTTACGTTGTCCAGCACCGACAGTTCAGAAAACAGCCGGATGTTCTGGAAGGTTCGCGCCATGCCCATCTGGGTCACCTGGTAGGATTTTTTCCCGTTGACCAGTTTTCCGTCAAAGTGGATCTGCCCTTCCGTAGGCAGGTATACCCCGGTGATCATGTTAAAAGCCGTAGTCTTGCCTGCGCCGTTGGGACCGATGAGGCCTACCAGTTCCCCGTCGTCAATATGCATGCTGAAGTTGGAAACAGCCCGGAGGCCGCCGAAGACGATGGATACGTCCTGCAGGTCCAGTAAACGTTTTTTCTCACTCATCTTTTTTACCTCCCTTCAGGCTGCTGAAAACCTTTTCGGAGAGTTCTTTGTTGCCGAACAGTCCCTGAGGACGGTACAGCATCAGGATGATCATGGCCAGGGAATAGATGATCATACGCCATTCCGGGAAATCCGCCAGCGCTGCCGAAATGAAGGTCAGCAGGATGGCCCCGGTGATGGAACCGGTCAGGGAACCCAGACCGCCCAGCACCACCATGGTCAGGACATCGAAAGAACGCATGAAGGTGAAAGATGCCGGATGGGCAATGAAGAAGTAATGGGAGAACAGTACCCCGGCGGTACCTGCGAAGGAAGCGCCTAAGGTAAAGGCCATTACTTTATATTTTGTAGTGTCGATACCCATTGTGTCCGCTGCAATTTCATTTTCGCGGATAGCCAGGCAGGCCCGGCCGTGGGCAGAGTTCTTAAAGTTTTTAATAAAGAACAGTACGGCGATCATCAGCCAGAAGGTTACGGTAAAGTTGGTCATCCGGGGAATACCCATCAGACCGGAGGCGCCGCCGACGTATTCAATGTTCAGGATGCAGATACGGATGATTTCGCCCAAGCCTAAGGTAGCGATGGCCAGGTAGTCGCCGTCAAGCCGCAGTGTGGGAAGGCCAATGAGGAATCCCAGGATGCCGGCTGCGATGGTACCGGCCACAATGGCCAGAGGGAAGGAAAAGCCCAGCTTTACTGTCATAACTGCGCCAACGTAGGCCCCAACAGCAAGAAATCCTGCATGTCCGATGGAAAACTGGCCGGTAAAACCGTTGATCATATTCAGGCTGGAGGCCAGGATGATATTGATGCAGATCAGCACCAGGTTCAGTTCCCAGAAAGGCCCGATAATTTCGGCGGCCATCATTCCCTGCAGCGCAGCGAACACAACCACAGAGGCTGCCAATGCTTTTAAGTCAAACTTACGCACTTTATTCATTGTCGTCACCTCTTATACCTTTTCACGTACATTTTTGCCCATCAGGCCCTGAGGCTTGAACAGCAAAATTATGATCAGAATCGCAAACGCGGCGGCGTCACGGAATGTAGAAGAAATGAAGCCGCTGACCAGCGCTTCCACTACGCCCAGAATAATACCGCCCAGCATCGCTCCCGGAATTACGCCGATACCGCCCAGTACGGCGGCAACGAAGGCTTTGATGCCGGGAACCATACCCATCAGGGGATCGATGGAGTTGTAATATATGCCAACCAAAACCCCGCCGGCTGCTGCCAGGGCAGAACCCAGGGCAAAGGTCATGGAAATCGTCGAGTCAATATCAATACCCATCAGCCGGGCCGCATCCGCGTCAAAGGAAACGGCGCGCATAGCCTTGCCGGCTTTGGTCTGATTAACTATATACGTCAATGCCACCATCAGCACCAGCGCGCTGACCAAAATTACGATCTGCTGGCTGTTCACCACCCAGGAACCTACGTGGTATACGGTAGCCGTAAACACCGCAGGGAAGGTGCGGGGCTGAGGGGACGCAACCAGGATCATCACGTTCTCCAGAAAGAAGGAAACGCCGATTGCCGTAATCAGGATGGCGATACGGGGCGCGTTCCGCATGGGACGGTACGCGATACGCTCAATGATGATTCCGGCCAGGGCCGCGCCCAGCATGGAAATGATTAAAGCTGGCAAAAAAGAAAGTTTTAAAATAGAAGTGCAGACAAATCCGATATAGGCGCCCAGCATATAAATATCGCCGTGGGCAAAATTAATCAATTTCAAAATACCATAAATCATGGTGTATCCCAGCGCGATCAGCGCATAGATACTCCCCAGGGAAATACCGTTTATCAACTGCTGGACCAATTGATGTAAAAAGCCGGTTTCCATAATAATGCTCCTCCGAATATCGTATCAAAAGAATGGCTGTGGCGACCAGCACCACAGCCACATTGCATACGGATTACTGATTTTTCAGGAAATTATTTTTTCATTTTCCTGATTTTGTACTGCTTCAGAATCAGCCGCCAATTTTCTTGTTCAGCGTCATCTTACCGTCTTTCAGTTCAAGAACCAGGGCAGTGGTAATAGGATTGTGTTTTTCATCATAGGTCAGCTTGCCGTTGGCAACCTGCAGGTCCTTGGTTTTTCCAATGGCTTCCGCAAGTTTTACGCCGTCGGTGGTCTTCGCGGTCTTAATTGCGTTGAACAGTACTAAGCCTGCATTATAACCCTGCATTGCGAAAACGTCAGGAACCTTGTTGAATTTGCCCTGATAAGCTTTCACGAATTTCTGTACCTGAGGATCCTGGTCTTCTGCGGTATAAGCGTTAGTAAAGTATCCCTTATTGCAGGCTTCTTTGCCGGCAACTTCAACCAGCTTGGGAGAATCCCAGCCGTCGGAACCCAGCAGCGGGCAGGTCAGGCCGATTTCACGGGCCTGTTTGATGATCTTGGCAACTTCTTCATAGTAACCGGGAATGTAAATTGCTTCCGGATTGGTAGCTTTGATCTTGGTCAGGGATGCTTTAAAGTCAACGTCTTTGGCCAGGAAGGCTTCGTCAGTGGTAATGGTTCCGCCGTTATCCTTAAATACTTTCGTGAATACTTCTGCCAGGCCCTTGGAATAATCGCTGGAAGAATCGTGCAGGATAGCGACTTTCTTTACTTTCAGGTCTTTGGCTGCAAACTGTGCCATGATATCGCCTTGATAGGGGTCGATGAAGCAGGCGCGGAATACAAACTGTTTGGTCTTTCCGTCTTTGGTCAGGGTAATGCCAGGAGCCGTAGCGCAAGGTGCGATCAGAGGAATCTTGTTAGCCGTCAGCACCGGTTCTTCAGCAGCAACGCAGCCGCTGGTAGCCGGCCCGATAACAGCGACAACCTTGTTCTGGGTTACCAGTTTGGTAGCAGCGTTGCCGGATTCGGAAGGCTCCGATTTGTTATCTGCCGTTACGACCTTAACCTGTTTCCCGTCAATGCCGCCGGCTTTGTTGAGTTCTTCTACAGCCAGTTCAAAACCGGAGAGCATGCTCTTGCCATAGTTCGCAACGTTACCGGTCTGTTCGGCGTTAACGCCAACTACGATTTCTTTACCTGTGTCTGCGGCCTTTTTCTCTCCGCCGCCGCCTCCGCAGCCTGCGGTCAACATTGCAGCGATCATGGCTGCTAACGCAACAGAAGATGCTTTTTTCCAAAATTTCATTTTGTCTTCACCTTTCCTTCAACTTTGATTTTAAAAGATTTAAGAAGTCCCCTCATTTGATATCCATAATAAAATGAAATAAATATAATTTACTTTCAAAATGATTCATAAAATTTTTAATATGGAAATAAATAATTTGCTTCTATTTCCATATTATAGAAACTGTTTCACATATTTGTCAATAATTTCCCGACAAAAACATGCATTCCCTTATATTTGGCAAAAAAATAGTAACATTTTTGTCACTTTTATTTTTGGAGTCCATAATAAAAACACTTCTGTCTTTTTATAAACGTTTTTGCATAATCATTTACAGCAAAAATATGCTGTTTGCCTGAATAAAAAAACGTAAATTGCAATAAGAAGTTGCACGCTTTTTGAAAAATCCATAAAAAAGTTATGAAACCACTGATTACTTCGTCTGCACGTATATCGGCATTTTCTTACATAAAAATTTTTACCAGCAATATGGCAACAGGTAGTGCAGGAATCTGATTTGCCAGACGAATCGGCAGCAATCTTGCCTGTACAATGCCGATTGCCATGATCAGGACTCCTCCGGTTGCGCTTACCTCCCGGATCACATCCGGGGTCAGAAGGTTCTGCATCCAGGCTGCCAGTAACGTAATGGAACCCTGGTACAGTCCTACCGGAACTGCGGAAAGGGCAACACCGGCACCCATATTGGCGCCAAATATAATAGAAAGAATACAGTCAAGCATGGCTTTGGCAAATAAAATCTGATGGTTACCGGTAAGGCCTTCCTCTATGCTTCCTACGATAGCCATGGCGCCGATACAAAAGACCAGGCTGGCAGAAATAAAGGCCTTGCCAAAAGAACCAGAGGTCTGGGTCCTGTTTCCCAGCATTTTCTTTTCCACCCAGGCGCCAAAGCGGTTCAGCTTCCCGTTTATATCCAACATTTCACCGATAATGCTGCCGATTACTATGCTGGCAATCACCAGTATTACATTCTGGCTCTTCTGGGCCATTTCCAGTCCGATTAGAAAAATGCAGAGGGCTACGCCGTACATAATGGTTTCCTGCCATTTTTCAGGAAACCCTTTTCTTAAAATAAGGCCAACTGCGCAGCCGCCGATAATTGCCGCACAGTTGACCATTGTCCCTAATCCAGTCATATATGTTCCTTTTACTTATACCGTAAATTTTGTCTTCAGCCAGGGAGCTGTCCCTACGCTGTTACTGTCGCTTTTCCCATTCAGCAGACCGCAGATCCGGTCCAGGTCATCCAGAGAATAATAATCTATTTCGATTTTCCCGGCTTTGTCATTTTTCGTAACGATGCGGACTTTCGTTCCCAATACTTCAACCAGGTTTTCTTCAAACTGCCTGTAATGAATATCGGAAGCCCCTGCATCCTTCTTCCCTTTTTTGGAAGCCGGCTTTTCTTTCTTTTCTAAAATGACAACCTTTTCATCTACTATCTGGATTTCTTTTCCTTCTTTGACCGCTTTCACGATCTCTTCCACAGTACGGGCGTTCCAGCCGTGTTCTTTCAGCGCTTTTCCCAGTTCCAGCTGCTGCTTTTTATCTGTCAGTGCAAGAAGAGGCCGCATCTGCCCCGCAGTTACCGTTTCATCTGCTACAAATGCCTGAAGCTCTTCCGGCAAATTCAGCATCCGAAGCAAATTGGCAACGGCGGCACGGCTTCTGCCTACCCGTTCGGCCACCTGGGCCTGGGTATAGGAACACTGTTTCATCAGCTCCTGAATTGCTTTGGCTTCCTCCAGCGGATTCAAGTCATGCCGCTGTATATTCTCCACAAGAGAAAGCTCCCGCATCTGCTTTTCATCGTAATCCCGGACTAAAACGGGGACTTTATCCAGCTTTGCCAGTTTTGCGGCTCTGAGGCGCCGTTCTCCGGCAACCAGTTCATAACCCAATCCCTTTTTGCGGACGATAAGCGGCTGGATAATGCCGTGTTTTTTAATCGAATCACAAAGTTCTTTTAATTTTTCCTTGTCAAAGGTTTTTCTGGGCTGCCATGGGTTGGGCTTTATGCTTTCCACAGCAACTTCTATCGTTCCCTCGTTATCTGAAGGCAATGCCGTTTCATACTGGGACTCGCTGGAAGAAAGGAGGGATTCCAGTCCCCTTCCCAGACCGCTGTGCTTACTCATCGCCGATTACCTCCCTGGCAAGCTCCTGATATACCTGGGCGCCTTTACTTCTGGGATCGTATACGATAACAGGTTCCCCATGGCTGGGTGCTTCGCTCAGCTTTACATTACGGGGAATAATGGTATTGTACATTTTGGCAGAAAAATACTTTTTAACTTCACTCACCACATCCGAAGCAAGGTTTGTCCTCGCATCAAACATGGTCATAACCACGCCTTCCAGCTTTAAAGCCGGATTCAGGTTCCGCTGTACAAGCTGGATCGTATTCATAAGCATGGTCACACCTTCCAGTGCGTAAAATTCACACTGGATGGGTATGATGACCGAACTTGCAGCCGTAAGGGCATTCAGTGTAAGCAGTCCCAAAGAAGGCGGGCAGTCTATCAGCACGTAATCATAATCGTATTTGACCCGTTCCAGCGCGTTCTTTAAACGGTTTTCCCGGCTCATCATATTGACGAGTTCTATCTCTGCCCCGGCTAATGCTATTGTTGCCGGCAGCAGGGAAAGGTTTTCATACGCGGTAGGGACGATCACATCTTTTGCCGGCACATCTTTTATGATCATATCATAAATACTTTTTTTAATGTCCCGTTTATCCAATCCCAGACCACTGGTCGTATTTCCCTGGGGATCTGAATCCACAAGCAGTACTTTGCGTCCTTCCACGGCCAGGCAGGCTGCTAAATTTACTGCCGTTGTCGTCTTTCCGACGCCGCCTTTCTGATTGGCTAACGCAATGACCTTAACCACAACATTTCCCTCCATTACAATCGCTGTCCGGATGAAAATTCCATTTCTTCCTTACAAACGAACCGAAAGATTTATCCACAGTATTCACAAAGTTATCCACAAGTTGTTCAAAAAAGTTTAATTACATTAGGGTCTTTTCGCTTTTTTACATTTTTGATGCGCAGTGTTACTACCACGTCATCGCCATCCATTTCCTGCTCCATACAAGATGGAATCCCGGAATTTTTTACCGCATCCATAATATTTTTAATACTGTTGAGATAAATACGGACGTCGTTGACAATGACGATGCGCGGTTTCTTTTTGTTTAACTTCCCTTCCTGTTTAAGGGTTTTATCTACCAGCGTTTCCGTCTGCTTAACGTTCAGGTGGTCCTTTATTATTTTTTTCAGGACCGTTTTCTGTGTTTCTTCGTTTTCCAGTTTCAGCAGAGCACGGGCGTGCCGCTCGGTCAGATCGCTTTCATGAAGCGTATTACGGACAGAGGGAGAAAGCTTGAGCAGCCGCAGCTTATTGGCAATGGTGGACTGCTTTTTCCCCACCCGTCCGGCCATGGATTCCTGGGTCAGGTGAAAAGTATTTACAAGCTTTTCATATCCTTCTGCTTCTTCCAGGTAATGCAGATCTTTACGCTGCAGGTTTTCAATCAGCGCGATCTCTGCAATCTGCTGGGTCGTATACTCACTGACAATGACAGGTACAGAACCCATTCCTGCCATGGTTGACGCCCGCAGCCGCCGTTCCCCGGCTATCAGAATATAATTATTATCAGGTCCCGGGGCAACCAGCAACGGCTGTAATACGCCGTACTGCCGAATGGAATCTGCTAATTCAGACAGCGCTTCCGATTCAAATTCTTTCCGGGGCTGATATGGATTTGGCACAATTTTCGAAAGAGGAACATAGAGCACCTGCACATCAGTATTTTTCTGCAGAGCCTCCTCTTTCATAGTTTCTACATTGAGCTCGTTAAAACCGTCCTGCAACTGTTTTCCCTGCTTTCATCAATTAACTGTAATTATAGTTTTATTTTACCATAAAATGACCATGCCTGCAGGAAAATTACTTATGGAAACTCTGATTAAATGAGTTTATATGAATCAGCATTTCCTTATGGAAACACTGATTAAATGAGTTTGTGCGCTTGCCGAGGGCTTTTTGCGAATGACAAGGAAGTGGCTCGAAGGCAAGTGGCTCGAAGGCGCAGCGGGGCTGCGTCAAGAGACAGTGACGAAGTCATTCACAAAAAGCACCGGCAAGCGTGCAGACGAATTAATCAGTGGTTCCTTATATACCGCTTAAACCGCCAAGAGGCTTTTTTGCCGGCAGGCCCGCTTTGCGGGGATAGAGAGATGGCGTATCTTTGATCTTCTGTATCACAATGATCGCCCTGCCGTCATCCAAACCCGGCAGTACAACTTCTCTTGCTTCTATAATTTTTCCGCCCAAGATTCCAACGGCCTTTCCGGCTTCGTCCATCTCTTCCTTATATTTACTGCCTTTTAACGCAATCATGGAGCCGCCTTTTTTTACCAGCGGCAGACAGTACTCAGCCAGAACGGACAGCCTGGCCACGGCCCGGCTTACGGCAACGTCAAATTTTCCTCTCAGTACTTTACTGTGTCCCGCGTCTTCTGCCCGCATATGCTCAAAACGGACTCCGGTTATACGCAGCTGTTCCGTTACTTTTTCCAGAAAAGAGAGCCGTTTCGCCAGTGAATCCAGTAATACCAGCTTTATGGAAGGATCGTAAATTTTCAAAGGAATTCCGGGAAAACCGGCCCCTGTTCCCACATCAATTACAGTTTTTCCTTTCATCAGCCTTTCGTCATAGCACAAAAGGGAATCAATAAAATGCTTTACCGCCACATCTTCCGGAGATATAAGGGCTGTCAGGTTCATTACCTTATTGGTTTCTGTCAGCAGATCAAAATATGCTGCAAACTGCTTCAGCTGAACATCAGAAAGACTGATTTCCCCTGCCCGGCACTTTTTTTCAAGAATATCCACACACTGCAGGGCATCAGCCGACAGCCCGGCACTGTTGGCTATAAAAGCTTTTCCCTGATTTTCAGTGGGCATCATTTTCAGCCTCCTGCCGACGACGGACCTCTAAGGCGATCATCAACACATTGATATCAGCAGGGGAAACGCCGGAAATCCGGGACGCCTGTCCCAGGGAATCAGGCCGTACCTTATCCAGTTTTTCCGCAGCTTCATTGGACAATTCTTTCAATTTAAAATAATCCATGTCTCCGGGAATTTTCCGGTTTTCCAGCCGCAGGGCCTTTTCTACTGCCTGCTTCTGTTTCAATATATAACCGTCATATTTACATTGGATTTCCGCCTGTTCTTTAACCACAGAAGGAATTTCCGGCGCACCGAAAAATGCCTGCAGCTTGTCATAGGACATTTCACTGCGTTTTAACAGCGTAGCCAGGTTTTCCCCTTTTTTCAGGGGAACGCTGCCGGCCGATACAAGCTTTGCATTTGTTTCTTCCGTTGGTGATACCATGGTAGTTTCCAGATAATGCATCACCCGTTCAATTTCAGAACGCTTTTTTGTAAATTTTTCCCAGCGCTCATCGGTTACCAAGCCGATCTCCCGGCCTTTTTCCGTCAGCCGCAGGTCTCCGTTATCCTGCCGTAAGAGCAGACGGTATTCTGCACGGGAAGTCATCATCCGGTAAGGTTCGTTGGTTCCCTTTGTTACCAGGTCATCGATCAGTACGCCGATATAGGCTTCGTTCCGTCCCAGAACCAGCGGTTCTTTATGCTGCAGTCTGCGGACAGCGTTAATGCCGGCGATCAGTCCCTGACCCGCTGCTTCTTCATATCCGCTGGTACCGTTAGACTGGCCTGCGGAGAACAGGCCTTTTATTCTTTTATGTTCAAGAGAAGATTTTAATTGCAAGGGATCCAGGCAGTCATAATCAATGGCATATCCGGGGCGCATCATTTTTACATGTTCCAGTCCCGGAATGGTCTGCATGAACTGCACCTGTACGTCTGCCGGTAAAGCAGAAGACATGCCCTGTACGTACATTTCGTTTGTATTCAGTCCTTCCGGCTCAATAAACAGCTGGTGGCGTTCCTTATCTTTAAAACGGATGATTTTTGATTCAATGGACGGGCAGTACCGGGGACCTACCCCTTCCACCAGCCCGTTGAACATTCCTGAACGCACCAAATTATCTTTAATGATCTGGTGTGTTACGGGAGACGTATAAGTGAGCCAGCAGGGAACCTGGTTCCGACTGGTTATATTACTTATATAGGAAAAGTTACGCAGTTCCGCGTCCCCTTCCTGTATCTGCATTTTTGAAAAATCAAGGCTGCGCCTGTCCACACGGGCCGGCGTTCCTGTTTTGAACCGTTTCAGTTCAACCCCTGCTTCCAGCAGGGATTCCGATAATTTATTGGCGCTGCGCAATCCATTGGGACCCGATTCATAATTGACGCTGCCGAATACGATTTTGCTGCGTAAATAAGTTCCCGTACACAGGATTACGCTGTTTGTCTCAAACACTTCCCCTGTTTCTGCTTCTACTCCCACAACTTCATCATTCCGCACAAGCAGCTTATCGATCATCAGCTGTTTTACGTCAAGGTTTTCCTGGTTTTCAACCACTTTTTTCATGATTACATGATAAAAAGGTTTGTCCGCCTGGGCACGCAGGGAATGAACAGCGTAACCTTTTCCCGTATTCAGCATGCGCATCTGGATACAGGCTTCATCGGCACTGATACCCATCTGGCCCCCCAGGGCGTCAATTTCTCCTACCAGCTGTCCTTTGGCGCTGCCGCCTACAGAAGGGTTACAGGGCATCAGGGCAATATTATCAAGGGAAAGGGTTGCCAGCAGGGTTTTATATCCCAGCCGCGCTGCCGCCAGGCTGGCTTCTACCCCTGCATGCCCCGCGCCGATGACGATTACATCATAGGAATCAACAATTATGCTCATCTTTTCTCACTTTCCAACACAGAACCGGGCAAAAATTTCATTAATGATCTCATCCCGCACCGTCTCCCCTGTAATTTCCCCCATCAGAGTCAGAGCCCTGTCTACATCAATGGTAAGGCAATCGTAAGGAAGGCGGTTCACCGCTGCATCTGCCGCATCGGTCAAACTTTCATGGGCCTGTCTCAGCAATTCAATCTGTCGTTCATTCTGTATATAAACTTCTTCATCCGTCTGCCGGTTGCTTCCGTAAACATATTCCTTCAGCCAGTTCTCCAGCAGATCAATTCCTTCCTTGGTTTTTGCGGAAATTTCAATGATATTTTCCCGGGAGAATCGATTTGCCAGTTCATTTGTGATCAGGCTTTCCGCAATATCTGTTTTATTTACAACAAAAACAGTATTTTTCCCTTTCACGGCATTTAAAATTGCCTCGTCATCCGGAGTCAATGGACTGGTTCCGTCCAGTACCACCATAATCAGTTCCGCTTTGTCCAGAAAAGCCCGGCTCCGTTCCACCCCAAGCTTTTCCACAAAATCTTCCGTATCATGGATGCCCGCCGTATCAGCCAGAAGAACGGGAATGCCGCCGATCACCAGCTGCTCTTCAATCACGTCGCGGGTAGTTCCTTCATATTCAGATACCAGCGCCCTTTCTTCCTTCAGCAGCGTATTCAGCAAACTGGATTTTCCCACATTAGGACGTCCAATAATAGCAGTCCGGAGTCCTTCTTTCAAAATTTTTCCTGTATGGGCTCCGTTTAAAAGAGCTTTTGTTTCTTCTTTTGCTTTTTCAATTGCAACTGTTACTTCATTATATGTAACGTCTTCTATATCCTCTTCCGGATAATCGATGACCGCTTCCAGATGTACAATAACATCCTTCAGCTCTTTCCTTATTTCTTTCAGCTTTCCGGAAAGAAAACCTTCCTGCTGCTGCACAGCAATTTTTAAAGCAGCCGAACTTTTTGAATTGATGATATCCATCACCGCTTCGGCCTGCACAAGATCGATCCGTCCGTTTAAAAAAGCCCGTTTGGTAAATTCACCCGGTTCTGCCGCCCTTGCCCCGTAATAATAGGTAAGACGCAGGATATTCCGTAAACTCTGCATACCCCCATGGCATTGGATCTCTACCACGTCTTCCGCCGTATAAGAGCGAGGCGCCTTCATATAAACAGCCAGTACTTCGTCTATATCTACGCCTTTTTCATCTCTTACAAATCCGTATGCCATAGTGTGGGACGGATAGGCTTCCAGTTTTTTACCGGAAGCAGCAAAAAAAATCTTTTCTGCTATTTTCAGCGCCTCTGGGCCGCTGATTCGTATAATTCCTATAGCCGCGTTTCCCGGTGCGGTAGTGACCGCGCTGATCGTATCTTCCTGAATCATAATGACACCCTATAAAACGACTCTGTTATGAGCCGCAATAATTAAATGAAATATAATTCACAATAAACAGATGATTAATAAAAAACAAAATAAACCCGGGCAGAAAATCTACACCGGGTTTTTCATTTTCACTTATTTTTTAAGCTCAATGACAACTTTACGATAGGGTTCGCTTCCTTCACTCAGTGTCGTAATCTTGTTGTCATTCTGCAACGCGGTGTGGATTATTTTCCTTTCATGGGGGTTCATAGGCTCCAGCACAATGCGTTCTCCATTCTTTTTAACCTTATCAGCCAGGCGTTTGGCCAGACGGGTCAGGGTTTCCGCTCTGCGTTCCCGGTAATTTTCCACATCAATTACAATGTGTACTCTGTTTTCCGTATTTTTATTGGCAACCAGGTTTGTCAGATACTGTAATGAATCCAACGTCTGCCCGTGTTTGCCGATCAGGATCCCCATATCGTCCCCATGGAGCTTTAATACCACGCAGCCGTCTTTTTTATTGACAAATTTTTCCATCATGACTTCAATTTTCATTGCCTTGAAAATTTTTGCCAGGAAATCTTTTGCTTCATCAACAACAGCGTCGTCAACAATAAACTCTTTGGCAGGTTCTGCAGCGGCACGTTTATTTTTGCGCTCTGATAATGTATTTTTTACTGCGGCGGTTACTGCATTGGCAGTTTCCACTTTTTCGTTTACCGCGCTTTTAACCTTATCTCCGCTTTCTTTTACAGAGTCAACGGCATCGTTCCATTTATCTTTAACCCTGTCATTAAATGCTTTTTGTTTTTCGTCAAGCTCATTGGCTTTTTCGCCTACTGCCCGTAAAGCGGAACCTGCGCTGTCTACTGTTTTTTCACCGAAGGAAACAATTTTATCTTTTAATGTTTCTTCCGCAGCTTCAGCCTTTTCTGCTGCAACCGATACTTTTTCCACCTTAGGGGTAACAAGAATTTTTGCTTCTTTTTTACCGAAACCTAAAAATCCTTTTTTAGGTTCTACAAGAACTGTATAGTCTACTTCCTCTTTCGTCAGGTTTAATTCTTTCAAAGCGGCTTCCAGCGCTTCTTCAACCGTTTTACCTACAGATTCAACGTTCATTTTCTACTCCTTATTTATCAATCATAAAAAACGTTATTTATTTTCCGTCTGTTTGTTAAGATATGCCTGCTGGGCGATCTGCATAATGTTCATTACGATCCAGTAGAGAACCAGGCCTGCAGGAAAACTTAAACTGATATAACCGATAAAAATAGGCATGAAATAGGTCATCATCTGACCCTGCATCATCCCCATAATACCTTCCTGAGGTTTGTCGCCAGGATTCTTTTTAGGCATAGTCTGCTTTGTCTGTATATAAGTTGTTAAAGCAGATAAAACAGGTAAAATATACAAAGGATCCGGAAGGGCTATATTTTCCATCCAGAGGAAATTAGCCGGACCTTCGTACTGGAAATCACGGATAGCATAATAAATCCCGAACAGGATCGGCATCTGTACCAGTAAAGGAAGGCAGCCGGCCATGGGATTTACATTTTGTTCTTTATAAAGTTTTGCCAGTTCCTGGTTCAGACGAACCTTATCATATTTGTATTTTTCCTGAATCTCTTTCATTTTGGGCTGGATCGCCATCATAGCCCTGGTAGATTCAATCTGTTTTTTCGTTAAAGGGAAAAGGATAATTTTAATAATTACAGTCATTAATACAATAGCAAGACCGTAATTGGGAAATCCTGCGCCACTTAAAAAGTGGTATAAAGTCTGAACGATTTTACTGATGATACCTGCAATAAAGTCCAATTTTTCACTCCTTCAAAAAGTAAATAAACTATTCAACGGGATCATATCCCCCGTCATGCCAGGGATGGCAGCGGCAGATTCGTTTTACGGCCATCCAGCTTCCTTTAATAATGCCTTTCTTTTCAATGGCCTCAATGGCATATTGGGAACAGGTAGGATAATAACGGCAGTTATTTCCTAACAACGGGGATATGAACAGTTGATAAAAACGAATCAGGGAAATCATTAAAAATTTTACCATAGTAAAATCCCCCGGTCCGCTTTCATGGCTGGCGGAGCAATGCTGCCCGTTTAGCCAGTCTCAGAAATACTCTCTCATAGGTTTTGAAATCTGCCTGGGCCAGCCTTTTCCGGGCTACCCAAATCACACGGACGTTTTCTTTCAATTCCGCTTTATGCAAACGAAAGACTTCGCGCATCATCCGCTTTACATGATTGCGAATAACGGCATTACCCACTTTCTTACCAACGGCAAAACCTATTCTTATCATTTCATTTTCGCCGGGCAAAACATAGAAAACAGATAATCCGTCCACCACAGAATGTCCTTTTTCATACACATTCTGAAACTCTTTCTTTGCCTTGATCTTATTGGATTTTGGAAAACCGAATTCTTTCATTGCGTCCATACTCCTGTCTACATGGAAAAAATAGGCCACTTACGCGGCCTATTTATTCTAAAGTTATGCAGACAATTTCTTTCTGCCTTTTAAGCGTCTTCTTTTCAGTACCTGGCGGCCACCCAGTGTAGCCATTCTTTTACGAAATCCGTGTGTTCTTTTTCTTCTCAGATTGTTGGGCTGGAATGTACGTTTCACAGTGCTTACCTCCTTCATTCCATGTTCTTATCAATCTCTATGTAAATGATTTCAATTGATAGCTAACGGAATTATACTAAAAAGGTAAAGGAGTGTCAAGGATTTAACAATATTTCACATTTATTACCTGTGGATAACTTTTATTTTAATCCTTTTTGTGGTAAAATAAGGAGTAATATTTTTTGAAAGGAATTATTTTATGGAAGTTTTTAATTTACCTGAAATATGGAATAAACTGGTTGAAAAATTAAGTAATTCAACCAGTGAAACAAATATGAATATGTACATCCGTCAAATCACTCCCGTCAAAATGGAAAACGACGTGATTTATGCAACGGTACACAGTACATCCCTGCGCTCTTCTATCCAGCAGAACTTTTATGATATCATCACCGCAATTTTAAGTGAAATTACCGATAACAAAAATATTCAGTTAAAAATTGATGTAGAAAATCAGGGAAATCTGGAAATACCAAAACCGGATTACAGTGTTGTACCTCTTTTTCCGGAAGATGAAAAAATAAAAGAAGAGCCTTATGAAAGTAATTTAAATGAAAAACAGCGGTTTGACACGTTTGTGGTAGGTAATTCAAACCGTTTCGCAGCGGCTGCTGCCCAGGCGGTAGCTGTTAACCCGGGTAACACATATAATCCTTTATTCATTTACGGCAATTCCGGCCTCGGAAAAACCCACCTGATGCATGCCATTGGTAATGCTGTTTTATCTGCCAACCCCTCTGCAAAAGTCAAATATATAACAAGCGAGACTTTTACAAATGAAATGATCAATGCAATAAAGAACAATACCTTCAACGACTTCAGGGAAAAATACCGCACCATCGACTGCCTCATTATCGATGATATCCAGTTCCTGGAAAAAAAGGAACGGACACAGGAAGAATTTTTCCATACTTTCAATGCTTTGAAAGAATCCAATAAACAAATTGTAGTTTCCAGCGACCGTCCCCCGAAAGATATGGATGAACTGGAAGAAAGGCTCCGTTCCCGTTTCGTAAGCGGTTTAACCGTAGATATACAGCCTCCGGATCTGGAAACTAGGATCGCCATTATCCGGAAAAAAGCAGAATTCGAAAATATAAATATGCCTAATGATGTGATCCAGATCATTGCAACAAGCATAAATAACAATATACGTATGATTGAAGGAGCCTTTAACCGGATCGTCGCTTATGCAAATCTGATGAACATGCCCATCAACAGGGAAATGACATTAAAAATACTGGATGAGTTCAGCGTACAGACAATAAATAATGTCACAATCGATAAGATTATCGAATACGTATGTAAAATCTATAACATGCAATACGACGATATAATAGGAAAGAAACGACCTAAAAACATAGCCATGGCCAGACAGGTAGCCATGTACCTGTGCAGGAAGATAACAGACGCTTCCCTTCCTAAAATCGGACAGGCTTTCGGAGGAAGAGACCATACAACTGTAATCCATGCATATGAAAAAATTGAGAAAATGAGAAAAGAAGACAAAAGTTTCGAAAACCAGCTGCAGCAGTATGAAGAAAAAATAAGGTCATTATGAAATCAACCCTCCGGGATATGTGAATAACTTGTAGACAACCTGTTATAAAAGTGTTAATAACACTGAACAACATTCTGTCCTGTTTATTCTGTGAATAAGATTATACAGTATATCAACAGTTTATACACAGTAAATAATCAAATGATAATGCCTTATAATATCACTTATCCACATAAATCACAGGGCTTACTATTACGATTACAAATTAAAAATAATTTATTAATAAATAAATAAAAAAGAAAGGATTGTGAAAAAATGAAATTTACATGCGCAACTTCAGAATTAAATAAAGCAGTACAGTCAATTATGCCTGCCATTGCAGCCAAACCCAGCACTCCCATATTCGGAGGCATGCATATAATAGCAGATGAAGGAAAGATCAGACTGGAAGGAATGGATATTAATCTTTCCATGAGCAATGAAATTAAAGGAGAAGTGGAAGAATCCGGGGAAATAGTAATAGCTGCTACCCGTTTTAACGACCTTGTACGTAATTTTAACGGAGATACTGTCAAATTTACCAAAAACAATAATGATAACAATGTCCGCCTGCAGTCGGGTAAAGCAGATTATAAAATCCTTCTGATGAACGTAAACGAATATCCCAAATATCCTTCCGTAGAAGCAGCGAAGTCATTGGTTATTGAAGAAGAAAAAATTAAAGAGCTGATCAAGAAAACAGCTTTTGCATGTTCTACTGATTCTGCACGCCCTTTATTTACCGGGGTTTTATGTGAAATTAAAGACAATAAAATTACTTTCGTAGGAACAAATACACACCGGCTTGCCATTCGTACCCTTACCGTAGAAAATATGGATGACATGAGTGTGATCATCCCTTCGGTGGTTTTAAAGGAAATAAATAAAAATCTGAACGGAAAACTTCCCCAGGACGTAACTTTCTTCATTTTAAATAACCAGCTGATGGTTAAAATCGAAAACTGGACTCTTGTTTCCCGGCTTATTGAAGGTAAGTTCCCTGATTACAAACGAGTGATTCCTCCCCAATTTAACGTCAAGACTAAAGTAAATGTTAAGGAACTGGCAGGAGCTGTAAGCCGTATGAGCCTGTGCAGCGGAAGCGAAAACGATTACAGCATTGTAAAAATAAGCATTGGCGAAAAAGAAATAAAGGTAATGTCCAGCAGTCCTGATGTAGGAACCGGGGAAGAAATAATTCCCTGTACCACAGAAGGAAGCCCTATCAATGTAGCTTTTAATGCCGCCTATATTATGGACATTATGAAGAACATTGAAACAGAAGAAGCGGAGATCCACCTGAATAATTCTCTGAGCCCTGTATGCGTCAGACCTTCCAGCGATGAAGAGTACATTTATATAGTAACCCCTGTAAGAGTAATATTCTGATTGAAGTTATTATATAAAAAATGAAAATCAATAAATTAAAACTGGTCAATTTCCGTAATTATGATATTTTTTCTGCTGATTTTGAAAAAATGATAACCGTCTTTTACGGTAAAAACGGCCAGGGCAAAACCAATTTACTGGAAAGTATCTTTTATGCTGCCTTTGGATTGAGCCATCGAACCAATAAAGAAGAAGATATGATGAAATTTTCCTCTGAGGGAATGTCAGTCATGTTGGAATTTGAAAAGTATGACGGACCTCACTCCATTCGCATAAAAAGATATGTCGATAACGGAAAATTACACAAGGAAATAAACATTGACGGTAAAAAAACTTCTTCAAAAAATCATTACGGTTATTTTAACGCCGTTATGTTTTCACCGGAGGATCTGCAGATAGTAAAAGGAGATCCTTCCTTGCGCCGTCGTTTTATGGATATGGAAATATCCCAGACTGATCCGGTCTATTACGATCTGCTTGTACGTTATCGCAGGCTTTTAAGGCAGCGCAATTCTCTATTAAAGATAATACGGGATCAAAACCATTCAAAGGAACAGTTATCAGTATGGGATGAAGAAATATCAGATGTAAATGCACAGGTTTTAGTAAAAAGGTTAGAAAATATAAAAAAGCTGAAGAATATTTTAATTCCGGCATTTAATGTTCTTTCTGATAAATCCGATTCACTGGATATTAAATATGAAATAAAAGGCAACGACGGTAATTTATTTTATCCGGAGGAAGAGACCTTTGAAAGCTTAAAAGATTTTTATAATAAAAATCTGCAGGAAAGAATGTTTAAGGACATCCTTATGGGAAATACAGGAATAGGTATCCACAGGGATGACATGAAAATTTATATAAACGGAGCGGAAAGTAAATCGTTTGCTTCTCAGGGACAGCAGCGTTGTTGCGCTCTTGCCTTAAAACTTTCCCAGATAGAATATATAAAAAATATTTCAGGGGAATATCCCGTACTTTTGCTGGATGATGTAATGAGTGAACTTGACAGTCACAGAAGAAACCAGCTGATAGGTTTTATAAACGAAAAAGTACAGACATTTATCACTGTAAATGATAAATCACTGATACCGGATTTTCCTTCCAGTCGTTATTGTGAAATTGAGAAGGGTAAAATTAAAAAAGAATGATATGGAAGATGTTGATAAAATTTTATTGAATATGATTGGTACAAAAGCCAGTCAGAATCAGTATAATCTTTTTAAAATGAAAGCCTGCTGGTCTGAAATAGCAGGTAAAAATAATGCAAATCATTGCATTCCTGTTAAACTGGACCGAAGGATTTTAACGTTAAAAGTTGATTCTTCCGTATGGGCCAACCAGTTTTTATATTATAAAATCCAGTTTATAGAAAAAATAAACAGGTTTATGGGAGTCGATTATGTTAAAGATATAAAATTTATTGTTGGGTCAAATATAAAAATACATATAAAAAAAATAAATAAAAATATTAAGACCCACAAAGATAAAATTGATTTGCCTCCGTTAAACGATAGCGAGAAGGAAGCAATAAAAATAAAGTTTTCCCATATACAAAACGATAAAATCAGAAATGCTGTTATTAACGCAGAAGAAAAGAGATATGGGCTTGAAAAACTTTTTAATGAAGATAAAATTAAAAAATGTCCTTTATGCGGATCCTATATAAAAGATAAAAGAAATATATGCTTCGGATGTGAAAGAAAAAGGCAGGAAAATAAGGAAACAGAAATATGGAAATTAATAATAAAAGAACCATGGATAGGGTGGAACGAAGCTAATAAAGTTATTAAATGTGATGAATTTGAATTTGATATTGTAAAAAATGATGTTAAAGCCTATTATTTCGAAAAAATAAGAAATAAAACAGCTGACGCTAAGGAAGAAATGATTGCGATACAGTTAAAATCCGGAAAACCCTATGCTTTAATCGGGGAAAAAGAAAAGGTTAATATTTTAAGATTTCTGCAAAAAGGGAAGTTATAACATATTTTTTTATGTTGGAAAAAATTAATAAAAATTTAATTTATCATAGTGGAGGAAAGAATGGCTGAAAAAAACGAAACAGTGATACAGAATGCGGAAGATGCAGAAAAAATCCGTATTGATGAAGTTGCTAAACAGGAAGAAATTGAAAAGGAAATTAAAGAAGCTACAGGGGTGGAAGGACAGTACGGAGCCAGCCAGATCCAGGTGCTGGAAGGACTGGAAGCAGTTCGCAAGCGCCCCAGTATGTATATAGGAAGTATTTCTAGTCGCGGTCTGCACCACCTGGTTTCCGAAGTTGTTGATAACAGTATTGATGAAGCCCTTGCCGGTTTTTGCGATAATATCCAGGTTACTATTAATACAGATAACAGTATAACAGTAGAAGATAACGGACGCGGTATTCCGGTGGACATGCATAAAACAGGAAAACCGGCTGTTGAAGTAGTTATGACGGTACTTCATGCAGGCGGTAAATTCGGTGACGGCGGTTACAAAGTTTCCGGCGGTCTCCATGGTGTTGGCGTATCCTGTGTAAATGCTTTGTCCGAAAAGATGGAAGTAGAAGTACGCCGTAACGGGAAACGATATGGTATTGAATTCATGCGGGGAAAGACCAGCAGACCCTTATATGAAATAGGCGAAGCGGAATCTACCGGTACAACGGTACATTTTAAACCGGATAATACCATTTTTACGGAAACGGTTTATGATTATGATATTCTGCGTCTGCGTTTAAGGGAACTGGCATTTTTAAATAAAGGGGTTACCATTTCCCTGGAAGATAAACGGGACGGCCGCAGTGAAACATTCCATTTTAAAGGCGGCATTATTGAGTTTGTAAAATATGTTGATGCCAATAAAGATAAAATCAACGCAGAACCCATTTATGTGGAAGGGGTCAAAGATACGAATATTGTCGAAGTAGCTATGGAATATACCGACAGCTATACGGAAAATATTTTCAGCTACGTTAACAATATCAATACGGAAGAAGGGGGAACCCATTTAAGCGGGTTCAAACAGGCCCTGACCCGTTCCATTAACGATTATGCCCGTAAAAACAATTTATTGAAAGAAAATGACGAAAATCTCAGCGGCGACGACTGCCGGGAAGGTATTACCGCGGTAATCAGTATTAAAGTGCAGGAACCCCAGTTTGAAGGGCAGACAAAAACAAAACTGGGTAACAGTGAAATCCGCGGTATTGTAGATAATCTGGTAACAGACCAGCTGGAAGAATTCTTTGAAGAACATCCCGGTGAAGCAAAGAAAATAATTGAAAAAGCGGTTATGGCTTCCCGGGCCAGGGCAGCAGCCCGTAAAGCCAGGGACCTGACCCGTCGCAAGAGCATTCTGGAAAGCAGCAGCCTGCCCGGTAAACTGGCGGACTGCCAGAGCAAAGACAACACAATGACTGAAATTTACTTAGTCGAAGGTGATTCCGCCGGCGGCAGTGCAAAACAGGGCCGTGACCGTAAATTCCAGGCGATCCTTCCTTTGCGGGGTAAAATATTAAATGTAGAAAAAGCACGGCTGGACCGTATGCTTTCCAGTGATGAAATTAAAAATATGATTACCGCATTCGGCTGCGGTATCGGGGAAGATTTTGATCTGGCAAAAGCACGGTACGGAAAAATCATTATTATGACCGATGCGGACGTAGACGGCGCCCATATTGCTACCTTACTGCTGACATTCTTCTATCGTTACATGAAACCGTTGATTACGGAAGGTCATGTATATATTGCAAAACCGCCCCTGTACCTGATTAAAAAGGGACAAAAAGCCCACAGTTATGCTTATACTGACGAAGAGCTGAAACAACAGCTGGATGAAATTGGGAAAGATAATAAAAATATTACCATTCAGCGTTATAAAGGCTTAGGCGAAATGAATCCGGAACAGCTGTGGGAAACTACTATGGATCCCCAGTACCGTACGTTGCTTCAGGTAAACCTGAGCGATGCGGCGGAAGCTGACGCAATCTTTTCCATTTTGATGGGCGATAAGGTGGAACCTCGCCGTCAGTTCATTGAAGAAAATGCAGGCATCGCAAACCCGTCACCGATTGCTATTCCATGGACTCATTCGCCTGTGGCTTCGAAACTCGGGGCTTCGCCCCTCAGACAGTCTCGCCACGACGGCTCATTTCATCTCATGGAATGACGCAATCGCCTCCGACGGTTTGCTCACGCCTTTCCATTGCCGCATAATTTTAGGCACACAAACCTCAATTTTTTAAGTAATGGAGAACAAAAGTGAAAATTAAAAAAAATCTTTCCGATGCAGATATGTTTCGGGGAATGGAAGAAGAAGAAAGCTTTGAAACAGCTATATTGACTGACGACAGCCGGAATAGGAAGTTCCGTAAAAATTCTTCTGCCATAAAGAAAGAAGCGGAATCCATGATGCTTCCTCCTGAAGCCCAGGAAAAACTGAACCGCTGCCTGCTGGAAGTAAGCATGGAATGGCTGAAAGATAAAGGCGGGGATGTGGAATGGAAGGTAATACGTGAAGGTTTGAGCATTATCATTAAACCTGCTCCGGCCAAGAAGAAGGTACGTTTATGAATAAAATTCTATTTCCCCAGGGCTCATTGCATATTAAAGACGGTAAACCTGTAAAAGAAATTGCCTATTCCGTTTGCGGCGGAAGAAAACCGGCAGCCTTATGGCTGCAGATGACAGCGGAAGAATTGCCGGGAAAACCGCAGTTTTTTGCAGCGGATAAAGGATTGGATTATTATCATGCCGCTGGATTATTCCCTGATAAGGTAATCGGTGACGGCGACAGTGCCGATCCTTTATTATGGAAAAAAGAGGTTGAAAGTGGAAAGGCATTAGTTTTTCCAATAGATAAAGATAAAACAGACCTTCAATTATTGCTGGAAACATTGCCATCTGAAAAGTTATGGATTTTTTCCGGTTTATACGGAGGAAGGCTGGACCACCTGCTGAGCGCTTTTGAAACAGTAGGGGAAGCAGCCTTAAAAAAAAACCGCACCATTATTTTAGCTGATGAAAGGGAAATTACGGTTTTTGTTCCGGCTGGTGTTTCCGTTGATTTTTATCCGCCTAAAGATGAAACACCCGTAGCCGTATCGGTATTGTCTTTTACGGAAAAGAGCAAAGTTTCTATAAGCGGCACTAAATGGGAATTGGAAAATCAGGAGATTGAGAGAAACAATCCTTATGCGGTCAGCAATGAAATGAGCGATGCGGAAATGATGAGAGAGTTTCCTCATGTCCGTTTTTCATGCCATGAGGGTATGGCAATCTTTTATGTAGCTGGTTAAAAATTATTGATACAGATTTATTATATGAGGTGATACAGTGGATGATATGACAAAAAATCCGGATCAGGAAAATGTGACTGAAAATAACGAAGGCCTGATCAACGATGACGGATACATCGCTTCCGGCGGAAAAATCGAGGAAGTGGATCTGACCAATAAAATGAAAGATTCTTATATCAATTATGCTATGAGCGTAATTGTGCAGCGGGCTCTGCCGGATGTACGTGACGGTCTCAAACCGGTACATCGCCGTATCCTGTATGCAATGCAGGAAGCAGGGATGACGTCCAACCGTCCCTATAAAAAATCCGCCCGTATTGTCGGTGAAGTTTTAGGTAAATATCATCCCCACGGGGATTCTTCGGTATATGATGCCACCGTGCGCCTGGCTCAGGATTTCAACACCCGTTATTTACTGGTAGACGGGCACGGTAACTTCGGCAGCGTAGACGGCGACAGTCCGGCAGCCATGCGTTATACGGAAGTCCGTATGACGAAAATGGCGGAATCCATGCTGGAAGATATTGAGAAGGATACCGTTGAATTTGTTGACAACTATGACGCTTCCTTAAAGGAGCCTTCTGTTCTTCCTGCCAAGATTCCCGCGTTACTGGTAAACGGTTCCGCCGGTATTGCGGTAGGTATGGCCACCAATATTCCGCCCCATAACCTGCGGGAAGTAGTTAAGGGCATTACAATGCTCATTGATAACCCGGATGTTTCGGTGGATGAGCTGATGAGCGCCATAAAAGGCCCTGATTTTCCCACAGGGGCAATGATACTGGGAAATGAAGGAATCCGTCAGGCTTACGCTACCGGCAGAGGTATCGTAAAAGTAAGGGCAAAGGCCGAAATTGAGCCGATGCAGAAAAATAAACACCGCATCGTAGTAACAGAAATTCCCTATCAGGTCAATAAAGCCCGTTTGCTGGAAAGTATTGCCGGTCTGGTAAAAGACGGTGTAATCGAAGGGATTACAGATCTGCGGGATGAGTCGGACCGGAGAGGTATGCGCGTTGTCGTAGAATTACGGGCAGACGTGGTTCCCGATGTTATCCTCAATAAATTATACAAGCACACCCAGCTGCAGGATTCTTTTGGTATCATCATGCTGGCGCTGGTGGATAATAAACCGAAGATCCTGAACCTGAAACAGATTCTGGAATGCTATGTTAAACATCAGAAGGATGTTGTAACACGGCGTACCCGTTATGATCTGGCCAAGGCAAAAGAAAGAGCCCATATTTTAGAAGGTCTGAAAAAAGCCTTGGACCATCTGGACGAAGTGATCCAGACGATCCGCAGCAGCGCCAACGGGGAAATCGCGAAAGCTTCCCTGATGGAAAAATTTGATTTTTCCGACCGGCAGGCCCAGGCTATTCTGGATATGCGTCTGCAGCGTCTGACAGGACTGGAGCGTAAAAAAATTGATGATGAGTATGTAGATATTCTGCAGACTATCGATTATCTGGAAAGCGTTCTGGCAGACGAACAGAAAGTCCTGAATATTATTAAAAAAGATCTACAGGAAAAAGCAGAAAAGTTTGGGGATGACAGACGTACCGATATTGTGGCCGATACCGGAAATATGGACGTGCTGGATCTGATTGCAGATGAAGAAATCGTAATCACCTTAAGCAACCAGGGATATATCAAACGCCAGACCCCGGACAATTTCCGGAAACAGCGCCGTGGCGGCATGGGAAAACATGGGGGAAGCGGAAAGAAAGAGGATGATTTTACCAAATATCTTTTCCTTGCCACTACCCATAATTATATTTTGTTCTTTACCAACAAAGGCCAGGTTTATACACTACGTGGGTACCAGATTCCGGAAGCAGGCCGCACGGCCAAGGGTTCGGCAATTATCAATCTCCTGCAGCTGAGTCCGGGGGAAAAGATTACTGCTGTAATCAATGTTTCTGAATTTGACGATACAAAGTATCTGTTTATGGCTACCAACCAGGGTACTGTTAAACGTACTAAACTTGCGGACTTCTCTTATGTACGTAAGAGCGGGCTGAAAGCTATTGTACTGAATGAAGATGAAGAACTGATCAGTGTTAAGCTGACAGACGGAAATTCCTCGATCCTGATGGCAACACGGGAGGGACAGGCTATCCATTTCAGTGAAGAGGATGTCCGTTGCATGGGCCGCGGCGCTCACGGAGTAAGAGGCATTAACCTGGGAAGCAATGACAGGGTAGTAGCTATGGATGCGGTGTATGATCCGGAAAGCGAAGTGCTTACCGTAACTGAAAACGGAAAAGGCAAGAGGACAAAGCTTTCTGAATATACCAAACAGACCCGGGGCGGTAAAGGACGGATCAATTATAGGCTTACACCGAAAACCGGACTTGTTGCAGGAATGACCATCGTCCATCCCAACGATGAACTGTACATTATTTCAGCGGAAGGAATCATTATCCGTATGGACGTAAATCAATTGTCAAATATTGGTCGCGCTACCCAGGGAAATATTGTAATTACCCTTAAGGATGGGGATAAGGTTACGGCAATAGCTACCGTTGAATCAGAGGAAGAAATAGTAAAAGAATAAAAAGAGAACGATAAATATCCTTGATTCCATTATGATTTAACAGTTAAAGGATTCTCTTTTTGAAAACGTCTTAAATCAATCTTCATACATATTTTACATATTATTCTAAAAATTTTAAACAATTAAGCTTGCAAAATAAGACGTATGTGATAAAATAATAAAGAAAGTAAAAAGAAAAGTGTTTTTGCAGATGAGTTACTCAAGGGAGGGTCCATAGTGTCTGAAATAAATTCATTTCATGAGAAATGTCGCAGATTGGGAGCAAAAGTAAAATATTATCGTACGATCGGTGGTATGAATCAAACGACATTGGCTAAAAAGCTTGGCATTTCATATCAATATCTGAGCCGAATTGAATGCGGGAAACAGAGTCCCAGTTTTCCGTTACTGGTAGCTTTGGCTGAAGAATTACAGGTTGATATGGCTGAACTGGTAAGTGACAGGGATATCCGCAGATTTTAATTAATAAGGCCGATTTATGACTATAAAGCGGTCAAGTGTCGCAGTTATTTCATTGGGTACAGCAAAAATATTTTGTTATATTTAAATTAAAACGGCATTCATTAGAATGCCGTTTTTTATGTAATGAAACAGGCCCGGATGTTATCCATCCGGACCTGTTTTGTGTTTTTTAGATTATGTTGTTTAAACTATCTTAATCAATAGTCCATTTAACCTGGTCCGTATGCAGGTAATGTTCCGCTTTTTCGGATAAAGGTTTGTCCAGGAAGTTTTTATACAATTCCTGAATATAAGGATTTTCATAAGAAACACGAAGTTTGGAACGTTTGTCAAGTTCACGCAGGTAATTTCCCCGGGACCATGCCAGTTCCTCACCTTCGTGGATAGGCTGTCCGCCGCCGCCGCTGCAGCCGCCGGGACAGGCCATAACTTCTACAAAATCGTAGTGGGCAGTACCGTTTTTAATGGCTTCAACCAGATCCCGTGCACAGCCTAAACCGCTTGTAACTGCAAGACGCAAGGTAACGCCGGCCACGGTTACTTCCGTTTCACGCCACCGGTCAAGCCATTTCCAGGTAATAAAGTTGTCCGGATCGGGAGGGTTCTTGCCGGTCAGCATGTAGTATGCATTACGGACAGCAGCTTCCATTACGCCGCCGGTGGTACCGAAGATTACGGCGCCGCCGGTTCCTTCACCTAACGGTTTGTCAAAGGGTTCCGGTTTCAGTTTGGCGATATCCACATTTGCAACTTTCAGCATGCGTACCAGTTCACGTGTCGTGATGACGAAATCCGTATCTTTGATACCCGGGTCGCTGTTGACTTCCGGAACATCCGCCTCGTATTTTTTAGCAACACAGGGCATGACGGCCACGCAGACGATTTTTTCCGGGGCCACGTTGAGAAGTTTCGCATAGTAACTTTTTACTATGGCGCTGAACATGGACATAGGAGACTTGGATGTGGACATATAATGGACCATTTCCGGGTATTCCTTTTTCAGAAAACGGATCCAGCCCGGGCAGCAGGAAGTGAACATAGGAACAGGATATTTTCCGGCATTTGTCATGTGTTCGATCAGTTCCGCGCTTTCTTCCATTATAGTTAAGTCTGCGGAGAAGTTTGTGTCAAATACATAGTCGAATCCCAAATGGCGCAGAGCCGCAGCTAGTTTTTCAGGGGTAGCCAGTTCTCTTGGCACACCGGCTTCTTCAGCCCAGGCGGTGCGAACGGCAGGAGCGGGCTGTACAATAACGATTTTTTCCGGATCAGACAGTGCGTTCCAGATTTTTTCCGTATCGTCCCGGGCGCTTAATGCGGCAACTGGGCAATGGGTAATGCACTGGCCGCATAAGGTACAGGTGTTCTGCACCATTCCCACACGGGTGCGTTTTCCTGTATTTACCAGATCCCAAACATGCATATTCTGGACCTGATCGCATACCTGGATGCAGCGCATACACTTGATACATTTTGTTTCATCCCGGTTCAGGGGGAAGGTATTATCCCAGAATTCCTGGCGGAACTTTTTAGGATAGATTTCAACGTTTACGCCCAGCTGCGCAGCCACCTTCTGTAACTGGCAATTGCCGTTACGGGGGCAGGAAGGACAGTTGCAGTTATGCTGGGATAAAATCAGTTCCACGTTTAAGCGACGCGCCATCCGTACTTTTTCGGAACGGGTGGAGATTTCCATTCCTTCCCGTACTTTGGTATTACAGGAAGAAACCAACCGGTGCTGTCCTTTAACTTCTACTAAGCATACGCGGCAGGCGCCGATTTCATTCAATCCTTCCAGATAGCAAAGGGTAGGGATGGTGATCCCGTTTTCCCTGGCAGCCTGTAAAATCGTACTTTCGTCTTGTACTTGCAGTTTCTTTCCATCTAATATAATATTTACCATGGTAAATGACCTCCCTGTTTCAAGGCGCCGAGGCCAAATTTATCACAACGCAGGCAGCGCAGGGCTTCCTGTTTCGCTTCCGTTTCAGAAAGTCCCTGTCCTACAGCCTGGAAATCATGTTTCCTTATGCCCGCTTCTCTTTCCTTTATATTGCAGCGCCCGCAGGGTTTGCGGTCAATAAAATGAGGAGCTGTTGCATGAACGCCGAAATCCAGTTTGTGTTCAAAGCCGAGGTATTTATCAATATTAATCGCGGCAACCTTGCCTGCTGCTATGGAACGGATCAGGGTAGCAGGACCGGTCACGCAGTCTCCGCCGGCAAAAATGCCGTTTGTGCCGGAGACGGTTCCATCGTTTTTAGCGACAATTACGCCCCGGTTTACGGGTATACCCTGCTGACTGAAGCGCTGCCATTCGATATCCTGGCCGATTGCAGATACGATAAGGTCACAGGCCAGTTCAAGAACAGGTTCCGGCGCGTCATAAGGTTTCGGACGGCCGCCTTCAATGGGGCCGGCGATCTGGGGACGCAGGGCAAGGGCTTTAACATTACCGTTTTCATCGGTTTCCACATGATCCGGCGCATAGAGCTGTAACAATTCACAACCTTCTGCAATAGCGCCGTCAATTTCCTCATCCAGCGCAGGCATCTCAGCGCGGCTGCGGCGATAGGCAATATATACCTTATCTGCTCCCAGACGTACGGAAGTGCGGGCAGCATCCATGGCTACGTTGCCGCCGCCTACGATTACTACCTTTTTACCAGTGAGGTCAGGAGGGTTACCGTATCCTACATCCCGCAACATGCTGATAGCAGGAATAACGCCTTTACTGTCTTCGCCGGGGATACGCATATGTTTGGAGGTGTGGGCGCCGAAGGAAAGGTAAACAGCGTCATATTCTTTGCGTAAATCTTCTAATGTAAAATCTTTTCCTACAGAAACGCCAAACTGTGTTTTTATTCCTGTAGATAAAATATGACTGATATCGCCGTCCAGGTATTTGCGGGGCAGGCGGTAAGCAGGAATGCCATAGCGAAGCATGCCGCCCAGTTTATCAAGGCGTTCCATAATGGTTACCTGATGTCCCATAAGCTGTAAATAGTAAGCTGCAGTGAGCCCGCCGGGGCCGCCGCCTACAATGGCAATTTTCTTGCCGGTTTCCGGCAAACGTTCCGGAGCCGGTATATCTTCTACGTGTTCGACAGCAAAACGCTTCAGTCCGCAGATATTGATGGCGTCATCGATCATGTTGCGACGGCAGTTCCCCTCACAGGGATGTTCACAGACGAAACCGCAGGAAGCAGGGAACGGATTATCCTTGCGGATCAAACGAACCGCATCTTCATAACGTCCGTCGGCAATCAGGGAAATATAGCCGGGAATATCAATATGGGCCGGACATGCCACACGGCATGGAACCGGCTGGTTCTGGTGCATCAGGCAGGTATGATTATGTATATGTTCATTGTAATCATCTGCAAATGCAGCCAGACTGTTCATTACGATTTCTGCGGCGCCATAACCGATGGCGCAGTCTGCGGAAAGGAAAATGCTTTCGGCAGTTTTACGCAATAAATCCAGATCTTCCGGAGTGGCTTCGTTATCCAGGATCTTTTCCAGCAAATCTCCCAACGGTCCCAAACCAATACGGCAGGGAACGCATTTACCACAACTCTGGGTGTGGCACATGCGCACGAAGGAGAGGGTGATGTCGATGGGACAAACACCGCCGGGACTGGCTTCCAGCCGCCCTTCCATAGTCTGGTACATTGCGTCAAGAATTTTTTGGGATTTCTCGGGAATGTCCAGTGTGATTTTACTCATGATGATTTCCTTCCTCTAATATAAGCAGTGATTTTGGTTTTTCTGCTGTCATTACAGTATATCATACTTTCAAAAATTCACAAAATATAATACACAGAATCAGCTATAATAATGGAAAGAAAAATTTTTCAGGAAAAAAGTGTAAAGTTTATTACAAAAACCATTTGACAATCATTTGAATAAGTGCTATCATAACAAAGTCGTCAGGAAATGACAGATCTTGATAAGCGTTTCTGAGATTTTGAAAAAATTTTAGAAAAAGCAAAAAAAGTAGTTGACAAAAACAAAAAGTTGTTGTAGACTAATCAAGTCGTCGGTTGACGGCGGAACCTTGAAAACTGAATAACGAACCAGATGAATGTGCGGGTCAGTCCTTTGCAAGAAGGACGGACCTAAAAAGTCAAAGAAATTCTGAAACACAAATAAGAAGAGCCGAATCGGCTTTCTATAAAGTATTATGGAGAGTTTGATCCTGGCTCAGGACGAACGCTGG
>OMYP01000020.1 GCA_900315345.1 uncultured Selenomonadales bacterium | reverse complement strand
CAAGGCCTACCGCAGTGGTCTGGCCGATACCGGCCATAGTCAGCTGATATGTAGCTTCATAGGTCAGGGTACCGGAGCGGCTGATTACGCCTACATGGCCTTTCTTATGAATGTAGGTAGGCAGCAAGCCCAGACGGCATTCGTCCGTAGTCAGGATGCCGGGGCAGTTGGGACCCAGCACCCGGGTCTTCTTGCCTTTCATGTAAGCGCGGACCTTTACCATGTCCTGCACCGGAATATGTTCGGTAATGCAGCACACAAAATCCAGTTCCGCGTCAATGGCTTCGCAGATAGCGTCCGCCGCAAACCGGGCGGGAACATAAATGACAGAGGCGTTGGCGCCTGTAGCTTCTTTCGCTTCACTTACGGTATTGAATACGGGAATCTTTCCCAGCACTTTTTCTCCGGCATGACCGGGAGTTACGCCGGCAACGATCTGGGTGCCGTAGTCCAGCGCAATCTTGGTATGGAATGTAGCCTGACGGCCCGTAATACCCTGTACAATGACTTTGGTATCTTTATTTACAAATACTGACATCAGATTACGCCTCCTTTCCTTCCGCTTTTTTTGCCTTTAATTCAGCGGCCAGCTTTACAGCCATCTCCGCCCCTTCTTCCATCTTGGGCACCATGTGCACCATGGGCAGGTTTGCTTCCTGCAGGATACGACGGCCTTCCACCACATTGGTGCCGTCCAGACGGGCAATGACCGGAACCCGGAGTCCTACTACCTTCGCTGCTTCCACAATACCGCCGGCGATTACGTCGCACTTGTTGATACCGCCGAAAATATTTACGAATACACTGTGTACCTGGTCGTCAGACTGCATGATCCGGAAGGCTTCCGCAATCTTTTCCACCGTACTGTCGCCGCCAACGTCCAGGAAGTTGGCCGGTTCACCGCCGTAGAATTTGATCATATCCACCGTAGCCATGGCCAGGCCTGCGCCGTTAACCATGCAGGCTACGTCGCCGCCCAGGTTTACATAGGACAGGGATGCTTTGGCCGCTGCCCGTTCTTTCGGATCTTCTTCCGCTTCGTCACGAAGGGCTTCGACTTCCGGATGACGGTAAATAGCCGCGTCGTCAAACTGCAGCTTGGCATCCAGGGCCATGACCTTATTGTCAACCGTCACAACCAGCGGATTGCATTCCGCCAGAGTGCAGTCTTTTTCCACAAACAGGTTATACAGGTCCATCATGCACTTCTGGGCCTTGGCAATACATTTTTCCTTAAACTTCATATTATATGCCATGCGCTTGGTCTGGAAAGGCATCAGGCCGATGGTGGGATCGATGTATTCCTTAAAGATCCGGTCCGGCATTTCCGCCGCCACCTGCTCGATTTCCATGCCGCCTTCCGCGCTGCCCATCATAACGATTTTGGCAGATTCACGGTCGATAACAAAGCCCAGGTAATATTCTTTTTCAATGTTGCTTCCTTCTTCAATCAGAAGGCGGTTTACCATTTTCCCTTCCGGTCCGGTCTGGTGGGTCACCAGCACTTTACCCAGAATCTGGGAAGCAAAATATTTTACTTCGTCAATGTTGTGGGCCAGCTTTACGCCGCCTGCCTTGCCGCGGCCCCCTGCATGGATCTGCGCTTTGACAACCGCGATAGGCGCGTCAAAGTCCTTGGCAATGCGGGCCGCTTCTTCCGGACTGAAGGCCGGACTGCCGTTAGGCACGCTGATACCGTACATTTTCATGATCTGTTTTGCCTGATACTCATGAATTTTCAAAATGTAGTCCCTCCCCAAAATTATTTTTGCGTTACACTTACCCAATTTTGAAACTATTCAAAATAATTATCTTATTTTTACAATAAAATGTCAAGGAAACACTGATTAAATGAATTTGTGCGCAGACGAATTAATCAGTGATTCCTCAATTCCTTTTATGACAGAATGCCCGGTCACTGGGCCTGCATGCTCACTGCCCTGGACTGGAGTTCCAGGCTCCGCACGGAAATATTCACCCGCTGGACCTGCATGCCTGTCATGGATTCCGTCCTGGTTTTGATTTTTTTCTGCAGCAGCCGGGCCACTTCAAAGACCTTCACGCCGTAATATAAATTGACTTCCACATGGACGGACAATCCCTTATTATCCGTACGACGGCGTACATGGATGTAGTGTATCCTGGCTACGCCTATCATACGTTTTACGATGATATTAACGATGTCCTCAATTACATAATCGGAAATCAGTATCGTCCCATAATAGCTGAATGCCGGGCGGACGATGGAACGGCTTTCCCGCCGTTCGTTTTTATTTTTGGAAAAAATATTATACGGAAGATTGGCAAAGAAGCCGCCAAAGTGCTGTTTCAATTCCACCGTGGGTACGGGGACGATATGCTTGCCGTACCGCAGCCGGGACTCGTGGGCCTTTTTGATTTCCTGTTTTGTGGCAATATCGGTAATATAAACCGTTTTCAGTGGATTGGGCAACACCAGCCGAGCCGTAATTTTGTTGATCATCCGGTCCGAAGTGGCGATGATCAGGATGCGGCGGATACTGGAACGGGCCAGCGCTTCCCGCACTTCCGAGGCGTGGCTGTCTTCATAAAAGATGGCACGCTTCACCGCCTGTACCCGGTTCTGTTCGCTTTTTGCCGAGGTGCCTCCCAGTATTTTCGTCCCCTGGATCAGAAGGCCGTCGTCGATGATGGCGTCGCAGTTATACTGGTGCGCTATGCCGATGGCCCGGTGGCTTTTGCCGGATCCGCTGGGACCTACGAATGCTATGACTTCCATAGTTTTCTCCGAAATGTATTGAAAATTGAGGTTTATTACAACTTAAAGTATGCTAAAAAATCCTGTACATTTTTGCAGGAAACTTTCCACTCTGAAATTTGTTCCGGGAACCGTCCCGGGTTCCCGTGGAAGTCGCTGCCCCCTGTTATCAGCAGGTTCCGCAACCTGGCAATCTGCAGCCAGAACGTTTCCGCTTCTTTTTCTTTTGCCGAAGGATGGTAGACTTCGATTCCGTCATAGGGCAAAGTGTCCAGCAGTTCCAGGGCGATATCCCGGTTCCCGATTTCTTCCGGGTGGGCCTGTATGGCCAGCCCTCCTGCCTGATGGATGATGGAGACCGCTTCCGGCGGTGTAATTTTTGTCTGGGGCTGGTAGGCAGGTTTCCCTTCGCCGATATACAAGTCAAAGGCTTCCTGTACCGTTTTTACAAAGCCCTGGGCAACCATGGCCCGGGCGATATGGGGACGGCCTACGGCGCAGTGTCCTTCTTCCGGTTCAGGCAAATCCACATCCATGCCCAGTTCATGAAGCCGTTGCAGAATCTTATGAAAACGGCTGCGGCGTATGCCACGCACATATTCCAGCTTATCAGTCAGCACCTTATTATTTATGTCTACCCCATACCCTAACACATGTACCTGCCGTTCCTTCCAACGGGTACTGAATTCTACGCCGTGTATGAAACCGATGCCCGCTGCCGCCGCGGCTGCTGCCATCTCCGTAACGCCCTTCAGGGTATCGTGATCCGTCAGGGCCATCGCGGTAATGCCGGCCGCCTTGGCCATGGCCGCCAGTTCCTGAGGAGTATACATGCCATCGGAATAGGTACTGTGTATATGTAAGTCTGCCAATCCGTCCATGATCTGTTCCTTCGTTTGATTCGCATGTAAATTGAAGTTTGTGTGCCAAAGTTATGCTGTCAGGCAAAGGCATCGCAAACCCGTCACCGATTGTCGAAACTCGGGACTTCGTCCCTCAAACAGTCTCGCCACGACGGCGAATTTCATCTCATGGAATGACGCAATCGCCTCCGACGGTTTGCTCACGCCTTTCCCTTGCCGCATAATTTCAGGCACATAAATTCTGATTTACAATGTCCTTGCTAATTCTATCAGCGTTGCCGTACCGAAAGCGGTGCATCCTTCCGGAATATGCCCTTCTGTTTTCTTCGCGGTAGACGTGCCGCCGATATCCAGGTGGGCCCAAGGTATCCCTTTATCTACAAAGCGGCCAATAAACGCGCCGCCGGTAATGGTTCCGGCAGGCCTGCCCGCACTGTTCTTCACATCAGCGCAACTGCTTTTTATCATTTCTTCCGCTTCTTCCACAATGGGCAGCTGCCACCATTCTTCCCCTGCCCGGTGGCCAGCCTTCTTTATTGTTTCCGCCAACTCGTCACTGTTGGAAACGATACCGGAAGTATGCTCACCCAAAGCTATAATTACAGCCCCTGTCAGGGTTGCAATATCGATTACCTTCGCGGCCCCTTGTCTGCAGGCGTACCAGACGGCATCTGCCAGCACCATGCGGCCTTCCGCGTCGGTGTTCACTACTTCAATGGTTGTCCCCGAAGCCGCTTTCACTATGTCGCCGGGACGCTGGGCCGAACCGGAGGGCATGTTTTCCGCACAGGCCATGATGCCGATTACATTCACCGGAAGTTTCAGTTCCGCAATGGCCTCCATGGCTCCCAGCACCGTTGCCGCCCCGGTCATGTCGTCCTTCATTTCCCCCATACCGTCGGAAGGCTTGATGGAAATGCCGCCACTGTCAAAGGTAATGCCCTTACCTACAAAAGCAGTGAAAGGTTTATCGCCCCCATTGGCGTATTTCAGCACCACCATCCTGGGTTCGTGGACACTGCCCTCCCCAACGGCAAGGATCGCCCCCATACCCAGTTTCTGCATTTCCTTAACTGTCAGGACTTCCGTTTCCAGATTATGCTTTTCCGCCGTTTCCACCGCTTCTTCCGCAAGAGTTTCCGGATTGATCACGTTGCCCGGCTCGTTGGCCAGATCCCGTGCATGGCAGATGGCTTTGCAGATTACAGAAGCTTCTTTCAGTATTTCTTCCCCGTTTGCAATTCCGCTGACAATGGTTACAGAAACCGTTTCTTTCCCGGCAGCTGTTACATTTTTCCCGGCAGCTTTCCCGCCGGTTATTTTATGATCCGTTCCGGCAGCAGCCCCTGCCGTTTCATTTTTATCTGCAGCATTGCCTTTTTCTTTTTCGCTCTTATACTTGTTGAATTCGTAGCTTCCTAACAACAGGCCTTCCGCTAACGCTTTCAGGTAATGGCCCCGTTTTGGATTTTTCAGTATAGGCCCTGCGGCGACTGCTGTTTTTATTTTGCTCCCCTGCAGTTCCCTTACGGCATTCCCCGCTGCAACACGCAGATGGTTCGGCGTACATTCCTTCCCGGCTCCGATGCCTGCCAGAATGATTTGCTGATAACCGCTCCCGTTTTTTACCAGCATGGAGGTTACCTTTCCCGTTTCCGTGAAAGCATATTCCTGCTTTCCTACCTGGTACCCAATCAGATCAAATACTTCTTCCGGCAGGTAAAGGTTCCGGATATGGTCCACACATTCCCTGCACAGGAATAAAACAATGGCTTCCGCATTTTCATAAAGGGAAGGTGTTTCGGCACCGCTTTTTAAAGAAATAATTTTATTCATTATCGGTCTCCATTTTTTATATTCTATAACTTTTATTTATTTGTCCTCCGTATGCCATAGGATCCTGCCTTTTACATCTGCAACTTATTATCAGGCATACTCCGGTCATTTATCAGTTTCTGTTTACCTGTAACAGATCACATTGATCACACTGTCCAAAAAGCTCTTTCCCGTACTGCGGTTCAGTTCCAGATCGCTGACCAATACCCGCCGCACGTAAATCTTTCTGCCATCTTTATAGTAACTGCTGCTGGAATGGATCACGTAAGGCTTTCCTTCTTCCATGCCGAGGTAGATCATAATATGCCCCGCCAGGGATACGGGGGAACCGGGCTTCAGGTTTTCAAATGCCGCAAGGCGTTCTTCGTGGCCCAGTCCCGTAAAGTCGGTAACCTCTCCCGGAACTTTTACAAGCTTGGATGTGTTCCGGGGCAGGTTCAGCCCCATGGTCCGGTACACGGACCCTACCAGGGAAGAACAATCCACGCTCTGCATGGCGCCGCCCCACCCGTACACAGAACCATAAAATTTAAAAGCCTGACGTATCACCTGGTCAGAAGTATAAGGCAGGTAGCCCCGGTGCAGCGCTTCATCTTTTGCCAGCCAGGTCTGTTTTTCTTTTAGCATCCCCGTTTTTTCATCTTTATATGGCAGAAGCACCTGCCACCGGTTCTTCCTTTCCTGAAGCAGAAGCAGTTTTCCGCCCATCAGGTGATAGACGTCTTCCCCGTTGACCCGGGTATAAAACTCTCTGCCTGTTACGACGAGAAAATCCTTCGGATCCGCATAGCGCATCCATTCTTCAGCCGTACAAAGAGCAATATCGTTCCGGGCGATCCAGCCAAACAGGTTGTACATGCGTACATAATAATATTTTTTATCCTTCGATTCATGCAACACCGCAACCGGTTCCCCGGGCTCCAGCACCGAATCCTGTACATTGTCGTAAAACACATCTTCCGGCTCGTCAAACAGCCCGTCCGCCAGGGGAAGGTTCCGGACCATGGTATGTCGCACAGTAACGCCATAGCGAACCGCAGCGGACTCCCTTTCTCCGGGCAGCGCCTCCAGATTCAGGTTTTCCCGGATCTCCGCTTTCTCTGCTTCCGTTAGTTCTTTCCCGTTTCGGTACACGGTGCCGCCCATGGCCCAGGTATTGGTGATCCAGGGTAGTATCTCCCGTACCGGGATACCGTCAGGCAGAGCTTTCATGTCTGTAACGTCAAGCTTGGCCTCACAGATTTTTTTATTGAAGTCCTCTATCCCATCTTCCTCCAGAACAACCTGATCCCCGGCATTGTTATTGAGAATCCAGTACTCGGCCTCTGTCAATTTCCCGGAATCCACAATGCCGGCCAGGGCACGGGAAGCAAACAGAAACGATACAACACCGGCCATAACAAAAGCCTGTAATACGATTTTATGAAGCAAGGTATTTATTTTCAAAAAAGCATCCCTCATTTTTCCCGGCTTTTCCCTATCCATTCATTCACTAAAAAAAGTTAACTGCACCCTAAGTTACCATACCATGTTCGATCACAATACAACCAACTGTATTACCTGCTTATTCTTTTTTCCGCAAAGCAGTGCGGAATCAAATTTCTTCTATAACATTGTAACAATATTATAACCCATAAAAAAAACGTATTCAATAACCTTGCGGCTAAAGAATACGCTTAATTTAATCTGATCCCGGCACCTGCCTTTCCCGAGTTCTCCCAAAACAGGTCAGGCAGATGTCTGTATCAGTTTGTGACAAAATTATAAACTAAAATTTCAGGAAATGCAAACGTTTTTCAAAATTTTGCAGTTCAATTACTTCTTTTATAAAAAATAAGTAACGTTTTATACAAAATTATGCAAAATTTTTCCGAATTCAATGTCTGTTACAAAAAGCAACAGGGATTCAAGTACTCTTTCAGGAAACTTTTTCCTGCAATCAGATGAGCCCGTTCTCTTTCAGGATGGCTTTCATCTTCTCCAGCGCGCCTTCAGTCATGGGGGTCAGAGGCAGACGGGGCGCCCCGGCGTCAATACCGGTTACCAGAGTAACGGCGGCTTTTACCGGAATCGGGTTGGTTTCAATGAACAGGGAATTGGCCAGCGGCACCATGCGCTTGTTGATTTCTGCCGCTTCTTTTACGTTGCCGCTTTCGTAAGCGTTCATCAGATCCTGAAGGATACCGCCGCAAATGTTGGACAGTACGGATACAACGCCGGTAGCCCCAACCGATGCAAAGGGCAGCAGCAGGCCGTCGTCGCCGCTGTAAATGGTGAAGTCCGCAGGCAGGATACGGAACAGTTCCGCAACCTGGGCTACATTGCCGGCCGCTTCTTTAATAGCAACCACGTTTTTGAAATCTTTAGCGATGCGGGCTACGGTTGCAGGAGGGATGTTGGCCGCGGTACGTCCGGGAACATTGTACAGGATAATGGGCTTTTCCGTGCATTCGGAAATAGCTTTGAAATGCTGGTAATAGCCTTCCTGGGTAGGTTTGTTATAGTAAGGCCCTACGATCAGGAAACCGTCTACGCCGATTTCGTCAGCGATCTTCGTGGTCTCTACGCTGTTAGCCGTATTGTTGGAACCGGTGCCTGCGATTACGGGGATACGGCCGTTGACCTGTTTTACAACGGTAGACCAGATGGCTTTTTTCTCTTCCATGGTCATGGTTGCGGCTTCACCGGTGGAACCGGTAACAACCAGGGCGTCGGTGCCATGGGCGATCCACCATTCAACCAGCTGTTTCGTTGCTTCCAGGTTCAGGTTGCCGTCAGCGGCAAAGGGGGTGATCATTGCGGTTAATACTCTGCCAAAATACGGATTCTTCATTTCTTTCCACTCCTTTTTATTAAAATCTTATTTCTATTTTAAATAATTATACCCAGCCGTTTTTAATCATGCATTCTGCAATCTGCAGGGTGTTCAGGGCAGCGCCCTTGCGGATCTGGTCCCCTACTACCCAGAAGTTAAAGGTGTTGGGGTTGGAGAAGTCCCGGCGCAGACGGCCTACATAGCAGTCATCCTTGTCGGAAGTGTACAGGGGCATGGGGTAATCCTGTTCTTCCAGATTATCCTGCACCTGGACTCCCGGGAAGTTCTCCAGGGCCTTGCGCATATCCGCCAGGTCCAGATCGTGTTCGAATTCCACGTTGACGGATTCGGAATGGCTGCGGTATACGGGAACCCGGACCGTGGTAGCCGTAATGCGCATATCGTAATCGTCAAAGATTTTCTGGGTCTCATTGACCATCTTCATTTCTTCCTTGGAATACAGGTTGTCCAGGAAAACGTCGATCTGGGGAATCAGGTTGAAGGCGATGGGATAATGCTTCTTCAGGCTGGCGGAGGGCAGAATGTGGGGAACCATTTCCCGGCCTTCCGCATAGGCCTTGGTCTCATCCGTCAGCTCGTCGATGCCTTCCTTGCCGGCACCGCTGACCGCCTGATAGGTGGAAACCACGATACGTTTGATACGTGCCAGGTCGTACAGGGGTTTCAGCGCCATGCACATGATGATGGTGGAGCAGTTGGGATTGGCAATGATGCCTTTATGTTTCAGGATCGCCTGGGGATTGATCTCCGGAACGATCAGGGGAACTTCCGGATCCATACGGAAGGTACTGGAATTGTCAATGACAACGGCCCCGGCCTTAACGGCGATAGGAGCGAACTCCTTGGAGATGCTGCCTCCGGCGAAGAGGGCGATATCAATGCCGTTAAAGGAATCTTCTTTGGCTTCCTGTACAACATATTTTTTCCCGCAGACCGTAAGCTCGGTTCCCGCGCTGCGTTTGGATGCCAAGAGGCGTAATTCCGCAAAGGGGAACCCCCGTTCCTCAATCAGTTTCAGAAACTCCGTGCCTACCGCCCCGGTAGCGCCTAAAATTGCCACATTGTACTTCTTCATGCTTACCTGCTCCTTTTCCTGTTAAAACTTTTTTAAAATTATAATTTAAGTTATTTAATATTCATCAATTGATAAATCATAAATGCGTTATGTGCATTCTCTGTTCCTTAAGCGAATAATCTTTTAAGAAACCGCGAAGCCCTAATGAAAAACCGGTTAGTCCAGAATCTGGTCCAGGCCGTACACCAGGCCCTGATAAGAACCGATCTTTTTGCAGGCCAGTGCCACGCCCGGCATGTAGCATTCCCGGTTGACCGGGTCGTTGATGATCTTCAGGGTCTCGCCCTGGCTGCCGAAAATGACTTCCTGGGACGCTACGTAACCCGGCAGGCGCAGGCTGTGGATACGGATACCGTCAATGTCGCCGCCCCGGGATCCCGCCAGGGTTTCCCTTTCATTGGGATGGCCCTGCTTATGGGCTTTCCGCACTTCGCCGATCTTCTGGGCGGTCAGGATGGCCGTGCCGCTGGGAGCGTCCAGCTTCTGGTCGTGATGCTTTTCAATGATTTCCACATCGGAAAAATATTTGGCAGCTTCCGCCGCTAACTTCACCATAACTACCGCGCCCAAGGCAAAGTTGGGAACGATGAGGGCCGCCGTGTTATTGGCTTCCGCCAGTTCTTTTACTTCCGCCAGCCGTTCCGGTGTAAAGCCGGTAGTCCCTACTACAGCGCGAACGCCTTTTTTCAGGATCACCCGCAGGGAATCCATGACCACATCAGGGCGGGTAAAGTCAACCACTACGTCAGGGTTCACCGCTTCCAGCGCTTCAGCAATATTCGTAAATACCGGTTTATCGCCCGGCAGAGTTTTACCTGCTGCGCTGATATCAACACCGCCTGCCAGTTCCAGTTCGGGATTCGCCGTTACCATGCGGACAACTTCACTGCCCATGCGTCCAAAAGCGCCGTTTACCAATACACTGATCATAACAAACCCTCCATTTTTTCCTCAGACAACTTAAAATAATATGATTTTTTCTGTTGCCTATATTATAAACGATTTTTGCGGCGATGTCAGCAGGCCATTCCCTCATTTAGCCACTTCCTGCGAATTTTTTTCTATATGTTGTGCTTTTTATTTTATGCAGATAAAAAACATGGCCGTTGAGAATTATCCCAACGGCCAGCATGGTTTTTACACTTTGGTTGAGATAGCTCTCCGCTGCTCCGGCATACGCCGCTTTGCAACGACAGTCCTGAAATTATTCACTTCAGGCCCAGTTGCCGGTTCCCGCCGGAACCGACCCTTCGGCGACTTTCCCTTTCCCCTGCCTCTTCGATGCCTCTCCGCAGGATACTCTTGATCGTCGCGCCTCTATCATTGTATTTTAAAACATTATAAAGTAGCGCTGTTCACTTGTCAAATAAAAAGATTTATTTTTTCCCGATCCAATAGAATTTGTAAAACTTTTACTTTTTTTGCAACATTTGTTACAGATTTGACCCTTTAACAGATCCGTGGCAGTCCCTCTCCCCGCAGGGGTAAAATTTTACGGAAGCTGCCCAGGGCAGTATGCAGATACACGCCCTTCCCTTCTGCAACTTCCCCCACAACGGCAGCCGCTCTTCCGTATCGGTTTTTTTTCAAAACCTGCAACGCCTTTTCTGCTTCCTTTGCCGGAACAGCCAGCAGCATCTTCCCTTCGTTGCCCATGGTCAGGGGGTCCAGCCCTAAAATCCCGCTGAGGCCCTTTACGGCATCGCTGACCGGCAGCTTTTCTTCCTCCAGGTTGATGCGGCAGCCCGACGCCGCCCCCAGTTCATTGGCCACGGTAGCCAGCCCGCCCCGGGTGATGTCCCGGATGGTGTGGACCGGAATGCCTGCGTCTAAAATTTCCGCAACCAGATGGTTCAGGGGAGCGCAGTCGCTTTGCAGGGTGGTTTCCATTTCCAGCCGCTGAGTCAGAATGGTGGCGTGATGATCCCCCAGGGTTCCGGTAACGAGCAGGACGTCGCCCTTTTGGAGATTTGCTGCGGAAATTTTACACTCCGACGGGCGCAGGCCGATTCCCGCCGTGTTGATATACAGCCCCCCGTTGCCTTCCACTACCTTCGTATCACCGGCCACGATTTTTACGCCGGCTTCTCCTGCTGTTTCTGCCATAGAAGCAACAACCTTATCCAGTGTTTCCCATTCCAGCCCCGTCTCCAGAATAAAAGACGCCGTCAGATACAAAGGGTTCGCCCCCATGCAGGCCAGGTCGTTTACCGTACCGCACACCGCCAGCCGGCCGATATCGCCGCCGGGAAAAAACAGGGGCTGCACTACAAAACTGTCAGAGGTAAAGACAGGCGAACCCTTCATTTCCGGAAGCACCGCCGCGTCTTCCATTTTATTTAAAATATCGTTGTGGAAATGGGCGGCAAAAATATCCTGAATCAGTTTCGTTGTCTCTTCGCCGCCAGACCCATGCCGTAATGCGATTTTCATATGATAACCTCTTGTCTGTTTTAATGTTTGCGAATGTTTTAATCAGTCGTACTTTAAACCAGTTGTAAAACTGTTTTTCCAAACAATGCACACTATTATTGCATTACTGTTATGAAAAATAAGAAAGACAAAATTTTCTTTTATCCTTCCCTGTAGGTAATGCAGCAGGTACCTTCGCTGCTGACCATGCAGGCCCCCACCGGATGCTCCGGTGTGCAGCCCTTACCGAAGTAGGGACACTGGCCGGGCAATGCAGCCCCCAGCACGATACGGCTGCACAGACAGCCTTTGGGTACAGCGTCTTCATCCAGCCCCCGGCTGCCGGCATCCCAGTCCCGGTACTTTTCTTTGATGTAGAGACCCGAGCCCTTAAGAACGCCGATCCCCCGCCAGGCTGCATCCCCTGCCGCAAAAACTTCATCCAGGATCTGCCGGGCCGCCGGGTTCCCTTCCGGCTTCACTACCGAAGGATATTCATTCCACATTCCCGTATGACTCCGGCTGCTTTCCAGCACAAGGCGGGTCAGGGCCCGTAGCAGCAGCGACCGGGAAAAACCCCCGATGACCATTGTCTCCCCGAACTCCTCTGCCAGTCGGGAATAGGGTTCGCTTCCCGTAATCACCGCCACATGGCCCGGGCACAGGAATCCGTCGATCTTCCCTTGACCGCACAGAAAAGATAAGGCCTGGGGCATGGTCTTCAGCGCCGTAAGGAATTTCAAATTCTTAATATCCCGGGCCGCCGCTTCTTTAATAATCGTAGCCCACACCGGCGCCGTGGTCTCAAAGCCTACCGTTGCCAGCACATAGGTAGTCTCCGGATGGGCCGCCGCCCTTTTCAGCATTTCTTCCGGCGCGTAAAAAAAATCCGCAGCGCCCCCTCTGTCCCTTGCTTCCGCCAGGGACATGCGGCTGCCCGGCACCGCCAGCATATCGCCGAAGGTCATTACCCTGTATCCCGGTTCAAAGGCAAACTCCACCAGTTTATCAATGTAGGCCGTAGGCGTCACGCAGACAGGGCACCCCGGACCGGACACCAGCGTAATTTTTTTCGACAGCAGCTGCCGCAGCCCGGTACGGTATAATGCGGACGTATGGGTGCCGCAGACTTCCATCAGGCGCAGCGGACGTCCATTATAGTTCTGCAGAAAAGCGGCCAGTTCTTTCTCATCCATGGTCTGGCGCCTCCCCTGCAGTCTGTGCAGACAGCCGCGAATTTTTTGCATCCCCCGGGAAATCCGATCCCTCCTCCGACTCCATTTCGGAAGCCTCCTCCAGATCCCGGAACAGGGCGATCCACTCTTTTGCTTCTTCCGTCTCCACCTTCTGGATCGCCATGCCGGCATGAACCAGCACGTAATCGCCGGGTTCCACGGAAACCATGGAGATATTTACCGGCACCACGGAACCGGTGAAATCCACCTGGGCATGATCATTTTCTATTGTCAAAACTTTTCCCGGATAGGCAACACACATAACAATCTCCCTGTATTTGTCTGATTACAAAATGTCCGATTTAGTGATAAACAGTTCTTGAGTAAAGAAATTTCTGCTTTATTTGTATGGAGGGGTAATCCCCTGTTTTAAGCATTTTGACCGCACATCCAAAGCCAACCGTAATAAGCCTGTCCCAGACTGATGCCTCCGTCTCCGGGAGAAACGCTTTCATTAAAGTACACCCGGAACCCGCCTTTGCCTAACGCCTCCGCAGAGGCTTCCAGCAAAATGCGGTTAGCAAAGCAGCCGCCGGCCAGCACCACCTGTTCCACGCCCTGTTTTTGGGCCATGCGCAGGAGCATATCCACTATGGCATAATGGAAGCCCAGCGCAGCGGCGCCGGTCATCTGCAAATTCCCTTTGGCTTCCAGCATCGGCTGCCACAAAGCCCCGGGGTCAAAAACAATTTTGCCGGATTTATTCTCTTTATCCTCTGTGTATTGCATGGCAAAGGACAAAGGCAATGGAGCAATTTTTTCCGTTACTGCGTTCCTTGCAACTGCTTCCAGAGCCATGGCGCAGCGACCCTGATGGGAATTGAAATCCGCCAGCCCCAGGATGCTGGCAGCCGCATCGAAGAGGCGGCCCATACTGGTAGTTGTAATACAGTTAATATTTTTCTGCAACGCAGCACGAACGACAGGATACCGTCTGTCATCCGCAACAATCCCGGCCGCTGCCAGATGGCACAGACCGGTTTTCCATGCCTGCTGCATGGAGCTGTCGCCTCCCAGCATGGCAATGGGTTTGAGATGGCCGACCCGTGTAAAGTCCGTCCCTTCGCAGAGCAAAAATTCACCGCCCCACACGGTTCCGTCCGTACCGGCACCGGTACCGTCGAAGCACACCGCCAGGGTCTTCCCTGTCAGGTGATGCTCTGCCATCACAGATAAGGCATGGGCATGGTGGTGCTGCACCTGATAAAAGGGCAGCCCGCAACGTTCCGCAAAGTTCCGCCCCCATACGGTGGAAACGTAGCCCGGATGTAGATCGGCAACGACGGCATCCGGTTTAATGTTCAAAAGCTGTATCCAATCGGTTACTGTTTCTTCAAAAAAAGATTCCGTCTGTTCCAAAGTAATATCGCCGGGAATCTCCGCCGGAAAAAATTTCCCGTCCGCAGCAAGGCAGAACCCGGGTTTCATTTCCGCGCCAACTGCCAGAATACTGCCCCGGGGGAAAACGTTGCAGGAATTTTGCTGTTGCAATTGTATGGAACCGTTATGCTCCACAGAAAAAATATTTGCATCAGGCTCATTTTTTCGTCCGGGTTTCACAGCAACGGCCGGTTCCGGCATATAGCCCTTGGTCCGGCGCAGCAGCTGCGGCCTGCCCAATATGACACGGGCGACCCCATCATCGGCAGGACGTAAAATTTCCCTGTCGTAGGTAAACAGGGCTGCGACAGCATCAAGCGCTTCAAAAAAGCGCAGGGCTTCCCCGTCTTTATAAATGATCGGCTCCCCTGCATAATTGCAGCTGGTGACGATAAGGGGAAAGGGCACATCCAGCAGAGCATAAAAACCCATGGAAGGAAGCATGACGCCAACCTGGTCCGAAACATCCGTTACGTTATCCGCAAGCAATGACGGCATGGCGTCTTTTTGCGAAAACTTCCCTGAATCGCCTGCAACATCTTCCCCAATTGCCATGCATCTGTGATTTTTTTTCTGCAGCAGCGCGATTGGTCTTGCAGCCGACTCCAGCAATACTTTTTCTTCCCCAGATACAAAAGCAATCTGTTCCGCAGCCTTCACATCCCGAACCATAACGGCAAAGGGTTTGGACATTCGCTTTTTCAGATCCCGCAGTCGGGCGACCACGTTAGCCTTATCCGCCCGGCAGACCAGATTGAAACCGCCCACGGCTTTCACCATGACGATCTGGTCCTGTTCCAGTAACGCACTGGCCAACCCAATGATTTTTTCATCCTCAGCATACGTTGCGTTTATGTTTTCCTTGAATTTTCCACTGCCGGCAATCCAAAAAACATTTTCATCCAGCCTGCGCACTGTATTTTTATTTTCTGCTTCACTCTCCGCACGTAATAAAAGCTCTTTTGCCTTTCGGGAAAAAGGTTTGCTTCCAACATGACTTTCTTTTACAAAACATTGCAGCTGGGGCCCGCAGTGAAAACAGGAAATGGTTTCCCCGTGGCCCCGGCGGTTTTCCATGTTATTGTATTCTGTACTGCAGTCTTCGCACAGGGCATAGCGGTCCATGGTGGTATTGACCCTGTCGTAGGGAAGCTTGCGGATGATTGTGTAACGGGGGCCGCATTGGGCACAGGAAATATAAGAATATCCCTGTCTGGGGTTACCTTCTTCTTGTAATTCCTGCAAGCAGCGGGGACAGATGCCGATGTCTGCGGAAACGGTTTTGATTTCTTCTGCATCCGTACTGGGAACAGAAGTAAATTCAGCAAACTTTTGCAATGCTGTTTCCTTGCATACAAGATTCTCTACTCTTACAGGCGGGGCGGCATTACGCAACTGTTCACATAAGCAATCAATCTGTTCGGGCATTCCGGCAGCTACAATTTCAACATGGGTTCCGGCATTTTTCACATAGCCGGTGAGCTGAAATGTTTTTGCCAAACGACAAACAAGGGGACGGAAACCGACCCCCTGCACTTTTCCGTATACTGTTATGTCAGCTGTTATCTGTTGTTTCATAATGGTTTTGGAATTCTCCCCATGGCTAAAACGAGGAGTTTTACGAAGCATTGCAATAAAAATCTGTTTACAGCCCCGCCCGCTCTTTCAACCAGGCAGCCGCTTCCGCATACCCTTCCCCGGTCTTGCCGCTGACTTTGAATACGGGCGCCTTTTTGTTCAGATGGCGGATGCCATCCATGAAGAAGGCTTCGTCAAAATCAATGTAAGGGAGCAGATCGATCTTGTTCAGCAAAATGATATCCGCCTTTTCAAAGGCCAGGGGATATTTGTAAGGCTTGTCGCTGCCGTCGGTGACGCTGACCTGCAGCAGCTTGATGTCTTCCCCGATGGAAAATTCCGCCGGGCACACCAGGTTCCCAACGTTTTCAATAAACAGGATGCCCGGTTTGTCAAACTGCAACGCGTGGACGGCGTTGTGTACCAAAGGCGCGTCCAGATGGCAGGCGCCGAAGGTGTTGATCTGGGTGGCCGCGATATTTTGCCTGCGCAGCCGTTCCGTATCGATATTCGATTCAATGTCCCCTTCAATCACATACCCGGGCACATCCAGATGCTTCAGCAGGTTTTCCAGCGTCGTGGTTTTTCCTGCCCCCGGCGCTCCCATTATATTTACCGCAAAAATTTTATGTTCTGCCAGATGTTCGTGAACATGCTCCGCGATGTGGTTATTCCGTGCGTGGATGTCCACCATCACGTCCGCTTTCATCATATGCATTGGTTTATTCCTCCACTTCCAGTTCCACGCTTTTTACGTAAAACTCCTTGCCGATCTCCGTGGGACCCCCATCCCCTCCGCAGAAAGGACACTGAAAGGAAAAACGTTTCCGTTCAAACAGCTTTCCGCAGGCTTCGCAGCGCAGCATGGGTTTTACGCCTTCAATGTGCAGCGTGGCCCCTTCACAGGGAGTCCCTTCCGCAATCACATCGAAGTACATTTGGATGGAGTCCCCGATAAAACCGGAGTCTTCTCCCACCACCAGGTCGATGCGGCGCACCCGCCCGTTATTATTTTCCGCAGTTTCCGACGCGATTTCCACGATTCGGACCGTAACGGGATACTCATGCATGGGGTTCACCTTCTGTTTGATTCAAAAATACGTATGCCGCGGCTTTCCCGTTGTACAGATCAGCCTTTTTGTTTTCCCTGCAGCTATCGCGCTGCACAACTTATGCTTTGCCTTCCGCAGCAGCTTTGGCGGCAGCCGCTTTCTTAGCCTGGGCGGCAGCAATGGCTGCCTTCTGGGCTTCCGTCAGCACCACCTGAGGTTTCGGCGGCGGAGGCGGTCCCTGTAGTACTTCTTCCGATTTTTTCGTGTCGGGAGCCGTGTATTCCGTTTCCATCTGCAGGCATTTTTTCGGGCAGTTGGCTACGCATTCCCGGCACTGGACGCAGGCAAACCGGTTGATCTTCCAGGTGCGGGCGTTCCGGTCTACCGTAATGGCCGCAGAGGGACAGTTCCGCATGCACATGCCGCAGAAGATGCAGTTGTTGATATCGTTGACGACCTTGCCCCGGTCGGCTTCATAGACTTTTCTGGGCTGGAAGGGATATTGGCTGGTCGCCGGCGGCTTAAACAGGTTGCCCAGCATCTCCCGGGCAAAAGACAGGTAGCTCATGGCCAGACCTCCTCGTTTTATGGATTCACGTTACCTTTGGCAACGAATGGTTACTGGTTCCGCGAAAACTTTCGCATACCTTTTACAGCAACAGGTTGCTGCACTTTCAGTTTATCTTTCACAGCAGCTGATACAGGGGTCGATGGTCAGGATGATATTGGGCACATCGGCCAGGTCGCAGCCCTGCAGCATTTTCACCAGCACCGCGATATTGGCATTGGTAGGCGTACGGAGACGGAACCGTTCCAGGTTCTTCGTCTTGTTTCCCTTTACGTAATAGACCGCCTCGCCACGGGGCTGTTCCACACGGGTAAAATATTCCGCCGCAGGCGGAAAACCCTTAACCGGAACGGCAATGTCCCCTGCCGGCATGTTTTCCACGCAGCCTTTGATGATATCCATGGACTGGTACAGCTCCAACAGGCGTACCTTGGCACGGGCGAAGCAGTCCCCTTCGGTTGCCAGAACGGGCGTGAAGCCCAGATCTTTATAGGCGCCGCCTTCATCCCCCATGCGGTAATCCTGGGGAACGCCGCTGGCACGGGCCGTAGGCCCCACACAGCCAAGGGCGACGGCATCATCGTACGAAACCGTGCCTACGCCTTTCAGGCGGGCATGGATGGTCTCATCATTCAGGAAGATGGTCGCCACTTCGTCAATCTCTTTTTTCAGTTTATCCAGGCGGGCCACGATTTCCTTCAACTCATTGTCCGGAATATCCCGGCGGACGCCACCCACCTTGCAGACGGAAAAGATAACCCGGCCGCCGGTAGTCTGTTCGATAATATCCAAAATGGTCTCCCGGATCCGCCAGCACTGCATGAACAGGCTTTCAAAGCCCAGGGCGTCAGCCCCCAGGCCGGCCCACAACAGATGGCTGTGGAGACGGGAAATTTCATGCCAGATGGTCCGCAGGTATTCCGCCCGTCTGGGGACCTCAATTCCCATAAGGCCTTCAATGGCCTTGCTGTAACCCCAGCCATGGCCGAAGGAACAGATACCGCAGACACGTTCCGCTACATATACATATTCCTGGAAGCCCCGCTTCTCCACCAGCTTTTCCAGTCCCCGGTGTATGTAACCAATGGAAGGAATTGCCTTTACCACCTTTTCGTCCTGCAGCTCCAGATCCAGATGGATCGGTTCCGGCAGAACCGGATGCTGGGGACCGAACGGTACTACTGTACTTTTACCCATATCAATTCCCTCCTTCCGCCGGTTTGGCTGCAGCAGCTTCGGCAGGTTTCGCCGCCGGCTTTACAGAAGCGTCAATGCCCAGGCCGCTGCGCAGGTTAACTTTTACGGCAGCCGCCGGCTGTTTGGCATTGGCAAACTCATGCCAGGGCATGGGCTTGGCCAGATGGAAGAACTTGCCGCCATAGTCCACTTCCGGAGCAATCAGTTTCACATCCAGACCAAACAGGTCGTGGATCTCATTTTCCCATACAAAGGCGTACCAGTACTGGCTGGTAACACTCATGACGGAACCGTCTTCCGGTACGATGAGCCGCAGGTTCGTCATCTCATAATCTTTATCGAAGCTGTAGGTCAGTTCATAGCCTTCCGCTACGCGGGTGCAGAGGATCTGGGTCATGCGATACCCTTCTTTTTTGAACTGGGCAGCCTTTTCCAACAATTCAGAGGTTTCTGTCGGAATGATCAGCTGTTTCATTTCTTGGCCTCCTGCTGTTTATTCATGGCAACAGAAGGTTCCATCACCGTTTCCTTCTCTGCCAGTTTTTCATTTACCGGTACCGCCAGGGCTTTCTGTTTTTCCTCCAGCACTGCCAGTCCTTTTACCACGCCGTCGATGATGGCTTCGGGCCGGGCCGCGCAGCCGGGCACATACACGTCCACAGGGATGGCCTTGTCCATCCCCCCCAGCATGTTGTAGCAGTCGTGGAACACGCCGCCGGTGCAGGCGCAGGCCCCTACGGCAATGACCACCTTGGGTTCGGGCATCTGTTCGTAGATCTGCCGTACCACAGGCAGGTTCTGGGTATTGACGCCGCCAGTGACCAGAAAGATGTCTGCATGCTTGGGGTTCCCCGTGTTGACAATGCCGAACCGCTCTACGTCATACAGGGGGGTCAGGCAGGCCAGCACCTCGATATCACACCCGTTGCAGCTGGAGCCGTCATAATGGACCAGCCAGGGAGATTTTTTTATATAACTCATAACGCCGCATCCTTTCCTTGTGATTCTACCTCAGGTATTACTCGCTGCCCACCGGTCAGCGCATGTACATCAGGAACATAATATTGACAAAGCCTGCCACCAACGTCACCAGCCAGGTCGAAGTCAGCATATGCTCCCACTTGACACGGGAACAGCAGTTATCGATCAGGATATCATTAAAATACGTGAACGCGCACATAAAAAGACCCAAAATCGGGCTCCAAGGCGCAGACCAGACAAAGAAAAGATACACAAAGCCTAACAGGAAGATATTTTCATACCAGTGGGCCAGTTCAATCATAGCAAGGGAGCGGCCGGAAATTTCTGTCAGGGTCCCCCGAATCAGTTCCTGATGTACTTCGTGAGACATGGAAAGATCAAAAGGAGATTTCCGGAATTTAATCAGAAGAATAAAGCACAATCCTATGAATATACCGGGCATATAGATAAAACTCATGCGGGGCGCATCTAGAATCGTACCGATGCTGAAGCTGCCACAGTTCAGGTAAAATCCCAACGCTACCAGCAGCAACATGGGTTCGTAGGCCATGGTCTGAATCAGTTCCCGTTCTGCTCCAATTTGGCTGTAAGGAGAATTGGAAGAATAAGCGGCCACAATAAAGCAGACACTGGCCATGGTCAGGGTAAAGACCACCAACAGGATGTCCCCATGGGTAAAGAAGAACAGACCGCTGATAATTACAAACAGCAGGAAACCAAATACATAGAAGCTCTGCGCTTCATTGACCGCCACCTGCTGTTTGTCCCAGAGCTTGAACACATCATAAAATGGCTGCAGAAGTGGTGGTCCCACCCGCCGCTGCATGCGTGCGGATATTTTACGGTCGATGCCCGCCAGCAGTCCTCCCGCAATGGGGGCAAGTACCAGATAGGCAACCCCTGCAATGATAGTATAAACCAGATCAGACATGGAAAACACCTCCGCAAATTATCGCAAACTCAATCAACAGACAGGAACCGCACAGGATAAAACCGAACAGCTTCATCCTTGCTTCCCCAAACCAGGCTTCCATATACCAGTTGCGAAGGGACACCGGAACAGTCTGCCCTGCGACACCGCGATAAGAAATATTGTCGCCACAATTTTCGCCGGCCAGGTTGGTGACCACCAGCTTCTTTTTTCTCCCTTTGCCGAAACGCAGCGGCAGCACTACCAGCAAAATGACCATCATAGACATGATTAGCAGGTTGCTGCGATCGATAACGTCCATGGTTGTCTGGTAGGTAACTTCCAAATACGGAATGACAGCACTCTGGGAAATCAGCGGAAACAGGATACAGGTAATGATGGTCAGGGCGCTCAGGCTACGCAAGGCCAGCCACTGTACACCATGGATTCCCTCCTCCCGATTTTTGTCAGTAGGAATATAAGCTGTAATTTTCCCCAGCCACTTCGTCCAGTAAAACAAGGTTGTAGAAGAGCCGAATACAAGAACTAGCAACAACAGCGAATGTCCTGCATCCACAAAGGCCTTCATGGCCGCCCACTTGGAAATCAGCATGCCGAAGGGCGCCAGGAACATGCCGCAGATGCCGATAATCATGCACAGGGACAGACCCGGCATGGAACAGAATATACCGTCAAATCTTTCAATATTGCGGCTTCCCAGTTGCTGTTCCGCCGTACCAACGGACAGGAACATGAGGCTCTTAGCCACTGCATGGAAGACCACGATCATGATAGCGGTCCAAGCCGCTTCATAGGAACCGATACCCGCACAGCAGACGATCAGTCCCAGATTGGAAATGGTAGAATACGCCAGCACCTTCTTGCCATCGGACTGGGAAATCGCCGCGAAGGAGGCAAACAGGAAAGTAGCTCCTCCGATGAACATGGTCATCAGCCCGGCATGGTTGTTACCCAGGATAGGGCACAGCTTGATAATCAGGAATACGCCAGCTTTTACCATAGTAGAGGAATGCAGCAATGCCGATGTGGGCGTAGGCGCTACCATGGCTCCCAGCAGCCAGCCGGAAAACGGCATCATGGCCGCCTTGGTGAAGCCGCAGAAGACCAGCAACGCTACTGCCAACTCAACCGGCTGGGCGCTCCGGCCCAGGTTCAGCAGCATGGACAGTTCTACGGTCGCATATTCCGTGCCCAACCAGACAATAGCCAGGGCAAAGGCAAGACCACCCAAAAGATTCATCCACAAAGCCTTAAAGGAATTTCCGATGGCTTCCTCTGTCTGCGTGTAGCCGATCAAAAGGAAGGAACAGAAGCTGGTGATTTCCCAACAAGTGTACATGATAAGTAAATTATTGGAAATAACCAATCCGAACATAGCGGACAAGAACAGGAAAATTACGAAGAAGAAAAACGGACGGCGATCCTCTACCTCGGGGTGTTCTTTCTGAAACTCTTTCATGTAACCAAGGGAGAACACCGCAATCAGACTGCCAATAATCCCTGCAATCAGGATCATGATTACCGCAAAGTTGTCGATAGCCAGATCAGACCTGACCGTAACGGAATGTCCGGGCCCCTGCTCAAACCACATAATCAGACCCAGTTGGACCAGTTCCAGAACCGCAATCCAGATTTTCTTAAACTTCACCAGTGTGTAATATAAAATAGCGACAGCTACCAGCACATCCACTGCCAGAACAATAGTGGAAAGCAAAGTGCCGGAAGATTTTATAAATGCCGGATGCCCAAAAAAGGTAACAGCCGTAGCGATGGACAGCGCCATCGTAAGAGCAGCCGCCAGCTTGACAATTACGCCGCGGACCCCGTCGCCGCGCAGACAAAAGACAAGGATAGCGGCTGCCAAGGGAATACCGGTCAATAAAGCTGGTAAAGTCATAAAGCAGACCTTCTTTCTTAATTAGTGTACATAAAGCCAAAGTTTTGCAAATATAGTATACACTATAGCACAGGATTTAGTCTGTGGCAAGACTTATTATAAAAGTTATAAAAAAAATCAAATAAAATCATATAAATGTAATATTCGAAACAATATTTACGGCAAAGAAGGCTCATGCAGCCTGCCGCAAACACGCCGGACGTTTATTTTGCAGTTCCGGTACTGCCAAAACCGCCGCCCCGTTCAGCTTTTTCCGTTTCTTTATCATCGTCCGTAGTCAGGTATTTGTAAAAAATACCCTGAGCGATCCGCTCGCCCTTCTTTAATACCAGAGGCTGCAGGCCGGTATTCTCCAGTGCCAGCATGATATGCCCTTCATTATCCGGATTGTTATAATAATCCGCGTCAATGATACCAACGTTATTGATCAGACGAAGGCCGTTTTTCACCGCCATGCTGGAACGGATATGGACCCCCAGAAATTCATCGTCCTGCATATACGCCTTGACACCGGTTGGCACCATCACCAGCCGGTTAGGCAGCAGGGCTACGTCCTGCGGCACACAGATATCGTAGCCGGCCGATGTTCTGGTCTTACGCGCCGGCATGGGGAACTCAACATTTTCATACTTACTGATTTTTTCAAAACCGCGAATTTTCATCTTGTACCCTCCCCGTTTCATATCTTCTGCCCCGGCACTGACACCGGGCACTAAATCTTCTTCTAAAATAATTATATCATATCCCCAGAAGTTTACAGTAAAATATTATGTATACATAATAAAACTTTTAAAATCAGAACTTTTCATGTATAATAATTGGAAAACAATACAAGAAAGAACAAAAAACATAACGGATCATCATCGGCATTAGGAGGTTGTATATGGAAACAACACAGGTCGTTAATTTCAGACGGGAAGTTCTGCGCCGGATTGCAGAATACACATGGAACGACTGTCTACCGGAGCATATCTACGACATACTTTACCAGACAGTGAAGGATAACACTCCCCGGGTCCGCTGCTGTGTCCATAAAGAACGGGCCGTTTTAAAAAACCGTGTTCAGATGGCCTTGTGGCAGCCACTGGGTCTTAACATCATCAACGCAGCTAAAGCAGCACTGGACGAGAAGTTTGACAAGACCCTCCCTATCATCGACGTACTGCCCGACGCCTGCGATGCCTGCCCTATTGACAAATACTATGTTACCGATGTATGCCGGCATTGCATCCAGCACAACTGCATGAACAACTGCCCGAAAAAGGCCATTTCCATTGTCAACAACCGGGCCTTCATCAACCGGGATATCTGCATCGAATGCGGACGTTGTTCCAAATCCTGCCCCTACGGCGCGATCATTGAAATCAGCCGACCCTGCATCCGGGCCTGTGCCCTGGAAGCCCTTTCCGCCGGAGAAGACAGACGAACCAAAATTGATTACGAAAAATGTACCACCTGTGGCAACTGCCGGGAGGCCTGCCCCTTCGGTGCCCTAGATGAACGGAGCATGATCGTTCCCCTGCTGCTGGCCTTAAAGCAGCACAAGCCTGTCATCGCCATGCTGGCCCCCTCCTTTGTAGGACAGTTCGGCATGAAGGTCACCCCCTCCCAGGTCATCGCCGGCCTGCACAAATTAGGTTTTACAGATGTAGTAGAGGTAGCTGTAGGCGCGGATATTACCACCCTCCATGAAGCAGAAGAATTTATGGAAAAAGTTCCAGAAAAATTGTCCTTCATGACCAGTTCCTGTTGCCCCGCCTTTGTCTCTTTGGTAAAGAAACATTTCCCGGAATACGAAGAAAATATTTCCAAAACCACCTCTCCCATGGTCTCCTGTGGCTTATATATTAAGAATAGGCGCCCGAATGCCCTGACCTGCTTCATCGGTCCCTGCATCGCCAAAAAGAGAGAATCCCTGGAGCATCCGGAGGCCGTTGACTTCGTGCTGACCTATGAAGAACTCCAGTGCATCTTCGAAGGCACCGGCATCGACCTGACCCTGCCAGCAGAGAAAGAATATGTCACCCAGGCCACGGCAGGCGGTATCGGCTTTCCCCTTACACGAGGTGTACAGGCTTCCATGAAGGAAGTGTTGCCTCTAGAACGGCAAGCATCTTTATCCGCAGAATATGCAGACGGACTGGAGCTCTGCCAGGATAAGCTGACCCAGATTAAAAAAGGAAAACTATCCGCGGAATATTTTGAAGGTATGGCCTGCTGTAACGGCTGCGTCAACGGACCGGGCTCACTGGCACAGCAGGGTCTGACACGGGTTATGGTTACCAAATTCCAGAAATCTGCTGAGAAAAAGACCAGCGATCAGTCTGCGGAAGCAGTGGACGCGGTCAGCCATATTGATTTTGAAGTAAAATAAGTACACAAAAAATGCGAATCCGGCTACTAATGTGGCCGGATTTTTTACGTCCTCTTCTAAAACAGCATACAAAAAGCCGGCGCCCTTCCGGACGCCGGCGAGTTGCACAAAAGAATTTTACTACATATTCTCCATCTGGAAATCCTGCTGAAAGCGTGATTTCTTCATTTATTATAATTTTATTTTCCCTGCAGGATCGCTTTCCGGGACAGGTTGATGCGGCCCTTGCTGTCGATTTCCACGCACTTGACCATGATCTCGTCGCCTACGGAAACCACGTCTTCCACCTTCTCTACCCGTTCGGTGGACAGCTGGGAAATGTGAACCATGCCTTCCTTGCCGGGCAGGATTTCTACAAAAGCGCCAAAGTTCATGATGCGTGTCACCTTGCCGGTATAGGTCTTGCCTACTTCCGCTTCCGCGGTGATGCCGTCGATAGCTTTGATAGCCGCTTCAATGGAATCCGTATCCGGGGAGGAAATGTAAACCTTGCCGGAATCTTCAATATCGATCTTGGCGCCGGTATCTTCCACAATCTTCTTGATGGTCTTGCCGCCAGGCCCGATGATTTTGGAAATCTTTTCCGGATCCACGGTAATGCTGGTAATCTTGGGAGCCCACCGGGACAGGGACTTGCGAGGTTCGCTGATGCATTCCATCATTTTGCCCATGATGAACTCGCGGCCCCGTTTGGCCTGAGCCAGAGCCTGTTCGAAGATTTCCCGGTTGATGCCGTCGATCTTCATATCCATCTGCATGGCAGTGATACCATTTTCCGTACCGGCTACCTTGAAGTCCATATCGCCCAGAGCGTCTTCCAGGCCCTGGATATCCGTCAGGATGGTAAAGAAGTCGCCGTCCTTTACCAGGCCCATGGCCACGCCGGCAACAGGAGCTTTAATGGGCACGCCTGCGTCCATCAGGGACAGGGTGCTGGCGCATACGGAACCCATGGAGGAAGAACCGTTGGATTCCAGCACTTCGGAAACCAGACGCAGGGTGTACGGGAAGTCCTCTTCGGAAGGAATCACAGGCAGCAGGGCACGTTCCGCCAGAGCACCGTGGCCAATCTCACGGCGGCCGGGGCTGCGAAGGGGTTTGGTCTCCCCAACGGAATAGGGCGGGAAGTTGTAGTGATGGATGTAACGCTGCAGTTCTTCCGGTCCCAGGCCTTCGATAACCTGTGCGTCGCGGAGAGGAGCCAGGGTGCAGGCGTTCATGATCTGGGTCTGGCCGCGGGTGAACAGGCTGGAGCCGTGTACACGGGGCAGCAGGCCAACCCGGCAGGTTACCTGGCGCACTTCATCCAGGGCGCGTCCGTCGGGACGGATCTTATCTACCGCAATGGTATGGCGGACGATCTTCTTCACCAGCTTCTGGGTAATGTAAGCAACGTCTTCCCCATTGTCCGGGTATTTTTCCAGGAACGCTTCCGCGATTTCTTTCTTTACGCGGTCTACGTTTTCTTCCCGTTCCAGTTTGTTGGCGTCCATTAACGCGGCTTTCAGTTTTTCCGCACCAAACTCTTCAATCTCTTTCACCAGCTCTTCCGGCGGGTTGTATACGGGCACTTCCATCTTGGGCTTGCCGATCTCAGCCTGAATGCCGCTGATGAATTCGCAGATCTTTTTAATATTGTCATGGGCAAAGAAAATGGCATCCAGCATTTCCTGCTCGGAAATTTCCTTGCAGCCTGCTTCTACCATTAAAATGGCATCGGTAGTTCCCGCAACCGCCAGGTTCAGGCGGCTTACCTTGAACTGGTCCAGGGTGGGGTTGACGATGTACTGTCCGTCAATGAGGCCAACCCGCACGCCTGCGATGGGGCCTTCAAAGGGAATGTCAGATACGCACAGGGCAGCGGAAGCGCCGAGCATGCCGGGAATGTCCGGAGCGTTGTCGGGATCCACGGAAACGGCGGTAGCTACGATCTGCACGTCGTTATGATAACCTGCCGGGAACATGGGACGGATGGGCCGGTCGATAAGACGGCTGGTCAGTACCGCATGGGTGCTGGGACGGCCTTCCCGTTTAATGAAGCCTCCCGGAATCTTACCTACTGCATACATCTTTTCTTCAAAATCAACAGTCAGCGGGAAGAAATCCACGCCTTCCCGGGGGGTCTTGGTCCCCGTTGCGGCCACTACCACTACGGTATCGCCATAGCGGACCAGCACGCCGCCGTTGGCCTGCTTGCAGACTTCGCCGAATTCCAGCGTCAGGGGTCTGCCGCCCAGGTCCATTGTGTAACTTTTCATCTTTTTTCCTCCTATACTCTTACACTCTCTTGGAAACGTTGCGTAACCGTTGTTTCCTTACCTTTTGCGCTTTCACGCAAACTATAAAAAATGGATTACCGAAAATGAACATAACAAATATATTATAAAGTTTGTAACACTTTTGGTCAACTATAAATAGCAAAATAATTGTGCCGGATATCATTCTGCATACCCTGTTTTTCAAATTACAGACAAAATGAAAAAACTCACAAATATTTTTTCAGCGCTTTGCACGTTAAAAGGATATTTTTTAGAATAATATACCGGCACTTATTTACTGTTTCAAAACTGTATTAAACTCTTCCTTATTTTCTTCAATGGCCTGCTGTCCCCCTACTACGCAGATATAATTGTCTGCCAGCACGTCCCGGATCACAGGGGCCAGTTTTTTAATATCCTCCAGGGTCACATCCAGAATTTCGTTCCGGGTCCTCTGCCGGGCCTCATCGGAAATTTCCAGCAGTTCCTGCAGGGCCGCCCGGGACACCTTCAGGGAATTGGTCAGGGGCACGTCCACCCCGCTCATAGTTCCGATGACGTATTTGGTCATCTCCCGGTCTGTAAGCTCCAGCCCATCCAGCCATTCCGGCAGAGTGCGGAATGCTTCCAGGCTGCTTTTCAGCTGGGGATCCCGGTAGGTGGAAAAGTACAGGGTCCCGCTGCGGTTAAAGGATGCGTTGGCGCCGTAGGCCCCTCCCTGTACCCGGATCTTGGTCCACAGGTATTCGTACCGCATCATGGTGGCCAGCACCAGCATGCTGCCGTTAAAGGCGTGGCCGTGTTTCAGGAAATCACCGCCGGCCAGTACATACTGCACCTTCCCCGGGGTCACGATAGCTTCGTTCTTTTCCGGAACGGGCAACGGTCTGGCTTCTTTGCCTGCCACGTCGCTTTCAGGCAATGCAGTTGCAAAATCCAGGGCCATCTTCCGCACCGTTTCCCTGTCCGCCTCGTCGCAGCTGTAGCTTAACAGGTACCCGCTTTTATTGAAGAACACGGGCAGCAGCTTCTGCAGGGTAGCGATTACATGGTCTGCTTCCCCGTCAAAATGTTCCGCCAGCCTTTTAATAAACTGGTAATAGCTGTAGTAATCCTGCTCCGTTACCCGGGCCTTGGCAGAAAAATAGGAAGTCAGCCGTGCCGCCGCCACAGACTGCCCTTTGGCGAAGAAGGTGTTGTCCCAGTCCGTCTTGATCTGGCCGATGAGTTCTTTCAGCCGGGCCTTGTCCGTAAAGTTTGTGTGGAGGGTCAGGGCTTTCAGAATTTTGAAAAGCTCCGGCAGCTTGGAGGTCAGGCACTTGGCCCCCATTTCGATTTTTATGGAATAGGTATCCGGTTTCCCTTCCGGGCTCACCGCTTCCATCTGGTAGGCGATGCCCCCGGTGTACATATCCGTGTACTTGGCCAGGTCCGCGTACGTGTATTCCTCTGTGTCCATCTTCCCCAGCACGTCGCTGAGGAGGTTACAGTATGGCAGCAGTTCCGGATCAATGCCGGTCATGTCGAAGTACCAGTTCAGGTAGGTCACCTTGTTGGTGGGCAGGGCCTGATACAACAGCACTGCATTATCGAGGGTTTCCTTTTCAACTTTCAGTTTTTCCGTTTCCCGTTTAATGTCCTTCCGTTCCAGCAGGGGAATGGAGGCCAGGGCTTCTTCCGTATCCGGCGTAGCCTGCCGCTGGTGCAGCATAGCGCATTCTTCCGCATATTTTTCCAGCTCTGCCCGGTCCATGGTCTTTTGCAGGACCGCCAGCTTTTCCGCCAGCGCAGCCTGCTCCCGTTCTTCCTTCCCCGGCTCCGGGCTCAGTGTCAGGATGACCCGGTGGGTGTTGTCCAGCAGGTTGGTTTCGATCAGGGTCTCGAAGTAATTGGTATGCACCGCTTCCCGCAGTTCCTTTAGCATCTCTTCGTACTTCAGGCTGCTGATGGGGTCGATGTCGTAGATCCAGCTGTCCATGACGGAAAGGCCGTAGATCAGTCCTTTGGGATAGGTGCCGAAGTCCGCTTCCCGCAGCTTGAACTCCGCGCTGTTCAGGGCCGCTTCCAGTAGCTCCTTGTCGATGCCTTCCATGGAAATTTTCTGCAGGTTATGGTACAGGGCCTTCACGAAGGCGTCCTTCTGTTGGGGTTCGCTGCCGCTGGCCCGGATGGAGAAAATGTTCTGCAGCATGCTGCCGCTCATGCTTCCGGAAATATCTTTGGCCACGCCTGCATCCAGCAAGGCACGGCGCAGGGGCGCCCCTTCCGATTCCAGCAGCACGTTTTCCAGAAGGCGCAGGGCCATGATGGTCTTCTGGTCACGCATGTCCCCCGCCACGATCTGCACTTCATGGAAGGTCATGGCCTCGGTAGGCGCCCCTTCCGGTACCGGGTAGGTTCCGTCGAATTCCGCGGTTTTAGGCAGCGGCTGCTGCAGGGCAATTTCCGAACGGACACGGCCTGTTTTTGGGAACTCTTTCAGGTAACCGTCCAGAAAAGCCAGGGTCTCTTCAATATCCATATCTCCGTACAGATAAATGTAGGAATTTTCCGGGCTGTAAAACGTTTTATGGAAAGTAAGGAAATCCTTCTGGGTCAGGCTGGGAATGGCAGAAGGCAGCCCGCCGGATTCAAACCGGTAGGTGGTATCCGGGAACAACAGCTTCTTCCCGTAATATTCCAGCCAGGAGTCCGGGGAAGAATACACGCCCTTCATCTCGTTGTAGACCACCCCATTATACTGCAGGGGGGCGTCGGCGTTTTCCAGTTCGTAGTGCCACCCCTCCTGTTTTAATGTGAAGGAATTGTCGTAGATCAGCGGATAAAACACCGCGTCCAGATACACGTCCATCAGGTTGCGGAAATCCTTGTCGTTCCGGCTGGCCACCGGGTACACGGTCTTATCCGGGTAGGTCATGGCGTTAAGGAACGTGTTCAGGGATCCCTTCACCAGTTCCACAAAAGGCTCCTTCAGATGGTACTTCCGTGAACCGCACAAAGTGGAATGCTCCAGGATATGGGCCACCCCCGTGTCATCCGAGGGGGGCGTGCGGAACCCGATGGAAAATACCTTGTTGTCATCGTCATTGGCCAGGTACAGCAGCCTCGCCCCGCTGCGTTCATGGTCCATAAGGTACGCCGTTGAATTCACTTCTTTGATATATTCCTGCTTAATCATGCGAAAGCCATTGTACAATTTTCCAGTTTCCAAAGTTTACGCTCCTCTTTTAAAATTCTTTCAATAGTCCTTTGCTGAATCCTTTGTTGGATCTTTTGTTGGATCTTTTGTTGAAACTTTTACTGTTTGTCATAAGGTTTGTCATAAGAAAAGTCTTTATTATTTTACCACAAAACCGGACGTTTGTAACATTAAGTTTTTGAACAGCCGGCGCAGCCAATTTCTTTGCGTTTTACACTCTCTGCTTTCATAAAAGATCCTGTCGCCTGCATCTTCCTGTCCCGACTCCAGAACTTTCTTTGTGAGCGTTTCGCTGATTCAAATGATCCTCATCCATCACAATAATTAACCAACATAAAGCTCGCCTATTGATTAATGACCGATTCTATTCTATAATAAAAGCAACAAGTGACACTGAACTGACATCACTATTCAGGAGGTAATCAATTATGTCTGCAATGGAACAATCCCGCTTCACGTTACGAATCCACCCACTGGTCATGGCCAAGATGAAATACATTGCGGAAACCAACGGACGCTCCGTGAACAAGGAGATCGAACAAATCCTGAAATGGGTCATTGACGATTTTGAAAACAAACGGGGCCGCATCCACATTGATGAAGAGGACCAGCCCGGCTTCCGGGGCACGAAAACAAATAAAGAACAGCTGCGCCGGTTGGAAGAACAGGCACAGCTGCGGAACCGCCCCATAAGTTCGGCATTGTTCAGGATAAAGTAAAATAAGAATTTATGTGCCAAAGTTATGCTGTCAGGCAAAGGCATCGCAAACCCGTCACCGATTGCTATTCCATGGACTCATTCGCCTGTGGCTTCGAAACTCG
>OMYP01000032.1 GCA_900315345.1 uncultured Selenomonadales bacterium | reverse complement strand
GTACCCCAGTCCGCCGTAAATCTTATTTTTCTCGTTCAGCGCATGGATCAGCCTGGCGCCTACGCGCAGACGGTGGCTGTTCACCGAATCGAAATGCATATCTGCATCGTCCTGGCCGTTAATGTGGATCATGGCGCTGTCGCTGCCCGTATGGCTGTAGAAATATTTCCCGTAAACGTCCATCGTGTTGTCATGGCCGATGTCCACCAGCTTGCCTGCGCCCAGATGCGCCGCCCAATACGTAGCGCTGCTGTCATAGTCGGCGTGGGATACTTCCGAAAGCTGCGAACTGTAATCGGATTTCGTACGGCCGGCGCGCAAACTGCCCTCATAGTAGAAGCCATTGTTGTTAGTCTGTTTCGCGATCAGGCCCAGGCCCCAGTAGCTGGCCTTGCCGTCCGCCTTAAGGCCGTTGTCCTGATAGCTGTCGTAACTGCCGTGGCCGTATTCCACAATTGGGCCAAATAATAACTTGCCCTTGCTGTTTTCCAGTTCCCTGGCAAAGCCCAGGTTCAGGCCGATGCCTTTGATGTCCACGTGGGACCCGCTCATGGCCCGCAGTTTGGAGAGGCCTACCGCCGCAAAGCTGTTGAAACCGCCGGCCGCTTCTTTGTCTCCGGCCGCCGCCTGCGCATTGAGCATGCCCTGGCCGGCCAGCAGGTCGGAACCCGCGTTGATCATGGTCACCACTGCCATGCGGGTTTCAACCGGTGACTTCAGTCGGTTGGAAGGATCGGGTTTGGGCTCGGGTTTCGGTTCCGGTGTGGGAGTCGGTTCGGGTTTCGGCTCCGGTTTCGGTTCGGGCTTCGGCTCCGGCTCTGGCTCTGGTTCCGGATCCGGTGTTACTTCTTCAATATTCTCAACCGTAGTGATGATGGTATTTTCATCTTTTTTGCTGATGCTCAGTTCATATTTTTTATCGGTTGCCAGATTGTTCGGCGCCAGGAAGGAAGCTTCAGCCAGTTTGGAACTTTCCACGGTCTTCAGCTCATCGTCCGTGGTCAGGCCGTTTTCATCTACAATCAGGTTAACTGTGTCTCCTTTTTGAAGATTTACGCCGCTTAATGCCGCCACCCCGAAAGTCACGCCCGTCAGATCGGTAGGAACGGGTTTTGCCAGAATGTTTCCGTCTGCATCTATATCGCCAGCAGCAATCAATTTGCCATACTTGATTCTTGATACTATGGCTGTATAACCTGGAAACCTGCTAATAAATTCATTGTATGTTTTTGGAGATTTAATCGTGAGCATGGTGTCGCCGTTGGCGATATCATCGGGCAGGTAGAAGTTCATATTCTGAAAACCTGCCACCACGTAAGAAGATACATTTTTCGCCGCCACATTCAGGGTATTACCGGAAGCGCCGCTCACCATCTCGGCATCCCGGTTCATCGAGCCGAACAAAAGGAGGGGGTTCACTGAGGCGAGGATGTTTACCGTATTATCATTCACATTTGAATCAGCAGCGCCGCCGACAAATATTCCGTCTTTTATATCACGGCTTTTGACTGTAACGGTATTCCCGCTGGCTTCTGTTTTTCCCACTCCACCATAAACATAAAGCAAATCGGCCTTCGCATTGCTGCCAATCGTCACCGTGTTACCCACAGCGGTCCCATACGTCGAATAACCACCGAAAAAAACACTGCCTGTAACTTCATGTCCGCCGCCCAAATACTGTGACATATCAGTAGCTATAACTGTACCGCCATCAAAAACAACTGCATTATTAACTGCGTTGCCGAAATACGAATAGCCGCCCGCAATCATAGACGAATCAAAATCATCCCAGTTGTCTTCAATTGAAGCGGATATACGATTCTGAGCCACAGGCTTTCCGCCACTATAGTATGGCCAAGTAATACCTCCGGAAGTATGCATCTTTATTGGCCGACCGCCAACTTCTCCTCCCGTGATCGAACAGTGTTTTTTTCCACTGTTCCTTCATAGACCTGACCGCCAAAGGCCTGGACAGTGGCCCCGCCGCTGATAACAACGGTATTTCCTTTAACAGTTCCGATTTGCCCCCGTCCGCCAATAACCTTATTTGCATAGCCGGCTTCAAATACGACCTTGTTGCCAGTATCGCCGCCCACTGTTGATACCTCGGAGGAATTAATCCAGGCGCCATATACACCGCCCCATATACCGTCTTTCGAAACGGTAACGGTATATCCGTCAGCCGAAGTGCTTGATAACGCATCGTTGTCATCCGGCCTTGTGATATTTCCCTGTATGGCTTTGGCTTCATACAATCCGTTTCCTTTCAGCTGGTACTGCCGGTCGTCCGTAGTAATTCTCATATAGGCATTGCCAAGCATATTAGCATCGGATGTGGTAACATCAAAAGTCTCCCCGCCGGTTTTCGAAACCGTAGCAAACCCCTGATTGGCCTCATTAGGCGGATACGCTGCTTCTGCAACAGACAGACTAAAAGATTGTGCCCACCCACTGCACAGCAGTGCTGCCAGCACTAACTTTGCCAGACTTTTCCGGGCTTTTGTTTTTTTCTTTAACATGTCATCAACCCTCCCTGATTAAAATATTGAACAACTTATAAAATCCAATTCTAAAATATAATTTAGCAAATAATAAAATTCATTGCTAAACCAGCAAAACAATATACTGCCGCACTGCATCCACTTTGAATTACACTGACAAATCCGAGCGCAGCCGCCCGATAACATTTCTGACAGAACCGGGGGTGATGCACCGCGTACACTCAAACTCCCGGTCGGCGCCATGGTAATGCGGACACGCGTCGGAAGCATCATTTATATGTTCGTTGCGCTGCTCATTGACACAGCTGTTACAGGTATGGAACTGCTGCACACGGTACGGCGTTTTAAACTCCGTACCCGGCGCCGTAGCTCCTGTGATCAGTATCACAGGCACGCCGGTCCCCCAGGCAAGCCAGGAAAATTCGCAGGCAACTCCTATGAAAAACTTTGCCCCGGCAATCAAATCGACACGTTCCTGCAAAGGTCTCTCTCCGGTGAAATCTTCCGCGCCAAAAGGAATCGTGTTACCGAAAAGGCCGTTTTCTGTTATCCGCTCACGGTCGATACAAAGCACGCGGTAGCCGAGACTTTTCAGATAAGCCACCGTATCTATCCAGCCTTGGGCGTTGTTCCAGTTTCCGCGCTGGGTTCCCGCCTGCACGGCAATACAGACATACGGTTCTTCAGGCCGGTTTTCCCCGGCCCTGTCCGACGGAAGAATACGGGGCCGCGTTTCCCCGTCATCCACACCTAAAAGACAGGCGCAATATGCCTGAATGCCAACCACACGCCAGTCAACAGGCTGCAGACGGTTATCTTCCGGTGCTGAAAGATCCACAAAATATGTTGCGTAACAATCTTCCGGGTCCTTTTCGTCCGCTCCCAGGAACCGAATTTTGGGATAACCCTTCTGCAGGACATCAATGTATTCATCATCAAGACGCACATACAGTCTGCAGCGGTGTTTTTTGCGAAAAGCCTCTGCGTAAGGGATCCAGGCAAAAACATTGCTTTTTTCCTGCCCGGCAAACCGAATCATCACGGGTCTGCCTTCTGCTTTATAATCATGCGCAAAGACGAGCGTCGGCTTTCTGCCTCCTTCTTTTGATTTATCTCCCTTCCGTTCCCCGGCGCCCGGCATCTCGTAAACTTCCAGGCGGAAATTTACAAAATACCGTTTTGCGCTGGAAGCAAGCACTCCTGAAGCAGCCGACTCATACACAGACAGCGCTGCATCCCGGTCAATAAACCGGATGAAATAGTTCCCTTTGGGCACCAACACCCGCAGTCCCTGATTAAAATCAAAACGCAGCCCCCGTACAGGCGTTTTCACCGTGGGCGCCTGAGGCGGATTAAAGAACAAAGAAGATTCCTTCACAGGCTGTTTATTGTCCACTGTACCGCCTCCTTGTTTTTCCGGCCTTGGGATCAAGTCCGTAATCATCCATCAGACGCCGGATCGTCCGGCAGACCTGGCCTGAACTGATATAACGCGTACATTCAAATTCCCGTTCCGTGTTCTTATGCCGCGGGCACCAGCCAAAATCGGCATGGACAAATTCTTCACTGCTGTCCGTCCAGCAACCGTTGCAAACGTGAAAATTTATAACGCGGTATGGCGTATAAAACTCATTGTAGGGTAGTGTAAAACCTGAAATCATAACGACCGGTGTCCCTGAACCCCAGGCCAGCCAGGAAAGTCCGCTCGACAGTCCGACAAAAAAATCTGCATGGCCTAAAAGATCCACCCGTTCCTGTAACGGTAAATCACCGGTAAAATCTTCGCATCCGTAAGGTATTGTATTCCAATGCCTCCCATATCCGTAATACTTATCCTTATCTATACAAAGAACCCGGTATCCCAGTTCTTTTAAATAATCCACAGTCTCTACCCAGCCCCGGGGATTGTTCCAATATTTTGCCTGGCTCCGGGCCTGTACCGCAATACAAACATAAGGCTCCTTTATTTTTCGTTCTTTCGAAGGCGTCAGTACAGGCCTCCGTTCTACCACGTCAAGGCCCAGGATATAGGGAATGTTAAGCTGGAGCCCGATAACGCGGAAATCGGCGGGCTGATGAATGCGGTCATCGGCAGGAAAGAAAATTCCCAGATAATACGTCGCGTAGCAGTTGTCCGGTTCGGTTTCAGGAGCAATAAAAGTGATCTCCGGATATGCCGGCCTGAAAAGTTCCGCATTTTTCGGGCTCATGGAGCAGTATGTTTTGCATCCGTGTTTTTTGCGAAACTCTTCCACATAGGGAAACCATGCCATAATGTCACCTATGGTTCCCACAGGGAACTGGATATGGACAACCTTATCTTTCAGATCAAGATTATGAACCAGCGCAAGCTTTCCGTCTTTCCAAATCTCGACGCAAAAATTGATGAAAAACTTTTTCGTACTGGTGATCATTGCATTGGAAACGTCTGCATCGTATAAAATGGAATCTGTGTCAATATCGGTAAGCCGCACATGATAATTGCCTGCCGGAACCACCACACGCGCACCGTAATTAAAATCCATTTTCACGCCTGCCAAAGGCGTACTGCGCTTTACAGGCGATGGATAAAATGCAGTATATTGTTTATTCGTATTACTTGTTTTCTCTGTATCCATGGTACGTTGTGTTTCCCTTAAATAACTCAGTCAGAAAACAGTTTAAAGAATTTACAGGAAAACGGTTGCGCTGCAGAAACGGCAATACAACCGTTTTCAATCTTGTTAAAGTAATCAGAACGTCCAGCAGGCCTGCAGGTTTGCCGTAACGCCGCGCTGCTTGCCGACCCAGCCCGTTACGCCGAAATCGATCGCCATGGGGCCCTTGCCAGGCGTAACCTGCCAGCCCAGTTCGATCAGGCCGCTCGAGCCTTTCACCCCCGGGCTCGGCGTGCCGTCGCCGCGGTATGTCGCCCGGGCATCCCCGCTGAATTCATACTGGTACCCCAGTCCGCCGTAAATCTTATTTTTCTCGTTCAGCGCATGGATCAGCCTGGCGCCTACGCGCAGACGGTGG
>OMYP01000019.1 GCA_900315345.1 uncultured Selenomonadales bacterium | reverse complement strand
GGCGCACTGCATATAGATAAAAGTTTTCAATCAGCTTCGCCCTGCGGGCTTGCTTCTTGAACTTTTATCGTAACAGTCTCGCCACGACGGCGAATTTCACCTCATGGAATGACGCAATCGCCTCCGACGGTTTGCTCACGCCTTTTCCATGCCGCATAATTTTAGGCACACACAAACTTCAATTTAACTGAATAATCCCTGTATATTACCGCAAACTAATAAGCACCGAAACATATCATAATCGATATGCTCCGGTGCTTTATTTTTTTGCTTATTTGCTTATTTAAAATACCGTACGCCGCTTTCGAATATATGCTGGTCCTTTTCCCCGTAAATATTCTGCATCAGGCCGGGGATGTAACGCTCGCTGTGGCCCATCTTGCCCAGAATGCGTCCGTCCGGGCTGGTAATGCCCTCAATAGCATACAGGGAACCGTTGGGATTTTCCGGGCTGGCCATGGTCGGATTGCCGTTCAGGTCTACGTACTGGGTGGCAACCTGTCCGTTCTTAAACAGCTCACGGATGGTTTCTTCCGGCGCATAGAACCTGCCCTCCCCGTGGGATACCGCAATGGCGTGCACGTCGCCCGGCTCAACCATGTTCAGCCAGGGAGACTTGTTGGAAGTAATACGGGTATAGACCATCTGGGAGATATGGCGGCCAATAGTGTTAAAGGTCAGTGTAGGCGAATCTGCTTCCAGAGGACGGATCTCGCCGTAGGGAACCAGTCCTAATTTAATCAGGGCCTGGAAACCGTTGCAAATGCCCAGCATCAGGCCGTCCCTGTTCTGCAGCAGATCGTTCACCGCATCGGCGATCCGAGGATTTCGGAACATGGTAGCAATGAACTTGCCGCTTCCGTCCGGTTCGTCGCCGGCGCTGAAGCCGCCGGGGATCATGATGATCTGGGATTCCTGTATCCCCTTCACCATAGCCTGGATGGTCTCTTCAATAGCCTGGGCCGTCAGGTTGCGGATGATGAACACATGGCTTTCCGCTCCCGCCAGGTCAAAAGCACGGGCTGTATCGTATTCACAGTTCTGTCCCGGGAAGACGGGAATGAACACCTTCGGTTTAGCAAGTGTTACCGGCGCCGTCAGGGGCAGATCCCGTTTGTACAGAGGTTGCTCCAGCAGGTCCTTCGGAGTTTCCGATACAGGCGATTTGGCCGGGAAAATGGGTTCCAGTGTTTCCGTATAGGCTTTTACCAGTTCGGCGTTGGAAAGAATCACATCATTAACACTGATCTCCGCCTTTTCTGTAACAGTACCCAAAGGCAGGTAATCCAGTTCACCAAACATTTCATCCAGATCCGCGTCCCCCGCTACTTCCAACAGCATGCCGCCAGGCTGGAGGGTAAACAGGCTTTCCGTGTGGGGGAAGGGTTTTACAAAAGCGAAGCCAAGAGCGTTGCCTAACGTCATCTTGCTGATGCCTGCGGCAATACCGCCTTCTTCCACTGCTGCCGCTGCTTTGATCTTTCCTTCCAGAATCAGTTTATGCACAGCGCGCAGGTTTTTACGCAACACCGTAAAGTCAAGCACGTCTCCTTCCAGCAACGGTGTGGACAGGAACACAACCTTGTCCCCTGCCGCTTTGAACTCGCTGGATACAGCTTTGCGCCCGTCGATCACGTTCACCGCGAAAGATACCAGTGTGGGAGGCACATGCAGGTCCATGAAGCTGCCGGACATGCTGTCCTTGCCGCCTACGGCAGGCACCTCCATGCTGTTCAGCACCGTGTTGGCCCCCAGCAGCGCCGCAAAGGGCAGGCCCCAGTCTCCTTTAGCCTTCATACCCTGGAAATATTCCTGCAAGGTAAGGCGGATAGTATCCGGATTTGCACCCATTGCCACAGCTTTCACCATGGACTGGGTCACTGCGTACATAGCGCCGTGGAAGGGACTCCAGCAGGCCACCTCCGGATTATAGCCGTGGGCCATAAGGGAGGCCGCGTCCGTATGTCCGTTAAGGACGGGAATCTGGGCCATCATGCCTTCCGCCGGGGTCAGCTGCAGCTTGCCCCCAAAGGGCATTTCAACCGTAGCCCGGCCAATGGTAGAGTCGAACCGTTCGCTCAATCCTTTTTCGCTGCACACGTTCAGGCGCCCCAGATTTTTCAGCCATGCTTCCTTCAGATCCGCCGCTTTTTCTACAACCTCCGGCGTCTTATCAAAGACAGATTCGCCGGTAATATCCTTCACTAACACTTCCGCATGCTGGGCCACCCCGTTGGTGTCCAGGAATTTGCGGGAAATATCTACGATCTTGTCGCCCCGCCAGTACATCACAAGACGGGGTTCGGCAGTCACTTCTGCCACAACGGTAGCTTCCAGATTTTCTTCATCTGCGAATTTGGCGAATTTTTCCCAGTCTTCCTTCCGGATGACCACCGCCATACGTTCCTGGGATTCGGAAATAGCCAGCTCCGTACCGTCCAGGCCGGCGTATTTTTTCGTCACCTTATCCAGGTTGATCTTCAGACCCTCCGCCAACTCGCCAATAGCTACGGATACGCCGCCGGCGCCGAAATCGTTGCAGCGTTTGATCAGCACCGTCACTTCAGGATTACGGAACAGGCGCTGAATTTTCCGTTCCGTAGGCGGATTGCCCTTCTGTACCTCCGCCCCGCAGTCTGCAAGGGAATCCACTGTATGTTCCTTTGAGGAGCCGGTAGCCCCGCCTATACCGTCGCGGCCGGTGCGGCCTCCTAACAGTACGATGATATCGCCAGCAGCCGGACGCTCCCGGATCACAGCGCTTTTGGGGGCAGCCCCCATCACCGCGCCGATCTCCATGCGTTTGGCTACAAAGCGGTCATGATAGTATTCCTGCACCTGGCCGGTAGCCAGGCCGATCTGGTTGCCGTAGGATGAATAGCCTGCCGCCGCCCCGATGGTCAGCTTCCGCTGGGGCAGCTTCCCTGCCAGCGTCTTTTCGATGGGAGTCCGGGGATCTCCGGCCCCCGTTACACGCATGGCCTGGTACACATAGGCACGTCCCGACAGGGGATCCCGGATGGCGCCGCCCAGACAGGTAGCCGCGCCGCCGAAGGGTTCGATCTCCGTAGGATGGTTATGGGTCTCGTTCTTAAACATCACCAGCCAGTCTTCCGTTTTCCCGTCAATTTCAATGGGAACCACGATGGAACAGGCGTTGATTTCTTCCGAATCATCGTTGTCCGGGAATTTATTTTCTTTCTTTAATTTTTTCGTAGCAATGCAGGCCATGTCCATGAGGGTGATGGGGCGTTCCGTATCCTTCCCGTACACCTGGTCCCGGATGGCCAGATACTGCTTGAAGGCTTCTTCAATGGGTTTTGTATAATAACCGGGTTCGATCTCTACCTTGTCCAGATTGGTCATAAATGTGGTATGGCGGCAGTGATCGGACCAGTAAGTGTCCAGCACACGGATCTCCGTAATGGTGGGAACACGCTTTTCCTCTTCCTTAAAGTATTTCTGGATCCACAGCAGGTCTTCCACGCTCATGGCCAGCCCCAGTTCCTTCTGCATGGCAGCCACGTCCGCTTCCGATAAACCAAGGAAACCTTCCAGGCGTTCCACATCCGCCGGTTCTTCCCAGGTATCCTCCAGAGTCTCCGGTTTTTCCAGGGCCGCTTCCCGGGCCTCGATGGGGTTCACCAGGTATTTTTTAATTTTTTCAAATTCTTCGTCCGTCAGTTCCCCCTGCAGCACAAAGACTTTGGCAGCTGCCACCAGAGGTTTTTCCTTCTGGGTAATGAGCTGGATACACTGGGCAGCAAAATCCTCCCGCTGATCGTACTGGCCGGGCAGCAGTTCCACGGCAAAGACCTTTTCATCTGCGGCGGGGATCAGCTCTTCCATGACCTTGTCCACCGGAGGCTCTGATAAAACAAGCTGCAGGGCCTGGGCAAATTCTTCTTCCGTAAGCCCCATTACGTCATACCGGGCCAGAATACGGACTTTCTTCAGTCCGCTCATCAGCAGGTTGTTTCTTAAGTCTGCCAGCAAGCCTTTGGCTTCAATGGCAAAGGCATCCTTCTTTTCTACAAAAATTCGTCTGATGTCACTCATGGCATAGCCTCCGTGTGCTGAAAATTAATTGCACTTCTTAATATTTCGTTTGACCACTGTTACAAAATCCGGAAACGGGTTACCCCTTTCCGTTACTGCAAAAAACTGAATCCATCATCAATAATATTCATTAATAAAATTCACGCATTGGGGGAACAGGGCATCCATAAAGGCCAGGGTCTCCGGTGCGTAAGTGTTCATGCGGATCTTCCCCGCTTCCACCAGCTGGCTGAAGGTGTACGCGCCAAAATACAGCTGGGCAAAAGCCCCCATGGGGATCACCCCATCGGTCGCACCCCGTCCCTTCTCCAGGTACAGGCTGCCGCTGTCTACCGCAAGGGTTACCGGGAAATTGTTTTCTTCCAGCAGGTCGTCCTGCAGCAGCAGGGTCGCCTGCCCGTCGGGGCATCCTTCGGGAACCTCATACCGTTCCAGGGCCGCCACCGGATCAAAGCAACGGGCCATCATGAAGGGCTTCAGGCGCCCTGCCCTGTCCGCGTCAGCAAAATCAAGATAGGTAAGGTCGTCTTCCACGGCCTCCCAATACAGCTTGTCCGCTGCGGACCGATGGCCTTTCGCATAGTGCAGCAGGGCCCATTTGGCATCCGGCGTCAGGGCAACCAGTTCCTGAATGAAAAAGGTTTTGTCCTCCCGGATCTCGTAAAACATATAGCCCCGGGGCTCTTCCCCGTAATACACCACCGCTGCCTGCATCTTTTCCAGCTGATGCACCGTTAGCAGCTTCTGCCACTGGAAATCCGTGCGGATCGGAAGACCGTTATAGCCTTCTGCCAGGGCCATGTACAAATCTTCAAAAAGATCCCCGTCGTAGGAGCTGTAATGGACGGTCCGCAGGTTCCCGGAAGGAGCCGGTACCGTAAGATCTCTCAGGGGCATCTCGTACACATGCTTCCGGTAGCAGAAAGCGAAATCATATTTTTGATAGATACCTGCGTATATGGGCATCAGCAGGGCAAAACAGCAGTCCTTTTGCCGCATCAGCCGGAAGGCATGCTGCAGCAGTTCTTTCGTCAGGTGTTTTCCCCGGTCGGCAGGATCTGTAGCTACGCCCACAATATAGGGTACCCGCTCCTCCTGCCCCCGCAGCAAAATGCTGTAAGGATTCAGGTGCAGCATATTCTGCAGGTGCCCGTCCTCTTCGGAAAAGCCCCCAAGGATCAGGTTATGCTGCAGACAGTATTCTTCAAAATACCACCGGTAAAAAGGCTCCTCTTCTTTTTCAAAGCAGTAGTCCCAAAGCCTCATGACCTGAGGCAGTTCAGACAGCGTTACAAGTTTACAGTCCATATTTTCCTCGAATTAACAGAATTGCCGCCAGCTGATTTACCATGACCTTTTTTGCAACAGGCCAATGGAACAGCCTTCCGAAAAATTCTGCGGATTTCTGTACTATTGCCATAATTATTTTATCAGCAGATTGTATTTCTTCACCATAAACGCGGGATGGAGGGCCTCCTTGGCCTTTCGCAGGCCTTCCGCCCCCATGTCCTCTTCCCGGTTGATGTATTTCATATCCGGCCACACGTATCTGGCGCACTCCGTCTGGATGGCCGCATACAATCCCCGGATCTCATGATTCGCTTTTTCTATATTCTGGTCGCAGACTTCATTATTGATGGCTTTACCGAGATTAAATGCCTGTATTTTCCCATTGATGCGGATAGCGCCGCCCCGCAGCCCCAGAGCTTCAAAATTTACGAAGGCTTCCTGCAGGGCCCGCAGTTCCCAATAGATACTGGGGTCTTCTTTCATGCGCTCCTTGCACCACTCTTCCCCGAAGTTCAGGCATTCCGCGTAATTTTCGGGATTGATGGTTTCAAAAACATAGTCCGGGTTCTCTTTTTTAAATGCATTGTAGTGGTTTTTCTGTCCGTGGTACCGGCGGCCCTTAAGATCAGCCAGATCTTCCTGCAAATAAACATAGTCCCAGCTGTTCCTGGCTTCCCGGAATTCTTCCTCCACATTCAGCCGGCCCAGCCGCTCCAGGGAGCATTCATAGATGCCCCGGAACTCAAAAGGCCCCCCGTGATGCTCTTTAATCTCCTTCACCAGAAGGGGCAGGTCTTCGTCCTTTCCCCCAAAAGGCTGCAGGTAGAAGATATCGTCTTCAAGCTGCACCTTGATCAGCAGGAAACCAAACTGTTCCGTCCACCAGGTATGCCAGTAGTCCCTCCATATATACAGATTGGTAAAGGCGCATTCGGAGCCGAAATGATAGGGTTTGTTCAGGTACGACTCAAACAGTTGGCGATCTTTAACGGTAACTTCCTTGAATTCTAAAATAAAAATACCCCTCTCTGAAAGACTCACTGCCGGAAACCGCCGCCACATACCCTGTTGTAACGCCGGGGACATGCAGGCAGGCCGCTATTTTTTTCATTAACTGTAAAAAACTGTTCCGGCATAATATATAATAATGTCAAGTCATATTATTATATCATAAAGACCGGCTTTATAAAATAAAAAATAAACCGACTGCTTTACAACAGTCGGTTTTGTTTGAAATTATCCTGCGCGATGAAAAACTATCCTGTATATTATTCCTGATGATAGCCTGCTTTGCGTTTGTTAAAGCAGTCAAAGCAATACACCGGACGGTCTTCGGAAGGACGGAAAGGAACTTCCGTTTCTTTGCCGCACTCAGCGCATACCGCTTTGAACATTTCCCGGGTCTGACCGCCGTTCATACGGGCTTTACGGGCAGCACGGCAGGAAGAGCAGCGTTTCGGCTCATTGGTGAAGCCTTTTTCTGCGTAAAATTCCTGCTCAGAAGCGGAAAATACAAAGTCATTGCCGCATTCAACGCATTTCAGGGTCTTGTCTTCAAACATAGTACTGTCACTCCTTTTCTTTGTACCCCATAGGAACAACTTTCTTCTTACTGTACCACTGCGTTCCTTTGACGTACTCAGAAAATAAATGCCAGAAACGCGAAACAATAAACCAAGCCGGCCTTGAGATATCCTAATGAGAAGTATACCAAAAAAACAAAACTTGTCAATGCTAATTTGAAATATAATTGGTTGCAAATTTAGCGAAATTTTTTGTCATGCGTTTTTTAGCACTATATGTTGCTTTTTGTGATGCAAAACATATACAACTCGTTTTTTGCTCTTTTTAAACAAAAGTTTGCAAACTGCTACCATATTGTGCTTTCATTTCAAATGCAGAGTCTCGTTGGCAAAATCCAGGGTATAGGAGCGTCCCCAGTAATAGAAACAGGTCACCGACGCGTTCCCCACATGGATGCGCCAGGCCCGGTTCAGATCCAGACCCAGCATGGTGCAGATCAGCACCCGGATGACTCCTCCATGGGCAACAAAAGCAATATTTCCTTCAGGGTACTGATCCAGAATCCGTTTGATTTCAGGATAGGCCCGCTTTTGGACATCGTTCATACTTTCTCCCTGAGGGATTTTCGTATTAGCGGGGTTGGCAAAAAAATCCTTCCATTCCCTGGGATATTTTTTCTGAATATCACTGCTGTTCATATTTTCCCAGATGCCAAAGCTCATTTCTTTCAGGGCATCTAATGAAACAGGTTCCAGTCCTTTTGCTTCGGCAATGATTTCAGCGGTTTTCCCTGCCCGCTGTAAACTGCTGGAATAGACGGCGTCCAGGGGGATATCCTTAAAGAACGCCGCAAGCTTTTCCGCCTGCTCTACACCGGTCTGGTTCAGGGGGATATCCGTCTGCCCCTGGAACCGCATCGTATTGTTGTAGTCTGTTTCCCCATGACGAACCAAATAAAGCTTTGCCATAATACTCCCCTTCCTGTTCCTTCTCCGTCCCGGAGGTTTTCAACATCATCTTCTCTTTCCGGATCACCTTCACGATTTGTTTTTCCTTCTGAAACTGCAGCAAGAGCGAATTTTCATCTTTTCCGAAGGTTCTCAACGGGTTGTAATTTTTTCTCTTCCTGGACCTTTAACGAATAATCTTCCTTTTCATTGTGAACCCCTGCTTCCTCAAAGGTCTCCATCTCCCTATACGCCTTGATGCCCGCGTCAAACAACTGCAGACAAGCCAAAGCACCGATACCTTCGCCATTTTTCAAAGACAGCCGTAAAGGAGCCTGCAGGTTCAGCCTCCGCAGCAATTCTCCCGCTCCTTCTTCAGCGGATTCATCCCCTGCAAAGCAGTATTGGAGCACGCGGGGATTAAATTTTGCGGCTGCCAGCGCTGCCAGACAGGTCGCGACTCCGTCCAGCATAACGGGAACCCGCATGCCTGCCGCCTGTAAGATGGATCCGGTCATCGCCGCAATGACCGGGCTTTGCAGTTTTTCAAGGAACTGCAGGCCATCCTCCCCGTCTGCATAATCCTGCCAGCGATCCGGCAAATCTTTTTCGTAGGCACCAAGACAGATAAGGCCGGCTTTTTCCTCTCCAATATATTCCCCGGTAAGCATAGCCCCTTCTTCCAAAAGTTCATACGCACTTTCACCGGTCAGCAACAATGGCAGCACCTTTGCCTGCACCGTTTCCGCAAAAACAGAAAGCAGGTGTGTGGAAGTCATGGCCCGTTCAATTTTTGCGGCGTGTTTCATCTCGCCCCACACAAGGAGCAGTCGGTTTTCAGGAATCACCACCAGCTGTTTGTCCGAGGAACCGATGATGCCTGCGTAACGGCAAGTCATACTTTCCAGCTGGGCCAGGGAGCCTACGGGTTTGATGAGATTATCAAACCGTTTCTGGGCCGCGGCCATAATTTCCTTACTTAATGGCTGTATTTTGGCAGCCAGTTCTTCTATATGCATAGTTCATTTCCTTCTTCAAAGATTAATTAAGGAACCACTGATTAATTCGTCTGCACGCTTGTCGGCGCTTTTTGTGAATGACTTCGTCACTGTCTCTTGACGCAGCCCCGCTGCACCTTCGAGACACTTCCTTGTCATTTGCAAAAAGCACTCGACAATCGCACAAACTCATTTAATCAGTGTTTCCTTAAAACATTATAAAAGCCAGGCGGCAAGGAATAATACGATCACATCGCCGCATTCTGTCAGGAAGCCGAAGGTATCGCCGGTAAGGCCTCCCAGTCCCCATTTCAGGTAGAAAGCGATGGCGATACAGGGCACGCAGCTGGCCAGGGCCAGTTTACAGAACCCCGGTCCCAGATAAAACAGTAACATGGCGCACAGCATAAGGGCCGCCATAAGATACACGGATTTGCCCCCTGTTTTGAACATTTCTCCCAGACCCCCGGGTCGGGCGTTGGGGAATTTCAGGATGTAGATGACCATCAGGGTCCGGGTCACCACATACATGGTTACCAGCAGGGGCCCCAGTATGGCCGGGGCAACGGTCCCCAGCAGCGTCACCTTGGCCAGTATCAGGATGATAGCTCCGATCACCGCATTGGCCCCAACGTGGCTGTCCTGCATGATTTCCAGCTTCCGCTCCCGTGTCCTGCCGCTGAATACCCCATCGGACGTGTCCATAAAGCCGTCGTACATGAGGGTGCCGATGAAAAAAAGTTCCGCCAGCACCAGGAACACCCCCAGCACATTTCCGGTGAATCCCATGGCAAGGCCGACTCTCGCTGCCCCCCACATGAGGAGGCCCATGATACCCCCAACTAATGGGAAATACGGTACCGACCGGGCGAAATCGTCCGGGAACCAGACTTCCCGTTTCGTCATCCGGATCCGGGTCAGAAATTCCAGACAGGTAAAGAAATCCCGCAGGTAACGGAAAGGTCCGGTGGAACGTTCCGGCAGAGGAATGTTCATCCGGTTCCAGAAACCGGTCTCCTCTTCCACTTCCGTCCCTTTGGTCTTCAGATTCTCTTCTGCCATTTCAATCTCCTTGGCTGTATAAGGGGCTGGCTTAGCCCCTTACATAAAAACTATTTCAGGAAACGCAGGGTACGTTTCCGTTACTCCCCCGTCAGCTTTCGATAGGTATCCAGGGCGGAACGCAATATGCTGATGGCCAGGGACGCGCCGGTCCCTTCCCCCAGCCGCATCCCTGCATGGACAATTGGCTTCAGTTTCAGCACTTCCAACATTTTCTTGGCGCTTATATCGGAAGACAGATGGGAACACAGCATATATTCGGCGCAGCCGGGATCAATGCCGTAAGCAATCAGTGCCGCAGCGGTGGCGTTTACCCCGTCAACCATGGTAGGTACATGCCGGGCTGCCCCCGCCAGCATCATGCCGGCCAAGCCCGCGTGGTCGTAGCCCCCCACCTTGCACAGCACGTCCATGCCATTGCCAGGTATGGGCTTATTTACTTCCAGCCCCTTACGTACCACTTCCGTTTTGATTTTCATCCGTTCATCGTTGATACCGCTGCCACGGCCTGTGGTCAGTTCCGCAGGCAGATCCAGGAACCCGGCGGCGATAGCTGCAGTGGAGGTGGTATTGGCTATGCCCATCTCCCCGGTTTCCAGCAGGTTGCACCCCCGGTCGATGGCTTCGTCCGCGATCCGCATCCCCGTTTCCAGTGCGGCAACAGCCTGCTCTTTTGTCATGGCAGGCCCCTGGGTGAAATCATCTGTGCCCCAGGCCACCTTGCACTGGCGTACGTGGGGGAATGCGCTTAAATCAAAATTGGTACCCACATCCACCACGATGATATCCGCCCCCCCATGGCGGGCCATTACATTGGCCCCGGCAGTTCCCCTGCCGTAGCCGTTGATCATCTGCAGGGTCACTTCCTGGGGAAAGGCGCTGACCCCGTATTTGCAGATGCCGTGATCCCCGCACATAAGCAGCATCACAGGCTTAAGGCCCCGGATTCCCCGGCCGTCCGTCATCATCAGGTAGTCTGCCGTCAAGTCCGCAAGGGTGCCCATATCCTCATCCGGCAACATGACGGAAGCCCAATTTTTTATAACTGCCTCCCGGATGTTCCGGTTTGGTTTTTCAATATATAAACCGTCTAACATAACCGCGTCCGTCCTCTACTCAAATTTAAATGCAAGCCGTTTGATATCCACAGCCTGCCCCGCCACCACATAGAAAACCTGGTGGGCGGCCTCTCCGATCTGCTGGTTCACCCAACCGGAGATATCTCTGTATTCCCGGGCCATGGCATTATCCGGAACGATGCCGTTGCCCACTTCATTGGAAACAAACACCACGGTTTTTCCGCATTGGGCGGCAGCGTCCAGCAGTTTCCCGATCCGCTCCCTTACATAAGCCCCTTTTTCGGCTGTTGTTCCCTGTGGAGCATCCTTCCCGTACAGCATGTTGCTCAGGTAAATGGTAATGTCGTCAAACAAAATGGCGTCGGTCCGTTCCCCCGCTTCCGGGAAAACCGCTTCCGCCTCATAGGGAGCTTCAAAGGTGATCCACCGTTTCTGTCGGCGGGCCTGATGCAGCTTCACCCGTTCCGCCATTTCCCTGTCCAGAATCTCTGCCGTAGCGATATATCCGCAGATGGCCCCTGCATGAAGCACATATTTTTCCGCAAACTCGCTTTTCCCGCTGCGGGCCCCGCCCAGTACAAGAACAATTTTTCCTGATTCGCTCACTGCGCCGCAACCTCCCGTAATTATGTATCCCTCTCAGTCCCATACATCAGGACTGGCAGGAGTCTCACACAAATCTTTATTCCGGATTTATTTCAACAACTTTTTCAATAACTTTTCTTATAAAGCAATCCGGTAAATTAACTTAACTGTTTTATTATATCATAAAATAACAGTTTTTTCCATGCAAAAAAGAACCTGCCCCGCCGGAACAGGTTCTTTTTAAAGCACTTCGATTTGTAATTTCTTTGATAACGGTTTGGTTCAGTGACTTCTATTATTTCTCTTCCGGGCCTACTTCCGATTCCACACGTGCCAGGATGAAGCACAAGTCGGAAAGACGGTTTACGCAAACCAACAGCTGGGGATTCACCGGTTCCGTTTCATTCAGGCGCAGCAACTGGCGTTCCGCACGGCGGGTGGTGGTGCGGGCAATATCCAGGGCAGCGGCCCCCGGCGTGTCCCCGGGGATAATGAAATGGTTCAGGGGTTGCAGCATAGCATCAAACTTGTCGATGGTGCTTTCAAAAATTTTTACATGGTCTTCCGTAATGTAGGGCTGGGGCAGGTTCAGGCTTGCCACGTCCGCCATCATGGACATGAGCAGCTTCTGCACGTTAAAAATCGTTTCTTTTACATCGTCGCGTTTTACCAGGGAACGGGCCAGGCCCAGAGCCGATGTAATTTCATCCAGGTTCCCGTAGGATTCTACCCGAACCGAGCATTTGGATACCCGCTCGCCGGTATACAGGCCGGTGGTTCCCTTATCCCCTGTACGGGTATAAACTGCAGCTTTTTTAGACATACTTCACAACCTCCTTACAATGGAACTGTCGATTCCCAATGTGAGAGTACGGGGCAAAAAAGCCCAGACAGGAATCCGCTTGGGTCTTAAACAATATTAATAAATTTCTTCCGGAGCGAAGAAGTTTTTGATTTCCCGTTCAGCAGCTTCCGGGCTGTCGCTGCCGTGGATTACGTTTTCGCCTTTATCCAGAGCGAAATCGCCGCGGATGGAGCCGGGGGTGGATTCGATAGGATCGGTTACGCCCATCATGGTGCGGATAGCTTTAATAGCGTTAGGGCCTTCTACTACCATGGCAACCAGGGGACCGCCGGTAATGAATGCTTCCAGTTCGGGGAAGAAGGGTTTGTCAACATGTTCTGCATAATGATATTTAGCCTGGTCTTTGGTCATAACCAGCATTTTCAGGGCGCAGATTTTTAAGCCGCGGCGTTCAAAACGGGCGATGATCTCGCCGATTAAATGTTTGCGGACTCCGTCGGGCTTTACTAATACTAATGATTTCTGATCCATTGTTTTTCTCTCCTTTGAATAATAAAGTGTAATTAAGAGGAAGCGCCGGTTAAAAAATCACAAATTCTTTTACCAAAAAGAATAGCCTGCGTTTCCGTTAATGTGTATCAATCCGGACTTACGCCCGGTATGAATCAATTTTTCCGGAAGGAACATTACATAAATCCGGCTGGGTGATTGCAACAGGGTACAATCACAGCAACGGGCTTTTACGGCTGCAGTTTTCCCTGCCGTTTCATCTCCTGGGCCTGCTGGCGGAGCAGTTTCACACGTTCTTCCGTAGAAGGATGGGTACTGAACAGTTTCTGCATATCCCTGGCGCTGAAGGGGCACATAATGAACATGTGGGCCGTGGCTTCCGTTGCGTTCTGCATGGTCCTGCGGGTGGAATACATGGATATTTTTTCCAGTGCATCCGCCAGATAATTAGGATCGCCGCACAATTCCCCGCCGCCTTCGTCCGCTTTGTATTCACGGCTCCGGGATACCGCCATCTGGATCAGGGCCGCCGCAATGGGAGCCAGTACCAACATCAGGACGGCCGCTATGGGATTGCTGTTCTCCCGGTCCCTTCCGCCGCCGAACCAGAGGGCAAAGCGGGATATGGTAGTAATAACGCCGGCCAGGCTGGCCGCTACCGTACTGATCAGGATGTCCCTGTTCTTCACATGGGTCAGTTCATGACCGAGGACCCCTTCGATTTCTTTCGGTGAAAGGTAGTTCATCAGGGCAGTGGTCACCGCAACTGCCGCATGCTCCGGATTCCGTCCGGTAGCAAATGCATTGGGTACCTGGTCGTCGATAATGTATACCTTGGGCATGGGCAGGTTGGCCCGCTGGGCCAGCCGCTTTACAATACCGTACAGGCCAGGAGCGGAATTTTCATCTACCTGCCGGGCCCGGTACTGGGCAAGGACCATCTTATCACTGTTCCAGTATGCCATAAAATTCATGCCCAGAGAAAAGATCAGCATGACTATCATACCCTGCCGGCCGCCGGCGGCATCGCCTACCATGACCAGCAGCAGGGTCAGTAATGTCATCAAAAACGCAGTCTTCATAATGCAACGCACGCTCCTTGCAAAACAACTTTAGCTAAATAATTATAACAGAATTCCTGTTATTTTTCAATTTCACCCTTGATAGCCCGCAGCATGTCCTCGCTGTTCTCCTGTACTTTGCGAATGAGGATAGGATTTAACAGCCCGGCGATCATGGGGATGCCGAATTCAAAATCCACAGCCAGGGAAACATTTACCCCTTCTGCCGTATCCACAAGCTCCCAGGCCCCTTCCATCTTTTTCAGGTCGCCGGCAGTCTGCTTATAGGTAATCTTATAAGCTTCCGGGTCAAAATCATCCCGTTCGGTCCAGATGATCTTCCTTCCGTCTACATTGGAAACCCAATGGGAAATGTCATAATTTTCCCCTTCTTCCAGCACCTCTACGCTCACAAGGTTCTTCATAAATTTCGGATAGGACGCCATATCTTTAATGACATCATAGATTTTCTGTTTTTCGCCTTTGATTACAATTTCCGATTTTACAAAAGGCATGGTCTTCCCCTTCTTTAATTTAAAAAATCTTCAGCAGCGACCTTTGCGAAAGCCCGAAAAAATTCACCGTTCCGCCACGCCTGCTTTATAAATCATCAATCACTTCCGCAATCTGCTTCACGCTGTCCCTGAGTACCTCCAGCACATGGTCTGCCACTTCCTTCGGCATAATAAGAGGCGGCTCAATGCGGATCACCTTGGGGTTGTTCAGCGTATAGGCGACGATCACATGCCGGTCGATCATCAGGGCCATCAGCATACCGCCGGCCCCTTCCTTCGTCAGGTCCATGCCTATCATCATCCCCCGGCCCCGGACCTCTCTGATTACCTGGGGGAATTCTTTCGCGATGGCTTCAATACCCTTTTTGAAGTAGGCCCCGGTCTCCGCGCTGCGCTGCAGCAGATTTTCCTCTTCGATGACCTGAAGGGTTGCCACCCCGGCCGCGCAGGCCATCTGTCCGCTTCCGAAGGTGGAGGTGTGCAGGAAGGGCGCCTCAATAAGCCCTTTCCATGCGTCTTCCGTACCAATGACGGAACCGATGGGCATGATGCCGCCCCCCAGGGCTTTGGCCACAGCCATCAGGTCCGGCTTCGCCCCGTCGTAATCCACGCCGAACCATTTTCCGGTGCGGCCGATCCCGGTCTGCACCTCATCGGCGATCAGCAGGGCGCCGTGTGCATGGGCAATCTCTTCCGCCCGTTTCATGTAGCCGTCCGCAGGCACGTTGATGCCGCCCTCCCCCTGGACCGGTTCCAGGATCACAGCAGCCGTATCTTCATCCACTGCTGCTTCCAGGGCAGGAATATCATTAAAGGGAATATGGGTGAATCCTTCCAGCAGAGGCTTGAAAGGATCCCTGTACATGTCCCGGCCCGTGGCCGTTAAAGAGCCGAAGGTCTTGCCGTGGAACGCGTTACGGGCCGCCACGAATTTTTTCCGCCCCGTAGCCAGCCGGGCCACCTTCAGGCATCCTTCCACCGCTTCCGTACCGCTGTTGCAGAAAAAGTTATACTGCAGCGCCCCCGGCGTAATTTCCGCCAGCTTTTCCGCCAGCAGGGCCGCCGGCTCGTTAAACAGCACCTTACCGCACATGGGCATGTGATGCAGTTCCCGTTCCACCGCTTCCACCACCTTGGGATGTTTATGGCCTACCGCAAACATGCCGAACCCCCCCAGGCAGTCGATAAACTCAGTCCCTTCCGTATCGGTGATGATCCAGCCTTCCGCATGGGCTTCCACGCTGGACAGTCCCATAAAACGGAACAGCCTCGTTGATGACGGGTTGATGTATTTTTCGTATTTTTCCATTACAATTTCAGGTTTCATTAACGATCCCCCATTATGGATTCAAGCCTCTCTATACGCTCGACGTTTATTTATTCTACTGAATAACAGTATTTATTGCTGTTTTTCCTCTTCCGGATCCCCTTTTCTTCCATCTTTTGGCTCCGGCTCCCGGGGAATATCCATGTCCCGGTTGGTCAGGTTCCCGTGATGGAAAAAGTAGATTGTATCAGTGAGGAATTTCCGTTCACTGTCTTTTCCCGATTTTACGGCAATGCCAAGCATCAGTTTATAGGCATCCATATCGTGCCATTCCGATTCTTTTTCGGCAATCAGTTTAACATCCGTATCACGAAGATGCTCTTTCACCCAGCGGGCGGCGCCTTCCAGATCCGTTGTGACCGGAACCCCAACCGCTACTTCCCGGTCGGTCCAGATGATATCGGCGCCGGTAGTGTCCTGGATATCTTTATGTTCCCGCCGTTCCGTATCCCGCAGCTGCCAGTTCTCCCGTTTCGCAAGCAGTACGTCATCTACGATCCTGTGGGCTATCTTGGATTCTTCCATCAGGTCAAAGGATTCCACCGTTGTATCCGCCAGATCTTTCGGTTTCTCCTGTTTAAGGAATCCGTAGAACATGCCGGCGGCCCCCGCAATAAGTAACAAAATTACAATAAATAATATAAAAATTCCCACGCCGCCGGAATTACTTTGATGGGAATTGTGCTGGTCCTGCATATATGTTCCTCTTTTCTTTCCCCTTTATTTCCGGGGATGGGCTTTTTCATAAACAGACCGCAGCCGTTTATTGGTTAAATGAGTGTAAATCTGAGTTGTTGAAATATCCGCATGGCCAAGCATCTCCTGGACGCTGCGCAGGTCGGCGCCGTTATCCAGCAGATGGGTGGCAAAGGAATGGCGCAACACGTGAGGCGATATCATTTTTGTGATGCCAGCCTGCCTGCCGTATTGCTTTATGATCTCCCAGACCCGCTGCCGGGTAAGGCCCTGGCCCCCCAATCCAAGAAACAGGGTCTCCGGATCTTTTTCATTTTCTTTCAGAAAGTGGTTCCGGCCTTCTGCCAGATACTTTCGCAGATAGGTTATGGCCACGCTGCCCAGAGGCACGATCCGTTCCTTCGAACCCTTGCCGAAGGCGATCACATAGCGCATATCCAGGTTCACGCTGGCAGCTTTCACCGTCACCAGTTCCGATACCCGCATGCCGGTAGCATAAAGCATCTCCAGCATGGTACGGTCCCGGAGTCCTTCCGCCGTGGAAATATCCGGGGCTTCCAGCAGCGCCTGTATTTCCGGCTCTGTCAGCACCTTGGGCAAATGTACCCCTTTTGTGCCCGCTTCTACTGCTTCCGCCGGATCAGACTGCAGGTAGTTTTCCGTTATCATGAAACGGTAAAAGGCCTTGATGGCCGCCAGCTTCCTGGCGATGGTAGCCGCCGTCCTTCCCTGCAGCTTCAGGCCGGTAATATAATTGATGATCTGGATCCGCTGGACCTGGACCAGCTTATCTTCCGGAATCTTTAACGCCTTACAGAATATACGCAGGTCCCGCTGATAGGAAAACCGGGTATTTTCCGCCAGCCCCAGCTCTACCTGGAGATATTCCATAAATAATGAAAGATAATCCATGTTTTTTTCCTTCCCGGTCCTTTACGAAATTACCGATCAGGGATATTCCCGTTATTTCCGGGAACTGTTCCTTATTCTTTCTTTTCCGCTTTTTCCGGCTGCATGATGGTAATGTTAGCTACCGGGGAAATGGTGGAAATGGCATGCTTGTAAACCAGCTGCTGCTTCCCTTCATTTTCAATAATTACCGTAAAATTATCAAAACCGCGAACCATGCCCCGGATCTGGAACCCGTTCACCAGGTAGATCACCACAGGCAGGTTTTCCTTGCGCACATGGTTCAGGAAGCTGTCCTGTAAATTCATCATGGTCTTGCTGTTTGTCGTATTAGTCATTGTTCTTTTCTCCTTTTCTCTGATACGCCGATATCTTCAAGAAGTGTTATCTAACAGTTCCCTGCCGCAGACCAACGGCAGGGAATACATACCCACTGTAATAATTCAGTATATTAGATTTTACAACCTTTTCCATTTTTTCTCAAGGGCAACCGCCATATCTGATACAATTTTTTCATAGTTTAGGTCCCTTTCGACGGTATACCATTGTACATAGGGCATCTTTTTATACCAGGTGATCTGCCGCTTTGCAAAATGGCGGGTTCCTTTTTTTATATTATCCACCGCGGTTTCGTAATCGCATTTCCCGGCCAGATACTCTGCCATCTGGCGGTATCCCAGGCTTTTCATGGAAAGGCAGCCGGCGGGAACGCCGGCCTGCAACAGGCAGCGCACCTCTTCCTCCAGCCCATCCGAAAGCATCCGGTCCACCCGCTGGTTGATCCGTTGGTACAGGAAATCCCTTTCCATGGACAGACCGAAGACCAGTGCGTCGTATTTCAGTTCATCCATTTTCTCAAGGGAAACAGTCTCGCCTGACAGAGCCGACTCTAACGCCCTGACTACCCGACGCACATCGTTAGGGTGGAGCCGTGCCGCAGCCGCCGGGTCTTGCTTTTGCAGACGCTCATGCAGGGCTTCCGCTCCTCTGGTTTCTGCAAAGGCTTCCAGCTCCCGGCGCAATTCAGGATTTCCATCTACCCCGCTGAAGCGGTAATCTTCCAGCAAAGCCTTGATATACAGGCCGGTACCTCCTGCCAGTATGGGAAGTCTGCCCCGTCCCGTTATGTCACGAATTAATTGTGATGCCTGCTGCTGGAAATCTGCCACGCTGTATTCCCCGTCAGGGGGCAAAATATTTACCAGATGGTGGGGAACCGTTTCCAGTTCTTCCTTTGACGGCTTGGCCGTGCCGATATCCATCTGCCGGTAGACCAGCATGCTGTCCCCGGAGATGATCTCGCCGCCGAACTTTTTAGCCAGCGCTATGGCGCAATGGCTCTTCCCGGTGGCCGTAGGGCCTAAAATCACTGCAACTTTTTCTTTTGGCAAAATGAAAAACCTTTCCAATCCAGTCTGTTTTTTCAGCTTATATTGTTAACTCCGGCGCGCTTTTTTCCGGCCTCCGGACTGATTTCAAAAATAGACAGCCCTGCTACCGTGTCCGTATGCCGAACCGAACCGCACTGTATTTCGTTCCCACAAATTCCGTACAGCCGTATTCTTTCAGAATATCCAGGCCCCGCTCCTTGATGACCACCCGGGGCGCCGCCTTTAAGGCAAGCTCCACCGTTTCCGGCCTCAGGGGTTCGCCGTAAGCAAGAGGGCGCAGGGGCGTCATTTCCGAAGAACTACGTACAGGCTGGCGGAACATGGGATCAAAATATACCGCGTCAAAACTGTCTTCCGGCAGGGACTGCAGATAAGCAGATGCTTCCCCGTGGATGATTTCCACCCGGTGCAGATCCCTGGCAAGTTTCGGAATGGTTCCCCTGTAAGCCTGAACCCCGCGGCTGGTAAGGAACCATAACGGAAGGGAAGCTTCCAGCCCCACTACTTTCCCGGCCTCCCCTACGGCGCAGGAAGCCAGCAGCGCGTCGGCCGCCAGTCCCACGGTGCAGTCCAGCACCCGCTGGCCTGGCCGGACATTCAGGGCCGTGAGGAAATTATCGTTTTCATGCCGCTGCATCACACGCTGCCAGCGCACCTTGCCCAGACCCGGATGGTAGAAGAGCATGCCTTCCTTTGTATAAATCTGCGGTCCCTTTTTGCTGGCAATAAGCAGGGCATCCAGCTGAAAATCCTCCAGCATGGCGTCCAGGGATCCGTTTTCGTAACGGGGCGCATAGGGAACCTGCAGTTCTTCCGCCCAGGATTTTGCCTGGATGATCATTTTGCGGTTATCGTTTTTATTGCTTGTTACCGCAAATTTTATTTCTTTCATATATTTTACTCATAGGATTTTATGCTGGCATCCCGGGCCTAAAAATTTTTTAATGCTTCTTCAGTCCAAAATATGCCCTTGCATTCTTTTTATAAATAAATTCTGATGACAATTCCGGGATCGCCTCACCTGTCATAAGGCGCCTCGTTCTTCCCCGGCAGGTCGAAACCGGTACGTTTGAACATTTTGTACAATTCGCCGCTGGTCACCGCGATCATGCAGGGCCGGCCATGGGGACAGGTAAAGGGATGGGTGGTGTTGCACAGGTCGATGATCAGCTGCCGCATCTGCCGCATGTTCAGCACTTCCCCGGCCTTGATGGCCGCCCGGCAGGCCGTCATGTGCAGTACATCCTGCCGTAGCTCGCTGGCCTGAGGTCTGCGATGCTCCCGCAGGTACTGTGCGATTTCTCTAATATAATCTTCCGCATCTTCGTTGCGGATATCGCTGGGCAGGCTGGCCACCCGCACGGTATTTTCCCCGGCAGTGGTAATGTCCGCCCCCAGCCTGTAAAATTCATCGTGATACTGCTCCAGCAGTTCCACGTCCTCCGGCTGCAGGGTAATATACAGGGGAATCAGCAGCTGCTGGGCAGAAATGTCGTTGTGGCTCAGCACCAGTTTGTCATACAAAATACGCTCGTGGGCCGCATGCTGGTCGATAAGATACAGGGTATCCTCCGATTGGGCAATAATGAAAGTCTTGTCCACCTGGCCGATGGGCCAGATGGTTTCCAGGGTATCCTGTCCCGCCGCCTGGAGGGTAATGGCCGGTTCCGGAGGAAAAGTTCCCTGTTCCTCCATAAGCCTGCGCGCCTCGCTTAAACTGTAGACCGGTTCCTTCGGGGAATCTTCCCCGTATTCTCTGCCCGTTGGCCGCCAGTTTCCCTGCCCTGAATGAAAGGCTCCTTCCCCGCCCGTACGGGATGCTCCGTATGCATTTCCGTATTTCCCCGTACCGTACGTTGCTCCAAAACTGCCAGACTTTCCATAGAAGGCCGCATCTTCTCCGAAATCCCGGTTCAGATGTCCCTGCCTTCCCTTTTCCGTTACATCACCAAACATGTTTTGCTGGTCTTTCGCCATTTGCTGCAAGCCCTGCCCGGGGAATCCGTATTGCAGCGGGGCAGCTTCCCCTGCAACGGCATTTCTTTGCAAGGCATCCGTACCCTGCTCCGCCCGTTCCAGCACAGAAGCCAGGGCCTGCCGGTTCTGCTCCTGCAGCCCCTCTTCCTTTTCCGCGTGCATGGGTCTGGTCAGGGCTTCGGTCAAAGCCCGGTACACCGCTTTATAGACAACGCTTTCGTCGCTGAACTTAATTTCACTTTTTTGGGGATGCACATTTACGTCTATGGCCGCCGGATCCACCCGGATGTCCAGCACCGCAAAGGCAAAGCCCCGCTTGGGAATCTGGGACTGGTAGGCATGTTCGATAGCCTTGCTGATCATCATATTGTTGACGCTGCGGCCGTTCACCAGAATCGTCTGCCATCCCCGGGTGCCTTTCAGCAGAGTAGGCTTTCCGATGAACCCTGTTACGGAAACATCCGCGAACACACCCTCCAGTTTTACCGGCAGCAGGTCGTCGGAAACTTTCTTTCCATATAAAGCAGTGATGGTATCCTTCAGGTTTCCCAGCCCCGGGGTCACCATAACCTCTTTCTCGTTGCTGGTAAGCCGGAACCGCACGTCCGGCCGGGCCAGTGCGATACGGGTCAGCAACTCCGTAATGTACCGGCCTTCCGTGGATATGGTCTTCAAAAATTTACGGCGGGCAGGCACATTGTAAAAAAGATCCCGCACAATGATGGTAGTGCCGGGAGCACCGCCCGTCTGGATGCACTCTTCGTCCTCGCCTCCATTTACCTTAATGGACGTGGCAAGGTCCGCTTCAAGGGGACGGGTCAGCATCTCAAACCGGGACACGGAGGCAATGCTGGGCAGGGCCTCTCCCCGGAACCCCAGGGTGCGGAGACTCCGCAGGTCATCCACCGCCCGTATCTTGCTGGTAGCGTGGCGCTTCAGGGCCATCCGGGCGTTCTGTTCCGTCATGCCGCAGCCGTTATCCGCTACCCGGATATATTCCGTACCGCCTTCAAAAATCGTTACATCAATACTGTCCGCTCCCGCGTCCAGAGCATTCTCCACCAGTTCCTTCACCACCGAAGCCGGTTTTTCCACAACCTCTCCGGCAGCAATCTGATTGGACGTATTGGTGTCCAGTAAACGGACTTCCGCTTCCTGTATCATGCTATACCACTTTCCTTCTTCGCTTCCTGCTGCAGTTTGTACAAAGCATTCATGGCCTCGATGGGAGTCATGCTCATTACATCCAGCTGCAACAGCTCTGTCTGAAGGGCGCTCATGAACAGGGAACCCATGCCCATATCCGGAGCCGGTTCCGCTTTTTGCTTCCTATCGGACGCCAGCGCCTCCTCACAGACAAAGCCTTTATTTTTATCGTATTCTTCCAAAATCTCGTCCGCCCGTTCGATAACCTTTTTCGGCAGGCCTGCCAGCCGGGCCACATGGACCCCGTAGCTGCGGTCCGTGCCGCCCCGGACGATGCGCCGCAGAAAAACGATGTCATTGCCCCGTTCCTTGATGGCAACGGAATAATTCTTAATTCCTTCCAGCACATTTTCCATAGTGATCAGTTCATGGTAATGGGTAGCGAAAAGGGTCTTGGCTTTAATTTTCGTCTGTATGTATTCCATCACCGCCCGGGCGATGGACATGCCGTCGTAGGTACTGGTGCCGCGGCCCACCTCGTCCAGGATGATCAGGGAATTTTTCGTGGCGTACTTCAGAATCTGGGCTACCTCGTTCATTTCCATCATAAAGGTGCTTTGCCCCGTAGCCAGGTCGTCACTGGCCCCTACCCGGGTAAAGATCCGGTCCACGGCGCAGATATCCGCACTCCTGGCCGGAATAAAGCTGCCCATCTGGGTCATGAGCACCAGCAGGGCTACCTGCCGCATGTATGTGGATTTGCCCGCCATATTAGGGCCGGTAATGATCACCATCCGTTCGTCCGTGGAATTTAATGTGACGTTGTTGGGCACGAAAATTTCCCTGTCCAGAAGCCGTTCCACTACGGGATGCCGCCCATCCAGGATCCGGATTTCCCCCTTGTTGTTCAGTTCCGGCCGATGGTAATCGTATTTAAACGCAGCCAAGGCCAGGGAAGCCAGCACGTCCAACCTCGCCAGGGCATGGGCCGTATCCTGGATTTCCGGAATCACCCGACGGATCTCGTCCCGGATCTTATTAAACAGGTAATACTCCAGGGACTCTATTTTTTCTTTGGCACTTAAAATTTTATTTTCAAAATCTTTTAACTCGGGAACGATGTACCGCTCCGCATTGACCAGGGTCTGCTTCCGGACAAATTCCGGAGGCACGGAGGAGGATTGCCCTTTGCTGACCTCGATGTAATAACCGAATACTTTATTGAAGCCGACCTTCAGGGTTTTGATGCCGGTGGATTCTTTGATCTTCTGTTCAAAATTTGCCATCCATTGGGAATTGTTCCGGGCAATATCGTGGAGCTCGTCCAGTTCCATGTCGTATCCGTCCCGGATCATGCCCCCTTCCCGGATGGTAAAAGGCGGTTCGTCCACAATGGCCGCTTCCAGCGTATCATGGATTTCCCGGTGCATATGGACGGAAGCCGAAAGCTTCTGCAACAGACTGCTCCCGGCCCCCTGCAGTTTTTCCTTCAGCCCGGGCAGCGCCGCCAGGGAAGAGCGCAGGCTCACCATGTCCCGGGCGTTGGCACTTCCCACTTCCAGCCGGGACAGGATCCGCTCCAAATCGTATACTTCCTTCAGGCTTTCCTGCAGGCCGTCCCGCAGGGCCGGGTTCATTACCAATTCTTCTACCGCGTCCTGCCGTTCCCGTATTTTTATCATATCCAGCAGGGGGCATTCGATCCAGTTCCGCAGGCAGCGGGAACCCATGGAGGTTCCCGTAAAATCCAGAATGTCAAGCAACGTGCCCTTTTTGCCCCCGTCCCGCATGTTTTTGATCAGTTCCAGATTCCGGATAGCCGTAGCATCCAGATTCATGAACTGCTCCGTGGTAATACGCTCCAGCCGGTTGATCTGGGACAGGTCCGTCATCATGGTTGCATGGAGATAGGATAACAAATTCCCCACGGACGAATACACCAGGGGATCCAGCGTTACCTGCCCGAAATGTTTTTGCACAAAATCTTCCGCCGCGCCGACAGGTTCATAAAAGGAATAGAGACAGTCCTGAAGTTTGGTTTTGATCCAGCCTTCCAGTGCCTCCCACTGTTCAATGCCGCTCTTTAACACAATTTCCGAAGGCTGCAGCCGGAACAGCTGTTCTTCCACCGCCAACAGCCGCTCGCTGCCGTTGGCTGTAAACCAGCGGCATTCCCCGGTGGAAACATCCGCTAGGGCCAGACAGAGGACGCCGTCGTCCTCCTGCAGGTACACCAGGTACCGGTTGCCTTCTTCTTCCAGCAGAGATTCGTTCAAAGTGGTCCCCGGCGTAATTACTTTAATGACTTCCCGCTTCACCAGGCCTTTGGCCAGTTTCGGATCCTCCATCTGCTCGCAGATAGCCACCCGGAAACCCTTTTTAATTAACTTGGCAATATAAGGTTCCACTGAATGATAAGGCACCCCGCACATGGGGATCCGCTCCTCCAGCCCACCGTTACGGCCGGTGAGGGTAAGCCCCAGCTCCCGGGACGCCGTTTTCGCGTCTTCAAAGAAAAGTTCATAAAAATCACCGCTCCGATAAAACAGCAGCTCATCCTGATACTGGTTTTTAAAATCAAGATACTGCTGCATCATGGGCGTCAGTTCATTTGCCATAATTCCTCCCGTATCGTTTAATCGACCCGTGAGCCTTTCACCAGCCAGGTCTGGGCGCTTTCCACTTTTACATGTACCAGCTGGCCGGGGCAGACAGGCAGATTGCTGCCCTCTGCCGTATTTACTGTCCTTTCGTTTCCATCCGCATCTTCGGCCGGGGTGTTCTGCAGCCACAGCACCAGCTTGTTGCCCCGGGTACGGCCGCTCCAGGTCTCCGGATGTTTTTCCGTAGGCCCTTCCGCCATCACTTCCACCGTCTGGCCCACGAGCTTCCGGTTTATGCACAGGGACCGGGCGTTCTGCACTTCCATGAGTTTTTCCAAACGGGCGTGCTTTACATCATCGGGCACCTGCTCCTTCATACGGGCCGCCGGGGTGCCGCTGCGTTTGGAATAAATAAAGGTAAAAGCGGAATCAAAGCCCACCTCTTCCACCAAACTACAGGTCTCGGCGAAATCCTCTTCTGTTTCCCCGGGAAAGCCTACAATGATATCCGTGGTAATGGACGCCTGTGGGATATAGCTGCGGATGGTTTTCACCAGTTCCAGGAACCGCTCCCGGGTATACCCCCGGTTCATAGCCTTTAAAATCCGGCTGCTGCCGCTCTGCAACGCCACATGGAAATGCTCGCACAGATGGGTTCCGCCGGCTACGGTTTTAATCACTTCTTCCGACATATCCCTTGGATGACTGGTCATAAAATGGACACGTTCCACGCCAGGCACTTTATCCACCGCTTTTAAAAGTGCGGCGAAAGGTTCCGTCTTCCATGCCTCTTTGTCCTCTTCCCCTGCGGCGGTACTGACAGACAACAGCTTTTCTTCTTCATGGTTCCGAAGAAAATCCTTGCCGTAGGAATCCACGTTCTGGCCTAACAGGGTAATTTCTTTATAGCCGTTGGCCACTGCTGTCCGCACTTCATCCAGTATATTTTCGATGCTACGGCTCCGTTCCCGGCCCCGGACATATGGCACAATGCAATAGGTACAGAAGTTGTTGCATCCGTACATGATGGGAACCCAGGCGCTGAAGCCGCTTTCCCGTACCCGATGCCCTTCAAACTCGCTGCTCTGCACTTCTAAACTGGTGAACACGCCTTTCCTTCGTTCTTCCAGATAGTCCTGCAAAATTTTTTTGAAAGAATTCACATAGGAAGTCCCCAGCAACAGGTCGATCTGGGGATATTTTTTTACTAAAGCCGCCCCGTCCTTCTGGGCCATGCAGCCTGCCACACAGATCACCTGTCCCGGATGATGGGCCTTTACGTTTTTCAGCTCGCCGATCTTACCCAGGATCCGCAGCTCGGCACTTTCCCGAACGCAACAGGTATTCACCACCACCACGTCCGCCTGGAAAAGATCCTCCGTCCGGGCATAACCCAACTCTTCCAGCTGCCCCGCGTAATGCTCCGCGTCGCTTTCATTCATCTGGCAGCCGTAATTTAAAATGGCATAATAAGTTTTATCGTTCATATTTTTTCTTCCGTTTTATTTCAAAAAGCCGTTGATGATCTGCTCTTCCGCCTCTTCCCGGGTCAGTCCAAGGGTCATCAGCTTAATGAGCTGTTCCCCGGCAATTTTGCCAATGGCCGCTTCGTGTACCAGGGCCGCGTCCACGTTGTTGGCGTCCAGCTGGGGAATGGCCAGTACCCGGGCCTTGTCCATAATGATGGCATCGCATTCCGTATGGCCCTTGCAGGCTGCATTACCGGTAATGCGGGAAGAAAATTCCTGGAAGGACTCTTCCCTTGCCACAGACCGGGATACCACGTCCGCTGAAGCCCCGTCCCCGTTCAGATAGGTTTCATAAATGCTTTTCGCCGTCTGGCTGCCATGGGTCATGAGGCGCTCCCGCACGATAAGGGAAGCATTGGCCGCCAGTTCCGCCTTCGTAGTGCGGACAGTGGAGTCCACGCCTTTAATCTGCACCATCTCCATTTCCATGGAGCTGCCTTCTTCCAGGTACGCTTCCGTCACCGGGTTCAGAATCCGTTTAGCCCGGCCGTCCCCTTCGCCGTAATGTTTTTCCACATATTTTACTTTGCTGTTTTTCCCTACAAAGAACCGATGGACGCCGTCATGCTGTGAATCCTGCACGCCGCAGTTATGGATGCCGCAGCCGGCTACGATCACCACGTCGCAGTCTTCCCCGATATAAAAATCGTTGTATACCGTTTCCTTGATGCCGCTGTTGCTCAGCACCACAGGGATGTGGACGCTTTCTTTTTTCGTGCCGGGCTTTATGCGGATATCAATACCGCTGACGTCGGATTTTGAAATAATATCAATATTGGCTGTGGTATTACGGGCCGCCATCTTGCTGTTGGCCCGGATGTTATAAGCCCCCGTGGGAACCGTATGAAGGTCAGCGATTTCTGCCAGAAGCCGTTTCTGAATTGCATCGATCACAGGTCATCCCTCCTTTTCAGGCACCCGCACACTCCAACCGCGTTGTTGGTGCCCAATAGCTCCGGTAAAATTTCTTCTCTCGGACCGTGTTTGCTGACCTGTCCGTTAGCCAGCACCACGATTTCATCCGCGATTTCCAGGATCCGTTCCTGATGGGAAATGATCAGGATGGACCGGGTATTGGCATGGCGCATACGTTCAAAGACGCGGATCAAGTTCTGGAAGCTCCACAGGTCGATGCCCGCTTCCGGTTCGTCAAAGATGGCCAGCTGGGTGCCCCGCGCCAGTACGGTTGCGATTTCAATCCTCTTCAACTCGCCCCCGGAAAGAGAGGCGTTTACTTCCCGGTTTATGTAATCCCGGGCGCAGAGACCCACTTCGGATAAAAATTCGCAGCTGGCGCTGACTGTGAGCTGTTTGCTCGCCGCAATGCGCAACAGGTCCAGTACTGTGATGCCCTTGAACCGGGCCGGTTGCTGGAAAGCAAAACTGATACCCATCTTCGCCCGCTCCGTAATACTCTTTTCCGTAATGTCTTCCCCATTGAAGAAAACTTTTCCCTCGCTGGGAGTTTCAATGCCGGCGATAAGTTTGGCCATGGTGGATTTGCCGCCGCCGTTGGGGCCTGTTACCACTACAAACTTGCCGTCGTCAATAGTTAAATTCAAATGCCGGATGATTTCTTTCTCTTTGTCTTCATCCTGCACGTTAAAGCTGATATCTTTTAGTTCCAGCATGGTTCCTCCTGAAGATTCTCCTGTTATTTTTGTAATAATATATTATACCACAGATTAGATCAAATTTATGTGACCAGTCTGTAAAATTGAAGTTTATCTGCACGTCTGATAAATTCCGGTTTACCATAAATCAGAAAAATTCCGGTAGCAATTTTCTCATAATATGGTACAATAGGAAAGCATTAAATTTATAAAGGAGCAATTTACTGTGCTTGAGTTATTAAAAGCCGTGCTGTTCGGTATCGTAGAAGGCGTTACCGAATGGTTGCCAATATCTTCAACCGGCCATATGATCCTGCTGGACAAGTTCATCCACTTAGGGGTCAGCGCCGAATTTTATAAACTGTTTGAAGTAGTAATCCAGTTGGGCGCTATATTAGCGGTTATCATTTTATATTTTGAAAAAATCTGGCCGTTAAAAAATAACAACGGTTCCCTGACCTTAGACCGCGCCACCCTGAACCTGTGGGGAAAAATCATTGTAGCCTGTTTCCCAGCTGCAATTATTGGCATCCTGTTCGATGACTGGATGGAAGAAAATTTTTTTACGCCGCAAGTAGTATCGCTGGCCCTGATCGCCTACGGATTTTTATTTGTAATCATTGAAAAATATGACCTGGGATCAAAATCCGTCCAACGAGTGGAAGATATTTCATACCGGAAAGCTTTTGAAGTGGGTGTCTTCCAGTTATTTTCCCTGGTGCCCGGCACTTCCCGTTCCGGCTCAACCATCATCGGCGGCCTGCTGATTGGCCTGGAGCGCAGCGTAGCGGCAGAATTTACCTTTTATCTGGCCATCCCGGTTATGATCGGCGCTTCCCTGCTGAAACTGATCAAATATGTCATGCGCATGGGCTTTGTGTTTGACAGCAACGAACTGCTGCTCCTGACCGTAGGCTGTATCGTGGCTTTCATTGTAAGCATCATCGTCATCCGCTTTCTGATGAGTTACATTAAAAAGCACAACTTTATTCCCTTTGGTTACTATCGTATCGTGCTGGGCATTCTGGTACTGGTTTACTTTAAATTTTTAAATTAAAAAGCTGCAAGTAATTTTAAACTCCGTTATCCACATCGGGATAACGGAGTTTTTATTTTCAATGCTGTCTGAACACAAACATGGTAACTTTAATAATCTGAAACACGTTTTATTCTTCCAAGATCACCAGCCGTTGTTCTTCCGGAGCGGTCAGATGGGGATGGGAGGAAAAATATTCTTCCAGTACGCTGTGGCTTTGGGTTGACACAACTTTTGGCACTGCATTGCGGACAATTTCCTCTTCTGATATATTCAGCCCGGTCTGCAGATTTTTAAAATGGAACTGGTGCATACCAACCCGCAGCAGTTCGTCGTCCCCTACTTCCCTCCCATACATGGTAAAGCTGAGGATTTTTTTCTTCTTTTTGCTGTAAACGACCCGCATACCTTCGGAGAACTGGTAAAATTCCGTATGGGAAACGCCGTCAAAGGCTTCGTCCCGCAGCATATATTCCATCATATGACGGAACTGCTTCCCGGTCACCTTATAACGGTAAACTTCTTCATTAAAGGGATGCATCTCCTGCATATCCTTCAGGGTCATGATGGGTCCGATAGAATAGCCCCGCAGGCTGCCGGAAGCTTCCAGCATGATGTCAAGCCCCAGGGATTCCTTAAAAGCGTCCGCAAAAATTTTTCCCACCGGGGTCTCCATATGCCGCCCGGGATGGGTGTACCTTTCCGGGAACCGCGTCAGGATGCGATTGTATTTGGATTCCGTTAGAGCATGGTATTTTTCGATTACTTCTTTCAGGGCTTTGTCTTCCGGGCAGTGTTCCGGGTTAATGGAGATCAGTTGCCAGGTATAGCTGTCGATAGTATTTAAATCTGTATCCACTATTATGTCAAAACGCCCGATCTGGTCGGTACCGGAAGCCGCCTGCACGATGGGAATGCCATTCACTTCAACGGGCTGTTCCAGCAGGGTGTGGCTGTGCCCCCCGATGATCAGATCCACGCCCCAGCGGGGATCCAGTTTGGAAGCAAGCTCTTTGTCAGCTTCTAAACCGATATGGGTCAGCAGCACCGTAAAATCGATATCTTCCGTCTGGTAGGAATCGCAAATGCGCCCCACTTCGCCTGCCGCCGCCTCAATATCCACCAGGGTACCGATGAGCTTTTCCAGTTTTGTTTTCTGCAGCACCTCTTCTGTCAGAATACCGATAAACAACACTTTCATGCCGTCAATATGCAAAATTTCATGGGATTTAAACAGCCGCCTTCCGTTGCTTTTCAGGTACATATTGGCATTGATTATTGGGAAGTTTGCGCATTTTTCCAGGAACAGCAGGTGGGCCAGACCGTAATCCACTTCATGATTACCGATTGTCACTACGTCCGGGGCCAGCAGGTTCATAATTTCTATGGTGGAGATGCCCTTGTATTCCGAATCGATAAGAGACCCCTGGAACATGTCGCCGGCAACGGCGTAGACAACATTTTCTTCTTCCCGCCGCACCTTGTTCACATAACCGGAAAGCATGGAAACGCCGCCGATCAGCTTTTCGTCAACTTTTTCTACAAGGAAATCCCCATGGAGATCGTTGGAATGGAGCAGTGTCAGTTTTTTTAAATGTTTCATTGAATACGCCCTTCCGCTTTTTCAGCAACACATTCTTTCACGTATCAGTTAAACTCATTGCAAATGTAAAATAGCAAAAAACATCCCGATATAAATCTTCACGCCTGCCACACGTATTTGGTAATCACATCAATACAGGAAAGGCGTCCTCCTTCCAGACAGGCACCCGTATCGCACAGGATAATGTTGTTGGGACGGATGACCGGGTACATATCCCAGACGATGCCCTTAAACATATACTGCAAATTCTGGATAGGCGTATGCCCTACCACGACCGTTTCTTTTCCGCGATAATTATTGTAGAATTTTTCCCTGATCCAGATCAGGTCTTTTTCCTGCTGCTGCTCCAAAGACGTCTCCGGATCCACCCCCGCGTGACAGAAAAAGAAATTTCCGCTACGGTAATATAACGGCAGGTTCCGGGCATAATCCAGCCGGTGCTGCAATGCTTTGGAACCTAACTGCTGCAGCTGCGGCAGGGTCTTGTCCCCGCCGTAGACCAGCCATTCGCTGGTGCGGTTTAACAGGCGCACATCCAGTTCGTCTTTCGCCTTAGCCAGGGCGTCGTAATAGTTCAGCATATGGCGTTCGTGGTTGCCCATAAGGAAAATGACCGATTCCGGATATTTTTTCTGCAAGTGCATCACATAATCAAAACATTGCAGGGATTCCGGTCCCCGGTCGATAGTATCACCCAGGAAGATAAGTTTATCCTGCACCGGATCAAATTTAATGCGGCGCATCAGCATTTTTAATTTATCGTACATACCGTGGATATCCCCCACGGCCATGATCCGCCCTCCGATCATGCTATCACCTCCTGAAGGCAGCGGGTCCTGAAACAAATTTTAATCGCTGCCGGGACGAAACAAAACAGCGCTCCGTTTTACCAGCGAGCGCAAAAAAATTATATTCTGCCTCTTGTGGGGCTGCTCCTATTATATTCTCCTGCTATAATTGTAACCGATTTTGAAAATTTAGGAAACACCGGTTATATGAATTTGAACGGTTGCCCGAAAATTCAGCCGTTTTGTCATAAATTTGCCAAAATTTTGTTTTATAGTTAACACAACAAAAGGATTTTCACAATGTATTTGATTCGTTCAATTTTTATACGGAGGTAGCGCCATGAAAAAATGGATGAAAAGCGCCGCCGGCTTTCTGGCCGTTTCGGTTATTGCTGCCGGTCTTGCGTTTCCTTTTCACGCAGAGGCCAAAGCCATAAACCAGAAAGAGCCGACAGCTGCGGCAGAATACAAAGACGGTTCTGTTTTTTCCAAGGCCCGGTCTGAAAAAATGCGGGCCGCCGCCAGAGAGCAGGCATTAGCCAAATATTATATTACCAGCGGGAAGAAGCTGGACAAGGCTGTGGCCCTTCTGGAAGGCCTTGACCCGGAAAAGACCGGACTGGATGCATCCCAGCCCTACTTTTACCGAATGGACAAAAGCCTGGCCGGAAATTATTTTTACCATGTCAATGTGTTTGCCCCGGATATGAACACCCAGGTAGGCGAATTCTATCTTGCAAAAGATGACAGCTGTGCCTTCCGCCGTTTTCCGGAAGACGGCAGTGTAGAGTTGCTGGAAGGCTCTACGGAAAAGCTGCTGAAGAAAGTGGAACTGTATCGCGCCAGCGCCATCATTCCTTTAAAAAGCTCCGGCAAAGTGTTGGTACGGGTTCCCGGCAATCTGCCCTACGATCTGACCCTGACTAGCCTGAATGAAAATACCGCTACCATTAAAGAGGAAAACGGGCAGCTGCTGATTTCCGGCAATGCCAGAGGGTATGCGGATGTATTGGCAGAAGTGGAGATTGGCGGTTATGTAAAAAGCGAAAAGCTCCGGTTCGCTGTAATGGACCAGCAGGACATCGCTGTCTATGAGGCCCGCAGGGCTTATGTTCCACCCCCGGTCATCATCGGCATGGATTGGGGCTGGGGTTGGGGACACCACCATCGTCACCACGGCGGACCGCCTCCCCGCCACCATGGCGGACCCCACGGTCATGGACCCGGAGGCCATAGGCCTCACAAGTAAACTACTAAAAACGGTTCTGCATATTGCAGGGCCGTTTTTTGATTCAGAACGGAAATTGAAGTTTGTGCGCCCGGCTGATGCAACCTTTACTTGCGGCACTAACGCTCGGGTGTGTCCCGCGTCGCGTAGCGCAGTATAAAGCATTGTTGCCTTACCTGATAAAC
>OMYP01000017.1 GCA_900315345.1 uncultured Selenomonadales bacterium | reverse complement strand
TTTCTTCAACAGAATACTTTTCTTTTCTCATAAAAATAGCTCCCTTCATAGAATTCAGTGTTTTTTATTTCACTGTTTCCTATAAAGGGAGCATATCAAAAGACGGAGATTTTTTTATTTCATCTTTTGCTTTTTGGGGGCCTATTCATTTTTCGCCAGTTCTTCCCTCAAATATTCTTCCGCTTTTTTCAGCTGTACGTCGCTGGTGGGTTTTTCGGGAAGTTCAATTTCCACATCCGGAGAAACCCCTACTTTATGAATGGACCGTCCGGAAGGCGTGTAATACATGGCCGTAGTCAGTTTCAATCCGGTTTCCGGCGTAATATGGAATATGGACTGGACACAGCCTTTGCCGTAAGTTTTCACGCCGAACAGTTTACCTGCTTTTGTATCCTGCACCGCACCGGAAACAATTTCCGAAGCGCTGGCGCTGCCGTTATCAATAAGAACTGCAAGCGGGTACTTTACCTTTTCCAGCTTAGACTCATAGACCTTCGTGTTTCCCTGTTTATCCGTAATTGAAACCACCGGTCCCTTAGGCACGATGTAGTTGGATACTTTCACGCATTCGTTCAGCAGTCCTCCCGGGTTGTGACGTAAATCAAGCAAGGTGGCCTGCATACCTTCCTGCTCCAGTTTTTCGTAAGCCTTTTTGAATTCCTCCCCGGTATTTTCATTAAACATCGCAATCCGGATATAGCCGATTTTGGAATCCGGCAGCATCTTTCCCGCCACGGACTGGATCTTGATATCATCACGCACGATATCCGCCGTAAACTGCTCCCCGTTTTTATGCTCCAGCAGCAGTTTAACGTTAGTGCCTTTCTTGCCCCGGATCGTACGAACCACATCCTCCAGGGTACGCCCCTTCGTGTCAGTATCATTCACCTTAAGGATCTTATCCCCGGCTTCGATGCCGGCCTTGGCCCCAGGTGAACCCTCCATAGGGGATACCACCACGAATTCTTTATTGCGCTGACCAAGCACCACGCCGATACCGCCGAAGGTTCCGTCCGTCATCTCATTAAGGTGGGTAAACGCTTCGGCATCCAAATATTCTGAATATGGGTCGTCCAGACTTTCTACCATTCCGTGCATGGCTCCTTCAAACAGCTTTTTGTCCGTATATTCCCCTACATAACCAGAATGTATCCTGCCAAGAGTAAAAAGGAACTGGATCGCTCCGGCAGCATTATGGGTAACCTTTTCCAGCCCCCAGGCGACGCCTATCAGGGTTAACGATACAGTTGCGATCACAACAAGCGGAATCACCCAGATACTGACTTTCTTCTTAACCATTTCCAACCTCCGTCTGCTAACGGCTGCATTTCTCACTACAGATTTATACACAAAAGAGGAAGGAGTTCCTCCTCCTCCCTCCTTACATTCACATCTTTCAGACTAATTACGGCAAATAATTCAAAGGTTCCGTCACTTCGCCGTGGAGACGAACTTCAAAGTGGCAATGGGGACCTGTGGAATAACCGGTGCTGCCGGCATAAGCCACCAACTGCCCCTGGGACACCCGCTGTCCTTCACTGACCGTCAGGCTGGAATTATGCCCGTAAATCGTTACAAGACCACCGCCATGATCGATCATAATAGCATAGCCATAACCGCCCATCCATCCGGAATAAACAACAACACCTGTTGCTGCGGCATGAATCGGTGTACCGTAGTCCACTGCAATATCCATGCCGGAATGATACTTCCTGGTACCGAAGATAGGATGCACGCGCCACCCGTAATACGAAGTGATAGGACCGGAACAGGGCCATACAAAGGAACCATTCCCTCCGCCAGAAGGCATCACAGATGCTGCTTCCAGTCCCTGCAACATGGATTTGATGTTGTCGGAGATTGCCAGCAGACGGTCATATTCCGCTTCGGACTTGCGTTTTTCCTCTTCCGCTTTATATAGCATCTGGGCACGCTGTTCCCGCATGTTTTCCGCGCTGCTTCGCTTTTCTTCCAAAGCAGCCCTGTCTTTTTTGATTTCACTCATCTGCCCATCCAGCACATCCTGGCGTTTCTGGATATCAGCCGCTTCTTTGCGCACCATGTCTACCAGATCCAGATCGCTGCGGATAATTTTCTGCAGCAGATACATACGGGATGCGAAATCCCCGAAATCTTTAGCGCCTAAAAGCACGTCCAGATAATTAATCTGGCCATTTTCATAGATATCACGAAGACGCATGCGGTAAATTTCCATGCGGCCTTCCATTTCTTCCTTCTTTTTGTTCAGCTCTGCCGTATTTTTATCAATATCCTTTTGCAGGGCGTCTGCCTTTTTCTGCAGTACGTTGATATCCTCCTGCAACCGGCTCAGTTTAGCCACGATTTCACTGAGGCTCTCTTTGGCAACTGCTACATTATGCTTTGCCTGATCTTTTTTTTCTTCGGCCTGCTGCACATTTTGCTGTGCCTGATCCAATTCTTTCTGTTTCTTTTCCATTTCACTTTCCGCAAAAGCCGGAAGCATTTGCGTCAGGAACAGGCAGACGGTCAGCAGCACACTGATTACATTACGCAGTTTCATGTGTTACCTCCCCTATACCCGCAGGAATTTCTTAAGAGACAGGTAACTGCCAAAAGCGCCGATGAGAGTGCCACAGGCCAATATGAAAAGATCCGCATACAATAAAGTAGGCCAGGAAGGCATTACTGGGAAAAAAGCAAATGTAGTATGTACTTTACCTATAAGGCTTACATAAATTGCGTCAACAACAGCGCAGGCAATGAAGGCGCCACCCAGACCTAATGTCATGCCTTCCAGCATGAAGGGCCATCGGATAAACCAGTCGGTAGCCCCAACGTATTTCATGATGACTACCTCACGCCGTCGGGCAAACACCGTAAGGCGTATGGTATTGATGATAATGAACAGGGTTGCAAAACAGAGGAATACAATCAATACAGCACCGCCGATACGCAGTACCCGGGTCAGGGCAAAAAGGTGTTCCACCACTTCCTGCCCGAATTTGGCTGTCTCAACTTTTGGCCATTGTTCAACCTGGGATACCAGAGCCTTGATCCGGTCCGGTCTGTCTACCTGTACCTCAAAAGAAAACGGGAATGGATTGTCCTTTCCCAACGCTTTCAGCAACGTGGCCTGATCGCCCAACCTGTTTTTAAACCGTTCCATGGCCTGGGCCTTGGTCACTTCCGTAACCTGCACAACGCCTTCCATTTTTTTCAGTTTTTCCCGCATATCGGCAACTTCTTCCCCAGTTGCGGTATCTTCCAGGTAGACTGTCATTTCCACCTGGCCTTCCAGATATTTTGCCAGATTGTCCGTGTTCAGGTACATGAGCAGAAACAGACCCAGTACCAAAAGGGACACGGCAACCGTGGAAACGGAAGCAAAGCTCATTATGCCGTTACGCTTAATGGACTTTCCCGTCTCCCGGATAAAATATTCTTTACTGCTCAGACTCATATCCGTATACTCCGTTCAGTTCATCCCGGACAATTTCTCCGTGTTCAATGGCAATAACCCGTTTTCCCATACTGTCTACGATTTCCTTATCGTGAGTTGCCATAATAATAGTCGTTCCCGTATTATTGATTTCCTGGAAAATTTCCATGATTTCCATACTGGTTTCCGGATCCAGGTTTCCGGTAGGTTCGTCCGCAATTACAAGACTTGGACTGTTGACTATGGCACGGGCAATGGCAATCCTCTGCTGTTCCCCACCGGACAGTTCATTTGGTTTTGCATACGCACGGCGGCGAAGACCTACCAGATCCAGCACGTTCATCACACGCCGTTTGATCTTGCGGTACGGTGCTTCAATTACCTGCATGGCAAAAGCTACATTATCATACACCGTACGATCCGGCAGCAGGCGGTAATCCTGGAATATGATTCCCAACTGACGCCGCAGGTACGGCACTTCTTTCGCTGTAAGGTTCAAAATATCAACATCATTCAGCCGGATACTGCCGGATGTAGGCAGAACCTCCCTGAAAAGCATCTTTATAAATGTAGATTTACCGGCCCCGCTGGGACCTACAATAAATACAAACTCTCCCTGTTCAATTCGTACGTTAATATTATGCAGCGCCACATTCCCACCGGGATATGTTTTGCTGACGCCCGTCATTTCAAGCACTGGTCATGCTCCCTTCGAAACTCAGTTAGGTGTTTTTCGTTTCTTAAAGATATCCCTAATAACTATACAATAAATTTTCAAAACCATCTGCAAAATAATTGAAAATTCTTTTGCGACACAATTATTACTTATGAAGCAGTTCGAAAGCCTTTACAGCGTTGCTTTGTGCCAGCTTGCGCATGGCGCGGATCCGGGCTTCCTGTTCTACCAAAGCATTTCCCCACAATGCATCTGCTGCTGTTTCAACATTGCCCGCGTCCAAATTTTCCACTGTACCGACCGCCCGGGCGCCAATTTCTTTCACGAAACTGTCCACCTTGGGATCATAAGAAACCGCCATCAGGGGAACCTTCATCACAGCTGCAAAAATCAATGCATGAAGGCGCATGCCGATCAGTAAACGGAAACAGCCGATAATACTGAGAAAGTCTTCCGTGGAGTAGTTTCCTTTTACCATTACGACTCTGTTCCGCATTTCAGGCAAACAGTCCATAAGCATCTGGCTGGCCTTCATATCCATGGAAACCTGTAAGGGAAGAATTGCTACCTGCGCATTGTATTTTTCACTGATGCTGCCCACTGCTGTGGCAAGCTGCTGAAGACAGCGCCGATTATCCGGCCATTCCCTGACAGAAACACCGATAATAGGTTTATATGGATCCAGTCCCGCCTCTGCCAGAATTGATTTTCCTTTCAATTTGGAAGCAGGGTTCAAAGTAAGCACAGAATCCGCTGTCACTTCTACTTTTGCCGGAAAAACGCCCATACGTTCCAGTTCCTGTTTAGAATCTTTGTCCCGAACCGTAATCAGGTCTGCCTTATTGCAGACGATACGGGTCAGAAGCCGCATGAGCCGGCTCCGGATAGGGCCGATTCCCTGGGCGAACAGCATGACCTTCCTCCCTTTCCATTTTGCCGCAGCAATAACGGAAAGATAATAAAGCAGACTGCGTTTACTGGTTACATCCTGCAGCAGGCTCCCGCCGCCGCTGATGACAAGATCCGACTCCCCGATAGCCCGCAGCAGACGCATCGCGGCAAACCGGTACAGGGACTTCACCTGATGTTTGATTATTGTATTTCCCGGATTCCCGGAAATAACGGTAATATCCGCATCCGGCTCAATGGCCCGCAAAGACGCCAGTATGGCGGTCAGCAACGCCTCATCGCCAGCATTATTAAATCCGTAATATCCGGAAATAACGATTTTACTCATTAATCCTGAATCTCCTTAGCCATGGTTTAACATATGGCATTAATATCGAAACTGCAACCACTGCGATGATTCCAAGGGCAGCTCCTAACAGATACCCGTCCGCCGCCCGGATATAACTCATCATGGCAGGTGTCCGCATATGACAGAAAGTCTGTACCAGAGAGCCCTGTCCTATGACGGCCCCCAGCACCAACGCCAGCCTGCACAGGTTAGGAGCCTGCCGGTATGCGGCATAAACTGCCAGGAAAAAGGCCGGATGCCCTATCATAAATTCCTTTTCCCGGGGACGGGCATACATGACCTGTTCCAGGAAAAGACGCAGCTTTATTTCAATGGCAGGCACAGGAACTCCTCCGGTATGCCCGCTTCGGCCAACAAAAATGTATGCGACAAACAGCAATACTCCAAGGATCACAAAATGCCCTAAAGTAAGTTTTGTTTTGCAGATCTGAGTAAACTGGGAAAATAAATCCGCAGCTTTCGTCCCGGTTTCCGGGAAAATGCTGTACTGACGCAAAAACAGAATCAGCGTCAGCAGTACCGGCATAATAAAGGTCAGCTTTACGCCCCGGTAGATATCCGCCTCCAGGAAAAATCGAAGATCCCCCATCATAGAACCATTCAGTGTAGCGCCGATCAGGGACAGTCCAATAGCAAAGGCAAGCTGCCATAATGCCGTAAAAATAATTCCCGCCACGGATCTGTCATCGGTTTTGATTCCCTCCCACAGGGTCATGATCACACTGATGGACAGAACCGGATACAGCACGGCCGTCATGAAGGACAGCCCCTGCCGCATGGACAGGCCCCTGCCCAGAAACAGGCAGAATCCGGTAATAAGCATACCGGCAACCACCAGAATATACTGCTTCATTCCCCTGACGCCGGGGAAAATCATTCCAACATATAACGCAAGGGCAGCCCATGCCCCCAGCGCAACCAGAAGCAGAATGCTACGACCCGGATCATAAGAACCGCTGAAGCCAGGATTCCCGTTGGCAGACGCCGCCACAGTGCCGGCCGGTTTCTGGAACACACCGGCCACACCGATCTTATAGCCCCGTCCATTTACCTGCTCTGTAATCTGGCGCATATAATCAAGGTTAAGATCAATAATGTCAACGCCATTCTGGGGTTTAAGGAATAACCGGACATAATTGACACGGATATTCCGTTCCTCATCTGCCAACGCCCAGCGGCGCAGGGCGTCCGGCATCATCAGCTTGCTGTTTTCCTGGGCGTCGATATTTAAAACGCGAACCGCGTTATTCTCCACGCTGCGAAGCAACGCGTCCAGTCCTGCAAATTTGGCAAACTGCAGCTGGGTTACATGCTCCAGCAGTCCCAGACGGATATTCCGTTCAGACAGTTTTCTTCCCATATAATCAATATCCGAAGGAAAACCGATCACATCGGTTCCGCAGGGAATATAGGTAGTAACCTGTACGCCTGACTTGTCGATCCGGTCAAACAGGCTGTCCACCGCTTTCCGGGAATAGGGAAGGTAATTCTGGGGACGCACGGCCACTAGAAATCCCGCCCTCTGTACATCCTGCAGATCTTTTACCGAAAGGCCCAAAGGCGCCTGCATCATAGGCGTCTTAGCCCGATAGTCAGGTTCCAGCAACAGCCTTGAATCGCCCTTCAATTCCAGCATTTCAGGATTACCGGCAAAGGGTTTGATCCGTTCTTCACCATACCGCCAGCGCAGGTCTTCCTGTACTTCACGCCAGGCTTCTTCATCATTTCCCCGTGTTATATACACTGCATCTGGGTTAATATTCGAAGAAGCGATGACCGTATCAAAGGTTCCCCCATGAGCCCCTGGGGCAGCCTTCTGCAACACGTCCCCGGGCATGGCGGAAATGCGGCCTTCCCGGTCCAGCCTCTCCAGCGTGGTATCATACACAATCAAAGTGGTCACGCCGGCTTCTTTAAACTGCCTCAACAGTTTATCGCTGTCCCGGCCCTCCCGCTGAGCCATCATCAAAACAGCCTGATGATCCAGTGTCTGTTCCACCGTATCATTACGGCTTTCGATACCTACGCGGATCTGCATCAGCCAAAGGGCTGCACAAAAGGCAACAGCAATACACACTAACAATATTGGATTGTAGCGTTCTTTCCAATCCTGCATCTTCATATCACTTTTACCAATAAACGTAAAAAGACACACAAAACCCAGCGTCGCATATCAATCCACATACGACGCTGTTTCTTTTATATCTGTTTGGCTGCCAGCTTTTTGTTCTCATACTCCTGGCGCAGGTATGCTTCCACAAAGGGACGCAGTTCCCCGTCCATTACTGCATCAACATTCGACGTTTCGCAGGAAGTACGGTGATCCTTTACCATGGTATATGGCTGAAATACATAGGAACGGATCTGGCTGCCCCATTCAATGGCCTGGTAGTCCCCTGCCAGATCACTGATCATCGCATCCTGTTTTGCTTTTTCAAATGCATACAACTTACCGCGCAATAATTGCAGCGCTTTTTCCCGGTTCTGTATCTGGCTTCGTTCATTCTGGCACTGCACCACAATACCGGTAGGCAGATGGGTCATACGCACAGCGGAAGAAGTTTTGTTAACATGCTGTCCGCCTGCACCGCTGGCACGATACACATCGACACGAACTTCATCCATGTTGATCTCAACATTCACATTTTCATCCAGCTCCGGCATTACGTCAACTGCCGCAAAGGATGTATGACGCCGGGCATTGGCATCGAAGGGAGAAATGCGCACCAGCCGGTGCACGCCTTTTTCGCTGCGGAAAAAACCGTAGGCATTATGTCCGTTGATCTGCAAAGTCGCACTCTTTACTCCGGCTTCATCTCCTGCCAGATAATCCAGCATTTCAACCTGGTAGCCATTCCGCTCCGCAAACCGGGTAAACATGCGCAGCAACATCGACGTCCAGTCCTGGGCTTCCGTTCCGCCTGCACCTGCATGCAGGGTAAGGATCGCATTGTTTGCATCGTACTCTTCTGACAGCAGCATACCCAGCTCCAGATGCTGCAGATTTTCCTTAACCTGGCGTAATGTTTCATCCATCTCAGGAATCAGGGACTCATCCTGCTCTTCGGCTGCCATCTCCTGCAGCACTTCCAGATCATCCAGACTTGTTTCCAGGTTCTTATACTCTTCCACTTCCGACTTCAGGTCATCCACATTTTTGGAGATCTTAGTCGCCTTTTCCGGATCGTCCCAGAAGGAAGGTTCCCCCATGAGGTGTTCCAGTTCAGCTATTTTTTCTTCTTTGCTGGGGATGTCAAAGAGATCCCCTCATTTCATCCAGTTTTTTCTTGAGGCTTACGATTTCCGGTCTGTATTCTTCAAGCAGCAACTTTCTCACATCCTTTATTTATAAAAATTTTATTCGTGCTCTTTCTTTTGTTCCATGCGTAACTTTTTGCATCTTTACCGGCTAACTATTTCAAAAAATCACAGCGCAATTATTTTCCTTTGCCGTGGCAGTTCTTATATTTTTTCCCACTGCCGCAGGGGCAGGGATCATTACGCCCGATTTCCGGTTCTTTGTTAACCACCGGTTCTTTAGCCCCTTCCCCATCGGTTGTATCTACCGTGGGATTATTGGTCACCGCATCGTCCAGGTGGTCGTCCATTTCCATAGAGGGCTGGGAGAACACATTTACCCGGTACATATATTTCACCACGTCGTCTTCAATGGCGCCGATCATGGCTTCAAACATATCAAAGGCTTCAAACTTGTATTCCACCAGAGGATCCTTCTGACCGTAAGCACGAAGGCCTACGCCTTCACGCAGCATATCCATGGCGTCCAGATGTTCCATCCAGTGATTGTCTACCACTTTCAGCATGACCAGGTTTTCCAGTTCCCGCATGATCTCCGGCGTAATTTCTTCCTCCCGGCTGGCGTAGATATCGTCCGCCAGCTTATGCAGATATTCACCGATTTCTTCCCGGCTCAGGTCCGCCAGTTTTTCTTCCTTCAGCTCTCCGTAGGGAGCGAAAAATTCTTCACAGTACCGTACCAGGTTTTTCAGATCCCAGTCCTCGGAATAGGCTTCCGGAGGGCAGTACATAGCCATGGCCCGATCCACAATCTTATGGGTGAATTCCATAACAGTAGAACGCAGGTCTTCCTGGTCCAGCACCTTGCGGCGTTCCTTGTAGATGACTTCACGCTGCTGGTTCATAACATCGTCGTATTCCAGGACCATCTTACGGATATTGAAGTTCCGTTCTTCCACCCGCTTCTGGGCATTTTCAATGGAACTGGTCACCATCTTGTTTTCAATAGGTTCATCCTCTTCCAGTCCCAGCTGATCCATCATGTTCTTAATCCGGTCGCCGCCAAAGAGGCGCATCAGGTCATCTTCCAAAGACAGGTAGAACCGTGAGGAACCGGGATCCCCCTGCCGGGCGCACCGCCCGCGAAGCTGGTTATCGATACGACGGCTTTCATGGCGTTCCGTACCCAGGATATGGAGACCGCCCAGTTCGGCAACCCCTTCACCCAGTACGATATCGGTTCCGCGCCCTGCCATGTTGGTAGCAATGGTAACCTGTCCCATCTGGCCCGCGTCCGCAACGATCATAGCTTCCTTTTCATGATACTTGGCATTCAACACGTTATGGGGAATACCCTGCTTTTTCAGCAACGCGCTTAAATCTTCCGACTGGGTAATGGAGGTAGTACCTACCAGCACCGGCCGTCCGGACTTATGCAGTTCCACAATCTCCTTAACAACGGCCCGGTATTTGGCGGCTTTAGTCTTATAGATCACATCCGGGTAATCCGTACGGATCATAGGCTTGTTAGTGGGAACTACTACTACATCCAGTCCGTAAATTTTTTGGAATTCCTGTTCCTCTGTTTTAGCCGTACCGGTCATGCCGGCCAGCTTTTTATACATACGGAAATAATTCTGGAAGGTAATAGTAGCCAGAGTCTGGCTTTCACGCTGCACCACTACGCCTTCCTTTGCCTCGATAGCCTGATGCAGGCCTTCGGAATAACGGCGGCCGTACATGAGACGGCCGGTGAACTCGTCGACAATAATGACTTCGCCGTCTTTTACCACATAATCCCGGTCCCGGATCATCAGGGATTTGGCTTTGATAGCACACATGATATGATGGGAGAAGTCTACCCCGTGCTCCGTATCGTACAGGTTCTTAACGCCCAGGGCCTTTTCCGCCTTGGCAATACCTGCTTCCGTAGGAGCAACCTGCTTCTGCTTTTCATCTACCGTGTAATCTTCGCCTTCTTTCATGTTGGCAACGATATGGGCGATGACCTTATACAGGTCAGCGGATTTTTCACCGGGGCCGGAAATGATCAGAGGGGTACGGGCTTCATCAATCAGAATGGAGTCCACTTCGTCTACGATACAGTAATTCAGTTCCCGCTGCACCATCTGGTCTTTATCTACCACCATGTTGTCCCGCAGGTAGTCGAAGCCGAACTCATTGTTGGTGCCGTAAGTAATATCTGCCTGATAGGCCGCCTTCCTCTCCGGGAAGTCCAGATCGTGTACGATAAGACCTACAGACAGACCGAGGAACTCATAGATTCGCCCCATGTCCACACTGTCACGACGGGCCAGGTAATCATTGACGGTAACTACGTGTACCCCGTGGCCCGTTAGGGCGTTCAGGTAAACCGGCAGGGTTGCCACCAGGGTCTTTCCTTCACCGGTACGCATTTCGGAAATTTTGCCCCGATGAAGTACTACGCCGCCGATAAGCTGCACATCGAAGTGCCGCATACCGGTCACCCGTTTGGATGCTTCCCGGACGACTGCAAAGGCTTCCGGCAAAATATCATCCAGGGTTTCTCCCTTTTGCAGACGCAACTTAAATTCCCCCGTCTTGGCCTGGAGGTTGGCAGAACTCATCTTCTCCATCTCCGGCTCCAGGGAATTGATTTTATCCACAATGGGCTGGATGTTTTTTAATTCTTTCGCATTGGGATCCCCGAAAATTTTCTTTATCAAACCTTCGAACAAACTGATCACTCCTTAATCTGGGCTGATTGAATATTTTTAATAATTTTTTATCGCTAAAAAACGCAATACCAGTCACTTTTCCGGTTCACAACCTGTTTATCAAAACAGGCTCTGTAAGAATTTTTGCTGTTTTTCTCACGCAATAAAAACTTGTCTTAAGCAAACAATTATCCATTATTGTCTATTGTAAAATTTTAACAGAAAGCACAGCAAAAGTCAAAAAAACACGGAGGATTCCACCTATTATTTTGTGAAGTTTACGTGAATAATTAAAAACAGCTTATATTTAAGAAAGAATCAGGGATTAACCGGTCGAAAATATCGGTTTATATTATACAAATAATCCACAAAAAAACGCAGAACATTTCTGCCCTGCGTCCGATTATATTCAGTTATTCCATCTTGGGCTCCAGCAAACCGTAATTTCCGTCTTTACGCCGGTATACTACGCTGACCCCGCCAAAATCCGGATCGAAGAACACGAAGAAATCGTGGTTCAGCAGGTTCATCTGCAAAATTGCTTCCTCCGGCGTCATGGGGTTCATGGTGAAACTCTTGCTGCGGATGATTTTGAATTCCTCTTCCGGTTCAGCTGCAGCCGGAGCCGGTTCTGCAGCAGGCACGGTCTCTGCCGGTATATCACGGAAGTTATTATATTTCCGTTTCATTAATTTTGTTTTGTATTTATGTACCTGTCTTTCGATTTTTTCCACTACAAGATCAACGGAAGAATACATATCCTTGGTGGATTCCTGGGCCCGCAGCAAAATTCCTTTTGCCGGAACCGTAATTTCCGCGATATGGTTTCCATTTTCAACCTTCAAAACCGCTGTTATATCTCCTACGGCCTTAAACTGTCTCGTTACTTTATCAATCTTTTTTTCCACATACGCTTTTACTGCCGGTGATACTACCGTATTTCTTCCCTTAATGATAATTGCCATACAGATCCTCCTTGCTTTTCCAAGGTTACTTGGTTATTATTACAGGCATTTTATCTGCGCGGCACATTCTGTAACTGTTCTGTAACGCCTCCTTCTGCGTACCCTGCCGCAGCACAAATCCTTTTTGCCTGTTAAAAAGGTATTCGACATATCCCCTGATATTCCTGTACAGGTTTTAAGATTTCTTAAATTTGTCACTTTTTAGGCAAAAACTGCAAAATACGTTACAGATTGAGTAAAAATAGAATAGGTGCAAGGGGAAGGCATCGCAAATCCGCCAAGAATTGCTATATTTTGCTTATGCCTTTCCCTTTGCACCTAACAATTTTCTTATTGAATTTTACTGTAATTGGTATCCCTGCTAAACCATTCTTACAAAATTTTGGACAGGAAACTCTGGGTACGGGGATTCTGGGGATGTTCGAAAACCTGCTCTGGCGTTCCTTCTTCCAAAATATAGCCGCCGTCAACAAACAGCACCCTGTCTCCCACTTCTCTGGCAAAGCCCATTTCGTGTGTTACCACCACCATGGTCATGCCTTCTTTGGCCAGCTGTTTCATAACGTCCAGTACTTCGTTAATCATTTCCGGATCCAAGGCAGAAGTAGGTTCGTCAAAGAGCATAGCCTTGGGTTTCATGCACAGGGCCCGTGCAATGGCCACACGCTGCTGCTGACCGCCGGACAGCTGGTCCGGATAACTGTTGGCCTTCTCTGACAGTCCAACTTTTTTCAGGTACATCATGGCCAGTTCTTCCGCGTCCTTCCGGTTCATGCTCCGCACCTTCATGGGAGCAAGGACCAGGTTCTCCATCACCGTCATATGGGGGAAAAGGTTGAAACGCTGGAACACCATCCCTACTTCCTTGCGTACCTCATTGATATTGGCTTCCCCGTTCAGTGGAATGTTATCAAACACGATTTCTCCTGCAGTGGGTTCTTCCAGATAATTGATACAACGAAGCAAAGTAGATTTTCCGCTTCCGGACGGTCCGATGATAACTACAACTTCCTTTTCCTGTATATGAAGGTCAATGCCCTTTAATACGTGCAGTTCTCCGAAGCTCTTCTGCAAACCGGTAATTTTAATAATCTCCTGGCTCATTTCGTGTCAAACTTCCTTTCCAGCAAACCGGTCAACCGGGCCACTGTAAATGTTAGGATCAGGTAGATGATCGCAACCGCCATCCAGATTTCAAAGGATGCATAGGTACGTGCGATGATCAGCTGGCCCCGGCGGGTCAGTTCCTCAAAACCGATTACCGACACCAGTGAGGAATCTTTCAGCATGGCAATGAATTCATTGCCCAAAGGAGGAATAATACGCTTAAAGGCCTGCGGCAAAATGATGTAGCGCATGGTCTGCCACCAGGTCATACCCAGACTGCGGCCCGCTTCCATCTGCCCTTTGTCAATGGACTGGATGCCTCCCCGGAATACTTCTGCCACATACGCTCCGCTGTTAATAGAACATGCGGAGATAGCAGCGAAAAATGCATCTACCCGATGACCAATAATACTGGGCAGGGCAAAATAGACAAGGAATATCTGGATCAGAAGAGGAGTTCCCCGGATAAAATCCACATATACGTTCCCCAGCCAGCGTAAAATTTTAAAATCGGACAATCGAACCAGTGATACCACTACACCGATGAGCATACCGAAAAAAACGCTGAGGGCCGTAATTTCAATTGTAATCCCTGCGCCCGCAATAAGAAGCGGGAACGCATTCTTCATAATTTCAAAATTTACATCCATGGAACAAACCTTCTTGCTTTTGTATTTTTTTACGTTTTTCTGTTTTCCGTTAAAAGAACGTCACGGCTTCCGCCTCAAATAAAAAGACGGCCCTGCAACGCCTCCTGTATTATACTACATAAATAAAAAATACAAAAGGGAATTTTATACAAAATCCCCTTTTGTGTCATTAACAGGATATCGTTTTTCTTTCAAACAACTTATTTCTTAACAGCCCCAAACCACTTTTCATAGAGCTTGTCGTATTCGCCGTTCTTCTTCAGATCCAGCAGGGCCTTGTTGATCTTGGCAGTCAGAGGGCTGTTCTTTTTCAGGGAAATACCGTAGGATTCCGCTTCCATGGTTTCACCGACGATTTTTGCGGTTTCTTTGCCGCCACCCTGGGCCAGATAGTATTCAGCTACGGGCTTGTCGATAATAACAGCGTCAACCCCTTTATTTTTCAGTTCCAGAAATACTTCAGAGTTGGTGTTGAAGTTTTTCACTTTGGCACCGGGAACTTTCGCCGCACGTTCCGCACCGGTAGTACCGATCTGGGCTGCGATTCCCTTGTTGTCCAGGTCTTTTACGCTCTTCACTGCTTCGTTATCCTTATTGACCACAACCACAAGGCCGGAGGCATAATAGGGATCGCTCATGTCAACCGCTTTCTGGCGGTCGGGAGTAATGCTCATACCGGCAATGGCCGCATCGATATTTCCTGCGTTGATGGCCGGAATCAGGGCGTCAAAGCCCATGTTCTGGATCTCAACTTTCATATTCAGCTGTTTCCCGATAGCCCGGATCAGATCCATATCGAAGCCGTCGAAGTCTTTGCTTCCCTCTTTCTGGAATTCAAAGGGGGCAAAGGTAGGCTCCGTGCCTACCCGCAGCACTTTCGGCACCTCCGCGGCTTTATCCGCAGGTTTTTTTTCTCCGCCTCCGCAGCCTGCAACCATCATTACCATCATTACCATTGCCATCAGCAACATAAATGCTTTTTTCATTTTGTGGGTTCCTCCTAAAGTTTTATTAAGCTTGCAACTGATTTATAGAAAAGCCAATTCTCCTGTTTTACTCAAACTCAGGTGATCGGCAATTTCCAAAAGCCTTTTAAAGCGCAAACCGGACGATACTCTTCTGTGCGCCGGACATTATTTTGCCGGTTTGCTGCCAAACCATTTTTCATACAGCTTATCATACGTTCCGTTCTTTTTCAGTGCATCCAGCGCCTTATCCACTTCTTTTGCCAACTCCGGTTTTTTCTTGGAGATGACGATACCGTAGTCTTCCGCCGTCAGGGGTTCACCCGCCAGTTTGGCATAGTCGCTGCCACCGTTCTTCAGGAAGTACTGCAGTACGGGAAGATCGCTGATAACCGCATCGGCGCCTTTGTTTTTCAACTCCATGCAGGCTAAATCGCTGGTATTGAAGGTCTTGACTACGGCACCTTTTTCCTTAAGCTTTTCTCCGTACAGGGCGCCGGTAGTTCCAAGCTGTACCGCAATGGTCTTTCCCTGCAGGTCTTCAAACTTCTTTACATCATTCACATCCTTGCGGACTACAAAGGCCAGGCCGGATTTATAATAGGGCTGGGAGAAGATAACCTGTTTTTTTCTTTCTTCCGTAATGCTGAAGCCGGCGATGGAAACGTCAAGGTTCCCCGCATTGATGGCCGGGATCAAGGCGTCAAAGCCCATATTTTTGATGGTGCATTTTTTGTATCCCATCTCTTTAGCCAATGCACGGATCAGATCCATATCAAAGCCGGTAAATTCCTTGGAATCCTTTTCCGGAAATTCAAAAGGTGCAAAGGACGGTTCAGTTCCTACAATCAGTTCTTCCTTTGCTGCCGGAGCGGGCGCCGCAGCTTTTTTGTCTCCCTTGTCACCGCCGCCGCAACCGGCTGTCAGGATTCCCAGAGCCAATACGAGAATACTTAATAATACTGTAATTTTTCTCATTTTTTTCTCCTCCAAACAAATTAATACAAAACCTCAGACCGGCAGGGTGCAAATTGTCCGCATCTTTTCGGACCGGCGGACTGTAGTTGTCGCCCCATATTTCCGCCTGAATAAAAACGCCCCGGCTGACCTGGTTTTCGCCCCCACACCCGCCTGCTGGAGGGTTCGCTCCTAAGCTGTCGCTCCCCACTACTGCCCCTCTCGTATCAATACGGCAGGACTTACTTCTAAGCTGCACCGTGCTCACAGTAATTTTTACTGCTTACGTGGATCGTTTCGCCTGCAACTGGCATCGACTTTCAACCACAGACCCGGATTGTTTTTATTCACTAAATATAGCACACCAAATCAGATATTTCAAGCATTTCAATGTTAGATTTATGCAAGTCCTTCATTAAACGTTCCTGATTTTCCGTAACTGTAACATAACGAACAGTTATCTAACTTTTTTTTGGCGAAATTCAGTTTGTCTTGACGTTCGCCACTAAAAAAACTATACTATAGTTACCTGAATAGCCCAAACCATAACCGGAAAAAATCCGGTTATATTTATCTGATAAACGAAGTGTAAAGTACGGAAGTGATAATGATGTTATCTATTCCCCAGTATCTTGATTTTTCCTGTACCGGGAAAGCAAAAGAGATTTGTGACTTTTTTCTTGAGCTGTTAAAACGCAAGAGCGAATTCCTGTATCTCCATTCCCAGCAGGTGGCCAATTATTCCGCAAGCGTGGCCGCAAAGCTCGGCCTGTCCCGCAAAGAGATCAATATAATCCGGACAGCGGCCCTCATGCATGACATCGGCCTGCTGAGCGTACCCAACAGTATTTTAAATAAATTTCCTTACCTGAACGCCCGGGAAATGGCCCAGTATAAGCGCCACTGCATCGCAGGCTGCAGCATGCTGGAAAACATGGAAGAATTCAACAGTATCATCGACCTGATCCGCAGTCACCATGAAAAATGGAACGGCACCGGATATCCCAAGCGGTTGAAGGGTGTGAATATTCCTCTGGGTGCACGGATCATAGCGGTAGCAGATTATTATGACAGCGTTATCAATCCCTGCACCGCCCAGTGGGAGAAAAAACACCAGGAAGCGCTGCAGGAGCTGTTAAACGGAATAGGCACGGACTTCGACCCGGAAATCGTGAAGGCATTTATGGATGCCATCGCTCCCGGCAAGACCCTGAAACCGGTTCATGTTTTCCCGAAAGCAGAAAAGGGAAAATCAAAAGTGGCTGCTAAAAAAATAGCGGAAGTCCCGACAAAATCAGTTTACATGGAACTCCCTCCGGAACAGAATGAGCCGGCCACACAGGCACTTCTGTCCAGGGTAGCTGAAGATAGCGGAACGGAAACATATGAACCAAGTGGGACCCCAACCATAAAATAAGGACTTTAAGGAACCGCTGATTAAATGAATTTATGCTTAATAATGAACAGCAGGCTACATACGATTTGTAACCTGCTGTTTTTATTATTTTTTTCAGTTTTGTTTTCGAAGTTTCACTGTAAATGGAACTGTATAGAAAAATTGATTTTAATATTCTTACTTTGTTTATTGTTGATGCTTTTGTTCCGGCTCTGCAATTTCACTCAGTATTTCTTCCGTGTGCTCCCCTAACCGGGGAGCACGGCGGTAAAGTTGACAGGGAGTTGCGGAAAATTTTGTGACAAAGCCCATGGTCTTATAATTTCCCAGTTCCTGATCTTCCACGTCCAGCACCATTTCATCGGCAATAGCCTGCCCTGTAGCCAGGGCTTCATCATAATTCAATACCGGGGCGAAGCAGGAATCGGAACCTTTTGCCAGTTCTACCCACTCCTCCATGGTTTTTGTTGCGATGATTGCAGTCAGTTCGTCTTTCAGCCAGGGATACTTAGTTTCATCCTGAATGACGGGAATCAGATCCGGTCTTTCCAAAACGCCGCAGAGATTTTTCCAGAACTTCTCTTCCAGGCAGCCTACACTCATGTAGCGCCCGTCCTTTGTCCGGTACACATTGTAATTGGGATTGGCCCCGCTGAGCCAGTTGTTTCCCCGCATATTGACAAAACCGTTGCCGAAGTAAGTAGCACTGACGCCGGGTACCAGAGCCAGGCAGGTATCAAAAAGAGAAAGGCTTATTTCCTGTCCTTCCCCGGTCCGCTCCGCATGATGGAGGGCCGCAAGGATGGACATGCCCGCCATGGCGGATGCCTGCATGTCTGCAGCCAGGACTCCGGGTATAGAGGGTTTCCCATCCTTTTCCCCGCTGAGGGAGATCAGACCCGCAAGGCTCTGGTAACCGATATCATGGTCTGCCTGTTTCACAAGGGGCCCCTGTTTGCCGTAACCGGTAATGGAACAGTATACAATTTTAGGATTTACCTGCTTAACTGTTTCGAAATCGACCCCCAGCTTTTTCATAACCCCGGGACGATAGCTTTCCACCACCACCTGGGCTGTTTTCGCAAGTTCCAGAAACAGCCTGCGTTCTTCTTCATTTTTCAGATCCAGCGCCACACTTTTTTTATTCCGGTTCACTTCCATGAACCAGCAGGCAAAATCGCCCCGGCGGGGCACAAAGTTCCGGGAATAATCCCCTTTCACCGGTTCTTCGATTTTAATAACATCTGCTCCCATATCCGCAAAAAGCCGTGTGCAGAAAGGTCCCGGCAACAGCCGCGACATATCCAGCACTCTGATATCCTGTAAGGGTCCCATGGTTTCACTCCTTAAAATTCAGTTTATTACATTGTAATCAATAAAGTTAAAGTTGACAAGTTTTGCCTGACCACGTAAACTTGACTATATAAAAAATTTACAAAGGAGCTGCCAATATGTCTGTTGAACGCACACGGAAATATCTGTCCCAGTTCGGTATGGATGACAAGATCATAACATTTAAGGAATCCAGTGCTACGGTTGAGCTGGCCGCCAAGGCGGCCGGAACGGAGCCGGCCCGCATCGCTAAGACTCTTTCCTTTGCCGGAAAAGAAAACCCTGTTTTAATTGTAACCGCCGGGGATACAAAGATCGATAACGCCAAGTTTAAGCACTTTTTCGGCATCAAAGCCCATATGCTTCCTTTTGCGGAAGTGGAACCGCTGATCGGTCACGCACCGGGCGGCGTCTGTCCTTTTGGTGTTAACGAAGGCGTAAAGGTGTATCTGGATATTTCCATGAAGAGGTTCCCCACCATGTTTCCTGCCGCCGGGGAAGAAAACAACGCCATTGAGCTGACACCGGAGGAACTGGAAAAATATACGGATAACGAAGGCTGGGTGGATCTCTGTAAGGGCTGGCAAGAATAATTCCCACCCCATTCCTGTTTTGACGGGGAACGATTTCCAATCAGTATTCTTGAAGGATGCAGCCTGAAAATTCACAACCGCAGCAGCATGTAGATGCCGCTGCGGTTTTTATATTTTTTCTATTTAGTATTAGATGACCGATCCCGTTTCTGATTATTGGTTAACAGTTTTCCATAAAACGCAGTGTCTTCCGCCATCATCCGGTCGCAGTCATCGCCAATGATTGAAACCGGAACGTCGCCCTGTTTCCGCAGAAGCTCTTTATACTCTTTGCTTCCGCAGATTTTCGCTGCCGCTTTCCGGAGTATTTCCACCCGTTCTTTTGGCGTGTCTTTCGGCGCAGCCAGCACCGCCCAGGCACGTATCGTCATTGGGTGCCCCAGTTCCCGGAAGGTTGGTATTTTAGGATATGCCTGCAACCGGACGTTAGTCGTTACTGCCAGCATTTTTACCGCCCCTGAATTAAGCCTGCTCCGAAATGCAGCCGGATCCGCCAGCGCTGCGTCTATATGTTTTCCTTCCATGGCAACGGCAATATCCGCAACTCCCTTCGGGTAGGGAACATGTTTAAATATCACGCCAAATTCTTTTTCAAAATTTAGTGCTGCCAGATGCCATATGCTACCGGTACCGGAATTCCCCACCCGTATCTTTCCCGGATTTGCTTTTGCATACCTGACGAATTCATCCAGAGACCAGACAGGAAATTCCCCTGAAACGATCAGGGCCGCAGGCGCTACCGTGGTTGCACAAATGGAAACAAAATCCTTGTGGGAAACAGAAGCCTTGCCCTGATGGGGGATCATGGCAAGCTCCACCGTTACCATCCCTAATGTATGCCCGTCCGGCTTTGATTTGGCCAGCTCTGCCATGGCAGTAATACCGTTTCCTTCCGGTCTGTTTACCGGCACAAATTTGCTGCCCTGCAGCTCTTTCTTCATAAAGTAAAGCATATCCCGGGCGCTGGTATCAGTTCCGCCTCCCTGGGCTTTCGGAATCAGCACGGTTATCTTCCCGTCTGCAGGATAGGCATCCCTTTGTTCTGCTTTGGATTCCGTATTGCCGCCGCAGCCTGCCAGTCCCAAAAGCATAATGGTCAGCATCAGCAGTGTTAAAAACTTCTTCATCTGTTTCACCCTCATACAAAACTTATCACTTCAGAAGTATCCCCTCGGTTTGCGGTCACGACTGTTTTACTGCTTCACTGATCCGGAATTTCCGGCACTGGGCGATTTCCCGCCAGGGTAAAAAGGCAACGGCAATGTTTTTCCTGTTATAGGTGTACGATATCCATAGACCATTGAATGTATATGTGAGAGACGGATAACTGAATTCGCCTTTCTCTTTTTCCAGCCGCAGGAACATTTCCCATCGGCTGCCGTCTTCCTTTCCCATAAACAGGGCCAGAGGCGTCCTGGGTCCCCAGTTCCCTTTTACAGGATTGCAGGCCATAAAAAGACGTCCGCCCGGCGTACGTATCAAGTCAAAACCGCTGTTGTTGTTATACAGCTCCGTAAGTTGCGGCTCCGTCCAGTGTTTTCCTTCGTCGTCGGAAATACTGCTGTAGATATAGCCTTCCGTACTGCGCATATACATATGCAAACGGCCTTTATCCTGCCAAAGCACAGGCTGGATCACGCCCCGGCCGTTTAAGCTCTGGGAACTGACGGGCGGCAGGGGAGCCGGTTCCCCCTGTTCTTCAGCTTTTAATGCTGCCTCATCCTCAGGAGGAAGGTTCAGCAGGTTCAGGCCCATCAATGCAGTACGGTTCCAGGTGATGCCGTAATTATCGCTGTAGTCGCAGAAGGAAAGCCAGTCCCCCCGTTCAATACTGCCTCCCGCACAGATGCGGCCGGACGGGAGGATAATGGGTTTCGCCCTTACAGGTCCCCGGCCCCCGCTTGCATCGCCCGGCACCAGCGGCCTGGGATGCCCCCAGTAAACCGGATCGGTACGGCTTAACATCACCATGGTCTTCCAGTCAGCAATTGTATTTCCTGTTTTAAAAAACAGCAGCACGTGCTCATGCTGGATAAGCAGCACCGGATTCCAGCATGCCTCCGGCGTATTCGTAATACAGACGGGGTCGCTCCACTGGCAGGAAGCCGTAAGCATTCCCTCCGGCTGTCCGTCACGGATATGACTGCCGGAATGCCCCGGTCTTCCGGTTTTATTTTCAAAATAGAACGGCTTGCCCACAGAATAATAAATTTCCGTATCCGCCGCCCCTTCCCTGCTTCCCCCAAACCATACGCACAAAAGGGACCCGTTAGGAAGCGCTGCCAGGCAGCTGCTGTGGCACATTGCAGTTGGCAGGTTCTTGCAAATCATTTGTTTAAACAAAAAAGGTCAACACCTTTCCGGATAAAAATCTACAGGTAACGCTAATTGAACAAATTTCCTTTGTTATATTTTATCATTCCGGATAAAATTACGCAAAAAAATCACAGCGGGGTTACGGTAATTCGCAACTCCGCTGCTTTTTTAGAAATAACGCAATCAATCCGCATGCACGCCCTGCGTTATGTAAAGACCACATCGCGGTTCACGCACATTGCAAAGCGTATAAACACAATACCCGTTACTTATTGTTTTGATGAAAATCTTCCATAAACCGGGCCAGGGCTTCACAGCCTTCCAGAGGCATAGCGTTGTAAATGGATGCCCGGATACCCCCTACGCTGCGATGGCCTTTTAATCCACCCAGCCCCCGCTTCTTTCCTTCTTCAACAAACTTTGCCTCTAACTCTTTGGTGGGAAGGTTAAATGTTACGTTCATGATGGAGCGGCTTTCTTTTGCAGCCCGCCCTTTGTAGAATTCAGGATACGTATCCAGTAAATTATAGATAAGGGCAGCTTTTTGCCGGTTGACGGCTTCCATGGCTGCCAGTCCCCCCTGCTTCTTCAGCCATTTGGCAACTTTGCCTACGATATAGATAGCAAATACCGGCGGCGTATTGTACAGGGAATCTTTATCCAGCATGGTTTCATAGTTCATCATCACCGGCAGGTTTTTATCCCGTCCTGCCACAAAATCTTTCCGGGCAATTACCAGCACCGTGCCGGCAGGGCCGATATTTTTCTGGGCCCCGCTGTAGATTAGGGAGAATTTTTCTACAGGGAATGGCCTGGATAAAATTTCAGAAGACATGTCTGCAATCAGAGGCACGTCACCGGTTTCCGGATAGGTAAAATACTCCGTGCCTTCAATAGTGTTATTGCCGGTTATATGCAGATAGGCGCAGTTGTCGGGCAGAGCGACTTCTTCCGGGCGGGGCACCCGGTCGTAACCCTGAGGTTTGGAACTGAACACCTTGACCGCCTTTCCTACTTTTTCCGCTTCCTGGAAGGCCTTATCGGAAAAAGAACCCGTATCAGCATAAGCAGCAACCTTTCCTTCTGTCAGAAAATTAAAAGGCACGCAGCTGAACTGGAGGCTTCCGCCCCCCGCCATAAAGAAGATCCCGTAATCATCCGGCAGGTCCAACAGATCCTTGATATCCTCCTTAGCTTCCTGAAGGACCTTTTCAAAAGCCGGACTGCGATGGCTTATCTCCAGAATCGACATACCGGTGCCGGCAAAATCCAGCAACTCAGCCTGTACTTCCTGCAATACTTCCAAAGGCAGGGCGGCAGGTCCTGCGTTAAAATTAAAAATACGGCTCATGGTAAAAACTTCCTCTCCTGTAACATTTACAAATTTTCAGTCCACATCTTCCAGCAGATGGACCACCATACCGTCCCGCAGCTTGGGCTCGAACCAGGTGGATTTGGGCGGCATGATCTTCCCCGCGTCAGCAATGTCCATCACTTCCTGCATCAGGGTGGGGTACATGGAGAAGGCCACGGCATATTCCCCGTTGTCCACCTTCCGTTCCAGTTCTTCCAGTCCCCGGATTCCGCCAACAAAATTGATCCGGTTATCCGTACGGGGATCGCCGATGTGCAGCACCGGCGCCAGCAGATTATTCTGCAGAATGGAAACGTCCAGCGCGTCTGTCACATCCTTCGGATCGAAGGTTCCCTCTTTAGCTTTCAGTTCATACCAGCGTCCTCCCAAATACATTCCGAAGGAATGACGGGCTTCCGGATGGTAGGCCCTGCGCACGGGAGCCACTGCAAATTTTTCTTCCACAACCTTCAGGAAGGATTCTTCACTATGGCCGGCCAGATCCTTCACCAGCCGGTTGTAATCCATGATTTCCATCATATGGTCCGGGAAAATAACGGCCTGGAAATATTCATATTCTGCCGATAAATCTTTTGCTCCCGTTTCCTTTTCCATTTGGTCGGCCACACGCATGGCGCCGGCGCACCGGTGATGGCCGTCTGCAATATAGAAAGCAGGCACCGCTTTAAAGAGACGGATAATTTCCTCCACTTCAAGAGGGTTATCCACTACATACAAGGTGTTGCGTACACCGTCTTCGGCAATAAAATTGGAAACCGGTTCCTTTTCCGCCATCAGCTTCAGCATATAGGTGCCGATCTCCGGCCGTTTTTTGTAAGCCAGGAACACCGGGCCGGTCTGGGCCTTTGTCTCCGTAATGTGGCGCACCCGGTCCTGCTCCTTTTCCGTCCGGGTCAGCTCGTGGCGGCGGATGGTTCCGTTCCGGTATTCTTCCACAGCAGCTGTAGCCACCAGACCTATCTGGATGTGCTGGTTCATCCGCTGCCGGTAAATATAAAAGCAGGGGGTCTTATCCTGTTTCATCTTGCCGTTTTCCACATATTTCAGCAGATTCTCCCTTGCTTTGGCGTACACTGCGTCGCTGTAGGGATCCGTGCCTTCCGGCATGGTGGCTTCCGATTTGGTAACTGTTAAAAAGCTGTAAGGGTCTGTAGCGATTTTTGCCCGGGCTTCTTCTGTATCCATTACGTCATAGGGGAGGGAAGCAATTTTTGCCGCCAGCTCCGATGATACGGGTCTGAGTCCTCTGAATGGTCGTACTGTTGCCATATATATTCCTCCTTTATCTGTTATGAATTCAAATTGAAGTTTGTGCGCCTAAGTTATGCTGTCAGGCAAAGGCATCGCAAACCCGTCACCGATTGCTATTCCATGGACTCATTCGCCTGTGTAGACAAAAGTTTCCAATCAGCATCGCCCTACGGGCTTGCTTCTTGGACTTTTGTCGTAACACAGTCTCGCCACGACGGCGAATTTCATCTCATGGAATTACGCAATCGCCTCCGACGGTTTGCTCACGCCTTTCCCTTGCCGTATAATTTTATGCACATAAATTCTGATTTTACTTAATAATTTATTATAAAAATAAATGAGTATCTCGTCAACAAATGCGGCCGAAGTTTCACAAATTGGGAATTTCTTTTCACAAATTCGGTTTTATTTTGTAAACAAAATAACAATTGGCCGTAATTTCTTGCTGAATCGAATTGCAGAAACGAAAAAGAAAATATATAATAAAGTATTAGATTTTTTCAGAAACTTTTTAAAAGGAAGGTTCTCATTTTGCATTTCAACAAAAAAGTTATTCAGCGGGCCATGCCCATTTACATCGGGTATTTGTTCCTGGGTCTGGCCTGCGGTATTTTAGGGCAGCAGGCCCACATTGCTCCCATTGAAGCGTTCATCATGAGTATTTTGGCTTATTCCGGCAGCGGACAGTTTATCTGTATCGCAATGCTGCTGGACCATGCTTCTCTTTTTTCCATATTGATTACAAATTTTATGGTGAGCCTGCGATACATGTTTTTTTCCACAGCCATGTATCCTCACATCAAAGACTGTTCTCTTCCCTATTCCGTGGTATTTGCCCAGAATGTGACCGATGAAACCTTTGCGGTCAACATCGACAGTTTTACTAAAGATAAAGATTGGGATGTGGAGCAGGGGCTGGCCCTTGGGTTTTCTCCCTGTCTGGTATGGGCCTGCGCCAATTTCATCGGCTGCGCCGCGGCAGCCTGGCTGAACCCGCCTACGGAGCTGGTCTCTTATATTCTGGTAGCCATGTTCCTGGGAATCTGGAGCGGGTATCTTCATGACACGGCGTTACTTGTCACCGGCGTTGCAGGAGGCCTTCTTTCCGTACTGCTCTCTTTTGTGGTTCCCTTCAAGCTGCATATCGTGCTGGCCACCCTTATTGTATCAGCCATCGCCTGCTGGCTGGAAGTAAGACAGATTGGAGAATAAATATGTCTGACGAATCCCTTTACATATACGGTGCCACCCTGATGATGGTCATCGGCACTTTTTCCTGCCGGGAGCTTCCGCTGCTGCTGTTGCGGGGCCGTAAACTGCCGGACTGGTTCAATATCTGGCTGAAATATATCCCCACCGCCATCTTCGGCGCCCTGATCTTTCCGGATATTTTCCTGAAAAACGGCGCCCTTGACTTTACGCTGCAGAACTATGGTTTATGGGCCACCATCTGCGCCTTCCCCATCGTCTATAAGACCCAGTCCCTTCCGGTAGCCCTTGTTGCCGGAACGGTTTTCTTCTGCATTTTTAAATACGTAATATAGCATTTTGTTTAGAAAAACAACGATCCCATAAAGGGCATCCATTAATGGGAAACTGCTTCGACGTTCCTGCAAGATCGTTCCAGAGGAATCAACAAAGTTTCCAATATGCCAGAAAACACTCAGAGGTAACTCCTATGATTTTTCATTTTCGTAAAAAACAAGCCAGTCTCATAGCTATTGCTTTATATTTTTCCTTTTCATCCCTTTCTTTTGCCGCGCCGGCAACGCCAGTGATTCGCAAGCCCGAACCTCCTGTCGGTTCTGTTTCCCGGGAAGCAACCGTAAATTCTTCCGCCACACCGAATACAACGCAAAATAAAATTGAAAACAAAACACGGCAACCGAAAGTGGCCACAACAAATACAACAACACATTCAGCCGTTGGGGGCCATGCCCCGACGACCAGTACAGCTATCGAAAAACACGCGCCTGTAACAACACAACGAGATACCAAAAGCACAGCTGCCAAAACCGCAGCTAAAAATACGGCGGCACAGGAAAAAGACAAAAACGTTGTAACCCCTGGCCACCCTTTCCGTATCCAGGACAAAGAAGAAAATTACAGGTCACATCTGTCCAAAGCCGCCACCAAACGGTTGGACACAACTCTGGCCAATATGATCGGCGGATCGGAAGACAAGGTCCCGGGTCTTGCCGTCATTGTATTTAAAGACGGTAAGGAAATTTACCGAAATATGATGGGAAACCGCTTTCTCAGCCCCCGCAATCCCAAATGGAACCTTCCTATCACGGCAGACAGCCGTTTCCGGGTCGCCTCTATCTCTAAAATTTTTACAGCGGCAGGCTACCTTAAGCTGGTGGAACAGGGAAAAATCAAATTAGATGAAGACGTGAGCCGCTACCTGGGCTTTACCCTGCGGAATCCCCATTTTCCCAACAAAGTCATCACGTCCCGCATGCTGCTTTCCCACACTTCTTCCATACGGGATTACCCGACTCCGTACGTGCCTTTCAAAAGCAGCGTCAAAGCCTTTTTTTCTTCCAGTGACTGCTGGACTCCGGCCACCCGGGCTCCCGGCGTTTATTTCAGCTATTCCAACCTGAATTACGTCCTGCTGGGAACTATTATTGAAAAGGTCACCGGCCAGCGGTTTGACAAATACATGACCCAGGCTATCTTAAAGCCTCTGGACATTAAAGGCAGTTTCAATCTGCGGGACTTCAGTTCTTCTGACATACAAAAAATGGGAACCATTTATCGTAAAACAAAAGGGGAAAGTGGCCGTTACTATGCCCAAATCGACGACCGCCCTCTTGAATTGCCGGACTCAGGCCGCCTCGCCAGTTACCGTCCCGGAACCAACGCCGGTTTATTCTCCCCTCAGGGAGGCCTGCGGATTTCCCCGGATGAGCTGACCCATATGCTGCAGATGCTGATGGACAAGGGCAAATACAAAGGGACACAGATCCTGTCGCCAAATACGGTCCGGCTTATGGAAACCCAGGTTTGGAAGTACGATCCTGTAAGCCAAAACGGAAATATTGAAGACAGTTCGATCGAAAGCTACGGCATGCCCTTACAGCTGTTCCGGGGCGATGGCGAAACCCGGCCTGCACCAAACCGGCCCGGGTTCCACCTGCTGGGTCATCTGGGCGAAGCCTACGGCTTCATAGGCGGCCTGATGTGGCAGCCGGAGACTCAGAACGGCTTCATTTTCCTCCAGAACGGCTGCGCCTCTTCCGGCAATATCAACAAAGGCACTTACAGCCTTAACTACCGCTGGGAAGAAAATTTCATGAAGGCCATCATTGATAACGTGTTCCCCTATGATAACAGGGAATATAAAAGTTTCTGACTTATCCCAAGAACAGCAAATCCGGTCGCATAAACGACCGGATTTTTTTATGAAGCAGTATTAAGAGGAACATATGGTTTTTCCCCAATTCATTTTTTTTGTTTCAGCTTCCACGTATTCCATGCCATGAATGCCGCTGCTGCAACAGTCGCAAGCAAAAGCATCCAGGGCTGAAGCACGGGCCCGCCAAAAAGGGCTGCAAGTCCCAGGGCAAAGGGAAGCAGCAGCAGATTGCAGATGCAGGCGATCTTTATGTTGCGCTTCACCGTTTCCACGCAGTCCCGGCTCAGTTGAAACATGGCGGCCACATTCCGCAGATCGTTGTCTGTGAGAACCACCTGGGCAGCGTTCCAAACTGCCTTGGTCCCGCTGCCCACCGCAAAGCCGAAGTCTGCATATTCCAGGGCCGGCACGTCGTTGTCCCCGTCCCCTACTACCGCTACGGTCTCCCCGCCTTTGCGGAATGTCTGCACCAGCTGGGCCTTATGGGTGGGCAACAGTTCTGCCGCCACCCGGTCTGCGCCGGAAAGTTTGCCTAAGTACAGACCCGCCCGTTTGTTATCGCCGGTCATGACGGAGGTGGTGATTCCCATATCCTTCAGCCGTTTCATGGCCTCCGGCGTTTCTTCCCGCAGTTCATCGGAGAAACCGAAAATAGCATACAGGGTTCGGCCCACGCTTAAATACCATACGGTTTTCCCCGCATCGGAAAGCTGTTCCACATACTCCTTCGTCTCCAATGGGATACGGGCGTACCGCTGCACATAATCCAAAGAACCCAGCCGGATATTTTCCCGGAAGCAACGGGCGCTGTGCCAGCCTTCCGGCGTGGAGCGGATTTCCGTAACAACCGGCAGACTGCAGCCTTCCGCCGCATCCCGTACCGCCGCCGCTTCCGGCAGGTCGCTGTTTTGCAGCATGGCCGCCGCCATACTTAACAGGCCTGACTCCGATCCGTTGTTGAATACGTGGATATCCGTCAATACCGGCCGTCCGATGGTCAGGGTACCGGTCTTGTCAAAAATCACAAGAGTTGTTTCCCCCGCATCGCCCAATACCGTGCCGTCACGCAGCAATATCTTTTTATCTGCTGCTTTGGTAACTGCTATAAAGGAAGCCACGCTGGGGGCCAGCAGTAAAAACGCCGGACAGCTGCAGACAAAAACGGACATAGCGATCTGCCAGACAGGCACTGGGGCCCTGCCGGTAAAGAAATAGCTGAGGCAGGCCACAATGGTGAGCAAAATGGATCCGCTTACCAGCCACATGGAAGGCAGATCTAAAAACTGCGGCAGAGGCGCCTTGCACCAGCGGTCCAGGTACACACTGAAAAGGGCTGCCGTAACACAAGCGCCGATATAGGCGAAAAACAGAGGCGGCAGATTCCAGTAATGCTGGCCTAAAAGCAGCTGCACCGTTGTATAGAGTCCTCCGGCTACGGCGGCAGCCGAACTGATGAGAAGCAGCACCTCCGCGGAAGGGATCCGCTCCTGCAGATCCTGCAGCGCCTGGATATAAAATTGGCGGCCCGCGTAAAGAATCGGTGCCAACAATAACAGTTGCAACAAGTCCCGGATATTTACATAGTGAAAGTCCCCGGGCAGGTCAAATAATACGTCCCGCATCCCGTTATGGGAGAAGAGCGGCGCCAGTTCTGTCCAAAAAAATACCAGCAGCAACGGAATCAAAAACAGTACCGCCATCTTTAACCGGGAAATCTGTCCCGCTACCGCCCGGCCTTTTTTCTTTGGCCGCTGCCTGGGTTTCGGCTTTGGCAATTCTTCTTTTGCCGTAGCATTGATGGCAGTAGTGTCTACTTCCTGGACGGTATTTTGTTCCCGCACGGTATCTTGTTTCTGCGCGTCATTTTGTTCCTGATTATTTTCTTCTGTTTCAATATTTTCTTTTTTATTTTTTCCCGTTTCTTTTTCTGTGCCCATGAACAGAAATCTCCCGCTGTCGTTTCAGATGAGATGAATAAAAAACGTATTTTACTTTCACAAAAAATCTTCGTTAAAATTCCTCTTCGTTAATCTTAACAAGGTACGGGCTCCTTGTCAATTTAGGCGTGCCTGCATCGGAAATTTGCTGTATAATATTATTTAGAAACGGAGCGCCTCTTTTTTTTCTGACATCCATTCAATAACTGTAAATACAAAACGTTTCGGACCGTATTTCAAAATAAATCAACGAAAGGAGCCCTCACCATGGCAATCCTCGGCGCAGTACAGGTTCCCCATCCGCCCCTGATCCTTCCGGAAGTGGGCCATGGGGAAGAAAAACGAATCCAGTCCACAATTGATGCCTTTGACGCGGCCGCAAAATTTATTGCGGACCTGCAGCCGGACACGGTCATCATCTCCAGCCCCCATTCCATTTTATATTCCGATTATTTCCACATTTCGCCGGGCCCTTCCGCTAAAGGAAGCATGGCCCAGTTTGGCGCGCCCCAGCTGAAATTTTCCTGCGCGTACGATGAAGAGCTGGTGAAAGCCGTCGAAGCTGCAGCAAAAGAAAAAAATATTCCCGCAGGGACCCTTGGTAACCGTCAGCCGGAGCTGGACCATGGGACCATGGTGCCCATGTATTTTCTGGCAAAGTATTGCAAAACATGTAAAATTGTGCGGCTGGCCCTGTCGGGTTTTTCCCTGAAAGAACATTACCGGGTTGGCATGCTCATTGCGGAAACGGCGGACAAGCTGGGACGGAAGATCGCCTGGATCGCCAGCGGCGACCTGTCCCACAAGCTGACGAAGGAGGGCCCTTACGGTTTCAACCCCGCCGGCCCCCAATACGACAAAAAAATTATGGAAGTTATGGGAAGCGGCAACTTCGCCGACCTGTTCTCTTTTAAAGATGATTTTCTGGAAGAAGCTGCCGAGTGCGGACATCGTTCCTTCGTACTGATGGCCGGGGCCTTTGACGGGCTGGCGGTAGAAAGCAGAAAGTTAAGTTATGAAGGCCCCTTCGGCGTTGGCTACGGGGTCACCCTGTTCCGTCCTGCGGGACCGGATGACAGCCGTCATTTTCTGGAGACTTATGACATTATCCGCAACAAAATGAAAGCGGACCAGCTGGCCAAAGAAGATGAGTATGTGAAGCTGGCAAGAGAAGTTATTGAGCATTATGTAAAAACTAACGGCGGTTACCTGCGGACGCCCCGGCATATTATTCCGGAAATGACGGCGCAAAAAGCCGGCGTGTTCGTGTCCCTGAAGATCCGCGGGGTATTGCGGGGCTGCATAGGCACCATCGGCCCCATGTACGACAACGTAGCGGAAGAGATACGGCACAATGCCATTTCCGCATGCAGCCGGGATCCCCGTTTCACCCCGGTGATGCCCGACGAACTGGAGGAACTGGAATACAGCGTGGATGTGCTGGGACCTATGGAGCCCATCTCCTCCCCGTCACAGTTAGATGTAAAACGCTACGGCGTGCTGGTGACCAAAGGAAGCCGCAGCGGATTGTTGCTGCCCAACCTGCCCGGAGTGGATACTATCGACCAACAGGTTGACATCGCGAAGCAGAAGGCCGGCATCCGTCCGGAAGAAAACGGGTGCGAACTGCAGCGATTTGAAGTAGTACGGCATTACTGATATTATTTTTTAAAATGTGAAGATGATGCTTTCACTTCCGCGCTTCCAACGCTTCCGTCCATGGCTGCCTGTAATTTCATCACACCTGACAGCCATTATCATATATAAGGAGTGGTCCAAATGTCCCAGATTTGTAACTACTGCCACCATCACTGCCTATTACAGGAAGGCAAGACCGGCTTCTGCCGGGTCCGCACCCTGCAGGAGGGAAAAAATTTCTGCGGCAATTACGGGTTCATTACCTCCCTGGCCCTGGATCCTATTGAAAAAAAGCCGTTAAACCGGTTTTATCCCGGTACCTGGATCCTGTCCATGGGCAGCTACGGCTGCAACTTGCGCTGCCCTTTCTGCCAGAATTTTTCCATCTCCCAGAACGGACGGGACGCCTTTCCCCCTGTTATTGCCACACCGGAACAGTTAGCGGCAAAAGCCGCCGAACTGAAAAGCCGAAATAATATCGGCATCGCTTTCACCTACAACGAGCCCCTGTTAAGCTGGGAATTTATCCGGGACACTGGCAGGCTGGTCCACGAAAACGGACAAAAGAACGTAGTAGTCACCAACGGAAATTTTTCTGTGGAAATCGCAGAAAATCTTGCCGGTATCGTAGACGCTTACAACATTGACCTGAAGGGTTTCACGCCGGAATGGTACAGAAAACTGGGCGGCGATTTGGAAACGGTGAAAGCCTTTATAACGGAAGCTGTGAAAAACGCCCACGTAGAGCTGACCGCCCTCATCGTTCCCGGAGAAAACGATACCCCGGAAGAAATGGAAGCCATCGCCCGATGGATTGCCTCCCTTTCCCCGGATATCCCCCTGCACGTCAGCAAATTCTTCCCCCGCTGGAACATGGTAGACCGTAACGAAACCCCTGTCGGACGGGTGTACCGCCTGGCAGAGGTTGCACGAAAGTATTTACAATTTGTTTATACCGGGAACTGTTAACGGGTGTTCCCTACGCTCTGGTTATTAGAAAACGAAGCAACTTTCACCGGAAAGGAAGCAAAAAAATAAACGCAGCCTGCTTGTCCTGCAACGGTTGCAAAGATAAAAATAATACGGAGACGCTTGTTATATCAGGCATCTCCGTATTTTTTGTTTTCCCCGTCCGGCTGCCGGTCGTAAAAACGACCGGCTCAAAACTTCAAATGCGCACGATTACCGGGTTTGGGTTCATCTTAAATACACCTTCTTATTGTATTGCAGCGCATGTCTCAGTTTGCACGCAAATCCAGTAGTGTAATTACATTTTTTTCTTTTTATCTTCTCTCCATGATCCGGCCGTTGCGGTAAGCTTCCAGCAGGTCTACCAGGTCCGCAATCTGCTGCTTCAGGTTCTGGCCGTTGTCCGTGTCGCCGATCATGACCCGTTTGGGTTCCATCTCCACCTGGGTTGTTATGGAATCAATGTCCGCGTTGGTGGTGAGCACGTGCTGTATATCCTGAAAAGGATAGTGTGCCTTGATCCGCAGGCCGTAAGAATTGAAAATCAATGTGTAGCCCGCTATGCCGGTGGATTTCTGATAGGCCTTGCAGAAGCCGCCGTCGATGCAGATCTCCTTGCCTTCCGCCCGGACCGGGGTATCCCCCTTGGCCACCTTCACCGGGGTATGGCCGTTGATGATGTGGCACTGGGGTTCATCCAACCCGAATTCGTGAAGCATCTTTTCACAGATGTCCTTCCGGCGGTGCAGGGTGTAGTAAGGATCCTGTGGCTCCGGCCAAGTGCTTTCATCGTCGATATAGCTCCGCTCAAAGGTTTTGATGGTACGGCCCGTTACCGGAGAATCGGGATGGATCCACAGGAACCAGTAAAAGTCCTGGTCTTCCAGGTTACGGCGGCGGTAGGACAGACGGCAAAGATGGTCCACCCAGTCCATATAGGCCCGTCCCTTCAGGGTCTTGTTCCGCAGGGTAACCTCCCGGAAGGTGCCGTCCTCGTGCATGGGCAAGCCCCCGTGGAACATCAGGTTGCCGTTCATGACCTTGTACAGGGAACCGTGGCTGAAGAAGAACCGCATATGCCGGTGCAGCTTTTCGCTGTGAAGGAAATCGTACTGCCAGTTCTCAATGATTTTGGCTTCCTCCGGGGAATATTCGTAGGGATGTTCCGGGTCGTAGGTTGGAAAATCCGTAGTGTTCATTTCGTATTGTTTCCCATCGGACAAGGTGGCGATCCCTCTCACCGGGTCGATTTTGTCAAAGAGCAGCCGGTCTTCCATCTTGAATTCCGGATGCCGGAGCATGGCCTGACCTTCCGCCTTGAAGAGCATTACATTGATGGCTTTCACCAGGGCGTTTTTCCCTTCGGGCTTCCGGTAATTTTCCCCGGCAAAAATAGCGAAGTCGCGCATGCTGATGCCGTAGCCGTTTTCCAGAATTTCCCAGTTGTTGTACCGCACGTTGTTTCGGATCACGTTAATGATACAGGGAATGCTGCCCATGGCCGCCCCCATCCACAGCACGTCGTGGTTGCCCCACTGGATGTCTACGGAGTGGTGCTCCATGAGTTTGTCCATGATCTTATGGGCGTTGGGCCCCCGGTCATAAATGTCGCCCACAATGTGCAGGTGGTCTACGGCCAGCCGTTTGATAACACCGGTGAGGGCGTAGACGAAGGGACGGAAGCTGCCCGTCTCCCAGATGGTATCCAGAATCTTCGCGTGATAGGCGTAGCGGTTCTGGTCCTCCCCGGGAATGGCATGCATCAGTTCGTCCAGCACATACCGGAAATCTTCCGGCATGGCCTTACGGACTTTAGACCGGGTGTATTTGGAAGACAGCAGCCGGGCCAGCCGCAGCAGACGGCGCAGGGTGACCTTGGCCCAGGTTTCTGAAAGTCCGTCTTCTTTCTGTATCATATCTAATTTTTCTTTGGGATAGTAGATCAGGGTACACAGATCCTTCCGCTCTTTTTCATGGAGAGTATCCGCAAACAACTGGTCAACCTTTTCCCGGATGACGCCGGAGCTGTTGTTCAGGATGTGGTAAAAGGCTTCGTATTCCCCGTGGAGGTCGCTCATGAAATGCTCGGTTCCTTTGGGAAGATTGATAATGGCCTGGAGATTGATGATTTCGGTAACCGTCGCTTCCTGGGTAGGAAACTGCCGCGCCAGGATTTCCAGATATCTTCTGTGTTCTTCATTGGACATGGCCATGATACTTCCGCCTGCCTTTCGTTTCAAAAATAAAAGTGTAGCATTATGGTTATTCTGTTTACATATATTATACATCAATTTATGTGTTTCGTGCTACATATTTTGCTTTTTTTATTTTACATTTCCTTTGTATATGTACAACACAAAAAAAGAAAAACCGCCGGTTAATCAGCGGTTAATCAACGTTACGCCAGTATTATTTTCTTTACATGATTATTAAATCACTTGTCTCCGTTCCCCAGGGAGCGGACCCGTTTAGCCAGACGGTCCAGCACTGTGCCGGGCTGGATGGGCTGGGGATTGTATTTTAAGGAATCGTAAGACTTTACTACCTTCATGTTTTCGTCCTGCACAGCGCCCTTTTCCATGTAGGCCGTGTTGGTGTCGTAATTGATGCCGTACCGTACATACACGTAATGCATGCCTTTGCCTAACGCGTCGTCCACCCAGGTGTAGGTGCAGACCCAGACCTTCTTCTCGTTTTTGTCCGGCACTTTTTCTACAGAAGTGTAATCAAAAAAAGTTCCCTGATAATCTGTGGAGCTGAGCCACAGCCATTTGCTCTGGTCCAGCTTGCAGTAATCGGATACCGGATCCGCACTGCATACAGAAGTAAAAAGGGTCATGATCAACGCACACAAAACAAAAATTTTTTTCATTATTTAGCCTCCGATTGGTTTTATGGTTTAGTGATTTTACGGTTTACTTTTATTTTTGATTCCAGTACAGTTTATCAGAATTGATTTATCTTTTCAATTAATTTTTTGGAAACGCCCCTCTGATAAATTTATAACGCACCAATAAGAAAAATTCACGGGACGCAAAGAGCCTTTACCCTGCTACGGGGTAACTGCCAGAAAAACTAATAGATGAAAAAATATTTTTTCAGATGTCCTTCCCCTGTATGGGGCCGATGACCTTATAACAAACCCCGGCGCTGGTCATCAGCATGGCGGCTGCTATAAAGAACAATACGGATATTCCGAAGTGTTCCGCGATATATCCGCCGAAAATAGCGCCGCTGCTCATGCCTACAAACTGGAAGGACTGGTTGAAACCGTACATTCGGCCCAAAAATTCCGGTGGAGATGCTTCCTTGATCAGATGATTCACAGAAGGCATCAGTCCGGCCACTGCGATGCCGTGGATAAAGCGCAGAAATCCCAGCTGCCAGGGTGCAGTTACAAAAGCCTGGGGAACGGAAACCAGGCAGGCCACAAGCAGAGAACAAAACAATACCTTCTGGGCGCCGATCCGGTCCGAAAGTGCTCCCAGACGGGAACCGAACAGGGCACTGGCAAAGCCGGCGCTGGAAAAAACCGCGCCGGAAATAAGGGCAATATGATCCGGTTCCGGAACCAGTCCTGCAATATATACGGTCAGGATAGGCTGGACGCACATCAGGGAAAACTGGAAGGTAAAGGTAGTAAGGAAGATTCCGTACAACAGGGACGGCCTTGCCAGTGACCGGAAGGCTTCCCTGTTGGAATAGGAAACCACATTTTCGTTAACCGGCTTGCGAGTCTCATGTATACCCAGAATGGCAAGACTGCTAAAGAAACACATAACGCCCACCACAAAATAGGTATTGCGGAAGCCCACTGTTTCCGCCAGCCAGCCTCCAAGCAGGGGGCCAATCAGGGAACCGCTGATCTGCCCGGTAAAGAAAAGTCCCAAGGCCCAGCCGGCGCGTTTTTTCGGCGATTCGGAAGACACCAGGGGCATGGCCGTGGCAAGAAATCCGCTCAAAGCCCCCTGCATAAGCCGCAACACCACAAGATGCCATACTTGCTGGGCCATGCCCATGCCAAAGTTGATGACCCCCAGCCAGACCACCGCCCGCAGGCACATGATCTTCCGCCCGTACCGGTCTGACAGGCGCCCCCAGATGGGTGAAAAAATTGCCAGTGTCACAAAGTTCATGGCAAACACGATGCCGGCCCAGCGGGCAACCTGTCCCGGCTCATCAACTCCCAGCGACTGTATATATAATGGCAGCATAGGAGCCAGCTGGCTCATTCCCGCAGAGGTGATAAAAGCGGCAAGAGTGCAGATATATACGTTACGCTTCCACTGTTCCATCAAAAGTTACTTCCCTCAGTTTCTGTCAATGCAGCTTTTTTACTTAATATATTATCACTGTTCTAACAGTTTGTTCAAAGGGGCAAACTGTTAGAGCAGTGACAACATACTGTAACTTATATTTTAATTATAGCACTATGATTTCCCCTTGTGTATGACAGCTTATTATAATTCTGATTCATTGATTTTAGTCATTGATCCATTGCTCTGATATTTTACGATGATTCTCTGCTATAACTTTTTAAATGTTGATTCCTATCCTGGATTTCCTGAAATAAAAATCCCCGTAGCCTTTATTGAGACTCCGGGGAATGATACGTTTTCAGGAAAACTAAAATTATAAATTGGTGCGCAGAGTGGGGCTCGAACCCACGACCTCCGCCATGTCAAGACGGCACTCTAACCAGCTGAGCTATCCGCGCACAATGACCACATTGTTATTATACACAATTATCGGCAAAAAATAAATATTTTTATTTAAAGGGAAACTGCTAAAATTTACAGATTCCTTTCGGGGTATTACCCTAATCACGAAGCTGTAAAATCCGCGAATCTCTCTGGCCCTACCCCAGTTAAATTCCGGAGGCCCACATCGGTTTAAAAATATTATTTCTTAGCGGGAGCCTGCTGGTTCACTTCCAAAGGAACAACCTGGAAAGAAGCGACCTTCGGAGAATTGTTTTCCAGTGCGAAAGCAACTACGAATCTAGCAAATTTCGTTTTGTTAACGGTGCCGATATACAGCAATTCTTCTACGTTATTGTAGCCGCTCTGGGGATTGTATTGCTTTACAAAGGTTACAAAGTTTACTTCTTTCACATTGCCTACCTGGTCTTTGATCTGCTTTTTCATCTGGGCAAAATTTTCCGCCGTCAGGTTTTTCTTCAGCCCAGCGCTGAAATGTTTGCTAACCTGTTCATAGGTTACCGTGTTACCAACCAGGGCATCAATCAGTTCGTCAGAAGCTTTTTCTTCTGTTGCAAAATTTTTTGCCGCACCGGCTGCAAAGCAACTGGCGCTGATAGCCAAAGACATAACTAATGCTGCTAAGAATTTTTTCATTTGAATTTCCTCCTTGCATTAAAATCGTTTTGTGGTTTTTAAAAGGAATACCATAATAGTACAGTTATTATTATACCACACTCTTTATCTATGTCAAAACAGAAGACAAAAAGATCCCCCGCAACCAGGTAACGTTGCAGGGGATTTTCTGTAAATGTTTTTTGCTTCTTCAATGAAAACGTTTCCTTTTTGTAAAAATTAACGTTTGCTGTACTGGGAAGCTTTGCGGGCTTTCTTTAAGCCGTATTTGCGACGTTCTTTTTCGCGGGGATCGCGGGTCATGAGGCCTGCTTTCTTCAGTGCCGGACGGAACTCTTCGTCAACTTTGCACAGGGCGCGGCTGATACCGTGACGGATTGCACCGGCCTGACCGGAGATACCGCCGCCGATTACGTTTACAAGAATGTCGTATTTGTCTTTGGTTTCAGTCAGTTCCAGAGGCTGGTTTACGATCAGCTTCAGGGTTTCCAGACCAAAATAATCATTCATTTCGCGGCCGTTAATAATAACTTTGCCTTCACCCGGTACCAGGCGGACACGGGCAACGGAAGATTTGCGACGGCCTGTCGCGCTGTATACTACTTCTGCCATGATGTTTTCCTCCTCCTGATTACCGTACGTTAATTTCTAATACTTCGGGCTGCTGTGCCGCATGGGGATGTTCCGGACCTGCATATACGTGCAGTTTTCTGTAGATCTGGTCGCCCAGACGGTTTTTCGGGATCATGCCCCGTACTGCCATTTCAACCATGCGGACCGGGTTTTTAGCCAGCATGTCTTTGGCCAGTACAAAACGGTCGCCGCCCAGGTAACCGGTATGATGGAAGTAAGTCTTCTGGGTCAGCTTTTTGCCGGTCAGCACAACTTTGTCAGCATTTACGATGATTACATTGTCGCCGGTATCCATATGCGGGGTAAAGGTCGGTTTGTGTTTACCGCGCAGGACTTTGGCAACTTCTGCGGCCAGACGGCCCAGGGTTTTATTAGTGGCGTCCACCACGAACCATTTCCGTTCGATGTTGGACGGGTTTGCCATGAAAGATTTCATTTCAATGTCCCTCCCAGGATTATTTCATACAACGTTTCAAATAAATTTTTTTAAAGATGAAAATTATCGGCCAGCTTCCGGCCGTTGCGCACACGCAAAAGGAATGCGCTCTGTAAAACGTGAATGTGATGATGAGTCATTGCGCTCCCTGCATCGGGGCTAATCGAATTCAGGGCACAAAATCACGTAAATATATTTTAATCACTTTGGCTGTATTTGTCAATGTAATTTCGAATTTTTTTGCAAAATTAAAAGTAATTAAAAAGAAAAGACTTCGCAAAACCGTCAGCGATTGCTATTTCATGGATTCATGTGCCTGTGGCTTCGAAACTCGAGGCTTTGCCTCTCAAACAGTCTCGCCACGACGGCACATTTCATCTCATGAAATAACGCAATCACTTCCGACATTTTGCTCATGTCTTTTCCTTTTCAATTACATATCAATTTACAAACGGTTCGTATTCTACTCTTGCCAGGTAAAGTCCCTGCGCCGGCGCCGGGGAATTTTCGAATTCACCCCGGCCAAGCTGCAGTTCTTCTTCCATAGCCTGCGGCGCCTTTTTACCCAAGCCTATCTGTACCATGGACCAGACCAGGTTCCGGACCATGTGATACACAAACCCGTTTCCGGCAATACGGTATACAAACATTCCACCCGGTTCCTGTTCCCAGCCTGAACGGAAAATCGTTTTAACCGGAGAAACCGGCGCGCTTCCCGCGCTCTGAAAGCCTTTAAAATTATGGGTTCCCAAAATCATCCGGGCCGCTTCATTCATCTTTTCCATGTCCGGAAGCTGCTTGACCTGCCAGGCATAATTACGTGTGAAAGGATCCGGCGTCGGCGTGTAGCGGATCCGGTACTCGTATTCTTTCCAACAGGCATCCTTCCGTGCATTGAATCCATCCCGGGCTTCTTCTGCTCCAAGGACACGGATATCTCCCGGTAAAATGCTGTTCATGGCACGTACAATATTATCTGTCGGTATTTTTCCTTCCGTTGTGCAGGACACAACCTGGCAGCGGGCATGGACTCCCGCGTCTGTGCGGCCGCTCCCCGTAATGGAAACCGGTTCCCCAAAGATATGGGAAAGTTTATCTTCCAGCACTTCCTGTATGGTTGTTTCCTTCGCCTGCCGCTGGAATCCAAAGTAATTGGTTCCGTCATAGCAGACGGTAATTTTAAAGGTACGCATGAGGTCCTCTTTTCACAGTGAAGTCTTGATTCATAAATGTGCCGGCATACCCAGGATCCCATCATGCATCCTGCGTGTTACCTGTAGCGTCAGACCTTCATCCTGTTGTAGATAAAATCAGGGATGCAACGCAAGACCCCAGCGCAAAAACGCCAGCAACCCGATCATAACAAAAGCAAACACAAAAGCGATAAAATCACCGGACCTGTATGCCAGCTGATGCATCCTGGTCCGCCCGTCCCCGCCGCGATAGCAGCGGGCTTCCATGGCCACAGCCAGATCATCCGCCCGCCTGAATGCGCTGATAAACAGCGGCACCAGTATCGGCAGCATATTTTTAGCCCGGGCCAGCAGGTTACCGCCGGAAAAATCAGCCCCCCGGGCTGTCTGGGCTTTTATGATACGGTCTGTTTCTTCCATTAGAGTAGGAATGAAACGCAGGGCGATGGTCATCATCATAGCCAGTTCATGAGCCGGCACTCCGATGACCCGGAAGGGACGGAGTAACGACTCGATTCCGTCCGTAAGCACAATGGGTGACGTGGTAAAAGTTAATATGGAAGAAATCATCAGAAGCAGGATCAGCCGCATGGACATTTTGACGCCCATCTGCAATCCCTCTTCCGTAACTTTAAAAATTTTCCACTGATACAGCACGTGTTCCCCCTGTCCCAGCAGCGTATGGAGCAACAGTGTCATCACGATAATCAACAGCAGCGGCTTTACCGACTTCAGCACCATCATGAAGGGAATACCGGAAACCGCAATAATCAGTACTACCATGGCACAGAGGATGCCATATCCGATGGCTGTATTTGCAAGAAAAACCGCAATGATCAGTAGCAACGTAGTAAGGATTTTAGTCCGGGGATCAAGGCGATGAATAAAGCTATTGCCAGGATAATACTGGCCCAGTGTAATATCCAGCATCTACTTCAACCCCTTCCTCTTTTTTATTTCTGCCAGAAGCGTTTTCGCATCGGTTATTTCCGAAGGCAGTCGCATGCCCCTGGCCCGCAGGGCGTCTGCCAGTTTATATACTTCCGGAATATCCATACCCGCTTCCAGCAGCCGGTCCTTCTCTTTCAGAAATACTTCTCCGGGTTTTCCGTCAATAATAACTTTCCCCTGATAAATGACCAGCATCCGTTTGGCAAACTGAGCCGCGTCTTCCATGCTGTGGGTCACCATGATGATGGTGATTCCTCTTTTTTTATATAAGGCCATTATTTCTGCAAACACTGCGTTGCGGGAGCCCGGGTCCAGTCCTGCTGAAGGCTCATCCAGAATCAGGTAATCCGGATTCAGGGCCACTACCCCGGCAATGGCCACCCGGCGCATCTGACCGCCGGAAAGAGAAAAGGGTGAACGTCCCGCAAAGGTTTCAAAATCCAGCCCTACAAATTTCATTGCATCTTGGACCCGGACGTCAATGGCGTCATGATCCAGACCCAGGTTTTTGGGGCCAAAGGCTATATCTTCATACACGGTTTCCGCAAACAGCTGGTGTTCCGGATACTGGAACACCATACCGATACGGCTCCGGGCCGCTTTTGCTTCTTTCGTCTTGTCCGCCAGGTTAATCCCGTCCAGTGAAGCAATTCCTTTGGACGGATGCAGCAGACCGTTCAGGTTTTGCACCAACGTGGACTTACCGCTGCCGGTATGCCCGATAATCGCTACAAATTCACCTTTTTTTATTTCCAGGGACACATCTTTTAAGGCTTCTTTCTCATAAGGTGTTCCCGGCATATACGTATAGGAAACATGTTCCAATTTGATTGACATGGCTCGATCCGTCTTTCTTCATCAGCAAAGGGCCTCTGCCAGGTCTTCATTGGTAATGATTCCTTTTGGCAGTTTTGCTCCGCTTTTTTTCAGTTCAAATGCAAATTTGGACGCCATAGGCGCTTCCAGTCCCATCTTTTCCAGTTCATCCACCCGGGAGAAAACTTCCGCCGGCGTTCCCTGAAAAACAATTTTACCCTTATTCATTACGACGACCCGGTCTGCCTCCATGGCCTCCGTCATAAAATGAGTGATATAAACAACGGTAATATTTTTTTCTTTATTAAGGCGCTTCATGGTAGCCAGTATTTCCCTGCGCCCCCTGGGATCCAGCATAGCTGTAGGTTCATCCAGCACAATGCATTCCGATCCCAGTGCCAAGGTACCGGCAATTGCAACCCGTTGCTTTTGCCCGCCGGAAAGAAGATGTGGCGCGTGGGTTCGGTATGCTTCCATATCTACGATGCGCAGCGCTTCATCCACACGTTTCCGGATCTCATCCGCAGGTACGCCGATATTCTCCGGACCGAAGGCTACGTCTTCTTCCACAATGGCTGCTACGATCTGGTTGTCCGGGTTTTGGAATACCATCCCTATCTGCTGGCGTATCATCCACAGGTTATCTTCTTCCATTGTATCCATGCCGTTGATTTTTACACTGCCTTCCGTTGGCAGCAGCAACGCGTTCAAATGACGGGCAAGGGTACTTTTCCCGCTTCCGTTTGAGCCGATGACAGCCACAAACTCTCCCGGCATAATTTGCATATCTATTTGTTCAAGAGCTGTTATCCGGTTGTTATCCGAATCTGTATATATATGTTTCAGCCCTTTCACCTCAATGACAGGCTCCATAAATTCCCTCCTGCTGTTATTGGTTCAGTTCAGGAAATCACTCACTTATAATTCTGCTTCTTCATAAACAATATGTATATTATATCTTTACTAAGCTTAATCGTCAACCTCACAGAAGTTTCAAGTTAACTTTTTTGGTACAAAACATAACAATAAATCAGGAAATCGACAACTGCCAACGATTAATTCCGCTTCAGACTTATCCAAGTTAGTTATCAAATAATTAACTTGGTGAAATATCAAATTTACAGACCCGCTATAAAAAAAACTGCCTACTTATAAAAGTAAGCAGTTCGTTATTGAATTCATGCTTAGCAGTAAAAAACTCCGAATGCCTGTCCACTGGACTGACATGGAACTTTCACCAGTGCCAGACGCACTTACAGCAGTTCAATAATAGCCATCTCAGCTGCGTCACCGCGACGAGGACCTACCCGGTAAATACGGGTAAAGCCGCCCTGACGGTCCTTATATTTGGGACCCAGCTCATCAAACAGTTTCCTGGTAGCCGTTTCGTCTACCAGTGTTGCCAGTGCCTGACGGCGTGCGTGTAAATCACCGGCTTTGGCTAAAGTGATCAGCTTTGCAACGTTTTTGCTGGTTTCTTTTGCTTTAGCAATGGTGGTTTCGATCCTGCCGTTTAAAATCAAGGCGCTGGACAGACTGCGGAACAGAGCTTTGCGGTTACCGGACGCGCGGTTCAATTTTCTGTATGCCATTTTCCGTCCCCCTTATTATTCTTCGTCTTCCTTACGTAAGGATAATTGCAAATCGATTAGCTTCTTAATGATTTCTTCCAATGATTTTGTACCCAGGTTGCGAACTTTTTTCAGGTCTTCTTCCGACCGGTTGATCAGATCGCCGACCGTATTGATACCTGCGCGACGCAGGCAATTGTTGCTGCGGACTGAAAGATCAAGTTCTTCAATGGACATTGCCAGCTTCGGATCCGGTTCTTCTTCCGTATCCGATTCCCCTGCTGCAGGTTCTGTCACAATTCCCGGTTTGGGCTGTTCAACAACCGTACCGTTTTGGAACAGATTCAGGTACTGGATCATTATCCCGGAAGCTTTGCTGATAGCGTCTTCCGGATTGATGCTGCCATCCGTCCAGACTTCCAACGTCAGTTTGTCATAATCCGTAACATTACCTACGCGGGTATCGGTAACACCGAATTTTACCCGGGTAATAGGAGAATAAATGCTGTCAACAGGTATCCAGCCAATCCCCATATCATCCCTTTTATTCTTGTCACTGGGAACATAGCCCCTGCCCTTGTCAACAAAAATGTCCATCTTCAGATGCGCATCTTTGTCGAGGGTCGCAATGTGCAGATCAGAATTCAGGATTTCAACATCACTGTCAGGATCAATATCTGCAGCAGTAATCTCCTGTTCTCCCGATACATCAATGTGAAGGACTTTAATATCTGTATCAAGGGAATGCAGTTTCATGCACAGTCCCTTGACATTCAGAATAATGTCCGCTACGTCCTCCCGTACGCCGGGAATCGTAGTAAACTCATGCAGCACGCCTTCAATCTTGACGCCAATAACTGCAGAACCTTGCAGGGAAGAAAGCAGAACCCGGCGCAAGCTGTTGCCCAATGTAATGCCGTAACCGCGTTCCAACGGTTCCCAGACAAACTTGCCGTAACGCTTATCAGCGGAAATTTCAGAAGTAACCAACTTCGGTTCAATAATTTCAATCATGCGGAAAGCCTCCTTCTCTCGCGTATTACCACAATACGCCAACTGGTTGGTGGCAAAAGATGCTCAATGTTACAATGAAAGATGCTAAATCCAAATCCCGAAAAAGAATCCGTATACCTTCTTTCATGTAAAGGCGTAGCTTACTTGGAGTACAGTTCGACAATGGACTGTTCCACTACGGGAACATCAATTTCCTCACGAGTGGGGTAACGATCGATCTTTGCGCTTAATGCTTCCGCATTCACAATGATCCAGGCGGGAGCAGTAACAGCACCCATCTTTTCGTTCATCCCTTTAAAATAAGCTTTACCGCGGCTGTTTTCAATAACAGAAACCTCATCCCCTGCTTTAATCAGTGCAGAAGGAATGTCCACGCGTCTGCCGTTTACGCAGACATGACCGTGATTTACAAGCTGACGCGCCTGACGGCGGGTAGTAGCCAGTCCCATACGGAACACTACATTATCCAGTCTTCTTTCCAGTAATAACAGAAGGTTTTCACCGGTGATACCAGGCATTTTCTTTGCTTTTTCATAATACAGGCGGAACTGTTTTTCCAGTACGCCGTAAATGAATTTTGCTTTCTGTTTTTCTTTTAACTGCTGGCCATATTCGCTGACCTTTTTGTTTGCATGATGGGGCTGACGGAAAGATTCTTTAGCCAGACCTACAACAGCGGGTTCGAGACCCAGGGAACGGCAGCGCTTCAGAGCGGGAACTCTATCAATTGCCATCTATTTCTACACCTCCTGTAATTATACTCTGCGACGTTTCGGCGGACGGCAGCCGTTATGCGGAATCGGAGTTACATCCTTAATGGAATTTACTTCGAGACCGGTGGCCTGCAAAGCGCGGATAGCGGCTTCACGGCCGGCGCCGGGGCCTTTAACAAATACTTCAACAGTTTTCATGCCGTGCTCCATCGCTGCTTTGGTAGCGGTTTCCGCTGCCATCTGCGCAGCAAACGGGGTGCTTTTGCGGCTTCCGCGGAAGCCCATCTCACCGGCAGAAGCCCAGCTGATTACATTGCCGTTTAAATCAGAAATCGTAACCAGCGTATTGTTGAAAGTGGATTTAATATGCGCAACGCCGGCAACGACGTTTTTGCTGATTTTCTTTTTATTGCGAACTACTTTTTTTCCTGCCACTTCGTATATACCCTCCTCTACTGATTACTTTTTGCCCTGGCCCTTTTTAGGACCTTTGCGGGTGCGGGCATTGTTTTTGGTATTCTGTCCGCGCACGGGAAGACCTGCGCGATGTCTTCTGCCGCGATAGCTGCCAATTTCTACCAGTCGTTTAATATTGAGGGATTCTTCACGGCGAAGATCGCCTTCAACCTTGTAATCTCTGTCCACGACTTCACGGATTTTGGCAACTTCAGTCTCGGTCAGATCGCGGACGCGGGTATCCGGATTGATACCGGTCTTTGCCAGAATTTCACGGGATAAGGTAAGACCGATACCGAAAATATAGGGCAATGCGTATTCAACACGCTTATCATTCGGTAAATCGACACCAGCAATACGTGCCATTCAAGTATACCTCCTTCTTAACCTTGTCTTTGTTTATGCTTCGGATTTTCGCAAATAACCATGACGCGGCCTTTGCGTTTAATGATTTTGCACTTATCGCAAATTCGTTTTACAGACGGTCTGACTTTCATTTTTTACCTCCTCAGTGTCTGTGCCGGTTATTTAAACCGGTAGGTAATTCTTCCACGGTTCAGATCATAAGGGGTGAGTTCAACGGTCACCCGGTCACCAGGCAATATCTTGATAAAATTCATGCGGATCTTACCAGAAATATGTGCCAGTATCTCATGATTGTTCTGTAATTTCACCTTGAACATGGCATTCGGCAAAGATTCCAGAATTGTGCCTTCTACTTCGATCACATCCTGCTTTGACACAGATCCTTACCTCCCTGCTCTTTTTTCAAGGCTGGCTTCCACATCGGCATATACCTTGTCGATAGCCTGAGTTCCATCTATTTCCAGATAGCTCCCCTGCTTTTTATAATACTCAATCAGAGGTTCTGTCTGTGCATGATATGCTTTTAAACGGTTTTTAACGGTTTCTTCCTTGTCATCATCCCGCTGATACAGGCTCCCGCCGCACTTGTCGCAGACACCGTCCACTTTTGTGGGATTGAAGGAAACATGGTAGGTTGCGCCACAGGCTTTGCAGATACGCCGGCCTGTTACGCGGGCTACCAGTTCGCTGTCCGGCACTACAATATTTACTACACCGGTCAGTTTAATGCCCAGATCTTGGAGGATCCCATCCAGTGCAACAGCCTGCTCTTCTGTCCGGGGAAACCCATCTAAAATGAAACCTTTTGCACATTCCGGTTTAGACAAACCTTCCCGTACAATTCCGATTGTTACAACGTCTGGCACTAATCCGCCGGCATCCATGTATCTTTTCGCTTCTTTTCCCAGCTCCGTTCCCTGTTTAACAGCCGCCCGGAACATATCCCCTGTAGAGATATGGGGAATTTTATAAGAATCTACAAGCTTTTCAGCCTGAGTACCTTTTCCGGCACCAGGAGGTCCCATTAAAAGAATATACATCTGTTCATCCTCCTCATTACTTCATGAAGCCCTGGTAATGACGTACCAAAGCCAGCGATTCAATCTGTTTCATCGTATCCAGCGCAACACCGACAACGATCAGCAGGGATGTACCGCCAATATAGATACCTTCGATCCCTGTAAGGAAAACAACGATATGGGGCATCATAGCTATCAGTGCAAGGAAGATAGCCCCCGACAGTGTGATACGCGTCATAACCATATCCAGGTAATCGGTAGTCGGCTTGCCGGGACGCAGCCCGGGGATAAACCCGCCCATCTTCTTGATATTTTCACTCATATTCTTTATATCCAGCGTTACCGCAGTGTAAAAGAATGTGAAGAATATAATCAGGATGACGTATAAAGTAGTCTGCAGCGGCGTGCCCCACGCAAAATATCCGGTAATTTTCTGGACCCAGGGTATTTTAACAAACTGTCCGATAGTCGCCGGAAGCATCAGGAGTGACGAAGCGAAGATAATGGGGATTACGCCTGCCTGGTTTACCTTTAAAGGAATGTAACTGCTGTGGCCGCCATACATCTTTCTGCCTACGATACGTTTTGAATATTGAACAGGGACCTTTCGTATTCCCTGCGAAATAGCAACTACGAAAACGACCATGGCAAGTGCGATGAGCATGAACAGGATAACATTAAGGATGTTAATCGTTCCTACGCTTAAATATTTTGACAGCGTTGAAATACCATCCGGAAGACGGGATACGATACCTGCAAAGATGATAAGGGAAATACCGTTTCCGATTCCCTTCTGTGTGATTTCTTCCCCTACCCACATCAGGAAGCAGGTTCCTGCCGTCAGGGAAACCACTATCAGAAGAACTGAAAAGATTCCCGGATTATTGATGGCAGAGCGCAGGCCAAAGGCCATTCCGAAACCCTGGATCACAGCAAGGACAACTGAAAGGTAACGGGTTGCCTTATTGATTTTCTTGTAGCCCTCTGCACCTTCCTTGGACCACTCTTCCAGCGTTGGGATTACCACTTTCAGCAACTGCAAAATAATGGATGCATTGATGTATGGTGTAATACTCATTGCAAAAATGGAGAACTTGCTTAAGGCGCCGCCGGAAAACAAATCCAGAAGGCCGAACAGGTTTCCATTGTTAAACAACTGCTCGATCATGGCAGCGTTTACACCGGGAACCGGAATATGGGTTCCCAGCCTGAACACCGCAAACATCACCAGGGTGAAGATAACTCTTCGCCTCAGCTCGGGGACCCGAAGAACATTAGCCAGGGCAGCTAACATTATCAGATCACCTCTACTTTTCCGCCGGCAGCTGTAATCTTCTCTTCAGCAGTCTTGCTGAAGCCGTTAGCCTGTACAGTCAGCTTTTTAGTCAGCTCGCCGCCGCCTAAAATACGCAGGCCGTCACGAATGTTCTTAATCAGTCCGCATTCGATCAGCATTACAGGTTCTACTACAGTACCGTCTTCAAAGCAGTTTAACGTACCAACATTAACTTCAACGTATTCTTTACCGAATTTATTATAGAAGCCGCGTTTCGGAAGACGCAGATATAACGGTCTCTGGCCGCCTTCAAATCCCGGGCGTTTTACACCGCCGGAACGGGACTTCTGGCCTTTCTGGCCCTTTCCGGAGGTTTTTCCCAAACCGGAACCCAGACCACGGCCTACGCGAACCCGGGCCTTTTTGGATCCCGGTGCCGGATGTAATTCATGTAATTCCATTTTGCTGCACCTCCTTGTTTTAAGCTTCCACTTCTTCCACTTTCACAAGATGTTCCACTTTGTGGACCATCCCGCGAATAGTCGGATTATCTTCCTGCACTACAGAAGTGCCGATTTTTCCTAAACCCAGAGCTTTAACGGTTGCCCGCTGATCCTGCTTATATCCGATCAAGCTGCGGGTCAGCGTGATTTTCAACTTTTTCATCATGCTTCCTCCTTAGCTTAACCTAAAATTTCTTTCGGGGTCTTTCCGCGAAGGGCTGCAACGGACTGCAGGTTCTTCAGGGACTTCAGACCTTCCAGAGTCGCGCGTACCATGTTGTTGGGGTTATGGGAACCCTGGCATTTTGTCAGGATATCGCGGATGCCTGCCAACTCCAGTACGGCACGGACAGGACCACCGGCAATAACACCGGTACCTTCGGATGCCGGACGCAGGAACACACGACCTGCACCGTATACACCGATAATTTCATGAGGAATGGTACTGCCTACCATGGTAACTGTAATCAGATTCTTCTTTGCGTCTTCCACGCCCTTCCGGATCGCTTCCGGAACTTCGGCTGCTTTACCCAGGCCCATGCCGACCTGGCCTTTTCCGTCGCCGACTACAACCAGTGCGGCAAAGGTGAAGCGACGGCCACCTTTAACAACTTTCGCAACGCGGTTGATGAATACGACTTTTTCAGTAAAGCCGTCATCCGGTTTTTCGCGTCTGTCACGCTTATCAAAATTAGCCAAAATCCTTCCTCCTTCCGTTAGAATTGCAACCCGGCTTCACGAGCTGCTTCTGCTAACGCGGCTACACGACCGTGATACAGGTAGCCGCCGCGGTCAAATACAACTTCTTTTACGCCTTTTGCCATTGCTTTTTCTGCGATTGCTTTGCCTACGGCTTTGGCTGCTTCCACATTGCCACCGTAGTTTTCAAAGGTCTTTTCAACAGTGCTTGCTGCTGCGATGGTCTCACCGGTCTCATCGTTAATGACCTGAGCATAGATGTTACTCAGGGAACGATATACGTTCAGGCGGGGCCTTTCTGCAGTGCCAACTACATATCTGCGGGAACGAACATGACGTTTCTGACGTTTTTCGTTCTTGTTTGCTTTATTAAACAAGAGGTTTCACTCCTTCCTTAATTACTTCTTGGCCTTAGCGCCTGCTTTACCTACTTTGCGGCGAACATGCTCGCCTTCATAGCGGATGCCTTTTCCTTTATAGGGTTCTGGCGGACGCAGACCACGGATATCTGCCGCTACAGCGCCGACTTTTTCTTTATCTGCGCCGCTTACCACGATTTTATTGGGAGCGGGTACTTCAAAGGTAATGCCTGCGGGCGGCTCTTTAACAACCGGATGAGAGAAACCCAGTGTGAAGTTAATGTTTTGCCCCTGTTTTGCTGCACGATAGCCAACGCCCTGGATTTCCAGTGCTTTGCTGAAGCCTTTTGTAACACCTTCGATCATGTTGTTGATAAGGGTCCGGGACAGGCCGTGCATGGAGCGGTTTTCTTTTTCGTCATCAGGACGTTCTACGGTAATTACGCCGTTGTCCATGGTGATCTTCATTGCCTGGCTGATCTGGCGCTGTAATTCGCCTTTTGGGCCTTTTACAGTTACCAGGTTGTTTTCAACCGTAACCGTTACGCCAGCAGGAACGGTGATAGGTTTTTTACCGATTCTAGACACTTAAACGGTACCTCCTTTATAGTATTACCAAACGTATGCCAGAACTTCGCCGCCCAGACCGGCTTTGCGGGCCGCTTTATCGGTCATCAGCCCATGGGATGTGGAGATGATGGCGATACCCAGACCACCGAGAACTTTCGGCAGCTGATCTTTCTGGGAATATACGCGCAGACCAGGTTTGGAAATACGTTTGAGGCCGGAAATTACTTTTTCGCGGTTAGCGCCGTATTTCAGGCTTACTTTGATAACATTCTGTTTGTTATCTTCAATTACTTCAAAATCTTTAATGAACCCTTCGTCCTTCAGAATCACGGCAATCGCCTCTTTGATCTTGGAACCGGGGATTTCAACTTTATCATGATAAACCGAATTTGCGTTACGGATACGTGTAAGCATATCGGCGATCGGATCAGTCATTACCATTATTCAATGGCCTCCTTTCTTAGATGCTTGTTACCAGCTTGCTTTTGTTACGCCGGGAATCTCGCCTTTGTATGCGTATTCACGGAAGCAGATACGGCACATACCGAACTTACGCAGGTAAGCATGGGGGCGGCCGCAGATTTTGCAGCGGTTGTAATGACGAACTTTAAATTTCGGTTCTTTACTCCATTTTTCAATCAGTGCTGTCTTAGCCAAAATTATTTCCTCCTTACTTATGCTGCGAACGGCATTCCCAGGAGCCGCAGCAATTCGCGGGCTTCTTCATCGGTTTTGGCAGTGGTTACAATAATGATATCCATGCCATGCACTTTGTCAACCTTGTCATATTCGATTTCCGGGAAAATTAACTGTTCTTTCAGGCCCAGGGCGTAGTTGCCGCGGCCGTCAAAAGATGTTGCGCTTACACCGCGGAAGTCACGCACGCGGGGCAGTGCCACGTTCATCAGCTTGTCAAGGAAATAATACATGCGATCGCCGCGCAGGGTAACTTTTGCGCCGATAGGCATGCCTGCGCGCAGTTTGAATGCAGCGATGGATTTCTTGGCTTTGGTGATGACCGGCTTCTGTCCGGCAATCGTTACCATTTCGGCTACGGCGGAATCTAATGCCTTGCTGTTGGCAACGGCTTCACCAATACCCATGTTAATGATTACTTTTTCCACTTTGGGAATTTCCATTACGTTTTTATACTGGAATTTATCAGTCAGTGCTTTCACAACTTCAGATAAATATTTTTCTTGCAGTCTGGTCTTGGCCATTTACAATGTTTCCTCCTTTCCCGGATATTATTTATCAATTACTTCGCCGCAGTGTTTGCAGACCCTCTTGGATTTTCCATCCTCAAGCTTGTGTGCAATACGGGTCGGTTTTTTGCAGCTGGGGCAAACCAGCATTACTTTGCAGGAAGCAATGGCAGCTTCTTTTGTCACAATACCACCCTGAGGGTTGGTCTGGGACGGTTTTGTATGGCGTTTTACCTTATTTACGCCTTCCACGATAACCTTTCCTTTTTTCGGCAGGGCGGTCAGGATTTTTCCTTCCTTGCCTTTGTCCTTACCGGACAGAACCTGAACGGTATCGCCTTTTTTAACATGCAGCTTTACAGCAGTAGCCATGTTTTAAGAACACCTCCTATTGTGCTTTATCTGATTTCTTACAGCACTTCCGGTGCCAGAGAAATAATCTTCATAAAGTCTTTTTCACGCAGCTCGCGGGCTACAGGCCCAAATATACGGGTTCCGCGGGGGCTCTTGTCGTCTTTGATTACTACTGCGGCGTTTTCATCAAAGCGGATATAGGAACCGTCTTTACGATGAAGTCCTTTTGTAGAACGAACAACAACGGCCTTTACAACGTCACCTTTCTTAACAACGCCTCCGGGTGCTGCATCTTTAACAGAACAAACAATGATGTCTCCAATGTTGGCATATTTCCGGAAAGAACCGCCCATTACGCGGATGCACATAACCTTCTTAGCGCCGGTGTTGTCGCCGACATTAAGAATTGTCTGTTGTTGAATCATCTTTAACCTCCCTTGCCAGATTCAAAACAACCTGGCAATTACAATTATTTCGCACGCTCTAAGATTTCAACCAGGCGCCAGCATTTATCCTTGGACAGCGGACGGGTCTGGGTAATTTTTACCAGATCGCCGATATGCGCTTCGTTGTTTTCATCATGTGCCTTAAATTTAATCGTGTTCTTTACGCCTTTTTTGTAGAGCGGATGCTGAACGAAACGTTCAATAGCAACAACGATAGTTTTCTGCATCTTATCGCTGACAACTCTGCCAACACGGCTGACACGCGCATTTCTTTCTACGGTCACGACTGTTTCCTCCTTAATTAAGCTTCAAAACCTTATGCGTTGATCTCGTTCTGACGCTGAACGGTTTTGATTCTGGCAATGGATTTTTTTACTTCGTGGATCTTCATGGGATTCTCACATTGTCCGGTTGCCATCTGAAAACGCAAGTTAAACAGTTCTTCTTTTAATTCTGCCAGTTTCTTATCTAAATCTTCAGCAGATAACTCTCTGATTTCATTCATTTTCATTCAGCTTCACCACCCTTTGCTTCTACGGCAGTTTCGGCTTCCAACTGAGCCTTTGTAACAAATTTGGTTTTGATGGGGAGCTTATGACCGGCAAGACGCATAGCTTCTTTTGCTTCGGTTTCCCCTACGCCGCCCATTTCAAACAGGACACGACCGGGCTTTACTACTGCTACCCAGTATTCCGGAGAGCCTTTGCCGGAACCCATACGGGTTTCAGCCGGTTTTGCTGTAATCGGCTTGTCCGGGAAAATCTGGATCCATACCTGACCGCCACGTTTGATATAACGGGTCATGGCAATACGGGCCGCTTCAATCTGGCGGTTCGTAATCCAGGCCGGTTCCAGGGCAACCAGGCCGAAATCGCCATGGCAGATTTTATTGCCACGCATTGCACGGCCTTTCATACGGCCTCTGTGCTGTTTACGATGTTTCACTCTGTTCGGTAATAACATTTTCCTTATGCCTCCTTTGCGGATGCAGTCTTAGCTGCTGCCTTGCTTTCCGGCAGGACTTCACCTTTATTGATCCATACCTTTACACCAATACGGCCATAGGTTGTATGGGCTTCCGCAGTACCGTAGTCGATGTCAGCACGCAAAGTGTGCAGCGGGATGGAGCCCTCGCGATAACTTTCGCTGCGGGCAATTTCAGCACCGCCCAGACGACCGCCAACTTTCACTTTAATACCTTTTGCGCCCATTCGCATGGTACGACCAACGCACTGTTTCATAGCGCGGCGGAAAGCGATACGGCGCTCCAGCTGGCTTGCGATATTTTCAGCTACCAGCGTAGCATCCATATCCGGCTGTTTGATTTCCTGGATATTGATATCTACGTTAGCAGAGGTCATCTTCTTCAGGTCTTTTTTCAGCAGCTCAATGTTGCTTCCCTGACGGCCGATAACCATGCCCGGCTTTGCGGTATAGATTGTGATACGTGCCTTATTGGAGGCGCGCTCAATATCAACCTTGGAAATTCCGGACAGGAACAATTTTTCTTTAATGAATTCACGGATTTTAATATCTTCCAGTAAGAATTTTTCATAGTCTTTGTCGGCATACCAGTTGGATTCCCAACCTTTGATCACGCCGACGCGCAGACCATGCGGATTAACTTTCTGACCCACTGTCATTACCCTCCTTATCCGGGATTATTATTTCTCAGAAACACAAACGGTTACGTGGCTGGAATGCTTCAAGATTTTGAAGGCCTGTCCACGGGAACGCGGATGGATTCGTTTCAGTGTAGGACCCTGGTCGACATAGCAGGATGATACGAACAGGTTGTCCACATTCATGTCATTATTATGTTCAGCATTGGCAACAGCGCTGCGCAATACCTTTTCCACAACTTCAGAACCAACTTTCGGTGTAAACTTCAAAATAGCGAAAGCATCGGATACTTTTTTACCGCGGATCAGGTTCATAACTATGCGCAGTTTACGAGGAGCAATGCGGATATATTTTGCAGTAGCGTTAACTTCCATTACTTATTCCTCACTTTCCTGTAGTATCTGCTTTCTTGTCCTGATGGCCTCTATAGGTACGGGTAGGAGCGAATTCTCCCAGCTTATGGCCTACCATATCTTCGGTAATGAATACCGGAACATGTTTGCGTCCGTCATGAACCGCAATGGTATGTCCAACAAACGACGGTAAAATCATAGAAGCGCGGGACCAGGTCTTAACAACCTTTTTATCATTTGCGGCATTAAGTGCATCAACTTTTTTTAACAGGCTCGGATGTACATAAGGTCCTTTTTTAACTGATCTAGACACTGATAAGCCTCCTTTCTCTCAACAATTATTTCGTTCTGCGGCTTACAATTAACTTAGTAGAAGATTTTTTGCTCTTACGAGTACGAACGCCAAAGGCAGCCTTGCCCCAGGGGGTAACAGGGCGCTTGCGACCAACCGGGCTGTGGCCTTCGCCGCCGCCATGGGGATGGTCATTGGGGTTCATTACTACGCCGCGGTTAGCGGGACGGATGCCCAGCCAGCGGGAACGACCGGCCTTACCGATGGTGATGTTTTCAAATTCCAGATTGCCAACCTGGCCGATGGTAGCGCGGCAGTTGATATGTACTTTGCGTACTTCGCCGGAAGGCAGACGCAACAGCGCATAATCGCCCTCTTTAGCCATCAGCTGTACAACGGCGCCGGCGGAGCGTGCCATCTGACCGCCCTTACCGATCTTCAGTTCCACATTGTGTACCAGAGTACCGACGGGAATGTTCTTCAGAGGCAGGCAGTTGCCGGTTTTGATATCTGCATCCGGACCGCTTACCACTTTGTCCCCTACTTTCAGATCCAGAGGTGCCAGAATGTAACGTTTTTCACCGTCAACATAGTTGAGCAGTGCGATACGGGCATTACGGTTCGGATCGTATTCGATGGTAGCAACTTTTGCAGGAATACCGTCTTTGTTGCGTTTAAAATCAATGATACGATACTGTCTTTTAGTACCGCCGCCCTGATGACGAACCGTCATTTTACCGGTATTATTGCGTCCGGCATGCTTGTTCAGTTTCTCAACCAGGGGACGATAAGGTTTATCTGTCGTAATCTCTTCGAAGGAAGACGTTGTCATGAAACGTCTCGAAGGAGAATACGGATTGTAGCTTTTAATCGCCATTTAGCTTCCCTCCTTACATTCCTTCAAACACAGGAATCGTCTGGCCTTCTGCCAGTCTTACGATTGCTTTTTTATAGTCAGATGTCCGGCCGACGTTTCTGCCCATCCGTTTTAATTTGCCGCTTACGCGAACCGTTGTAACGGACAAAACCTTCACATTCCAGATGGACTCTACAGCCTGGCGGATCTCAGTCTTATTTGCAGTTACCGGAACTTTAAAAGTATATTTATTCTCCTGCATCATCAGGGAAGATTTTTCAGTGATGATAGGCCGGAGCAATACGTCGCGAGGATTAGCAGCCATTATGCAAGTACCTCCTCAATCTTTTCTACGGCATTCTTGTCCAGGAATACCTTGTTATTATGCAACAGATCGAAGCAGTTCAGACCGCCGTTGTTGATGACGGTAACTTTACGGATGTTGCGGGCGGACAGTTCAACATTTTCATTTTCACCATTGGTGATAATGAGGGTCTTATTCTCTGCAGCTTCAAAAGCGTCCAACATCTCAATGGTGCGTTTGGTCTTGAAATCATCAAAAGCGATGTTGTCGATGATTACCAGCTGACCAGCTGCAACTTTTGCGGATAAAGCACAGCGAATCGCCAGACGACGCGCTTTACGGGTCATGTCTTTGGCATAGCTGCGGGGCTGCGGTCCAAAGGTGGTGCCGCCGCCTACCCACAACGGGGAGCGGGTGGAACCTACACGGGCATGACCGGTCCCTTTCTGTTTCCAGGGTTTCCTGCCGCCGCCGCGAACCATACCGCGGGTCTTGGTAGCAGAAGTGCCCTGACGCTGGTTGGCCTGCTGCATAACGACAGCCTGATGAACTACAGGTTCATTAAACTCAACGCCAAATACTTCTTCATTTAATTCGATTTCTTCGCCGGTGGTTTTGCCGGCCATGTTATATACAGATAACTTCGGCATATGAAGCATCCTCCTTTCTGTCGTCTGAATTACTTACCTTTCACGGCTTCCTTAATTACCACGCAGCTGCCATTAGCTCCGGGAATGGAACCGTGGATAAGGATAAGGTTGCGTTCAGTGTCTACCTTTGCAATGGTCAGGCATTGAACGGTAGCATTCGTGCCTCCCATACGGCCAGGCAGTTTTTTGCCTTTGATTACCCTGCCGCCGGGGCCGGAATGCATGGGTCCCATGGAGCCAGGTTCGCGATGAGATTTGGAACCGTGCTTCATTGGGCCGCGACCGAAATTATGACGCTTAATAGTGCCTGCAAAGCCTTTTCCGCGGCTGATACCGCTTACGTCAACCAGTTCTCCGGCTGCGAACACATCGGCTTTGATTACGTCACCCGGTTTTAAGTCGGACGGAGCGTCCAGACGTAATTCCTTAACAAATTCAGCAGGAGCAACACCTGCTTTTGCGAAGTGACCCTTTTCCGGTTTTGTCACTTTCTTTTCGCTAACTTCGCCGAAACCGACCTGGATCGCATTGTATCCGTCAGTTTCTTCTGTTTTATTTTGAATGACAGTGCAGGGGCCTGCTAACACAACTGTAACAGGAATGAACTTGCCATCCTCTTCAAAAATCTGGGTCATTCCCAGCTTCTTGCCAATAATTCCTTTAGCCATCGTTAGCACCTCCTCACAGTTTGATTTCGATGTCTACGCCGGCCGGCAGGTCCAGACGCATCAAGGCGTCAACCGTCTTCGGGGTCGGCTCCAGAATGTCTACCAGACGTTTGTGAGTGCGCATTTCGAACTGCTCACGGGAATCTTTGTTGACATGCGGGGAACGCAGAATCGTATAAATGTTCTTTTCGGTAGGCAGCGGGATCGGGCCGGAAACCTGTGCGCCGGTACGTTTCGCCGTGTCTACGATCTTGGCAGCGCTCTGGTCAAGAGCGGTGTGGTCATACGCTTTCAGGCGTATTCTGATTTTTTGTGCTTTAGCCATTAATTATTCCTCCAATCGCCCAGTTTCTAAGAACGGACATACTCCGTGAAAATCTCCCTGTCTGCAAGGCAGGACAGGCAAGCAACCTTTCACATCATCGCAGTTGCCAATAAACATAAGAATATGAGGGGCTGTCTTAAGCCCCTCATACCGGGATCTAAGATCAATATTATAACACAGATTCAGAAATTATTCAATGATATCGCCAACAACGCCGGCGCCTACGGTATGACCGCCTTCACGGATAGCGAAGCGCAGGCCCTGTTCCATAGCGATCGGGGTGATCAGGGTGATTTCCATGTCAACGTTATCGCCAGGCATTACCATCTCAGTGCCTTCCGGCAGTTTTACGGAACCGGTAACGTCAGTAGTACGGAAGTAGAACTGGGGACGATAGCCGTTAAAGAACGGGGTATGACGACCGCCTTCTTCTTTTTTCAGAACGTAAACCTGACCGGTAAAATGGGTATGGGGATGTACGCTGCCCGGCTTAGCCAGTACCTGGCCACGTTCGATTTCTTTACGGTCTACGCCACGGAGCAGTGCGCCTACATTGTCGCCAGCCAGAGCTTCGTCCAGAGTCTTGCGGAACATTTCCAGACCGGTGATAACGGTGGATTTTTTCTCATCTTTCATGCCAACGATTTCAACAGGATCGCCTACATGAGCTGAGCCGCGTTCGATACGGCCGGTAGCTACGGTACCGCGACCGGTGATGGTGAACACGTCTTCAACAGGCATCAGGAACGGTTTGTCGGTGGGGCGTTCCGGAGTCGGAATATAGTTGTCTACTTCTTCCATCAGTTTCAAGATGCTGCCTTCACCGATTTCGCTCTTGTCACCTTCCAGAGCTTTCAGGGCGGAACCTACTACGATAGGAATATCGTCGCCGGGGAATTCATAGCTGCTCAGCAGGTCACGAACTTCCATTTCGACCAGTTCAATCAGTTCCGGATCGTCAACCATGTCTGCTTTGTTCAGATAAACTACCATGGCAGGTACGCCTACCTGACGGGACAGCAGAATGTGTTCGCGAGTCTGGGGCATGGGGCCGTCAGCTGCGCTTACAACCAGGATAGCACCGTCCATCTGTGCTGCGCCGGTGATCATGTTCTTTACATAGTCGGCATGGCCGGGGCAGTCAACATGTGCATAGTGACGGTTTTCCGTCTCATATTCTACATGTGCGGTGTTGATGGTGATACCGCGTTCTCTTTCTTCCGGAGCCTTATCGATCATGCTGTAATCCATGAATTCTGCGCCGCCTTTTTCAGCCAGAACTTTGGTGATAGCAGCAGTCAGGGTGGTTTTGCCATGGTCTACGTGACCAATGGTACCAATGTTAACATGCGGTTTGGTTCTTTCAAACTTTGCCTTTGCCATTTTTCCTTCCTCCTTAGAAGTGTAAATAATGATTTATAATAAAAATTTATTAGGATCAGCTTATTTATTATTCAGCTTTTGTTCCTTTATTTTTTGATACGATCTCGTCCGCAATGCTCTTGGGAACTTCTTCGTAATGGTCAACCTGCATGGTGTAGGTGCCACGGCCCTGAGTCTTACTGCGCAGATCCGTCGCATAGCCGAACATAGATGCCAGAGGAACAAAAGAGTGGATAACCTGTGCGCCGTTGCGTGCTTCCATACCCTCGATACGTCCGCGGCGGGAGTTTACGTCGCCGATAACATCGCCCATATATTCTTCCGGAACCGTAATATCTACTTTCATGTACGGCTCAAGGAGAACCGGAGAAGCTTTTTCCGCACCAGCCTTGAAGCCCATGGAACCGGCAATCTTAAATGCCATTTCCGAAGAGTCCACTTCATGGTAGGAACCATCGTAAACGGTTACGCCGATATCAACCATGGGATAACCGGCTACCACGCCGCTTTCCATCGCTTCCTTAACACCAGCTTCAATGGGAGCGATGTATTCTTTCGGAATCGCACCACCCACAACCTTGTTTTCGAAGGTAAATCCGGCACCCATTTCCAGCGGGGTGATTTCCAGCCAGCAGTGACCGTACTGGCCTTTACCGCCGGACTGACGGATAAATTTGCCTTCGGATTTAACCGCCTTGCGGATAGTTTCACGATAAGCAACCTGAGGATTGCCAACATTACATCCAACTTTAAATTCCCGGAGCAGACGGTCAACGATAATATCCAGATGCAGCTCGCCCATACCGGAAATAATGGTCTGTGCTGTTTCAGGATCCGTGTGTACCTTAAAGGTCGGATCTTCTTCCGCCAGTTTCTGAAGGGCAATGCCCATTTTTTCCTGGTCGGCTTTCGTCTTGGGTTCAACCGCAACGGAGATAACCGGCTCAGGGAATACCATGGATTCCAGGATAATCGGGGCTTTTTCATCGCAAAGGGTATCGCCGGTCGTTGTAAATTTCAGGCCTACAGCCGCAGCAATGTCCCCGGAGTACGCTTCCGGAATTTCTTCCCGGTGGTTGGCATGCATCAGCAGGATACGTCCCATACGTTCCCGTTTATCTTTGGAAGAGTTATAAACATAGGAACCGGCAGTGATCATACCGGAATATACCCGGAAGAATCCCAGTTTGCCAACAAAGGGGTCGGTAGCAATTTTGAATGCCAACGCAGAGAACGGTTCGCTGTCGGAAGTGGGGCGGGAATCTTCCTCCCCGGTCTCCGGATTGATGCCCTTGATACTTTCAATATCAGTAGGAGCCGGCATATAATCGACTACTGCGTCCAGCAAGGGCTGAATCCCTTTATTCTTATAAGAAGAACCACAGAATACTGGATTCAGTTTGCATTCAATAGTCTCTTTGCGGATAGCAGCCTTCAGTTCTTCGTTAGTGATTTCTTCGCCTTCCAGATATTTCATCATCAGGTCGTCGTCACCTTCGGCAACAGTTTCCACCAGAATGCCGCGATATTCTTCAGCCTGCTCTTTCATTTCGGCAGGGATTTCCACAAATTTTTCATCCTTGCCCATATCGTCGCCGTATACAATGGCCTGCATACGGATCAGGTCAACCATGCCCTGGAACTGATCTTCGCATCCGATCGGAATCTGGAGCGCAACAGGGTTTGCGTTCAGGCGGTCACGCATCATGTCCATTACATGGAAGAAATCAGCACCGACGATATCCATTTTATTGACATATGCCATACGCGGTACTTTGTATTCGTCAGCCTGACGCCATACGGTTTCAGACTGGGGTTCAACACCGCCCTTGGCAGAAAATACTGCAATCGTTCCGTCCAGAACCCGCAGGGAACGTTCAACTTCCACCGTAAAGTCAACGTGGCCCGGAGTATCAATAATGTTGATACGGTGGGTGTCGTACTGCTTCTCGGAACCTTCCCACATGCAGGTAGTTGCAGCGGAAGTAATCGTAATACCACGTTCCTGCTCCTGAACCATCCAGTCCATAGTAGCGGCTCCGTCGTGGACTTCACCGATTTTATGGGTCTTACCGGTATAGAACAGGATACGTTCTGTGGTGGTGGTCTTACCGGCATCAATATGTGCCATGATACCGATATTTCTTGTTCTATCAAGCGGAATTAATCTGCCCACTGTTTCATCCTCCTAAACTAATTAACGGGGTCAGGCCGTTACCAGCGGTAATGGGCAAACGCCTTGTTTGCTTCGGCCATCTTGTGGGTATCTTCGCGCTTTTTCACTGCAGCACCGGTACCATTGGCGGCATCCATGATTTCGCCGGCAACCCGCTCGCACATGGTTCTTTCGCCACGAGCGCGGGCATAATTTACCAGCCAGCGGATACCCAGGGTCGTTTTACGGTCTGCACGAACTTCTACCGGAACCTGGTAGTTTGCGCCGCCTACACGACGGGCCCGTACTTCCAGCAGGGGCATAACGTTTTTCATAGCGGCATCAAATACTTCCAGCGGATCTTTACCCGTTTTTGAACGGATCACATCAAACGCATCATACACAATACGTTCAGCAACACCTTTCTTTCCGTCCAGCATTACTTTGTTAATAAATCTTGTTAATAATTTAGAACCGTACACCGGATCCGGCAGTACGTCTCTTTTGGGAACTGAGCCTTTTCTCGGCATGCTTTTCACTCCTTTATATCAATTCGTTAATTTCTCAATAGTCCTGGTTATTAGCGCGTAAATTATTTCTTAGCTTTAGCGCGTTTTGCACCGTACTTGGAACGACCCTGGTTGCGGTTTGCAACGCCGGCAGTATCCAGAGAACCACGAATGATATGGTAACGCACGCCAGGCAGGTCCTTTACACGGCCGCCCCTGATCAGAACAACGGAATGTTCCTGCAGATTGTGACCGATACCCGGAATATAAGC
>OMYP01000014.1 GCA_900315345.1 uncultured Selenomonadales bacterium | reverse complement strand
GCTCCGGCACCCTGACCTATGAAGCCACTTACCAGCTGACCATGGCCGGCATCGGCCAGACCACCGCGGTAGGTCTGGGGGGCGACCCGGTTAAGGGCATGGACTACATTGAAGCCCTGGAAGCATTCAATGAAGATGATGAGACCCTGGCTATCATCATGATCGGCGAGATCGGCGGCACCGCGGAAGAAGAAGCGGCGGCATGGATCAAGGCAAACATGAAGAAACCGGTCATCGGCTTTATCTCCGGCCGTCAGGCGCCTCCGGGCAAACGGATGGGCCATGCTGGCGCCATCATCAGCGGTGGCAAAGGCACTGCTGACGATAAGATCAAAGCATTGAATGAAGCAGGCATTGAAGTGGCGGACACTGTGGCCCATATCGGCGAAACGGCAGTGCGCGTACTGAAAAAAGCCGGGCTGTATGATAAGTGCCACACCTGCTGAAGTTTGAAAAAAGTGAATTAAATAATAAAATAAAAATCTCCGTCCGGGCAAAGGGCGGAGATTTTTTTGGCAGAGCGAAATGCAAATCTGTTGTAAAAAATACAGGCAGGACTTTCTTTTCAGAGAGTCCTGCCTTTGTTTGTTTTTTATTCCTCTTCATCCTGTGCAAAGTAAAAGGCGGGGGAGGGATAGTAAAATTCGCAGTGGTTGAAGGCGGTGGTTTCCGTAGTGAACTTGCCTAATACGGCCCGGGACACTCCTTCTTCAAAATCAACTACGTTGTCCTTGTTGATGTTGGCGTCTTCCACGATGACCAGCAGGTAGGGATCTGCAACGGGCGCGTTTTCCGGCAGCTGACTCCGGTCCAGGGGCAGGCCCGGCACGATCAAAAGCTGGCCGGCGTCTTCGCCGTTGGCGTCCTGAAGGCGGGCACGGTAGAAATTATTATAAAGGGTACGGGCCAGGCGTAATTTGTAAACGGGTACATTGTTCATTTTGTTACACTTCCTTTGAAAATTTTTATCGTTATTTATTTTAGCATAAAGTTTTTTAATAGAAAAGTGCCAATTTCAGGATTTGGTGGTAAAATATATTTATGGAAATGCTGGTTAAAGGCGCGGCGTGTTCTGTGACAGGAATGGCGAAAAAACAGAGTCCGTTCCCGTATTTTGTATACAATATTCTTTTTGATTTTTTTGTAAAAATAATTGTCACAGGCAGGATTTTTTTCACAGACATAGAAAATATTAAGAAATGCGAATTTAATTGGCATTTTATGTATTTTTTGCTAAAAGCGAAAAGGGAGGGATTTATCTATGAAAAAATTTTTGGCGTTCTTGATGGCCTTTGCGGTGATTGGTTCCGTATTGGCTGGCTGCGGCGGAGGAGACAAAAAGAAAGATGCCCCGAAACCGGCAGCTGACAGTGGCAAAAAATTCATTAACATTGCTACCGGCGGCACGGCTGGTACCTACTATCCGTTAGGCGGCGCACTGGCCGACATCCTGAACAAGAATGTTCCCGGCGCGAATGCATCCGCCCAGTCCACCGGCGCATCCGTTGCTAACGTAAACCTGTTAAAAGAAGGCAAAGTTGACATTGCGTTCATCCAGAACGATATTGCGTACTATGCCGCTACCGGAACAGAAATGTTCAAAGACAAGAAAGTTGAATCTCTGAAAGGCCTGGCTACCCTGTATCCGGAAACCGTTCAGATCGTTACTACCGCTAAAACCGGTATCAAGACCGTTGCCGACCTGAAAGGCAAGAGAGTTGCCGTAGGCGCTGCCGGATCCGGTACCGAAGCCAATGCCCGTCAGATCCTGAACATCGCAGGCATTACCTATAAAGACATCAAACCCCAGTACCTGTCCTTCGGTGAAGCAGCTTCTGCTCTGAAAGACGGAAACGTTGACGCAGGTTTCGTAGTAGCCGGTTTCCCCACCGCCGCTATCCAGGACCTGGCAACCCAGCATGACGTGGTAATGGTAAGCGTAGGCGCTGACATTGCCGACAAGCTGATTGCAAAATATCCGTATTACACCAAAGTTACCATTCCGGCCAAGACCTATAACAAAGTTGATACCGATACCGCTGCTGTTGCTGTTAAATGCATGCTGGCTGTTACCGATAAGATGGATGCCGATACCGGTTACGCTGTTGTAAAAGCATTGTATGGCAACCTGGACCGTATGAAAGCAGCTCATAACGTATCCAAGAACATCACCAAAGCAACCGGTAAAGACGGTATGTCTATTAAACTGAATGCCGGCGCAGAAAAATTCTTCAACGAGAAGTAATTTGATGGACCACACAAGTACAGACCGGACTCCGGCGTCCACCGGGGCCCGGTCTTTTTACAAACGTCCGTCTTTTGTACTACTGCTGCTGATTTTGCTTGCAGCCTTTGGCTGGTACGGAGACCGGCTGTTGGTGGTCATGATCCCGGAAAATGACAGGGCCGTTTCTTCTTTCCCGGTTTCCATAGGGGAGGAATGGCACTATCATTACAAGCATTCCGTGCAGCAGACCCCGGTTGATGAATATTTCCGGGTCAATGGGGTGAACGACATGACCATGACCCACACTACCTATGAATCATTAGGGGTGGGGCTGCCCTACGATCCCTCGGAAGGAAAGTTTACCAGTTTGAAAAAGGACGGGAAGTTTGACCTGGAAATGAACCGGCCTTACCGTTCGTTGCAATTCCGCACGGCGGTACAGGCTATGCCGAAAATCGTTCATAAGGATACGACCTTCGACCTCTGCGCCTTGTACGGACAGGGGACCCTGGTGGAAGTGAAAGTCATAAAACGGTATCAGCTTTGGCTGATGACGTTATTTCAATAAAAATCTCAGAAAGGCGGTGAGGCCTGTGGAAGATTTGAAAAAGAAAACAGATGCCGCTCCGGTGGAAATGTCCGCCGAAGAAGTGATGCAGAAGTTTGACAAAGAATCCAACAAACGGGAACCGGACGGGTTCTGGGGATATGTAATCTCCGCCATCTGCATCCTGTTCGCCTGTTTCCAGTTGTACACAGGTATCTTCGGGGTACTGGACGCGCACCTGCAGCGTACCATCCATCTGTGCTTCGGCATGGCCCTGATCTATCTTTTATATCCGGCCCGGGCAAGCTGGTCAAAGAAGACTATGCACCCGGTTGACTTGGTTTTTGCAGTGCTCAGTGTGTTTGCCACCATGTACATTTATATTAATTATGATGAACTGGTATTGCGTGCCGGTATGAATACGGACACGGATATTATGGTGGGCATCCTGGGTATCCTGCTGGTGTTTGAGGCGGCCCGCCGTACCGTTGGCTGGCCCATGATCACCGTGGCCCTGGTCTTTTTGGGCTATGCCTTTGCCGGTCCTTACATGCCGGGCATCATGGCCCACCGGGGCGTAGGCTTTGACGAACTGGTCAGTCATTTGTACTTTACCACGGAAGGTATTTTCGGCGTGCCCATGGGCGTATCGTCAACCTTCATTTACCTGTTCATTTTGTTCGGCGCCTATCTGGAAGCCACCGGCCTTGGCAAGTTCTTCATTGATACGGCCAACGCCCTGGCAGGCTGGGCGGTTGGCGGCCCCGCAAAAGTTGCGGTACTGTCTTCCGGCCTGATGGGCACCGTGTCCGGTTCTTCCGTTGCCAACGTGGCGGGCACCGGTTCTTTCACCATTCCCATGATGAAGAAGTTAGGGTACCGTCCGGCTTTCGCCGGCGCGGTAGAAGCGGCAGCCTCCACCGGCGGCCAGCTGATGCCTCCTGTTATGGGGGCGGCAGCCTTCCTGATGGCGGAATTCGTAGGGGTTCCCTACATTGACGTAGTAAAAGCGGCGGTCATTCCGGCGGTGCTGTATTACACCGGCATCTGGATCGGGGTTCACTTTGAAGCGAAAAAGTACGGCCTGAAGGGTACGCCCCGGGAAGAACTGCCTAAATTCGGTGAACTCCTCCGGGAAAAAGGCCACCTGGCCATTCCCCTGATCATTATCGTGTACCTGCTGGTAACCGGTTACACTCCCATGCGGGCGGCTCTGTACGCCATTGCGCTGACCATCATCTGCGCCTGCCTGCGGAAGAGCACCCGTATCACCCCCATGGATTTTGTCAACGGACTGATCAACGGCTCCAAAGGGGTGCTGGGAGTACTGATCGCCTGCGCCACCGCCGGCATCATCATCGGCGTGGTTACCAAAACCGGCGTAGGCCTGAAGCTGGCTACTGCTCTGCTGGATCTGGCAGGGGGGCAGTTGCTGCCGGCCATGTTCTTCACTATGATCACTTCCCTGATTTTAGGTATGGGCGTTCCTACCACGGCCAACTACGTTATTACTTCTACCATTGCGGCCCCGGCCCTGGTACAGATGCACGTGCCGGTACTGGCGGCCCACATGTTCGCTTTCTACTTCGGCATCGTGGCTGACGTTACCCCTCCTGTAGCCCTGGCTGCCTATGCAGGCTCCGGTATTGCGGGGGCCAACCCCATGAAGACCGGCGTTAATGCGGCGAAGCTGGCCATCGCGGCCTTCATCGTGCCGTACATCTTTGTACTGGCGCCGGAACTGCTGATGATCAACGCCACGGCCATTACGGTTGTGGTTTCCATGGTTACGGCAATTTTGGGTATGTGGGGTCTGTCCCTGGCCATGATCGGCTTCTGCCAGCACCCGCTGAACGTGCTGCAGCGTATCGTGTTCTTCCTGGGCGGCCTGTGCCTTATCGTCCCGGGAACCGTAACCGATATCGCGGGCGTTGTGGTCCTGGCCCTTGGCTTCCTGTGGCAGAAACGGAATAAGGGCGGCGCCCTGTCCGTAGATCCCGGCGAAGAATAAAAGAGAAAACATAAAGAAAAAGTAAAACTCTTTCAATAGTTTTAGCGGAAAATATAACGCAAAACTGTTTCACAATTTAATACACCCTTTTTACAGTCGCACCGGTCCTTCATTCTTTTCCCTCCTTTCATTTCAAACAATGTTTAAGGAGGCGCCTCCTTAAACCGAATGGGCCGGTGCGATTTATTAAAAAAAACAGATGCCGATCCACAATGCAACGACTGTTGCCTTATGGGTCGGCTCTTTTTTTGCGCTTTAACTGCAACCGATACTTACCTTGTCACTACTCATCCTCTTCGTATTCATCCGGGGGAAGAGGGTCGAGGCCTTTCTCGAAGCGGCGCTTCTGTTTGCGCAGGGTTCGCTTTAATTCTTTTTGGGTCTTTACGTCGGTCTTTTGGAACAGGTTGCTGATGTGGTACTTCACCGTGCGCTGGGATATGTTCAGCCGTTCTGAAATTTCCTGTATGCTTCGTTCCCAGATCAGCTCCTGCAGTACTTCCGTTTCGCGACGGGTAAGGTGATAGAACCTTTTGAAAATCCGCAGCTGTTTTTCCAGCTGTTCTGAGGTCATGTTAAAGACAGGGGAGAGTTCGGGCTGGGACGATGCGTTCGCCGCTGCCGCGGCAGGAACGGCCCGTTCTGTTTCGGCGAAGTTGGTTGTAGTGAAAACCGTTGTAGCGGTTTCCGTTGGGCCAAATGCTTCTGCCGTCGGTGTCATTGGATTCGTTTTCTCTATCGCCGCCTCGTTCCATTCTGTTGTCGAACCGGTGAAGGGTCCTTCGTTATCCGGCAGGAAGGATCCCTCTTGTTCCTTTTGTGTGATGTCTTCGAAGGATGACAGATCAGCAGGCACACCGGTACCATTCCCCGCCGTTTCCACTATAGCCAGGACTACCGTGGGGTTTGCGCTTTTGTACCAGCCTACCATGGCCTGATAGAACAACGCGCCGGAAACAGCAAGGAGTAACACGTATACAAGGAAGGTGAGGGACACCGGCAGCCGCTGCAGCAGGGCCACCCCTAATAAAGCGCCTGCCGCTCCGCAGGGTAGTTCCACCATGCGGCCCATACCGGCCCAGCTTTCCACATGAGGCATATGGGGCGCTACGGTGATGAACAGCCAGATGACAAATACAATTAAAAAGGTGGTGAAGAAGCAGTCGGCGATGGAACAGAGACTTACCGCGCCGCCTTCCAGTGAAAAGACGCAGAAGGAAAGGGATAGGGTCCGGGCCAGGAGCGCCGCCATAGGCAGGTAGACCGGGCGTGAATCTGCCAGCCACCCGGCCAGCAGGAACCCGCTTACATTCACAAAGCGGGTGTACCGGAACCATTCCGAATGTTCCTGGTGCTGTACAAGGAAGAGGCTGTCGCTGAAGCCTACCGTTAGCGACAGCAGCGCCACGGCAATGAGGAACAGAGAGGCGTGACGCAGCAGGAAAGGATTGGTTTTCCATTTTTGTTTTGGCTGCTCTGTTTCCGCCGCCGTCACAGACAGAAGAAGCCGGGCTCCGATGGCCAGCACCGGGAACAGGAACCACAGGGCATAGTGGGAGGGGCTGCCGAAGATCCGGATGAGGGAGTCCGACAGGAACAGGAAAAAATGGGCGCAGGCCAGGAAGGACCCGATACAGAAACCCTGCCTACTTGTAGGGATACAGCGGACAACGTAATAGAAGAGAAGCCCCGTAAGGTACCCGTTGGAAAGGGTAAAAAGAAAGAGGAAAGCAAAACGGAGGGAAACGCCGGAGCCTGCCGTAAGGATGGGCAGCAGCGCCGCCACGCTGGCTCCGTTGACCCCAAGGGCCCCCAACAGGAAGCTGCGTAAGGAAATTTCCGGGAACCGTTCCCGCAAAAATCCAAAGGCGAAAATGCCCAAGGCGGTGGAGGCCATGAAAAACAGGTTCAGTTCCGCCAGAGCGGCCTTGCCGTATACAGGCGCCGCCGCTCCGATAACAGCCATGTACACTGTTACACTGGCGTAAAGGTAAAAAGCATTGAGCAAAACCAGATTGCGGAACATGAGCGGCGACCTCCTTTCAAATTTTTTGTTTCTCTGACCGATGAGGAAAAACTATAGGCAAAACTGTAAAAAATTTACTGGCAATTGTATAAATTCATGTAAACGGTTTACCGTTTCCCTAAATTATTTCCTAAAAAAATTATAGCACAGAATTTGTGTTTGCATACCACCGGGCAAGGCCCCGTGCAAACTATTTTTTCAAAAGTACAGGTTTTTTGACCAAAAGTACAGGTATAAAATGCGAAATTTTTCAAGGCCTGTACCTGGGTACAGTTAAAATTTTGCTAAATTCTGAATACAATTAAAGATGAAGAAGTATGCGCGGATTTCTCTATTCACATAACCCATTAACGAAAACAATAATTCAATAAATAAAATAGAAAAGTGTCAGATGATAACCGGAAGTCACAAATGGGAAGCGACAGAAATAAACAGGGAGCGAAAGGAAAACCATGGACCCAACCAATCGCATTTATTCCATTCCCTACAACGGCACGGACCCGGAGTGGTTTTTGCAGGAAACGGAAAAACGCAAACAGCATATCGACCACGTGTACTGCGAGCTGCCCAACGAGGAAATGCTGTCCCATGTCCGCTTTTTGTTTGACGGGCCGGGCGGCACAGAAAAAAATACGGATGACGCCAAAGTAAAACGGGCCCGGTACATGATGAACTGCGCGGAGTTTTTGCAAAAGGCAAAAGGAAACGTGCGGCGCATCTGCCCGGTCAACGCCATGTACTACCAGTTTCATTCGGAAGAGGAACTGAAAAATTTCGCCATCCGGATCGCCCGGCAGGCAAACCGATACCAGCTGGAAGGACTGATCCTTTCCGACTACCGCATCGCCGTATTGCTACACGCGCTCTTGCCGGAGCTGGAGATCCACACCTCCTGCAACGCGTACCATTGGAACGTGAGGCAGATGGAAATTTGGCGGGAGAAGTGCGGCGCGAAAGTGTTCAACCCGCCCCGGGAAATTTTGCGGGTTCCCAACAAATTAAAAGAGATGCACACAGCCGGGTACAAACTGAAATGCCTCATCAACGAAGGCTGCCTTATGGGCTGCCCCAACTCCATCTGCCACAACCTTTCGGTGGCTTTGGGCAGTTACGCCGGCATCCTCAGCTGCTGCCAGGACGGTATCGCCGACCTGTTTAGGGCCAACTGGATCTTGCCCCGGTGGCAGAAGCATTTTGACCCCTACGTGGACATTTACAAAATCGCCGGACGCAACTCCGAAGGGGACTACCCCTTCCGGTGCATGGACGCCTACCTTACGGAAAACAACAACATGCTCCTGACGGAACTGATGCTCTCCGGCACGGTTGGGTTTGCCCACCGCATGGCGCCCCCGGAAGCGCTGGCCAACGTTACGCTGGACAAAGTGCCGGACAAACTGCTGACCTGCGAGTGCAAGGAGTGCGAACAATGCAAGTTATGCGAACGCATTTTGCAGACCCTTGTGCCGGAAGAATACCGGGAGCGGTTCCGGTTTAAGGTGAAGGTGACGAAGTGAGATGCAATTTGATTCAGCTGAATAGAGATTCAGGGGAGGGAATACAATATGAACAAAATCTACAAAGTAGTGTGGAGCAAAGTGAAGCATTGCTACGTGGTGACCAGCGAGCTGGCAAAACGAAATGGCAAAGGCTGCGGCGCACGCAGTTTGCGGATGGCGGCGGCGACCCTGGGCGTGGCGGCTGCGCTGCTGGGCGGATTTGCTACGCCGGTGGCGGAAGCGGTCTATGTTCAGGTGGGAGATAAGCATTATGCGTATTCCGGTGGTGATTATGGCGACTACTACGCTGTGGATAACCTTTACTGGAATCCTTCCGGGAAGAGCCTGACAGTTACGGCCGATACGACGGACGATATCGGTAACGTTATGACGGTGGACAGCACAAGCGTTACCGGTTCAGATGATATCAGTACCAAGAAAGGAAGCCGAAATGTCTTTGGCAACGTAGCCTATGGGTCTGCGAATGGTACTCATGTAATTGTTGTCAGAAGTAGAAGTGGCAAGGGAGGCAAGCTGGTAGTAGATGGTCAGGAAAAACAAATCTATCTGGATCCCGGCGCCGCTGGTTATTATGGAGCCCATGGAACTATATCCGGTTACAGCGTTACTATAGACATGGGCAGCAGCAGTTGCGTTCAGAGTGTTTTCGGCGGTATTTCTTCGGACGGTGACGTGACCCAAAACAAGGTTGAGTTGAAAAGCGGCACTGTACAAAATGTGTATGGCGGTAATTCTACGACAGGAAACGCAAATAGGAATGTAGTAAAAATCAGCGACGGAACCGTAGGTGGTTACGTGACAGGAGGCGCTTCTTACGCCGAATCGGAAGGAAGAGCTGCTAACAACAACACAGTAGAAATCAGTGGTGGAACCGTGTCTGCTGTAATTGGCGGCAATAGTTACTATAGTGGAACCGATCAGGCAAACGGCAACCAGGTAAGCATCAGCGGTTCTGCAGTGATTACAGATTATGTGAGCGGCGCGGAGGGTTCCAATGAAACGAACAATAACATCGTTACCATCAATGGCGCTACGGTAAAAAGTAATTCAGGCAATGCGGTAGTAGCAGGCGCTTCGAATAATGGCTTTGGAGACGAAGCAACAGCAAACCAAAACCAGGTTATTATTAAAGGCAGCGCCCAGGTAGAAGGCGTCATATACGGCGCTCATGATGCATATTATACTGCTGCTAATTCAGAGAACTCTGTTACAATTCAGGACAGCGCAGTTGTTACAGGGAATGTATTTGGCGGTGTAGGCAACGGAGATGGAAACAGTGAGGGTAAAGACCGTGGTATTAGAACAAAGAACAAGGTAATTATTTCAGGCAGCGCCCAAGTTACCGGTAATGTGTACGGGGGTCGCCAGCACGGAAAATACGACTACAGTTATACCGGCAATGCCACAGACAACACTGTGACCATCAGTGGCGGAACTTTAACAGGCAATGCATACGGCGGTTCCGTCAGTGGATATATAACAGGTAATGCTACAGGCAATCAGGTGAGCGTTGAAGGCGGATCAGTTACCGGCAATGTCTACGGCGGTACCCATGAAGTGGGTGAGGTAAACGGCGGCGCGCTTACAAGGGAAGTTGCCGGCAATGTGACGGGAAACAGTGTTTCTGTTAGTAAAGTAACCGTGTCAGGTAATGTGTATGGCGGATATGTTGCGGGAGAAAAGGTCACCGGCGACGCGAACAGCAACACAGTGGAAATTACCGGTGGCACGGTGACATATGCATCGGTAGGCACTGGCGATTCTGTTTACGGCGGCTACAGTGAAGGAGGGAATGCAGACAATAATAATGTCGAAATAAGCGGCAACAGTAAAGTTAACATAGAAGTGTATGGCGGCGTCACAAAGTACACAGATGGCACGGCGAATGGCAATACGGTGACTGTCAAAGACAGTGCAGAACTGCCAAGCGGCATTACCGCAGGCTGGAGCCCTGGCCCTGCAAAAGAAGCGAAGAATAACACCGTAACGATTGATGGCGGTACAGTAAAAGGCTATATCAATGGCGGCGTTGCCACCGGTGCAGCGGATAACAATCACATTATTGTGAATGATGGCACGGTCAGTTATCTGCAAGGCGGTTCCGGTGGGAGCAGTGCAACCGGTAATACAGTTGAAATCAACGGAGGCACAGTGACAGACACCAATACCATTTTCGGAGGAAACTCGAACGCTGGAACCGTGACAGAAAATACTGTAACCATCAATAAGGGCACGGTGAACACTATATATGGCGGCTACTCGAACAGTGGAACTGTGACTAACAATACGGTGACCATTAGTGACGGGTCGATAAACGGAAGAGTGTACGGCGGTAGTAACGGAACCGGTGACACGAATGGCAATAAGGTGTTGATAACAGGCGGCGCGTTGAGCTCTACTGTGTATGGCGGTTATGGTTATAACGGGGTAGTAACCGGCAATACGGTCACGATGACTGCCGGACAGGTAAATAGCTTTGTTTACGGCGGCGTCAGTGAAACGAAAGCTGCAAGCTCCAACAACGTGAAGGTGAGCGGTGGTAAGGTGAGCGGCGGTGTGATTGGCGGGCGAAGCGGAAAAGATTACGGTGATGGTCACCCTGCTGTCGAAGATGTGAAAAACAATACAGTAGAAATCAGTGGTGACGCTGAAGTAACTTCTGCGGTATACGGCGGCAGGATAACCAACGCAACTGCTAATGTAGAAGATAATACGGTAACCATCAAGGATTCAAGTAAAGTAAATCGTGGGATTCACGGAGGTCAAACTAATTACGGGAATGCGATACACAACAAGGTCACGATCGAAGGTGGGACGATAACCGGGCAGAGCTACGGTGACTATGTCACCGGGGGCAGGGTTAGCAGTGACAGTAACGGTAAGGCGCAAAACAATGAGGTGGAAATCAGTGGCGGAACTGTCAGCATAACTGTTCAGGGCGGTTTTGCCCAGGGTGGTGAAACGACGGGGAACAAGGTTACTATCAGTGGGGGCACGGTAACCGCAACGGTGGAAGGCGCATACAACACGGGCGATGTTAGGAACAACTCTGTGACGATTACCGGGGGCAAGCTGAGCAATCTTGTTTCCGGCGGCCGTGGCAGTGGCAGCGCAACCGGTAATACTGTCGCGATTTCGGGCGGCACGGACAGTTGGATTATCATAGGCGGTAATGGCATGCGTGGTGCAACCGGCAACACGGTCACCATCAGCGGCGGGGATCTGACTGTTACGCAGGATAGAGCCCGTCCAATTTACGGCGGGTATACTGACTTCTACGACGACAGCCCCCGCGATGCGACAGGCAATACTGTGAACTTGACAGGTAACACAACGGGCCTAGAAACCCGGAATATAGTTGGAGGCTACATTTATAATGAGGGGAGCGGCGACGTCGTAATCGGAAACGAGCTGCATGTGGGCGGCACAAAAGACGGCAGCATCACCGGTACATGGACGGGGTCTTCCAATAATAAAGTGAATAAGGTTGCCAACTTTGAGACCATCGCCTACCACAGCGTGAAGTGGGATACCAGCGTTGCGGCGCTGGATGCGACTGCGGTAGAAAATGTGGGCGCGATTGATATCAATGACCTGGCATTTACCGGAGCTGCGTCTTCCGGAACCATGGCTATGCTGAAATCCGGCAGCGATTTGAGCGCGATTAAACTGAACTATTCCGGCGGCACGGGCATTGCCATTACTACCGATGGCGTGGTGATCAGCGGAGGCGGTACGCCCACAACGGAAACGGACGGCGTGAACGGCGTGAAGCTGACTTCTACTTCCAGCGATAAGGTGCTGCTGGCGGCGGACAAACTGGCTATCAATTACACGAAAGGCGTCGGCACGGTGAGCGCAATTACCTTTGGCGAGTTTGATATTGATGCCGACAATGCGACGAGGAATCTGTCCGGCTCTACCTTTGCAACAACCAATACGGTATACGCGAAGGATTTGAAATTTAAAGATACCACCAAGGCACTGCAGAAAAACGCAAGCATTACGCTGTTGAACAATGCAACGGGCATTACCACTACGGTTGCCAACGGAACCGGCAAGACGATTGGAATCAAAGGGTATGAAGACCCGCAGAAGATTAAATACAATGCAACCGCTACCGGCAACGTGACTTCGGAAGGCGGCGCGGTGAAGTACACAGTAGGAAGCGTGACGGTGAACAGTATTGATCTTGCCGGTTGGACAGGAACTACTTCTGACCTGTCCCTAGGCGATACCTCCGGCTGGACCGGCGCGGGGGTTGCGGTAAGCGGAAGCTTCACGGAACCGGAGATGAAGGCGAACAGTTCGACGGATATCGTGAAAGGGGCTGCGTCCGGTTTCTTTACGGAAGCGGGCATTGCCGATGCGATCAAATACAAAGAGGGCGCAGGCTTTACCGGGGATGAAGCCAACGGCGTGACGCTGGCAGGGAAGCAATCCAAGGGCGTGCAGGCAGCGGACAGCGGAAAGAAATTGGTATATGCTGTGGGCGCGAAAGAGGTGACGGAGGTTTCGTTGGGCAACATGGCGGTCGGAACCCCCCGCACCATGGAGGACGGTTACGATTTCTCTGGTGTAACAACGATTACCGCAAGCGATTTGCAATTTGACAAACCGGAAAACGTGAAGGCAAATACGGTGTTGGTAGCAAATGCTGCGGGACTGGCGGCAGGCAAGACGGTGACGGGCAAGGATCATGCCCAGAATTTTACCAAGACGGCAGAAAACCAGGTTGTGCTTTCCGCTTCCCTAAAAGGCACGGTAGAAACGGTTGCAGGCGCTGTGAACTACAAGTACGGCGGCACGGAACTGACGAAGGTTGACCTGGCAAACTGGAACGGGGCTTCTTCTGACGCAAGCAGTGTGACCGATGGCTGGACTTTGGGGACAGGAGCCAGTGTAACCACCGGCGATCTGTCGAAGGCGGGTCTTACTTTACTGAAGCCCGGCGAAACGAAAACGATCCTGACGGTTGGCGATACCATTGCGTTTACCAATGCTATGATCAGCGGCGCTAAAAAATGGCAGGACGGCGGCCCCATTGATGATTCCGCCGACACCAGTGGCGTGAAGATTGCCGGATCTACTACGGGCGGCGGCGTGAAGGTGAACGACAGCAACGCCCACCAGTTGATTTACCAGCAGGACAAGAAAGAAGTAACAAGCCTTACCATTGGCTCTGTTGCCTATGACACTTCAAAAGCTGTGCGCACTTTTGGCAACGGGGACGATCTGACGGCGGCGGCCATTGACGCCAGCGGGTTCAGCCTTTCGAACCTTGACACGGTGAAGGCGGACATGAAAGCAGGCGATACCATGGTCATCGTGGACGCGGCGAAGGCGATTAAGGGAACCGGTGGCGCAACCTTGAAAGATTTTGCGAAACAAAACGCGGGCGATGCGATTAAGTTTAGCGATAAAATTGCGGAAACAGTTCTGACCTTCAGCGGAACCCATCAGGACACGCTGGAACAGAACGACGCGAAGACCCAGATCATTTACAAAGTGGGAGATAAAATTGTAAGCGATGTTGCATTCGACGGAAGCGTAACATGGAATGACAGCGCAGCCTATTACGAAAACAAAGCGGATGCAAACGGAAAATTCGCTTACACCTTCAACGGCGCAACCAATGTGAACGCAGAGAATCTGAAAGTGACGGGCGAAACAACGAAGGCACTGAAGATTGGCGACGCCATGACGCTTCTTTCCGCAACGGGAATGACGGCGGACACGGTTACGGATCAGAGCGACGCCAACAAAGAAGCAAGCAAGGTTGAGGTAAATTATAAAGATGACAAAGGCATCACGTTTGTCGCCGAAGCCAAAGGCGAAGTGAAAACGGAAGCTGCTGCAGTGAAGTACAACATAAATGAAGTAAAGCTGACGGATGTAGACCTGTCCGCATGGACAGGAACCGAATCGGCGGTTCCCGAAACATGGATGGCAGAGGACGGCAGCGTAAAAGTTGCCACGGGCAGCTTTGCGGCGCCGGAAGTGGGTGCAGGCACAAGCAAGAACATTCTGACTGCAAGCGGTGCGTTCTTTGCGGATGCTAACATCAGCGGGGCGAACAAGTATGACGAAGCCAACGGAAAAGCATTCAGCGAAACACAGAACAACGTGACGGTATCCGGCAAACAGGCTAAAGGCGTGGCAGCCAGTGAGGACAGCAAGAGCCTTATTTATAAAGTGGATATCAAAAAGGTGGATACGGTTACCCTGGGCGCGGTGAACTGGGAAAAAGGCGCGAGCCTGTTGGACGGAAGCAAGGGCTATGATTACGCCAACGTGACGGCTATCGGCACGGACGGCTTTGACGTGACCTATGCTTCGCCGGAAACCGTAGCGGCCAACGATTCCATGACGTTGCTGAAAGCCAACGAAACCCTGAAAGCAATAGTTAATGAAGAAAAGGCGAAAGCCTACAGCTTCGAACCGGTTTCCGGTGTGACGGTAGATGCAGCGATCACCGGCAAGCTTGCCAACAGTGGAAACAACGTAATGTTCAAAGCAACCGAAAACCGCGCCAGCAAACTTACCTTCGGCGATGTGGAATGGAAGAACAGCGGCGCGTTAATGACAAGACCTTCTAACATTATCTTCGCCGGGGCCGATGTAGACATAAGCAAGATTAACTTCTACAAGGAAATGTATCTGGAAGCGGACCGGACGATGACGTTAGTATCCGACTTCGGTGACAGTGTGGGAACCATTACGGGCAGCAAGTATCTGGTAGGCACTGCCTTTGAAGGGGAAGGGGAAGCCTCCTTGTCCGGCAGCGATTTGATTTTCACTACCAAGACGGAAGCTGGTGTTTCCGAGCAGACCCACAAGGCGGTAATGGCAGCGGAAGCCAATATGGCATTGCTGAAGACCGGCAACGAATACGTAGGTAAGGTAATGGACGGCCTCAGTGACATTGCCAACATGGGCAGGGACGGTATTTCTACTATGGCGGCCATCGGTGGGGGCACGTCCCGTTACGAGACCGGGAGCCATGTGAACACCCGTACCTGGAACGCGGCGGTTGCGATTGGAAGAAGAAACGAGACGAAGAAGGGAACCGTTGAGTACGGCATTTTCGGTGAATACGGCAAGGGCAACTACACGCTGCACAGCGATGTGGGCCGCAGTGACGGCGACGCCCATTATGCCGGCGGCGGTATTATGGCCAAGTTCACCAACAAGCATGACGTGTACACGGAAGCCAGCTTCCGGTTAGGCCGTATGAGCGATAGCGCGGACGATCTGTTACGTGACGGCGCGGGCAACGCCTACGGTTATGACATCCACGCCAATTATTTCGGCGCCCACATTGGCGTAGGCAAGGTATTCAAGTATGACAAGGGCAGGAGCCTGGACGTATACGGCAAATATTTCTACACCAAACGGGACGGGGTGGAGTTTGACGCGGTACAGCACTACAACCTGGACAGCGTGAAGAGCAGCGTACTGCGGATCGGCGCACGGTACGGAACTACCGATAAACTGTGGAATTGGTACGGCGGACTGGCGTATGAGTATGAATTTGACGGAAAAGCAGAAGGCACGGTAAACAACACGGCCATCCGTTCCGCCAGCGTGAAGGGCAGCAGCGTTCGCGGCGAACTGGGTCTGCGGATGGAAGCTTCCAAGACCAACCCATGGCAGACAGATATCAACATCTACGGCTATGGTGGTAAGCATCGGGGCTTTGGCGGCAACGTAAGCGTGGCGTACATGTTCTGATGGATTGAGGAAAATTCCGCGCAAACCTTAAAGCTCCACTCTCATGCAGTTTGAATTTACAGCCATTCAATCAGTACTATCAAAGCTTCCAATAAGGTTCTACCTTTAAAAACTTAAGAGTAAGATGAACCAAAGACCAGTTTCCATGCGTGTTTGCGCTTCGAAACTGGTCGTTTTTACGACCAGAGGGAAAATATTTTTTATCCTTTTCTGTTCCTGCTGGACAATTTTCAAAGTTTATAAAAATCGTCCAGTAATATTTAAAACTGCTGAACAATTTGCGTGTTAATTCGCTTGCAACACAGGCTGGGTTTGTGTATAATATGATTGTAAGAGCAAGCGAGGGAGGTGCTGTTATGCCGTGCATAAAACCGATATCAGATTTAAGAAACTACACAGAAGTACTAAAAGATGTAGATGCGAATAGTCGTGTGTACCTGACACGAAACGGGCATGGTGTTTACACAATAATGTCAATGGAAGAAACAGATGCTCTTGATCGGCTGAAGGCGGCGCATACGGTTGTCGGCGAACTTAAAGTAGCAGAGGCCAGGGCTGAAAGCGAAGGCTGGTTTACAGACACTGAGATTCAAAAAGAAATGGAGTTTGAGCCGTGAAGAAGCTGGCGTATTCTCCTCACTATAAAGAAAAAATAGTGAAGTTGCGCAAGTATTTGGATTTTCATTTTGGTACGCAAGTGCGAAGAAAAGTTTTTAAAGAAATTGATGAGCGGATTCACTTGTTACAGCGATTTGAATCAATGGGCATTTCCATACGTGAAGTTTACGACATTGATTGTGATTATTTTTGCGTTTATGTTGCTAAAAATTATGTGTTTTACAGAGTTGATTCTGATACGGTTTATATCGTAAATATCTACAACGAAAGGGAAGATTTTATGCAGAAGATGTTTGGGATTGAACTCGTAAAAGATGATGAGTAGCAATTGAATAAGCAATAAAAAAAGCAAAGGGGAAGGCATAAGCAATCCTTGACGGTTTTGCGTTGCCTTCCCCTTGCTTTTTTACTACATTTCAAAATATAAATACATTTCTCTCAAATTTTCCTTAAACTTCACATTTTTTTCACAATTACGTGCTATTTAATCAGGTAAACAATTGTTTTTCCGTTTCAATTGGGGTATAATAGCAGAGAGTGAAGCAACGCAGTCTCGCGTTGCGGAAGAGGACGGAAGAACAGTTTTATGTGTTGCTGAAGACAAGAAACTTCTGATTAAAGAAACGCTGGGATAATGCCTTTGGACAAAATCGTCGGCAGGCGTACGGACAGAAGGATCAGCAGCTTTTATAAAATTTTATTCCGTCAGCGGAATTTATAGTGCCATTTTGTAAATTTATTTTTCCTTGACCGCCTTTGGGAAAATGATTTGCAAAGCCCTTATTAAATGAAGCAAAATTTTATATCTGGAGGTAAATTTTGGAGAGAACACAAAAAAAATTAAATATCATTCCCCTTGGGGGTCTCGGCGAAATCGGAAAGAACATGACGGCCTTCCGTTACGGAAACGATATCATTCTGATTGACGCCGGTTTAATGTTCCCTGAAGATGATATGCTGGGAATCGACCTGGTGATTCCCGATATTACGTATTTAGTAGAAAACCAGGATAAACTGAGAGGTATTTTCCTGACCCACGGCCATGAAGACCATATCGGCGCCCTGCCGTTTATTTTGAAACAGCTGGATGTTCCTGTATACGGGACCCCGTTAACCCTGGGCATTTTAAAGGGACGGCTGGAAGAGGCGGGTGTGTCTACCGCTTCCTTAAATGAGATCCGTTCCGGTGACCGGGTCCGGGCCGGGGTTTTCAAACTGGAATTTATGCGGGTGAACCACAGCATTCCCGACGCCATCGGTATGGCGATCCATACGCCGGTAGGGCTTATCGTCCACACCGGCGACTTTAAGATCGACCAGACCCCGGTGGACGGACAGGTCATGGAGCTGAACCGGTTTGCCGAATACGGGGACCGGGGCGTGCTGCTGATGATGGCGGACAGCACCAACGCGGAACGGCCCGGTTACACCCAGAGCGAAAAGTTTGTGGGCGAGACCTTTGACAACGAGTTCCGGTACGCCAAGAACCGGATCATCATCGCAACCTTCTCTTCCAACGTACACCGCATCCAGCAGATCTGCGACACGGCGGTCCGCTACAAAAGAAAAGTGGCTGTCATGGGCCGCAGCATGGTAAACGTGGTGAGCATTTCCCTGGAGCTTGGGTACCTGAAGGTGCCGGAAGGGGTGCTGATCGACATTGACGAAACCCGCAATTACACTAACGATAAAATCGTGATCATCTGCACCGGCAGCCAGGGGGAACCTATGTCAGCCCTGACCCGCATGTCCATGGGGGAGAACCGGAAGGTGCAGATCGTTCCCGGCGACACGGTGATTATTTCCGCGGCGCCCATTCCCGGCAACGAAAAAATGGTTTCCAACACCATCAATCATTTATATATGCTGGGGGCCGAAGTAGTTTACGAAAAGGCTAACGGGGTCCATGTGTCCGGCCACGCCAGCCAGGAAGAACTGAAGATCATGCACAACCTGGTGCGGCCGAAATTTTTCATGCCGGTCCACGGGGAGTACCGCCATCTGGTAAAGCATGCCCGTCTGGCGGAAAGCCTGGGCATGGACCGGAAGAACATTATGATTGCGGAAAACGGGGCCATCGTCGAGTTGTCCAAAGACAAGATCTGCATGAACGGCAAGGTAACTTCCGGTAAGGTCCTCATTGACGGGCTGGGTGTGGGTGACGTTGGCAACATTGTGTTGCGAGACCGCCGCCAGCTGTCCCAGGACGGCATCATGATCGTGGTGGTAGGCGTGGATAAGTCCGCCGGCCAGATCATTTCCGGCCCGGACATCGTGTCCCGGGGGTTCGTGTATGTTCGGGAAGCGGAAGATCTGATGGGGGAAGCCAGAAGCAAGGTGCAGGCGGCCCTGGATAAATGTACGGAAAATAATAATACAGAGTGGAACGCGTTGAAAAACGCCATCCGGGATTCCCTGGGACGCTTCCTGTTTGAGAAGACCAGACGGCGTCCTATGATCATACCGATTATTATGGAAGTGTAATACTGTGAAAAAACAAACGACGGTACAAGATGAAAAGGAAATACGGAAAGGCCGGCAGAAAGGCGAGCTGAAAGGGCTTGCCTGTATTGCTGCGGGGATTTTCCTTCTGGCTGCGTACGCAGGCCTGCCTACCGGATTTATCGGTGAATTCCTGCGTGAAGCGTTACGCTGGGGCTTCGGACTGGGAGCGTTTCTGTTTCCCGTTGTCTTTATTGCCATGGGGATCGGATATTTCCGTATGCAGAAGAATCTGGTCCGGCTTGGCGTCTTTTGGGCAGCCATGCTCTTTTATGTCTGCCTGCTGGGATTCCTTCATCATATGCTGGTGCCGTTGGATTACGAAATGGAAAAAACTTTTTTGCCGGAAGGGGGCGGACTGGTTGGCGCCCTTGTTACGAAACTTCTCCATTCGGTATTCGGCGCAACCGGTTCCGTAATCATCCTGATCGTGGGTATGCTTGCCAGTCTGGTGCTCACCGGAAAATTGTCCCTGGCGGCCCTGACGGCAAAAGCAGGGAACAAAATTGAGGATATCCGGGCTGCCAGACGGGAACGGCGGCAGGAAAACCGGAAAGAACTGGAGGAAGAACCGGTTCCGGCTGGACCCCGTCAGCTACAGCGCAGACCTTTATTTGGGAATTTTTCTCCGGAACCTGAAAATCAGGGAGCGCGGGACGTTTATAATGACGTTTATAATAATGAAGAATTTTCCGATTACAATGAAGATGTACGTAAGGAATCTGTCTTTAAGCAGATTTTGAAGTTCGGTAATAAAAAAGGTGAAAATGATCCGGAAGATTCCGGCTTTAACGATCCGTGGCCTGACAGAGAAAAAGAAACTCTTGACGCGACCGTAGAGCGTATGGCCAATCATAAGCCGGCGGAAAAAGAACGGCCGCCCCTTACTGCTGTTTATCCGGAAAAGCAGCAGACCGTCGTATTGCGTCCTGCTTCCGGAATTATTAAAGGGCATAGGGATGATCCGGAACCGGCGCCCTGGGAAAAGGATGCCATGGTGCCTGAGACGGATTCCTATGATATTCCCATTTCCCATTATGGAGAGGCGGGAGGAGAACAGTCCCCTGCCGGCGATGAGGCGGATGAACGGCCGGAATCTTTTGCAGATGCTTCGGGAAAACCCCGTTATGTCCTTACGCCCAATGGGATGACCCCGGCGGCAAATCAAACGGTAAAAGCAGCAGCAGTTTCTTCTGAAAAAAGTGAAAGCACGGAAAAGGCGGAAGATGCAGTTAATGCGGAACCTGCAGATAAAGCGGTGGAAGCAGTTAAAGAGGAGTCTTTAGAAAAGACGAGAGAAGCAGATAAGGCAGAGGCTGCAGATAATGTGAACGGCGACGCTTCCGTTCATTCCGGTAATCAGAATATTGCGGAAGAACAACCGGAAATTCCGGTAAAACCCGAATATAAATTTCCGCCATTGGAACTGTTGAATCCGGTGGAGATCATGGACCAGCACCAGTTCGATGCGGATGTGAGAGAGCAGTGCCGGACGCTGGAACAGACGCTGAAGGACTTTAAGGTAAACGCCAGAGTGACCGGAGTGACCCGGGGACCTTCTGTAACCAGGTACGAACTGGAACCTGCGGCGGGTGTTAAAGTCAGCTCTGTGGTGAACCTGGCCGATGACATCGCCCTGCGTCTGGCGGCTCCCGGCGTTCGAGTGGAAGCGCCTATTCCCGGAAAGGCGGCCATCGGTATTGAAGCGCCTAATATCACCAATGATATGGTGGGCTTCCGGGAAATCGTGGACTGTAAAGCGGTCCGGGATAACCCATCCAAACTGTGTGTGGGTCTGGGCAAGGATATTGAAGGGAAGGTCATTACCATCGATCTTTCCAAGATGCCCCATCTGCTGGTTGCCGGTACTACCGGCAGCGGTAAGTCTGTCTGCGTGAACACCCTGCTGGCCGGCATTATGTATAAGGCCCGGCCCGATGAAGTGAAACTGATTTTAGTTGATCCCAAGGTGGTTGAACTGACAAATTACAACGGCATTCCCCATCTGCTGGTGCCGGTGGTCACTGATGCCAAAAAGGCGGCTTCGGCCCTCCACTGGGCTGTGGCGGAAATGGAACGCCGGTACAAATCCTTTGCAGATACGAGGGTGCGGGATATTAAAGCCTATAATGCCCAGGCTGCGGAAAAGATGCCCTACATTGTCATCGTCATCGACGAAATGAGCGACCTGATGATGGTGGCAAAAGCCGACGTGGAAGACGCCATCCTGCGGCTGGCCCAGAAGGCCCGTGCCTGCGGTATCCATATGGTGCTGGCTACCCAGCGTCCTTCCGTAGATGTTATTACCGGTATCGTGAAAGCCAATATTCCTTCCCGTATCGCATTTGCGGTTTCTTCTTTAACCGATTCCCGTACCATACTGGATATGGGAGGAGCGGAAAAACTGCTGGGGAAGGGCGATATGCTGTTCTATCCTATCGGGGCCAACAAGCCCCTGCGGGTACAGGGTGCTTTTGTCAGCGATGAAGAGCTGAACCGGGTGACGGAATTCATCAAACAGCAGGCGATCCCTGTAGAATACAGCGATGACGTTACCAATGTGGCCCTGCCCAGCGACAGCCACAAAGAAGAAAAAGCTGCTGCAGGGGGAACCGGTGAGCCTGCCGAAGACGACGGGCAGGATGAACTGCTGGATGAGGCCATCCGTCTGGTACTGGATTTGGGACAGGCTTCTTCTTCTATGCTGCAGCGTCGGTTCCGCATCGGGTATAACCGGGCAGCCCGCCTGGTGGATGCCATGGAAGAACTGGGGATCGTAGGGCCTGCTGTAGGCAGCAAGCCCCGTGAACTTCGCATGTCCCGAGAAGAGGTGGAACGGATTTTCCTGTCAAAGGATGCCGGGGAAAGTCAGGAACCTTCCGGGACAGATTGAAGATTTACGGATTGAAAATCAAGCGTATGGTAAACCGTAAATTTTATGGGGCAATGTGATTTTGTTTGTGTTTCATTCTTTTATTTTGAAACTTTTGTTTCAAAATTTTTAGCAATAACGTGGAAATTAGCGGAGGCCTGCCGATTATGGATATTGGAAAAATTTTACAGGATGCGCGGATCGCAAAAAATGTTTCGCTGGATACGGCAGCCCAGGAGACCAATATCCGACGCAACTATCTTGAGGCCATTGAAAATAATGATTTTGCTTCCCTTCCCGGCGCCGTGTTCGTGAAGGGGATCATGCGTACCTATGGGAATTATCTTGGTCTGGACGGGGCCAAGTTAGTAGAAGAATTCAAAACTTCTCTTTCCGGTAATACTGCTGTTAATAACAATGCAATCCGTGAGTCAAAAGATGTCCGGGTACGTCCTTCTTTTAAGTCTAACCGTGATATCGGTTCCGGAACAGACAGCAACCGGAATCTGTTTCTGATGATTTTGTGCGTTGTCCTTGTTTTGCTGCTGGCTGCCGGTGGTGTTTATTATTATCTGAACCGGTCCGGACAGGGAATTGAGCTTTCCGTTCCGTTTTTGTCTGACACGGTAAATAAACCGAAGAGTGAAGCAAAAGAAAATCCGAAAGCAGATGATTCGTCTCAGAAAAAAGAAGCGGAGCGTTCTGCTTCCGGTCATTTAGCTGCAGATGATAAAAAGGAAAATCTTTCGGCTTCAGCAAAAGTGAAGAACGGCGTAACTGCTGAGACGACTGCTGCTAAAAAAGAAGAGAGTACTATAAAAGAAAAAGATGGCGCCGCAATTTTGAAAAAAGAGGCAGCGTCAAATGAAAAAAATGTTACGGTCAATTCTGGCTTAACTGCGTTAAAACTTACGTCTACAGGGAAATGCTGGCTTCGGGTCACCGATGCCAAAGGCGCCGTTTTATATGAGGGTACTTTATTAAAGGGAGAAACCAGGGAGTTTTCCAAGGAAGGAAAGCTTACGGTGAATATAGGGAACCTGAAAGATCTGCAGATAGAACATAATGGAAAGGTTTTGCCTTCTGAAGAAACCAATGAACCGGTAATCAGGACCTACGGAACCGCGGATTAATCCATCTTTCGGCAAGCGCACAAACTCATTTAATCAGCGATTCCTTACGATTCTGCCGGAAAGGAAACAAAATGAATCAGAAATTTTTGCCGGTTTGCAAAGAGGATATGCAGGAAAGAGGCTGGGAGCAGCTGGATTTCCTGTTTGTCAGCGGGGATGCCTACGTGGATCATCCTTCTTTTGCGCCGGCTGTGATCTGCCGTGTTTTGGAAGCGGCAGGGTATAAAGTAGCGATTTTGGCCCAGCCCGACTGGCGCAGCCCGGATGCTTTCCGGGTCATGGGTAAACCCCGGCTGGGGGTGCTGGTCTGCGGGGGCAATCTGGATTCCATGCTGTGCCATTACACGGCGGCCCGGAAACCCCGCACCGAAGATAAATATACCCCGGGTAAGGCCATGGGGAAACGGCCGGATCACGCTACCCTTGTCTATACAAAAATTGTTAAAAAAATCTGGCCCGACCTGCCGGTTATCATCGGCGGCATCGAGGCCAGCCTTCGCCGTTTTGCCCATTATGATTACTGGGAGGACAAACTGCTTCCCTCCATTTTGACGGATAGCGGCGCCGACCTTCTGGTATGTGGCATGGGGGAACAGCAGATCCGGGAGATAGCCGATTACCTGGCAGGGGGTGCTTCTGGGGAAGACCTCCATTATATCCGGGGTACGGCCTATACGGTACCGTCGCCGGAAGGCATTGAAGATTCCGTAACACTGCCTGGATATGATGAGATCCGCCAAGATAAAACCTTGCTGGCGGAAGCCTACCGGCTGCAGCATGAAAACGTGGATCCTTTTTACGGGAAAACCCTTGTGCAGAAAAATTCCCATGGTCTGTATGTGGTGCAGAATCCGGCGGCCATGCCTTTAACGGAAGAAGAAATGGACGCGGTCTACGATTTGCCCTACACCCGGCAGTGGCATCCCATGTATGACAAAGAGGGGGGCATTGCGGCCCTGGAAGAAGTAAAGTTCAGCATCGTCAGCTGCCGGGGCTGCTTTGGGAGCTGTTCTTTCTGCGCCATCCACGCCCATCAGGGGCGGATCATACAGGCCCGGAGCCATCAGTCTATTCTTAAAGAAGCCAGGGAAATGACACAGTTTCCTGATTTTAAGGGATACATCAATGACGTAGGCGGGCCTACGGCCAATTTCCGACATCCCGCCTGCCAAAAGCAACTGAAGTTCGGGGCCTGCAAGGACCGGCAGTGCCTGTTCCCAAAACCCTGTCCCAATCTGGACGCGGACCACAGCGATTACATCCGGCTGTTGCGGGAGCTGCGGGCTTTGCCGGGGGTGAAGAAGGTGTTCATCCGTTCCGGTATCCGTTACGACTACCTGCTGGCGGAACACAAACAGCAGTTTCTGGACGAATTGTGCCGGTACCATGTAAGCGGCCAGCTGAAGATCGCTCCGGAGCATATTGCGGACGCTACCCTGAAGCATATGGGCAAGCCGGGTAAGGACGTTTACCTGAAATTTACCAAAGCGTTTATGCAGAAAAATAAGGAAATCGGGAAGGAGCAATATCTGGTTCCCTATTTTATTTCCAGCCATCCGGGCTGCACGTTGACCAACGCTATTGAGTTGGCGGAATTTTTGCGGGATACGGGGCGGCATCCGGAACAGGTGCAGGATTTTATCCCCACCCCGGGCAGCGCATCCACGGCTATGTATTATTCCGGCATCGATCCCTTTACGGGCGAGAAAGTATACACAGTACACAACCCTCATCATAAAGCCATGCAGCGTGCCCTCATGCAATATCGCAATCCCCGTAACAGGGCCCTGGTTATCGAAGCCCTGAAGGAAGGCGGCCGGGAAGACCTGATCGGGGACGGACCCCGCTGCCTGGTGCGTGAGAATTATTCCCGGACGCCCCGGGCTGGCGCCAGACGGGACTTTCACAGTGGAACGGCGGCCCGAAGGCAGGAGCCTGGAAAGCATGTTGCGGGCAGAAAAAAACGCAGATGAACAGGAATATTTTAATAATGAAACAGAAAACTTTGCTTTTGGTCTTTGCCTGCTTCCTCTTTCTTGCGTCAGGCTGCAGTTTTTTTTCTGCGGAAAGGCCAAAGGATACAATAAAAATTTATACAACACTGGACAAAAACTTCGTGGAGGCTCTTTGCGATTCCTACTGCAAAGGATTGCCTGCAGACCAAAAGCTTGCTTTTGCAGTGACGGATAAGGATGCAGAAGAATCTCAGGCCGATTGCATTTTGGGCAGTGTATCATTATTGCGGCAAAAGGCTGCAGAGGGTTCCCTGCAGAAGCTGCAGGCCGACTGTGCGGATCTGCTTCCCGATGTTTTGAAAGACCGGGAGGAACGGTGGACCGTTTTGTTTTACGATCCGGCTGTGCTGCTGGTGAACCATGAATATTCACGAAAGGCCGGACAGCAGCAGATTCTGCACTGGTATGATCTTCCAAAACAGAAGGATGCCAAAATCGTTGTGGAGAACCTCAGCGACAATGAATCTACCGTAGCGTTTTTGACAGCCATGTCTTCCCGCATGGGCCAGAATGAATTTATGGATTATTTCAAACAATTGCGGCCCCTTATAAGGCAGTTTGCCAAATTCCCTATTACACCGGTGCGGATGGCTGCTACCGGGGATGCGGATATTGCGGTTACCCGCAGGAGTCACGTGTTTAAATACCTGCAGAATGATTTTCCTGCGTATATTCTGGTTCCGGAAGAAGGAACGCCGGTAAACCTGTATGGCGTGGGGATTTTAAAGCAGTCAAAAAGGCAAAAGGAAATGGCTGCTTTTATAAACTGGGTATTACAGTCCCCGGAAGGCAGGGCAGTCCTTATGACTACCCGCAGCGGTTTCCTGCCGGTGCTGCCGCGTGGCGAAAAGGGCCAGGCTGCAGACATGGACAAGCTGTGGTTAAATACATTTTATAAAGAAGAAAAAGCAGTGGAAAAGCTGACCCGGGACTGGCTGAAAGAGATCCGTCTGGCGGATTCCGGTGAATAATAGTGATGATGAGCAAATTAGAAACTTCTTATGTAGGCGTTATCAGGCGCCGGGTTAACGGATGGTCTGCCTGGAGTACAGCGCAGGGGAGGATATAAGGTGAAATTAGGGCTTGTGAGTTTAGGCTGTCCCAAGAATCTGGTGGATTCCGAGGTCATGCTGGGCATTATTGAAAAGTATCATATTGAGATTACTAACGATCCCGCTGATGCGGAAATCATTATTGTCAACACTTGCGGTTTTATTGAATCCGCGAAACAGGAGTCTATTGAAACCATTCTTTCCATGGCTTCCTATAAGACGGATGGCTGTTGCAAATATCTGATCGTTACCGGCTGTCTGGCCCAGCGTTATGCCCGGGACCTGTTTGCGGATATGCCTGAAGTGGACGCCATTGTGGGAACTAATGTGTATAAAGACATTGCCCTGGTGCTGGAGCTTGTTATGGAAGGGCAGCGGGTGCTGCATCTGAAAGAAAATGATATGTCTGTGCCGGAAAGAGATTCCGAAGCTTCAATGAAAATTATAAAAGCAGACGGAGCAACTTCCGGTTCTGCAAAGGGCACCGGTAAAAAATGCGCAGAAGAAGTTTTTAACGCAGATCCCCGCAAACTGACCACGGCTCCTTACATGGCTTACCTTAAAATCGCGGAAGGATGCGATAATTTCTGCTCCTTCTGCGCTATTCCGCTCATCCGGGGCCGTTACGTGAGCAAGCCTTACGAACAGGTTATGGCGGAAGCCCGTGACCTTGTTGCCCGGGGCGTGAAGGAACTGGTGGTCATTGCCCAGGACACTACCCGCTACGGCCAGGACCGTTACAGTAAACTGCGGCTGGCGGAACTGCTCCGGGACCTGAATGATCTGGAAGGGTTGAAATGGATCCGGGTTCTGTATTCGTATCCCAATACTTTTACCGATGAACTGATTGAAGCTTACGCGACCCTGCCCAAGGTGTGCCACTATGTGGACCTGCCTCTGCAGCATGCCAGCGATCGGCTGCTTCATGCCATGCGCCGCCGGGACAGGCTGGAGGATACGAAAGCTCTGCTGAAAAAGCTCCGGCAACGGATTCCTGATATTGTGATCCGCACTACCTTTATTGTAGGTTTCCCCGGTGAAACTGAGGAAGATTTTGCTGTTCTGAAAGAATTTGTGGAAGAACAGAAATTTGAAAACGCCGGGGTATTCCAGTATTCCCAGGAAGAAAACACAGCGGCGGCAGCTATGCCCGACCAGATTCCGGAAGAGGTGAAGCAGGCCCGCTATGATGAACTGATGGCTGTACAGGCAGGTATTTCGGAAGAGATCCATAAATCACTGGAAGACAGGGAGCTGGAAGTAGTGATAGAAGGCTTTGACGAAGAGGAAACGTCGCTGGCTTTTGCCCGCAGTTACCGGGAAGCCCCGGACATTGACGGGAATATTTTCGTGGAAGATGCCGACGGACTGAATCCCGGTGATTTTATTAAAGTTAAAGTTGACCAGGGGTTTGCCTACGAGGTTGTGGCAAACCGGATCTGAACAAGGGAGGGAACCGAATGAAGGTTGAGGTTATTACCACCGGTACGGAACTTCTTCTTGGAGAAATCATAAATACAAATTTCACCTACCTGGCTCAGGAATTAAATGCCCGGGGCTTTGACGTACTCTACCAGACCACGGTGGGAGACAATCCGGAGCGGATGGAGGACGTGCTGAAGATTGCCGCTTCCCGCGCGGATATTGTCATAACCAGCGGGGGCCTGGGCCCAACACGGGGGGATATCACAAAAGAACTGGTGGCGAAATACTGCGGTGTGGACCTGCTGATGGACCTGGCTGTCTGGAGCCATATCCATACTCTTTTATCCAAGCGCAATATCTGCATTGCAGAGAATAATGACAAACAGGCTATGGTTCCCAGCGGCGCCATTGTGCTGCATAATGAAGTGGGAACAGCGCCGGGGCTGGTGCTGGAACACGGAAAGAATATGTTTGTTATGCTGCCCGGGCCGCCCTTTGAACTGAAATATGTCTGCGAGCATGAACTGTTCCCTTTTTTGGAGAAACGGTTTGCCGGAAACGGAATCATCAAATCCCATACGTTAAAGCTGCGGGGCATTGGGGAATCCAATGTGGCGGAGCTGTTGGACGATATCATTACCCATCAGTCTAATCCTACCATAGCCCTGTATGCAAGACATGGGGATATCCTGGTGCGGCTGACAGCCAAAGCGGCGACTGCGGAAGAGGCTGACGAACTGATTGCAGGCATGCAGGAGAAGGTAGAAACCGTTATCGGCAGCTATGTTTACGGATATGATGAAGATACCCTGCCGGAGGTGCTGGGTAAGGAATTGCTGGCACAGCAGAAGACCATTGCCTTTGCGGAATCCTGTACAGGCGGTCTGGTATCCAGCCTGATGACGGATGTTCCGGGAAGTTCGGAATATTTGATGGGGTCTGTCATCAGTTATACGAATGAAGTGAAGAAACAGGTCATCCATGTAAATAAGACCCTGTTAGATAAAAAGGGAGCCGTCAGTGAAGAGGTGGCCCTGGAAATGGCCCGGGGCGTCCGGGAAGTGATTGGCGCCGACCTGGGGGTAAGCGTTACCGGGCTGGCTGGTCCCGGGGGAGGGACACGCAGAAAACCGGTAGGGCTTGTTTATATTGCAGTGGCAGATGAATACGGCGAGGCTTGCCGTAAATTTAATTTTGCCGGTGCCCGTACACAGATCAAATTAAGAGCGGCCATGGCAGCTTTAGGCTTTGCCCTGGATCGCCTGAAGGAAAATTGTATAGAGAAAAAATCGGAGGAAATCAGTAATGACCATGAAGCAGACAGATAATTTCGGTGGGTTAGTGCTTGAAAAGCGTATTGTTGCGGCATTGAAAGAGATGGGTTTTGAAGAACCGTCTCCCATCCAGCAGCAGGCGATTCCTTTATTGCTGGAAGGCAAGGACATCATCGGCCAGGCCCAGACCGGTACAGGAAAAACAGCGGCTTTCGGTATTCCAATCATCCAGGGCATTGAAGAGCACCGTCACATTCAGGCTTTGATCATGAGTCCCACCCGGGAACTGGCAATCCAGGTCGCGGAGGAAATCGGGAAAATCGGGCGCAATAAACGGATCAAAGTAGTTCCTGTATACGGAGGACAGCCTATTGACAGACAGATCCGTGCTTTAAAGAGCGGAGTGCAGATCGTCATCGGCACCCCCGGCCGCCTGCTTGACCACATTCACAGGGGCACTATCAAGTTAAATTACGTCCGGTATCTGGTGTTAGATGAAGCGGACGAAATGCTGGACATGGGTTTTATTGACGATATGGAAGAAATCATGGGCAACGTTCCTTCGGACCGTCAAACCATGCTTTTTTCCGCAACCATGCCTCGTCCGATTTTAAGTCTCACAAAAAAATACATGCGGGCGCCCCAGATGGTTACCGTCAGCAAGGAAGACATTACCGTTCCTCTGATCGACCAGTATTATTTTGAAACCCGGGATAAAATTGAAGGTATGTCCCGTCTGCTTGACGCAGGGATTGAAGGGAAGAGTATCATCTTCTGCCGCACCAAAAAAGGTGTGGACGACCTTGTTACGTCCCTGAGCAGCCGGGGTTATATTGCGGAAGGCCTTCATGGGGATCTGAGCCAGACCCAGCGGGACCGGGTCATGAAAAAGTTCCGGGAAGGACGGCTGGATATCCTTATCGCCACAGATGTGGCAGCCCGTGGCCTGGATGTGGATAACGTTCAATATGTAATCAACTTTGATATTCCACAGGATCCGGAAAGCTATGTGCATCGAATCGGGCGTACAGGCCGGGCCGGGAATACCGGCGTGGCCATGACCTTTATCCTGCCAAGGGAATTCCGTCAGTTAAAGCTCATTGAGCGGATTGCCAAGACACGCATTCGCCGCAGGGAACTGCCAACGACCATGGATGTACTGGAGCATCAGCGGGAACAGATTATTTCCAAGATGCAGTCTGTACTGGAAATGGCAAATTACGGGAGTTATATGCCGGTAGTTACTGCACTGCGCAAGGAATATGAACTGGAAGAAATTGCTGCTGCAGCGCTTAAACTGATGCAGGAAGGCAACCGGGCCCTGGAGATCCAGGAAGAAAAAAATACTATCAGTGATTTAGCTGTTTCAAGTTTGTCCAATACAGGAGGACGTCCGGGTATGGTACGTTTCTTCCTGAATATTGGGCGCAGCCAGAAGATTACGGTTCCGGAACTGGTTCGCACTATAGCCAAAGAAGCGGAGATACCGGCCCGTTCCATTGGCTTGATCAATATTTTTGACAAGTTTTCCTTTGTGGAGGTACCGGAACAGTTTGCGGAGCGCGTACTTGCTGTGATGCACAAGAACAGTATACGGGGATATAAGGTAAATATTGAACCGGCCCACTCCCATAATTAAAATTTTAGTGTTTTTGTAAAGAATAAATGTTTACAAAATATGAATTTGCTGATACAATAAACGTATTCAATTCTTGAGGTGTTTTATAACGGAGTTGTTTATCAGATCACTGCAAATTCAGGGACCTGCTGATTGATTTGGATGCACGTTTATCGGCAATCGTATAAACTCATCTTATCAGTGGTTCCATAGAAACGAAATAACCGGCGGTGTTGCGCCGGTAACAGAAACGAAATGCTGAAAAGCCGCAGTGCGAGAATTATCGTCCCGCGGCTTTCGTTTATTCTGTTAAAAAAATGCAGATTTTCTATTTTGCTCTGCTTTGGATAAAATAATCAGATATAATCAACACTGTAATTATGGAACTGCAGGAGGGCTTACCATGCAAAAGGTCCTGGGAAATACAGACGGATTAAAAAATAATATTATTGCCGCACTGGAACAATTATATGAATGTAAAGTGCCGGCATGGCAACTTATTTCCCCGGAGCTGGTGGCGCAGATGGCAGCAATTACCACGGCTGTAAACAGGGAAGTCAATGTGTTTCTGGATCGCAAAGGAAATGTATTAAGCGTTTCCATTGGCGACAGTAACACCGTATCCCTGCCGGATCTGCCGGGCCGCCGGGGAAGCGGGCGGTTAAGCGGGATCCGCTGTATCCACACCCATCCGGGGGGAAATCCCCAATTAAGCGGGATCGATTATTCTGCCTTGCGGGGTCATAAATATGATTTGATGGCTGCCATAGGTGTTAATGATGAAAAACCGGAAGAATCTGTATTAAATTTTGCCATTATAACAGGTAAGGATTCCTATGGCCAGTATATTGTCCAGGAATATGGAACGCTGAAACCGGATGCCCTGGAGACCCTGTTTCTTCCTAATATTATCAGTTCTGCAGAAAAGCTTCTTGCCCTGTCTGATGATAACCGGAAGATGGAGCAGCGACCGGAACGGGCCATGCTGGTAAGCCTGGAATATGGAAAGCAGGACCGGCTGTGGACAAGCGAGGATTCCCTGGAAGAACTGCGCCAGCTGGCAGAAACGGCAGGGGCTGAAGTAAAGGCAAAGTTCCTGCAGAAACGGCCCAAACCGGATCCCGGATTTTTTATCGGCAGGGGCAAAGTACGGGATCTGGCATTATATGCCCAGCAGGAAGAAATCGATATGTGCGTGTTTGATGAAGAACTGTCTCCGGCCCAGCAGCGGAACCTGGAACAGGCGCTGGGCATAAAGGTTCTTGACCGGACGGCCCTGATCCTTGATATATTTGCCCAGCGGGCCAGAACCAATGAAGGCAAGCTCCAGGTTGAACTTGCCCAGCTGCAGTATACGCTGCCACGGATCATGGGGCAGGGGCTCTCCCTTTCCCGGTTGGGAGGTGGTATCGGTACCCGTGGACCCGGTGAGACAAAACTGGAAACCGACCGGCGGGTGATCCGTGACCGTATTGCCTATATTAAAGGCTGCATTGATAAAGTGCAGAATGTCCGTAAGCTGCACCGTTCCCAGCGTAATAAGAACCAGGTTCCTTCAGTAAGCCTTGTGGGCTATACAAATGCGGGAAAATCAACGTTACTGAACGTGCTGACTAACTCTGAAGTATATGAAAAAGACCAGCTGTTCGCTACACTGGATCCTACCACCCGGCAGCTTGAACTTCCGGATAAACGGCAGGCCATCCTTACAGATACGGTTGGCTTTATCCAGCGGCTGCCCCATCAGCTGATCGCTGCTTTCAAATCCACGCTGGAAGAAACAGTGGATGCAGATCTGCTGGTTCATGTGATCGATGTAAGCCATCCATTGTATAAAGAACAGAGCGAAGCGGTATACAGGGTTCTGCAGGAAATTGGCGCACAGGAAAAACCTGTGTTAAGCGTCTTTAATAAAATTGACAAACTTCCGCCTGACAGCGGGCTTTTAGATCAGTTGAAGGAAATTCCCGAAAGCGTATGCATTTCTGCGAAAAAAAATATCGGTCTTGAAAAATTACTGGAAGAAATCACAGCCCGTTTGAAATTGAAATCTGTAGAAGTTGAGTTAATGATACCTTACAGTGAATCGGGACTTGCGGCAAAAATGTTTGATTCAGGCACTGTGTTGTCCCAGGAATACGAAGGGGAAGGAATCCGGATCAGGGCAAGGGTTCAGAACGACGAATTGAGTCGTTATGAAAAATATTTAATTGAGAGGTGATTTATTATGAGTGTCGGGAAAAAAATTGATTACGGGGCTGTATTTGAGTATGCCGGAAAAGAAGTGAGCAAACAATGCCACAGGTATGATTCGATAGCCTTGAAGAACACCAAAAAGGTTCTTGAAGCGTTTCATCGATATCAGGTAGCCGATTTTTATATGAAACCTACTACAGGGTATGCATATAATGATCTTGGAAGGGAAAAATTAGACGAAATTTATGCCGACATTTTTCATACGGAAGCAGCGCTAGTGCGGTCCCAGTTTGTCTCGGGCACTCATGCGCTTGCTGTGGCCATGCTGGGCAATCTCCGTCCCGGGGATGAGGTAATAGGGGCAACGGGGATCCCGTATGATACCATGCAAACGATCATCGGATACCCGGTAAAAATGCCGGGCTCGCTGGTTGATATCGGCGTCGTCTATAAAGAAATTCCTATGACGGATCACTATGTGGATATTCATGCTGTCTGCAAAGCGATTACGGAAAAGACGAAAATGGTTCATATTCAGCGGTCCTGCGGATACAGTGATGTTCGCGACACACTGGACGTGGCAACGATTGGAAGTATCATCCGTGAAGTTCATAAGATCCGCAAAGATATAATTTGTTTTGTAGACAATTGTTACGGTGAATTTACGGAAGAAATCGAGCCTACTGATGTAGGAGCGGATCTGATGGCCGGGTCTCTTATCAAAAACCTGGGCGGCGGTTTTGCGCCAACTGGCGGCTATATTGTGGGAAAAGAAAAACTGGTGTACAATGCAGCCTGCAGGCTGACGGTTCCAGGCCTTGCGGGAGAAATGGGAGCAACGTTAGGGGATACAGCCAGGGAATTGTACCAGGGTCTCTTTATGGCACCCCATATAGTGATGCAGGCTGTTAAAACAGCAATTTATGCAGCTGCAATCTTTCAAAAATTAGGTTATAAGGTTAAACCTGTATATAACGCGATCCGTCATGATATCATTCAGGCAATTACGTTGAATACAGCCCAGAATCTTGAAAACTTTTGTGTGGCAATACAGTTGAATTCACCCGTGGACTCCCATGTAACGCCGGTGCCTGACAATATTCCCGGATATCAGGATAAAATTATTATGGCTGCAGGAACATTTGTTCAGGGAGCTTCCATCGAATTAAGCGCGGACGGACCAATGAGGGAACCTTTTAATGTATATATGCAGGGAGGATTAACCTTTGAACATGGACAGCTTGCAATTCAGGCAGCTGCGAGAATCATAGGCGAAGCCTGCAAAAATAATAAAAAGAAGAAAAAATCGGGTGATGTAATCCTGGACGGAGAAACCGATGGAGAACTTCTGCGGATCTGTGAAGAAATTATGAATCGTAAGTTGGAAAATAAGTAAATAAAAAGCTGCAAGATTAGCACACATTGCGAAATCTTGCAGCTATATTTTTAACACGAAAAGATATAAATGACGTCATAAAGATGGTGAAATAATGTCAAGAAAATAAGAAAATGTCAAAGAGACGTCATTTATAACATTCTGAATACAGCGATAACTTTACCCATAACCTGGATATTATCGCCTCCGATAATAGGACTGTAGGAATCATTCTCCGGTTGTAAGCGGATGGATCTCAAATCCTTAAAGTAACGTTTTACTGTAGTTTCTTCGTTGTCAATCAAAGCCACGACTATATCACCATTATTGGCAAATGACTGTTTGCGCACAACAATATAGTCATGATCTAAAATACCTGCATTGATCATGCTATCTCCCTGTACAGACAGCATAAAAACATCTTCATCGGTTCCTATGAGATCTAAGGGAATAGGATATGTCTCTTCAATATTTTCATCGGCCAAAATAGGAATTCCGGCCGTTACGTTACCGACTAAAGGAACCGGAACCACGGTCTTATTACGCCAGGATGAATCCTGTGTCAGCTCCAATGCGCGTGGTTTTGCAGAATCACGCTGTATAAACTTCATGTCCTGAAGCTTATGGAGATGATTATGTACACTGGCGGTAGAAGAAAGACCAACAGCCTTGCAAATTTCACGGACAGAAGGCGGATAGCCTTTTGACTGGGCATATGAGCGAATATAATTGAGAACCTGCTTCTGACGCTCCGTTAACATATCTTCCGTATAATTACCATCAAAATCCTTGGGAATTAAACTTTTGTGACGCGCCATAATAAATCCTCCTCAAATATTATTATAATTCTAAGTAATTATTAAAAATAAAATGAATAAAAAAGGCAATATTGAAAAGAGATAAAAATAAACGACTAAACAATGAAGATAAATAACAAAAAATATTTAGTTGTATTATTGAATATATTATAACAAAAATCGGGAGGGGTGTCAAACGTTTGTTCAAAAGTGTTTGCATTAAAAACATTTGGGAATTTTACAGAAAAAGAGGAGTTTATCGTCATTTAGCAAATAATTATTTTACGTCCGATAATATATATTATGTAAAATCTAAAGCGGAGAAAATGGGATTTTTATACTGTTATTTGGTTCGGTCATAAAATTACTGTCCTGGCAGCGACTTTAAGTCAAAAATTGCGATATTTTTCTGCCTGTTTTTTCTGTTGAAGCCGATTTTCTTGTATGACGTCCATAAATTCGTTTTAAGGCCACATTCCCTTTTCCACGTGTAATTTATCCAACCCGACCTCAATAATCGCTCTACGGGCATTTTACGAAGTCGTTTTTTAAACTGAAAAACCGACGCAGATTTTTGCGCCGGTTTTGCAAAATCATTTCAATCTTTTTCTTCCCTTGCCGTAGTGCTTGTTATATTTTTGTAAAGGCGTTTGTATTTATTTTTTCTTAAGGGATATGTGATCAAAGATTTTTTCCAGGTCGGAACTTATTTTTTTATCATCTCTGGAAATATAAGTTTTCATACCAAAAAGCTGCGGTGTAAACATCAAATTCGCATTGACGTTAAAATCGTATTTGCTTTTAACAGTTCCTGTACCTTTTAAATCTACGGTTCCATGACTATTCGTAAAATCAGATTTTGTTTCCAGATTTTTAAAATCAATAATGTTTTTAACTGACGGATGTTTTAATCCTTCTTTTATGATTCTGTCAATGACAAACTGGGTTAATAACGGTGTGTCAAATAATTCTGCGAAAGCATTTTTATCTTTTGCTTCGGAAGAGGCAAAAATAGCTGCTTCTGAAATTTTCTGAAAATTAAATTTTGAGAGGTCTTCCCTGTCTATGGCTGATTCCAGTTCGTCCCTGTAAGTTAAAATTTCAGATACGCCGTTCCAGGGGGCAGAAACGGTGAGTTTTAAGGGGATTTTATCATACGTCGTATCATCGTTTACCTGAACGTAAGCCCAGTTTTCGGGAAGCGCCACTTTTCCGCCTAATAAGGGATCGGTGAAGCCGTAAGGCTCGGTTTCTTTTACAGGCTGAAAGAAAGATAACCCGTTGATAAATGCTTTTCGGGAAGCAATGTAACCGTTGATTTTCTCTTTATTGCCTCCTGTCAATTCGTTGCGCACTTTCTTTTTGGAAAATGGCGTTGCTTCTTCGATTTTTTCTTTCTGTGCCTTCAGGTCAGGAAGCGGAAATGCGGAAACTACAGCATACAGCATATCATTCTGTGATGTTAACGCTACCTGCATATCAATAGCGCGACGTAAATTTTTTAATGTTTCACCATCGCTTTTGCTGACAACATGAAGATATACATAGGGCTGTTTTCCCTTTTTGCTGGTGGAAATGCTGATAGAAGAATTGTCCAGCAGTTCTTTTGGCATCAGAGATAGCTTGTTATTTTCTTTGATTTCATAGGGATCCGGCATAAAGACAATATAATTTACTTTATCGGGAGAAATGCCGTTCCGTTCCAGCACCTGCAGATCCTTAAACTTTTGGAGGAACTCTGCCGTTGTAAATTTTTTGCCGGTCTCTTCTTCTATTTCCTTTGCAGTAAAGGCGCAGATCAGATTGACGGAAGTATCTTTTTTATCCGGCTTGTTGGCAAGTCCGTAAAAATTTTTTCCACCGATTTCCATCCAGGAAGGTTGGGATTTCAATTTAAATCCTGAATCCAGGTCAGTATAAGTGTTGGATGCGGCAAAGACGGAAACGCATCCGAACAGCAGAAATGATGCCAGTGAAACTGACAGGGTCTTGATCATTATTTGTTTTACTCCTTAACTCCTTATTTTTCCGGAAGCAGTTTAACAGTATCCGCCAGATCCATAACGGATTTTGTTTTTGCCTTATCGCCTTTGGCAATAAAAAGGCCTAGCAGCCCATTTTCCCTGGTGCCCGCCAGTGTTGCCCGGGTCAGGAAATCAAACTGGTTCATAACTTTTACATTGCTGTCAAAATTAAAACGGATGGTCTGTCCGTCATTGGTAATGGTAGCCTTTGCATTGTCCAATACTGCGTATTTCTTAATATCTTCGTCTGCAAGCAGTTTCGGCATCATTTCGTCCACTGCTTTTTGCATTTCTGTCTGGGGGATGCTGAAGATTTCATCCGCAAATTCGGTGATTTCTTTATTTTTATTGTTCTTCCGTAAACTGTAACTGGCCAGGATCAGGCTTTCATCATATAAATTATATACTTCTTCCGGTTTAAGTTCACGGGTGATCGTATTGGCAGCCGCCATGGCGCCAACTTTTGATACTGTAAGATAAGGCAGGGCGACAGCCACATTGACTTTCAGCCCTTCCCGGTTTTTAATATCCGGATTGAGTTTCAGGTACAGCCAGTCGTCAGGTAAAGGCAATGTCTGTTTCAATACCGGGTCAACAATGCCGAAGCTGGTTTCCCTTTTGGCTGGTTTAAAGAAGGTAATGCCTTTCAGGATGGTATCCCGTTCTTTTTCCAATACTTTCTGGAATTTAGGATCGTTTAAAGAGGAATCCGAAAGGGGCAGCAATGCCTTTTGTAACGCCTGGGGATTCTGCAGCGCCTCCCCTGCTGTTTCCATGGACACGCCTTTTTCTTCATAATTTTTTTTCAGTTCGGCTTCCTTGTTTTTCCCTTCTTCTGTTTCCCTGGCCTTCTTTGAGGCTTCCGTTTCCGCGTTGCAGTAGGACTGGGCCAGATACAGGATATCATTGGCGGAAGTCAGGTAAATTTTCATATCGGAAGCGTTTTTGTCTATATCCTTTTCTTTATCAAAGGCGCCGGGATATTTGACGGAGATGACGTAATAATCTTGTTTCCCAACGGTTTTTGTTTCGTAGGAAAAAATTCCGTCTTCAAAGGTTTCTTTGTTAAAAACCTGAAATAGTGCTTTTTCCATATCAGGCTCTGGCTGTTCAGATTCCGGGTACAGGTAGGTCTCAGGCTGGAACAATACGTAATCAGATTTTACGGCAGCTTTTTTATCCATTTCAACTGTTAAGTTTTTCATAAAATCTTTTGTGGTAAACTTTACGCCGGTTTTCTTTTCAACGACGTTCGCCGGGATTGCTGCCAGAGAAACAAAGCTGTCGGTAACGCTCTTATCCTCCTGATATCCGTAGCTGTGCCGGGAGGCATACTCAAAGACCGGTTTTACTGTCTGTACGGAAAAACCGGAGTCAGCGTCTGTATAAATATTTTTTACCGCTGCAAAGGCAGGGCATGCACTGCTGACGACCAGTAAGGAAGAAATGATTGCAGCGTTCAGGGATTTTTTCATTAATCAGGCCTCCAGTCTCGTCATTTATAATGAAAAAATGTTTTGTAATGAAAAGCATAATGAAAGAAAGTTAATTTATTAAACGGTATGGTATTAAGTGCAAAAGCTTCCGGAGTGTTACTTGACTTTAACTTCTTTTACTTTCCCTTTGCCCGACTGCCAGTATTCTGTAATGGACTGGTCAGGAACAGGATTATGTTCAGCATCAAATACATTGCGGACGATCTGTAACGCGGGAACAGCAAGCCACGCCCCATCTTTTTCCATAGGGACGAATACGCGTTTTGCACTCATTTCCCAAGTCTGGGATAATTTCCCGTCGGTATATAGATTGTTGGTCCAGGTTAAGGTTTCTTTACCTGCAGGAAGTTTGAGCAATACAATGTTGTTGTGTAAATTATTTCGGGAAGCTGATTCTGTTGGCAACCCTTTTCCTCTTGTCCACCATTCCAGCGCGGTAACCGTGTTATCGGATATACTTAAGGAATAACAGTTAATGTCATAGGCCTTTTTGTACAGAAGGCCTCCGATCAGCGGGATAGGCGGATCTTCCTCAAGGTAGCCTCCCTGGCTGTTCCGTTCAAACCGTACAGGAATTTTTTCATGGGGACTGCCTTTTTCTCCAACTTGTACGTAATATGAAGAATTACCGTCAGTAAAAAAATAATCTGAGATCCGGTCCTGGGCTTGTGCGGTTACGGATACAACCAGACAGAACAATGTTGCCAATAACAAAATCAGTTTAGACTTTTTCATAATAATAGTTTTTCCTTTTGATTTAAATTTTTACTTCATCAGATACTCATCAATAGCTGCCGCTGCCTTTTTTCCTGCACCCATGGCGGAAATTACGGTAGCCGCTCCGGTGACGATGTCGCCGCCGGCGTATACGCCAGGCATGCTTGTAGCGCCGTTTTCATCGGCTACGATGTTGCCCCGTTTGTTTACTGCAAGATCAGGCGTGGTTTGTGAAATCAGCGGGTTGGGACCCTGACCGATGGCCATGACCACCTCATCAACTTCAAGGACATGGTTGCTGTCTTTTACTGCAACCGGGGAACGTCGTCCGGAAGCATCCGCTTCCCCTAATTCCATTTTCACGCATTCCAGCCCGGTGACCCAGCCCTTGTCATCGCCTACCACCCGTACCGGGTTATTCAGCAGATAAAATTCGATGCCTTCTTCTTTGGCGTGGCCTACTTCTTCCTTACGGGCCGGCAGTTCGTCCTCGCCCCGGCGGTACACGATGTACACGTGTTCCGCGCCTAAACGCATGGCGGTGCGGGCCGCATCCATGGCGACATTGCCACCTCCTACTACTGCGACTTTTTTGCCGATATACACCGGGGTGGCCGCTTTCGGGAAGGTGTAGGCTTTCATCAGGTTTACCCGGGTGAGGAATTCGTTGGCGGCATATACGCCGTTCAGCTCTTCCCCTTCAATATGCATGAAGTGTGGCAGGCCTGCGCCGGTAGCGATGTAGACTGCGTTAAAGCCTTCTTCCTTCATCAGTTCGTCAATGGTAAAGGTGCGGCCGATGATAGCGTTGGTCTGTACGTGGACTCCCATCTGTTTCAGGCCGTCGATCTCATGCTGCACGATCTCCTTGGGGAGTCGGAACTGGGGGATACCGTACATTAAAACACCGCCGGCAGCGTGGAGCACTTCAAAGATCGTTACGTCGTAACCTTTCTGTGCCAGCACGCCTGCGCAGGCAAGGCCGGAAGGACCGGATCCGATGATGGCAACCTTTTTGCCGTTCTTTTCGATTTTTTCTGTTTCGTCGATTTTATCAAGACCATGCTCCCGGGCATAATCAGCCACGAAACGTTCCAGCCGGCCAATGGCTACCGGTTCCCCTTTGATGCCCAATACGCAGCGGCTTTCGCACTGCTTTTCCTGGGGGCAGACCCGGCCGCAGACAGCAGGGAGGCTGCTCTTTTCTTTGATGATCTTAATGGCGGAGGCAAAATCCCCTTCCGATACGGCGTGAACAAATTTGGGAATGTAAATGTTTACCGGGCAGCCTTCTACGCAGCGGGGCTTTGGACAGTTGAGGCAGCGCTTGGCTTCTTCTATCGCAGTGGCTTCATCATAACCCAGAGCAACTTCTTCAAAGTTGTGGCGGCGTACGTCAGCCGGCTGTTCCGGCATCGCATGGCGGTTTACTTTAAGCATTTGCAGTCACCTCCGCAGCTCCATTCTACCGATTCCTGATCTTTGTACATGGTCTGTCGTTTCATCAGGTTGGCAAAATCCACTTTATGTGCGTCAAATTCCGGACCGTCCACGCAGGCGAATTTATTTTCACCGCCCACTAAAACGCGGCATCCACCGCACATGCCGGTGCCGTCTACCATGATAGTGTTCAGGCTTACCGCTGTAAATACATGGAAGGGTTCCGTGGTTCGGGCCACGTTCTTCATCATGATCACCGGGCCGATGGCTATGACGTAATCCACCTTCTCCCCTTTTTCCAGCATTTCCTTCAGGGGATCGGTGACAAAACCTTTTCTTCCGTAACTGCCGTCGTCGGTGCAGACGATGAGTTCATCGCTGACGGCCCTCATGCGTTCTTCCCACAGGACCAGGTCTTTGTTCCGGGCGCCGATGATGGAGATCACTTTGTTTCCCAGTTCCTTATAGGCACGGGCAATGGGATATACCGGGGCGACGCCGATGCCTCCGCCAACGCAGACTACGGTGCCGAAGTTTTTCATTTCCGAAGGCTGGCCCAGGGGTCCTACAATGTTCTCCCATTCATCCCCAACCTCAAAATTTTCGCAGATGTGGCGGGAGGTATTGCCCACTTCCTGGATGATCATGGTGATAGTTCCCTTTTCCCGGTCAAAGTCCGCAATGGTAAAAGGAACCCGTTCGCTTTCCGGATCCGACAGGACGATTACGAACTGGCCCGGTTTGCATTTGCGCGCAATAAGGGGCGCTTCGATCACCAATTCGTAAACGGCGGGCGATACCAGTTTCTTTTCCAAAATTTTCGCCATAATGATCCCCTTCCTTCTTTGCTTTCCTCTTTGTAAGGAACCGCTGATTCATTTGCCTGCGCGGCTAAGCCGTGGCGCAGATCAGTTGATTAACGATTCCTATGTTAGTGACTTCTATCTATTTATTATAATACTTTTTCCATTCTTTTGGGAAATAAATTTTTAAAGGAGCTGGAGCGAAAAGTAAATTGTTATTTCAGATGAAATGGTTTGCACGGTTACCAATCTTCATTTTTATGATCGCATAAAGAAAGGTAATGCAGGAATATTTAAGGAAACATTTACACTTTTATTTCCCCGTAAGCCGTCTGGAAATTTTATCCGCTTCAAAATAAATTTTTTCCGCGTCCAAAGCTTTCACCTGGCCTTTTTCCATGACCACTTTGCCATTGATGATGGAGGTGTCTGCATCGCCGGCGCTGGCGGCGTACACAAGCTGGCTCATTCGGTCGTGCTGTGGATGCCACCAGGGCTTGTCCATGTTGTATAAAACTATATCGGCCAGCCAGCCTTCTTCCAGTTTTCCTAAATTATCGTAGCCCAGGCATTTTGCTCCCTGGCAGGTTGCCATATCCCAGGCAGTGGCCGCCGGAATGCACAGGGGATCATAAGTTACTCCTTTATGGAGCATGGCGGCAAGGCGGGTTTCTTCCAGCATGTCCAGATTGTTGTTGCTGGTGGCCCCATCGGTGCCAAGGCCAACCGTCACGCCTTTAGCCAGCATTTTTTCTACCGGTGCGATGCCGCTTGCCAGTTTCAGGTTGCTTTGGGGGTTGTGAGCTACCCGGGCCTTTTTAGCGGCCATGAGTTCCATTTCTTCTTCCGTTACCCAGACCCCATGGGCCACTAAACAACCCCTGTCCAAAATGCCCAGGCTGTCTGCATATTTAATGGGAGTCATGCCGAAATTTTTGACGCAGTCTTTTACTTCCTGTTCTGTTTCCGCCAGATGCATGTGCATTTCGCAGCCCAGTTCGCCGGCAGTGTCCACTAACAGTTTCAAATATTCCCTGCCGCAGGTGTAGGGGGCATGGGGTCCCAGCATAACGGTGATGAGGCCGTCGTCTTTTTCGTTCCAGTCTTTAGATAACCGGATATTTTCTTTCAGGCGTTCGTCTTCTTTATCGTATTTGTCTCCCATAAGGCCTCTGGAAAGGCAGGCGCGGATGCCCGCTTCACTGGAAGCCCGGGCGGTTTCATCCATGAAAAAATACATATCGGCATAGGCCGTAGTACCGCTTTTCAGCATTTCCAGAATGCCCAGCTGTGTCCCTACGTAGCAGTCCCCTTTCTGCAATCCGGCTTCCGCCGGCCATACTTTGTTCTGGAGCCAGTCCATGAGGGCCATGTCGTCGGCGTAACTGCGCAACAGACACATGGCAATGTGGGTGTGGGCGTTTACCATGCCGGCCGCCGCTAATTTTCCCGTGCCGTCAATCTGGTAGGCGTCTTCATATCCTTCCGGTTTGTTTGTACCGATGTAAGAAATTTTATTGCCCGTAACGCCGATGAATTTTTTTTCATAAGCCGGGCCGTCTGTGACGATTTCCACGTTACTGATTAAAATTTTGTTCATGTTATTCCTCCCCCTGTTGTCGTTTGCTGTAATGGTTCAGGTAAAAATCGTGAAGGGTCGCTACCGTTTTTTCATTTAACGGGAACGGCGTTCCAAAGGAGCGGGCGACGTAATAAATCTGCGCTCCCTTTTCCAGAATCTGTGCTGCAGCCAGGGCTTCTTTCATATTCCGTCCCCAGCATACCGCGCCGTGGTTTGCCAGCAGTGCGGCGCTCCGTCCTCCTTCCATGGCCTCTACGGCTTTCTGCCCCAGTTCCTTTGTGCCGGCGATGGTGTATTCCGTACAGCGGACGGCGCCCCCTGTGATCTGGGCCAGGTCTTCAATAATCGGAGGCAGGTCCCGGTGGGCCGCTGCCAGTGCGCTGGCGTAAATGCTGTGGGTGTGAACAATAGCCCGGGCCTCCGGAAAATTTTTGTAAATTTCCAGATGCAGCGGTAGTTCCGATGAAGGACGCAGGGTAACAACAGGTGTTCCTCCCTTTTCTTTGCTTTCGGCGGAATCTGTTCCGCCAGTGTTGCTGTCACAATCCCGGTTCCCCAGGACTCCGGGAATTCCTAAAAGGTTTCCCTCCATGTCCGTTATCACAATATCTTCCGGTCCAAGCTGCTGGTAATCCCTGCCGGAAGGCGTAATAGCGATGAGCTCTTCGTCTATGCGGCAACTGATGTTGCCGTAAGTACCCACGGTCAGGCTGGAACGGGCCAGGGTCAGTCCTGCTTCCACAACAGTCTGTCGGGCTTTATACAAAATTTCCTCGTTCAATGTTAAAACCTCTTTTTCTTTATCCGTTTTTCAGATGAAATAGCAACGACTTCAAAATTAAATTTCAGAGACTTAAGTCTCTTAAGGTCTATCTGCATTAAGCTGCCCAAAAGCTATTTAATTTTGCTGGAACATAATGAAAGGGATGCGCCTTTAACAGGGCTTTTTGTAAATATTAAGCGGAGTCCGGTTTATTCACAGGCCAGCTTCACACAGAATTCTTCAAAGGAAGTCTTTTTTCCTAAGTTGGCGAAGGAAAATTCCTGAATCTTGGATTTGTCCCCTTTCCAGTATAAATACAGCCAGGGACCGCTTCCGCCGCTTTCGAGATGTTCCTTTCTCTTTTCTACTTTTCCACCGTTTACGCAGCTAAAAAATATTTTCCATTCTTCCGGGGAAAGGTTTTTTGTGCCGGAAACCGTGACGTCTTTTTCAGTTAGCGGCCAGTGCCTGCCTTCCCGCTTTTCGTGATAGAACAGGTAGGATCCGTCTTTTACATAGAAATGATAGCGCTGGTAATCCGGTGGGTACGTTGAGGTGGCGTAAGTGTAATAAAACTCTGTGATATCTTCCATGGCAACATCCGTTCCCACAACCTTAGGGCCGGAACCCGGCAGTATATCCGATATGTCCCAACTTGCGCCCGCGCTGCCCGTCAGCAGGAAAAAGGGAACAAACAATGCAACAGCGATTGTACTGTATCTGAATAACTTCATCGTACCTCTTCCTCCTTGATTTCTTTAATCGTTTACCGATTAGACGCCAAACAACTATAGACATTCTCTAAAATCATTGAACAGCCGCTTACCTCTGCCGGGCTCATCACTTTCTTATCATAAATCTTACCGTTGTCGTGCAAAAAATCCCAAATGGACCAAAGGACGCATCCATCTTCCTCCTGCCATGGGGAAAACGATCTTTCAATCATCCGGTATTGCCTGTAAGAAAGGGGCCGCATCAGTTCCTGCCGTATTTCTTCATCTGCTTTCAGAAAGTCGCGTCCGTTGTTATCCGCAATCTGCTTCCAGTAATACTGGTTTAATTTGAAAATGAACTGGAATTCTTTCAGCAAAAACCGATACAGCTTTGGCCTGTCCTCTTCTTCTAAAACGGTTTTCAGTTCTTCAAATTTCTTTATAAATTCTTCATTGTAATAGATTATGATATCTGTATCTGCTGCCATTTTACAACCTTTTCTTTTTGCTCCGGCGTATACCGTTCATCCCTGGTGAGGTTTGTCTAGTGCATTGTTTTAGTATAAAAACTTCTTACAGGCTTTTCGTTATTCCTCAATAGCTGAGCATGTATTTTTTATTGAAAAGCTGTGGCTCCTCGTAGAAGGAGATAAAGATGGGAAGGGGCGCGTAACCGTTGCGGAAGTCGCCGGTCCTGAAATGGAAGTTTACACCGTTGTCCGTGAGGACCCAGGGCAGGAATTCCATGTCTGCATCTTCATCAATTTTGGACAGGATCAGTCTTCTTGGGTTATCACCCAGGATATTTCTTCCGTATTTTTTTACCAGCCTGTCCAACAGGGTGTCGGCAAGTTCTTCTTTTGAAAGCTTGAACACGTCCAGGCTGCTTAACTTTTTCCCGGTTTTTGCATCATAGTTTAGTCCCTGATAGCCCCACCGTTCGCCGGCAAGATCCCGGTGGAAAGACCGTTCCAGTAGGCTCAGCACCCGTCCGTCATCCCGCTGCAGTTCTACGTATACAAGCCAGCGGTTGTTGCGGATGTCACGGTACCCGCGGGCGGCCAGTTCCTTTGACTCCCGGATGTCCTTGTCATAAAAAGAACGGATTTGGTCGCTCCATTTTGTGAGTGATTGTATCAGGTTCCCGTGGGATGCATCTTTAGAAGAAAAAACCGGCCATTGGACTTTCAGTATAAGACCGTCCCTGTCCTGCACTTCTAAGGCCCGGTCCTCTACCTGCAGCCATTTAGAGCCGCCTGTATTGGACCGAAACTCCGGACGGGCGGCCGCCGCCATGCTGCATACCATCAGACACAACATTGCAAAGATAACTGTGAGTTTTTTCATTTCAGGCACCTCCTATGATTTGATTACTTGCTGATACAGTTTGAAAACCCAGGCTGTACAAATTTTGCACAAACTCAAAAAAATCTGACCTAACTATCTCTTATATTTTCTTTTCAACAGGTCTTCTGTTTTTTAAGTTCTTTCTTAAATTTTCCGCGAACTCTGCGATAACCTGTGTAAACAATCCGTTTGGTTTGATATCTGAGATACCGGTATCGTCAATCTTGTCGCGTTTATCATCTAAAGACCATACCTTTTGGTTCGTTTTCGTATCAATAACATCAAACCCTACCTGGACAAATGCGGCAGGATAATTGCCTGCAGGGATATTGAATTCTTGTTGCTGCTGTATGATTATCGTTTGCATCTGTCCGGTTGCGTCTAAAACGGTTGTGGCAACAGGGACCGTTGTTTTATACGTATGCGCTTCCACATATTTTTTGCCGGTATCATATTGTGAAACGATGCATTTGATTAATAAATTATAATTGTTTTGGACATATTTTTCGAAAAGAGGCAGCTGCTCTTGGGTAATATCTTTTGCAGACTCTTTTGAATCAATCCTTTCGCTGGTTGTAAAATTTTCTTTAGCTTTATAAATTGTATCAACTTTATATTTCTGTTTTGAAAGTTTATCGGCAATATCTGCTTTCGCTTTCTTAAAAAATAACTCCTGAGATTCTTTATCCCGAATGCCGTCCGCTATTTCGGGAGAAGCAACATAATCTATACATATACTTTTTGTTTTTGTAAAATCGTAGCCTGGGTCAATCCATTCAGACTTTTCTGCGTAAGCGGGATTGACCATGATCAATAAGCAAAGTAAATAATATAAAACTTTAATCATTTTATATTACCTCAATCCAAACTTTTTCTTTTGATTTTATCAATAATTATAATTTACTCACACTTATCCATCAATATCATATCACAAATTGCAAATGTATTCCACTGGACAGTTATAGGGAAATAATCCTTTGATTTAAAATTGTAAAATAGTGATTTCATTTATCACTGATTCCAAAATTACACTCCTCCCTTTCTTCATAAAATAAAAACGACAGCCCGCGGAAAATCTGTTCACGCACGCTGTCGCTGTATTTTACGTTTTATGCCTGATGGAGATACTTATACTGTTCTTCGCTCAGTGTGTCTACATCAAAGCCCATGGCCCGCAGTTTGATGGTAGCCACTTCATCGTCCAGTTCTTTAGGCAGCAGATAGAGTTTGTTCTCCAGTTTGCCTTTGTTTTCCAGCAGGTGGCGCATGGCCAGGAACTGCATGGCAAAGCTCAGGTCCATGACTTCAGCCGGATGGCCGTCGCCGCAGGCCAGGTTTACCAGACGGCCTTCACCTAACAGGTTCAGCTGGTGTCCGTTGGCCAGGGTATAACCCATAATGTTTTGGCGGGCTTCAAAGGGCGGTTTTACGCTTAAGGCTTCCAGGTCCGGCTTGTTGATCTCTACATCAAAGTGTCCGGCGTTGGCCAACAGTACCCCGTCCTTCATTACTTCCATGTGTTCCTTGCGGATCACGTCCTTGCAGCCGGTAACGGTTACAAAGATGTCCCCTTTCTTTGCGGCTTCCGCCATGGGCAGGGTTTCGAAGCCGTCAAACACTGCTTCGATGCCTTTGATGGGATCCACTTCCGTTACGATGACACGGGCTCCCATGCCTTTGGCTCGCATGGCCACGCCCTTGCCGCACCAGCCGTAGCCGGCTACCACCACGGTCTTCCCGGCCACGATCAGGTTGCTGGTCCGCATGATGCCGTCCCATACGCTCTGGCCGGTGCCGTACCGGTTGTCGAATAAATATTTGCAGTTGCTGTCGTTGACCGCAATCATAGGAAAGGCCAGCTTTCCTGCTTCCGCCAGGGCCCGGAGCCGGATCACGCCGGTGGTGGTTTCTTCGCTGCCACCCCACAGATTGGGAATCAGTTCTTTCCGTTTGGTGTGGAGCATGTTCACCAGGTCGCCCCCGTCATCTACAATTAACTGGGGATGAGTATCCAGGGCCTTATCGAGATACATGTCGTATTCTTCGCTGCTGCAGCCGTGGGTAGCGAACACGGTGATACCGTTTGCCACTAAAGCCGCCGCCACATCGTCCTGGGTGGAAAGAGGGTTGCTGCCGGTGACCGTTACGTTGGCGCCGCAGTTTTTCAGGGTCAGGGCCAGGTAGGCGGTCTTGGCTTCCAGATGGATGGTAACCACCATATTAACGCCTTTGAACAGCTGGGTAGGCGCATACTTTTCGTTAAAATAATTTAAGAGCGGCATGTGGCCTTTCACCCAGTCGATTTTTTTCTGGCCGCTTTCTGCCAGGCTGATGTCGCGAATTATGCTTTCCATGTAAAGAGTTCCTCCTTAAGTACGTTTGCTTTTAGTTCTGCAATGGATTTCCGGAAGGGCGGGTGCAGCACCCCGTATTCGGTAATGATGCCCGCAATCAGTTTTGCCGGCGTTACGTCGAAGGCCGGGTTAAACACGTCAACGGAAGGCGGTGCGGAAACAGCGCCCTGGAACCTGCGCACTTCTTCTGCATTCCGTTCTTCAATGGGAATTTGCGCTCCGGTATTCAATGAAAAATCAAAAGTGCTGGCAGGGGCCGCTATGTAAAAGGGAATGCCGTGGGCCTTAGCTGCCAGGGCCACGCCGTAGGTTCCGATTTTGTTGGCCGTGTCCCCGTTGGCCGCGATGCGGTCAGCACCCGTAATAACTATATTGATGCCTTTGGTCTTCATGGACCAGGCTGCCATGTTGTCGGTGATGGTGGTGACGGGAATGTTGTCTTCCATCAACTCCCAGGCGGTGAGGCGGGAGCCCTGCAGCAACGGGCGGGTCTCATCGGAATATACCATCTTCACTTTACCCTGCCGGTAGGCGGAACGGATCACGCCCAACGCGGTGCCCCAGCCGCAAGTGGCCAGCGCCCCTGCGTTGCAGTGGGTTAAGATGACGGCGTCCTCCGGTACTACTTCTGCGCCGTAATCCCCCATTTTTTTGTTTTTGCTGATGTCCTGCTGGTAAATTTTTTCCGCAAGTTTTTCCAATTCGTCGGCAATCTGTTCGGCGTTTAAATTTGCTTCCGCCATACTGCAGGCTGCATCATACATCACCTTCGTGGCCCAGGACAGGTTTACTGCTGTGGGGCGGGAGGCGTCCAGTTCCTTGCGGGCTTCGTTAAATTTTTGCAGAAAAATTTTCAGCTTCCCGGAATTTTTTTCCGCGTCCTCCCTGAAATCTTTTCCCAGGATCATGGCTGCGTAAGTTTGCAATTTTGTGCCGGTTACAAAATTTTTTTCTTCTGCTTTTTTGGTTTTACCAGAAGAAATATTTTGCTTTTTCTCTGCGGCGTTCTTTTTTTCAGCGGCCTCTTTTTTGTTTACAAAAATTATTTCGGCTCCTGTTATCTGTCGCCAGGCCAGAACCATGGCAAAGGCTGCCGCCGCTCCAATGGCCGGCGCGCCCCGCACTTCTAACTTCTGAATGGCTTCCCCTACCCGCTGATACGTGCGGCAGGGAATCCATTCAACTTTCAGGGGAAGCTGCGTCTGATCCAGCAGGATCAGCTCGCCGTTCTTCCATTTCATTGTTTCAACCATAATACAGTTTCGCTTTCATAAATTAAAGATTGTATGTGCCTAAAATTATGCGGCAAGGGAAAGGCGTAAGCAAACCGTCGGAGGCGATTGCGTCATTCCATGAGATGAAATTCGCCGTCGTGGCGAGATTGTGTTACGACAAAAGTCCAAGAAGCAAGCCCGTAGGGCGATGCTGATTGGAAACTTTTGTCTATATGCAGTGCGCCGCAGAACGCAAGCCGAATGCGA
>OMYP01000006.1 GCA_900315345.1 uncultured Selenomonadales bacterium | reverse complement strand
TCTCTTGGCTTCAGTTTTACATTATAATATGTGCTAAGTTTAAGAAAAAAAAGATCCAGATTATCGATATCATGGAGAAACATATCCCGGACTTCCTGGGTTGTACGGTTAAAGTCAATCAAAATATGGCTGCTGTATTCGTTCCTGGCAAACGCTTCCGCAATATAGCTTTTCCCCACACGTCGCGCTCCCTGTAGCAACAAAGCACTTTTACCCGCTTCCTGTTGCTTCCAGTCAAGCATCTGAGCATAAATTTTCCGTTTCAAGTCGCTCACGTCCTTCACAAATCAAGATTTTTTCTTTGTTCATTATTGCATAAATCAAGATTTTTTTCAAGAACAATACTGCATAAATCAAGTTTATTAAAGAAATCGTTGTACCATTCAAGAAAAGTAGACACAAAAAATATGTACCCGCTCGTGTCCACTTTTATGATAGCATCACATCAAGCATCACAGTACACCTGGTCGTAATTACGACCAACTTTGAAACGCAAGTCCACTTGTGGCGCGGGTTTTGGTTCCCTATACTCTTAAGTTTTTAAATGTAGAACCTTATTGGAAGCTTTGACAGTACTGACTGAAACGACAGTAAATTCAAACTGCCTGAGAGTGGAGCTTTTACGTCTGCCCCCGAAAACCTCTGCCGGCACTAACCGGTCCTTTTCATATTTCACTTTGATTATATTCATCTCAAAAATTACACAAGAAGAAGTCGTGATACGTGAGTTACCGCTACGTGTATGTTCCCGCCCAGGACGATTGAAGGTTGAAGATTATGACGTTAGACATGGAAATCAAAAATACAATCCTATCAAGCACAAATTCCTATTGAATGCATATCACCTTTCATGTAAAATGTAACTGAGAAAATCAGATAAGGAATCATTATCCGTTCTGCGTTTCGCTGAATTTTCATTCCTTAACTTCATTTTTTAATCTTTCTTTTCGTATTACAAAGAGAGGCTGTTATCCCATGTCAACAAAGAGTAACTGTTATGGCTGCAGCATGACGGGAATACGGAGGGTCGCGGGTTTTTCCCCCGACTGCGCGATAGTGCTTCACAGCCCGAAAGCCTGCGGACAGATCATCCGGGAAAAAGACGGCTATGTGATGCGCCGTTACACCCCCGGTGAAAGCCGTCCGGCTCCCATTTTTACTTCCAACATTTCCGGCAAGGACGCCATCTTTGGCGCCCAGAACCAGCTGGAAGAGTGCCTGGTCAGTGTAATCCAGTCCTGCTCTCCCAAGTATATATTTGTTGGCAGTTCCTGTGTGGTGGGTGTAATTGGCGACGACGTAGCCGCTGTCTGTGATAAAGTCAGCAGGCAATACGGCATCCCCATCTTTGCCATCCCCTGCTGCGGTTTCATGAACGGAGGCTACGAAGCCGGCATGATGGCCGCCGGACGTTTCTTGATCGATGCCTTTGTCACGTCCGGGAAAAATCAGGGTAACGAAGTTATCCTCTGCGGCATCCTTGACAAGACCAACAACTACGAATACGAATTCATTTGCGAAATTCTGTCCATGTGGAATATAAAAATCAATGCTGTTTTCCCCGGTTATACCAGCGTCCGGCAAATGGAAGAGCTGAACAAAAGCCGCGCCATCCTGTTGTGCGGTTCCTATACAAAAATCGCAACTCCCTACTGTAAAATTGCCGAATATCTCGGTCAAAAGCTGCACATCCCTGTCATCACTACACCGGATCCAATCGGTTATCAAAAATCAATGGACTGGCTTGCCAAAGTAGGCAAACAACTAAATGTTGAGACTGGCACCCTTGCATCCTCCGTTAATAAAACAAAAAAAGAATTCAATGATATACTGGAATCATATCGAACTTTTCTTGCAAACAAAACGGCCGTCCTCTATTTTCCCGCCCTTCCTAAAATCCCTGTGTACTTAGACTGGCTCATTGAATTTGCCAGACTGACCGGTATCATTATGAAAGGAATCTGTGTCCACGTAACAGAAGAAACTCCCACCTATGCCACAGTCGAAGAAGTAACCTCTCCTCTTCTGCAGTTGGGCCTGCCTCTTTGCGATAAAAACGCATTACCGGATGCAGATTTTGTATTTACCATCGGGAGGAAGAAAAACGCGCCGCACAATTACATTTCCCTTCCGTATATTCATCCCCCCTTCGGCGTCCGGGGTTTTCGCGATTTTGCAGAATTGCTGTTCCGTTGCGAACGGAAACAGTATCATACGAAAGCCTTACAGTTTGCGCCACTTACCCCTGGCGACAGAAGGGAGTTGCTATGAATAATAAATATATGTCCGTACACTGCGAAAATAACCATTGTGCATTGACCGGTGCAACCAGTTTTTTCTGCGCAATTAAAGACGCTGCTGTGCTTATCAACGGCTCCCGTTTCTGCTTTAAGCAGATGCTCCACTATTTGGAAAAATCTTTTGCAGAGCCCGTCCGTCCCCGTCTGTTCTGCACAGAACTGCAGGAAGAAAGCATCATCTTCGGTACGGAGAATCTGTTAGAACGGGAACTCAAAAAAATAAAGGACAGAAGAAATCCTTCCGTCCTGTTCATCCAGAACAACTGCGCCGCCAGCCTGATCGGCGACGACATAGCTGCGATTGCCCAACGTTTTAATTTTTCCTGTCCGGTCATCGTACTGGATTCCGGCGGGCTGGAAGGCGGTTTTTATGAAGGATGGCGCCAGGCAGCCCGGGCTTTTTTTCAGGCAGTTCCGATAAACAAAACGCCCCCTAGACAACGTTACATAAACGTAGTGGGCGTATCCGACAGCCTGTTTAATTTTACAAATGATAAAAAAGAAATCGCGGCCCTATTACAGGCAGGCGGCATCCACACCGTCAACTTTGTAGGCAGCGCTATGACCCTGGACAGCCTGCAGCAATTGCGCTCCGCCGCCCTGAATGTTGTAATCTGCCCGGAACTGGGAAAAGAGCTGGCGGAATTTTTATATGAAAAATACCGGATTCCCTATCTTTTGACATTGCCGCCCTATGGTTTGGAAGGTTCGGAACGGTGGCTGCTGCAAATTATGGAGGCCCTGCATTGTTCAGATCCGGAAAAGCAATCTGTATGCGAATTTTTTGCTGAGCAGAAAAAAGAAATAAAAACAGAAACAGGAAAACTGCGCAAAATTTTCGGCGACCTGTGGATATCAGAAATCAATCTGGCCGGTTCCTACTCCGCCGTGTATGGCATTGGGGAAGCCCTGCGTACGGAACTGGCAAACTATGAAACCATGAACCTGTTCCTATATGACGACGGGCCGGACTACCTTTTCCTTGCCAATACAAAGCAATATCAGCGTCATCGAAATTTTGATCCGCAGATGATTGGAAAACACAAAGACTGGATTCTGTTTTCCAGTTCCGCAGAGCATGCACAGATGGTGCAGCAAACAAAACAGGATAAAAATAATTTCTGCTGTATCGCATATCCTTGTTTTGATTCCGCAGTTTTCCAGCCCTATATGGGTATCAATGGCTGCCGGAACCTGCTGCGTTTTTTATGGCAATGTTATATTGATAATCTGCGTAATTAACCACTGACTTTCGCTGCTATTGCAATACAGTTTCCTTATGGAAAGCGGCAACACCAGTTATATATTTACATAGATACAGCCTGCGGTTAAGCAGGCTGTTTTTTTGTTCCACATCCCTACTCAGTAAACAGTTCCGGGTAGGCCCCTTTTGCAATGGCGGTCACCGCGTCGCCGAAATGCTGGGAATTGGCGATTCTGTAGCGAGCTTTCAAAAAGATAAACTTTTTATCTTTGACAGCTTTCACATCTTTTAGCGCTTCATCTTTTAAAATGTTCCTGGCTGTTGCCTTTCCGTATTCATTTTCAGGTCCTTCATCCGTAACGATAAAAATGTCCGGATTCACTTTTATAATCTGTTCATCGCTGATCTTCGCCGCATATTCTATTCCTGCCACAGCCCCGCCATTTATTACGCCGCTTTCCACACAAAGCTGATGGAAAACTCCTGTAGAACTGCCGGAAGCGCCCAGGCTTGAAAAGCCAATGACCCTTTTGCGTTTCTCCTGAGGAATTTTCGCGACACGTTTTTTAACCGCTTCAATCTTCCGGTCCAATTCCCGGATCATAGCGTTACCCCGTTCCTGTTCGCCTGCCGTGATGCTCATGTTCCGGATCCGGTTCCGCACCATCTCCAGCGTCACCGGCGTTTCCATGCGGTACACCTTAATCCCCATTTTAGAAAGAGTATCCGCCATGGCCTGGTTTGTTTTAATCTGCATGAATACAAGATCCGGATGCTGGGCAACAATAGTTTCAATGGAAGCCCTGTCCGGAATTGTATTTTTGACTTTGGCCGCCTCTTCCGCAATCAGGGAGTATTCCTTATTCCGGTTTGATTCGGATATTGCCGCTATATGTTCCGGAGTAACAAGTTCAACCAAAATTTCTTCAATATTTCCCGTAGTCCCAATAATCCTTTTGGGCTTTTCCGTAAAGTGAAGGGTATAACCGAAATCATCCTTCACGTTATAACCGTTTGTTGCAGCATCTTTTGTTTTTTCCTGTCTACAACCGCAAAAAAATAGAGTTACGATAATAAAAACCAAAAATAAAAAGATTAAACTGCTTTTATTCTTAATATAATTATTCATCATTTTCCTGCATAATACTTTTCATAAAAAGCGACATACCGTTTCATACATGCCGCAGCTTTTTCCAAATCTGCCTGATCCGGATGGGTTGATGCCTCAGCCCATCTCTTTCTGCTTTCAACAGTAGGCGCATGGGGATGACCCACCGGCCGTTTTTCCATAGTCTCAATCAATTTAGGATCTATGGCGCCGCGGATGGATAGACCTCCTAACACACTGTTCGATTCTTTCAGCCATTTGCCGGCATTAGCGAAACAGCCCAGGGCATGATCAGACATCGGATCTGCGCCCAGGGTCTGGAACAGCACGATGCGTTTTCCTTCAAGTTTCTGTAAAAACTCACGGCTAATCTTGTCCGGGCCGCCTTTGTCAACCCAATATCCAACAAAAATCAGGTCATAACAGTCCAGATTCTCAACTTTTTCCGTTTCCATCAGGACGCACTTATCTTCCGCAGCACCGTATAACGCTTCCGCCACTTTTTTCGTATTACCGGTACGGCTGGAATATGCAATCAAAATCTGAGCCATGATCAATATCTCCCTTTTACTTTAAACTGTTCATCCCGCGCATCATAAACCGCTTTTGTTCAACTTTTTCCACTTCTGTCATCTCGCCAAAAGCAGCTACTTCCGTCATGTACAATAAGATTCTTGCAATGTCTCTGTACCAAAAAGAGCCCTCTAAGGTTATATAATACCTGCCATCTCTCTTTTCCAGCAAAGCGTCAGCAATCCACTTGTCTAAAGCCGGTCTCAGTAGATTTTCCAGCGGCATGGGATGCAACTTTTGCAATTCAGCAAAATCGAGAATCCCCTGGTCTGTCTGGCCGTTGAGTCTTTCCAATAACGGATAAAGCTCTGACCGTTTCCGGAAGACCATGACCGGTATGGTGTTCTCCTCGACTGTCTTCATGTAGGATCCGATTCCCTGAATTTTCCTGAATTTATAGGATCCTGTAGCACCGCCACAGGCGCACCCACAGGCAACAATATCTTTCCCCTGCTTCACCATGGTGTTATAACGGCTTACTTCGGAAGGAACCATACCCCAATGGCAGCAGCTTAACCGGTTGCATCCCCTTTCCTGCAAATAATAGGCGCCGCTGATAAACATGTCCGCCAGTTGCGATGCAGAAAACAGATACTCTTTCTTTCCTTCCTGAATTAACTTTCCCAGAACCGATTTCGGCAAAAGCTGCAGCTTATATAAATCCAATCCCGCGACCCCGGCATCCATTGCCAGTTGCAGATCATCCAGCACATCCTGCTTTGTCTGACCCGGCAGACCATAAATCAAATCAACGATGATCCGCGCATCACTCCTGGCAAAAGCCTGTAATTTTTGCAGAAGCGTTTCCCGGCTGTCAGGCCTGCCAATACTGCGTCTTACCTGCGTATTGAATGTCTGGATACCAAAGCTGAACCGATTCACGCCCCCGTCAAGACAAGCCGAAAACTTATCCGCATCCATATCAAAGATGCTGCTTTCAAACGTTATCTCACAGTCATCAGACAAAACCGCCAGTCTTCGTATTTCTGCCAAAATCTTTGTTATTTGCTGAGGTGAAAGGACTGATGGTGTACCGCCGCCAAAGAAAACTGCTTTGATGATCCGATTTGAAAAAATCCCTTTGTGAAACCATAACTCTAATTCCTTTGTCAGTATTTTGCTGTATGCTTTAATCAGCGATTCCTGTGCCCGGTCTTTAAAAAAGCCGCAATAAGTACAGTTAAGATTACAAAATGGGATATGTAGATACAAACAGGCCTCTTTCCGACCACACTTTACCGATGATTCATTTTCCCATACCACATCTGCCATTGAACCAGGCAACACGCTTGTACGTCGAGGAACATACGGTAGCGGTTTAAACTGCATGGTCTGTATATCGCTTTTAAAAACACCGGTACATGCGTCAAAATCATCCCTCCGATAAAAAGACTCCAAATTTTTCTGATAATCCATAGCGTTTGTTCCCCGCCATTTTTTATTGATTTATATTATAGACTGCGGAAACCAGGTTTTTAATACCCTGAACCAGATACTGACTGTTACAGCTGGTATAACGGATTGGTAATAGTATAACCTTCCCGGTTTGAACAGCCTTAACATTCTGCAACGCCGGATCCTGTAAAATACTGTCTATCATTTTCGAGCCGGAGGATTCAAGCCCTACAGCAATTATGATATCCGGATTTTCCTTCACCACAATTTCACGGCTGGCAACAGACTTTGGAACCATTTTACACTCATCTAATGCGTCATCTAAATGCGCCTTAAGCAGAATGTCGTGGGTCAGCGTCCCTTTGCCGCCCACAATTCCCCGTGTCGTCCATACTAGAGCCTTTTTGCGGGATAGCTTCATGGAGGTAAAACGTTTTTCTAAGTCAGTAAGTTCCTTATCCATTTCGTCTACAATCTGCTGCGCCTTTTCTCTTTCTCCGGTTACAGCCCCCATGTCCAATATATACTGCCTGACTTCTGCAATGCTTGTGGGACCTCTGAACACATAGACAGGGATCCCCATGTCGCCCATGGATTTTATTGCCGACACATCCTGACCCATATCGGGTCTTGTAATCACTAAATCCGGTTTATGCTTAAGAATAAATTCCGGTGACCTTTCTGCTATCAGCGGAATTTTTTTTGCTTCTTCTGAAACATTGGAAAAATTTAAATCCCGGGACCATTTACTTAACGCTAAAATGCGGCTGTGGTCTACCAGTGATAACAGTACTTCGTCCGTGGAAGGGAACAGTGATATGATGCGCTGCGGTTTCTGCTTAAAATGCAGCGTTACATTCCGGCTGTCCGTAACCTGATAACCTTCATTTTTAGGTTGTACACTCATTTGTGAACAGCCGAAAGCAAACAAAGCCATAGTAATAATAAATAATGTAATAATTCTATTCATTGCTTAAAGCCCCGTCATTATTATAAACCAGTTAATAATCTTTTGTCACAGATTTCATGCTATTTTCGCAAAGAAGAACGGGCGACCTGAAAGAGGCCGCCCAAAAGGATTTATATAGTAACGTTAAACAATGTACGACATTTGCAATTGTTCAGTTATTAAATTAGAAACTGCACTCATAACCTAACATAAAGTTACGACCAAGGGTGTAATAATAGGACCCGTCACCACTTGCAGAAATGTCAGGAGTGCTTGCAGAGCCTGTCCAGTCCTTTCTGTCAAATATATTGTTCAGGTGGAAGAAAAATTTGTGATCCTTTGCCGGAGCATAGGACAAATGTAAATCCGTAAAGCACTGGGGTTTCAATTTCCCATCATTTTCATCATCTGTAGATCTGTCCCCGTTAAAGACAACACTTAACATAGAGTTAAATTTTCCGTTTCGATAATTTACGGAACCATTTAACTGATATCTTTCGAACTGATCATGCCAATTGGCACCTTTATCGCTCCATGTATTCTGTTTCCTCTGCGGTCTGCCGTACATGATTCCTAAACTGGTGTTCCAATGCTCATCATGTTTAAATCTTGTTTCCACTTCAATACCGGTATTTCTAACATCAGCATTCGCATATACTACATTGCCTTCGAGAGGAGTACCGCTGTCACGTTCTACGGAATCTTTAATTTTGTAGGAGAACAACGCTACCCTCAAATCACCTTTATTGAAATCCTTTTTATACCCAAGTTCATAGTGGGTTCCATTTTCGGGTTTCAAATCAAGGTTTGCAATAACCGTGCCGGTACTGCCAAAAATTTTAGTTATGTCCGGCAGCCTAAACGATTTACCAACCTTGGCATAGAAACGGCTGTCATCAGCTATTTTATGAATGTACTGAACTTCCGGAGTAAATTTGCTCATATTTTTATTAGAGAGAGTCTCCGTATTTCCTGTCTTTAATTCTTTTTTAAACAGGCTGACATTATTAGCCCATGTTTGGCGTGCATTTAAAATTAAATTATCAGATTTTCCCAAGTTCCAGTCAAATGATGCATAAATAGAATACACATTCCTCTTATAATTCGAATCCAATGGCTTATTGCTATTGTAGCCGTATACATCCATGTCTTCTCTCTGGAAGCTTGCACCAACGAGAAGTTTGTTCTTACCAATATCAAAGGACTTGTTTACATCTACATCCCAGTTATGTCCTTTTCTCCAACTGGAAGTGTTAATACCTTCTCTACGGAAATATTTATAAGGGGTCATTCCAGGATAATCCTTGTCATATCCTTTTTCCTGTGTTCCGTATGAAACATGAGCTTTCCAGCCATCCTTATCATACCTTAACAGAAAAGTGTTCTCTTTATTCTCATAGCGGCTTCCATCATTGAATTCTCCCGTTTTCGGATGATGCATAAGAATTGTATTATGACTTTCAGCGTAACTGTGCGTAAATGTTAAAGCATCATTGATGTCATAATTCCAAAGAATACTCTTATTTGAGCCTTTTATAAAATCATAAATTTTTGACTTTTTTGACGCAGTTTCTTTTGCATAAAATGTTTCCGAAAAATCTTTAACCTTGCCTTTATTCTGATAGTTAACCACAGCACTAAACTTACCGAGATTAAGATTAGCCGAATAACGTTCTCTGCCATAGTTACCTGCTTCCACTTTGACGCTGTTCTTCATGTGCCTTTTGGTGATGATATTGACAACACCTCCAGTTGCTTCAGAGCCATATAAGACAGAACCGCCGCCTCGCACGATTTCAATACGTTCAATAGCTTCTGCCGGAATATTTTCCAGATTGTACTTACCATCCTGATTCAGGCGAACCCCGTTAACTAAAACTAAAGTGCCTTTATCTACGCCACGAATCCTTATCCTGCTTGTCATAGTACCCATAGCAGTACCGTATACACTTTGGGAATGCGTGTCAATGCCAATGCCATTTCTTAACACTTCAAAAGCGTTACCGGCACCATAGCTTTCAATCTTTTCCCGATTCATAACTTCTACTGAACCGGCAACATCCAAAGTCTTCATCTCTGTTTTGGTAGCCGTCACAACCATCGGATCCAGATCGAAACTGCTTAATGCATCAGCATTTTCCACTTCTGCTGCATACACGCTTGCCCCGCCGAATAGTGCCGGCACAATCGTTCCACAAATCAGTGCGGTCATCAGCATACCTTTGGATAATTTTTTCATGATAACACTCCTTAAAAATAATTTATTGAAAATTTTTCCCACAGCCAGTCTTTCATGGTCCTGCAGTACTTCATTTACAATCAGTTTTAAATTCTGCTTCAATTGCAAAGCTAATATTTTGTTATAAAAAGCTTATGTTCACAGAAAACAGTAATATCATTCAATTTGATTGTATTCATCATTAAACTTCACCAATCGTTTTACCAAAAAATAATTTTATAAGATTTTCAATATTTATTGGTACTATATATCGTTTAATATATTCCTGCAAATAATATCACATAATTGATTTGTTGTAAACTAAAATTAGAAAAAATCAGATAAAAATTCGAGGCTTTCACTCTATGGAAATTACTGTGAGCTTCGAATATAGGCATAAAAAACAGCACCTGCAATTTTTTTGCTGCAGACGCTGTTAATCATATGCGTTTCCTATTAATGAAGTTGGTCACCTCCCAGACGACAAGTCTGGGAGTTCGTAAAGAAATTCTCTGACTTACAGTTTGTTTCTGCAAGCCGTAAACAAATAATGCCCGCCATCGCTGGCGGGCATCGCAGGGTAAATAGTGCAGGGTTATTTTTAGTTTCAAATCGTTACTTGCGCTTACGCCAGTGCCGCCACTTCTTCTTCAGAAAGCTGCGTCAATTTGGCAATCAGAGCATCGTCCATACCTTCGGCGCGCATATTCCGGGCAATTTCAATTGTTTTTTCTTTTCTGCCTTTTTCCCGTTCACGTTTTGCAGTACGCCGTTTCATATCCTCAATTTCCATATCAAGCGTCATGATCCTCAACCTCCAGTCATCGTTGTTCCCATATCCTCCACATACACATCAAGCCGGGTATTCTTGCTGCTCAATTGCGCTTTCATCGTCTTTTCCGTTTCCGTATAACGGATGTTTTTGACCTGTATGTGCAGGATACGATTCAGAAAATACTTACAAAGCCATTCGTTCCGCAACGTTTCCTGAAATAGAAAATTGTTTTTTATGGTCACCCGTTTCAGTCAATTTCTTTACGCAAACTTTCACCAACCTTTCCGACCGGCACGATTCCCCGCAATTTCATTATAGCAGACGGAGAAAGAAATTTCCATGAAGTTAGTGTGAAAAAGGTTGCAAAACTGCCTGCAATCTTTTCGACTTCAAACGCTGTAAATATCTTATGCGTTTCCGATCATTGAAGTTGGTCGTAAAAACGACCAACTTATAACTTCAAACACGCATGGTTACTGGTTTTTAGTTCATCTTACTCTTAAGTTTTTAAATGTAGAACCTTATTGGAAGCTTTGATAGTAATGATTGAGCGATAGTAAATTCAAACTGCCTGAGAGTGGAGCTTTTACGTCTGCCCCCGAAAACCTCTGCCGGCACTAACCGGTCCTCTTCATATTTCACTTTGATAGCAGCACCCTATTTCGCTTTATATTTTGTACTTAACCTTTTTGCTGTTAACTTCAAATAAAAAAGACTGTACCTTATCCAGATAAAGCCTGTAGAGTAATTTTAATTTATATGCCTTCCGTTTTCCCCATAACACGCTTCATAAATATCCCTGATGCATTCCACCATGTACTGGGAAGAACAAAGCATGTGGGTATCGGGAATCACATACAACCTTTTATTTTTAATGGCTTTTACTGTCTGCAGCGCGGGATCTTCAATAATATCCCGTTTATAAGCTTCCAGATCCAGTTTGCCGCTCCAGTCCCAGGTGGGAAGGAAAATCACGTCCGGGTTCATCTGCAGTACCTGTTCCTTGGGCAGAAGCTGCGTGCCCCGGAATACCATTTGGGCCGCTGCGTTTTTAACGCCGGCTTTATTACATATATCATCGTAATATGTATTTTTACCGCCGTTGCCCCCGCTTACAGTGAAGCGATATACCGTAACTTTTTCCTCTTCCGGAATTTTGGAAATTTTCTCTGCGTAGCTCCGAATTACTTCTTCCATTCGGTCAACCATTTCTTTAGCCTTCTGCTCCCTGCGCAACAGTTTCCCAAATTCCAATATTAATTTTTCCGTATCTTTCACATTGTGGGCCAGCGGGCAAACATAAACCGGTATCCCCAGACTGCGCAGCCGGTAAATCAGATCATAAGGCTGGGACTGGGAGGCTACCACCAGGTCCGGCTTCATACCCAAAATCATTTCTTCCGATGGCAAGGCGCGTAAAGGAATCTGTTTTGCCGCTTCTGAAATATTGGAAGCAACCGGGTCGTCGGCCCACTTGCTTAATGCAATAACAGTTCCCTCCTCTGCCAACTCCATTAAAATTTCATCGGAACGAATGGTTAAAGACACAATACGACGAGGTTGTGGAAGATTTTTGATTTCATGCCCTTCAACATCACGCAGGCCGAGATACGTTTTTTCATTTTTCATGTATGGCAATGCTTTTTTGCTGACCGCGGGACTGCATCCTGCAAGCGCCAGTAAAAATAGAAGAACGATTATCCAAAATATATAATTCTGTTTTTTATGGCACATGGTTAAAGCACTCCGGATACACCGTTTTCGCCATCATCTCAACTGACTCTGCAAAAAACTGCGTAGTACTGTTCATATACCGTTCCTCTAACGTAAAGACATTTTTATTTTGTATTGCCTTTATATTTTTAAAAGAAGGATCCTGCAGAACTTCCTGCCACATTTTACTGCTCGTCGCATCTGCGGAACAAATGATCACGTCCGGATTCAACTCCAAAATCTGTTCCTTGGACAATTGCTCGTCCCGTTTCATATTAAGAAGTCCCGCGCCGTTTAATACGCCTGCTTCCTTACATATATTGTCAAAGGCTCCGTTTTTCCGTCCAAATGCGCCGTTGACCGCATAACCCACTGCAATCTTTTTCGCAGGAAGATTTTTTACGGCAGCGCGAACACGATTGACCTTTTCATCCATGCGCGCCGTCAAAAGTTTTCCATTTTCTGATTCCCCAAGCTGATCCGCAATAAATTGAATCCGTTTTTTAATGTTCTCGTACCCTTCCGGAACATCAAGAGGAATAACGTGTAGCCCACAGTCTCGCAGTGTTTCCGCCTGGGTTTTGCCAAACACTACCGGCAGCAAAACAACATCCGGCTTTTGTGCAATAATGGATTCCGTAGAAGGTTTTGTAGAAATTACTCCCTTGACTCTTTTGGCTTTCGCCGCAATTTCCGGAAATTTCGATTTCCTGCTGTAATCGCTTACCGCCGCAATTTGTTCCGGTTTAACCAATCCTAGTACGATTTCTTCCATTGCTGGTGTAGCGGCAAGAATGCGATGATAGCGGATCATATTATCCTGAAGCTCTTCCGCATTTTGCTTTTTGTTGCCGGCGTTGCTATTACAACCGAAGATGAAACAAGTTGAGAGTAAGAAAATAATAAATGTTAAAATATTATTTTTGATTTTCATTTGACTGTGTTTGCGAATAAATGTTGTTAAAAAAAGCGGCGCATTGCTGCGCCGCTAAGATAAACTTTGATTACATCTAACCATTAAAATGTACGTGTATAGGTCAGTCTCCAGTTAAACGGTAATTCCAGGTTTCCGTAAGGATTTGAGTAGTTTTTGCGATCAAAGATGTTATTTAATGTTAATGAAATTGTATCGTTTTTCGTAAAACGATAATTGGTATTCCATGTCAAGCGTGACTTATTTGGAATTTGCCGCAAGTTGTAATCGGGATTAGAAACTTTATAATCTTCCCTATCTCCTAAATATTTATAAGAAAGGGTACTGGTCAATTTTTCATTTCGATAAGTTAAGTTTAGACTACCATCCAATCTTGCCAGTCCCTGAGGTCCAGATTTTCTATTTTTTTCCCTAACATAAACATTAGGCTTAGTTTTATCTACTGAAACGCCATAAATTTGGGGATTACTATACCCAAAAGAAGCACTTAAATCCCAATGATCATCAAACTTCCGAGCATATTCAATTTCAACGCCGGTATTTTTAAAATCTCCGGAATTATATGCTCTTTGAATTCCATCAGGATCCCATTCCTTAGGTGTCCAAGCTATTTTATTTTTGATATCCATATGATAAACAGAGAATTTTACACTTTGATTATCACCTATGAGCTTTTTAATTCCTGTTTCGTATGTCCATCCTTTCTCAGGATCAAGAGGTCCGTCCGCTTTTTTCTGTGAAAAATATGCATCTACAGTCGGCATCTGAAATGCACGTCCAATATTAATAAACCAAGAAGTGGAATCATCAAATTTATAAAGCGTTTGGATTTGAGGATTGAAAACATTTTGATCTTCATATGGATCGTTAATATGTTCCCCTCTTAATCCTAATGTTGTACTAAATTTTTTACCAAAATTGTGTGTATAAGAAAGATAAAGTGCGTTATTTGTACGATGTGCTACTTTTGCATTATCATAAATTGATTTATAATTTTCTCTTTTGAACGAATATCCTGCAACCAAATTATTTCTACCAAAATCAAATTTTTTCTGAACATCAAAAATATAGCTTGTCATATCTGCTGCAGAACTAGTAATTGGTGTTCCATGTGCAAAATAATCGTAAACTGTTTTCTTCCCTTCTTTCCTTGATTTGTAAAAATCTCTTCCATCAGTTTGGTAATAATTGTAACCAAAAGTGGCCTTAATACCGTTTGTTTTTCCTTCATAATGAAGACCTGTTGTAATACGTCTGTCCTGATAACGATAACTGTAAGGTCTACCACTAGACTTATGATATTTCTGACCGCCTCTTGTCACATCCGTATCAGTAAACATAAAGTTTGCACTTAATTCGTCGGTAATATTTGCTGCTACTGCAGCTCTATTTCGAACGCCCTTGCCAACCCACCAATCTGTATCAGATCCATCAGGGAAATCATTTGAATGATTCCTCTTATTCGAATACTCGCGTTGGAAGCTTGCAATAAATTTTGAATCTGAATATGTTAAGCCATAATCTTTATGATAATTCCCAACTGTGCCCCTAATTTTAAATTGAGGCTTCCCTTCAGGTCGTTTTGTAATAATATTTACAACGCCTCCCATAGCTTCAGCCCCATATAAAGTACCTGCAGCTCCTTTAATTATTTCAATTTTTTTGACCATATCGATAGGAATAGAATCAATACCATTATAATTCTTTAAGTTCATGGGTATTCCGTCTACCAAAATCAAAGTCCCACGATCAAAGCCACGAATAATGGTACGTCCTTGGCTCATACCTTAAGCAGTACCAGCATCGCCATAACCTGTACTGGAAATCCCTACTTGGTGATCAATTGCATCAAAAACATTTTTATAACCTGCTTCTTCAATCTTCTTCTCCGTAACTACGGTTACCGTAGCAGGTGTATCTAAATCTTTAGTCTCTCTTCTCTGTGACGTTACAACCATTGGATCCAAAGTAAATGCTTGTAACGCCGCATCCACATCTTCCTTTTCCGCCGCATAAGCGCTGCCGCTGAAAAGAACCGGCGCAACTGTACCGCAGATCAGTGCGGCCATCAACATACCTTTTCTGCTTGTCTTCATGTTTTTACACTCCTCAATAAAAAATTTTATTGTACGCTTTTCCCGCAGCCAGTCTTTCATGGTCCTGCCGTACTGAGCGGTGCAAACTTTAGAGTTAACTTAATTCACATGCAAATTTCTGCAGTTACAAACAATGGCACAAGTCGGCGTCTGTTTTAGCTATTGCTTAACAGCGCCGGTTTTTCTTCCCCTGCGCCAGCCGTCGCAGTCTCTGCTACAAACTGCTGGCAGATTTCATACATGGCTTCGGCAAAAGATTTTTCCGGAATGGGAACGAAGCCGGTTTTATTTTTTTTGGTTTCAATCAATCTGTTTTTATTTGTAAAGACCTGCATTTCTTTTACGGTGTAGGTGCGGTCCGCCATGTTGTACTGCATATCCAGCAGGCAGTACTGCACTTTTTCTTTCCCTTCCAGTTTGGAAGCGTATTGTTCCTGCACCTTCTTCAGGACTTTTTTATCGGTAAACAGCGTCTTGACTGTAGCACCCACCAGGTTTGTATCCACAGTACCCTTTTTATTAGTAACGTAGCCTAACGTGCCCATGTCATAGGCATAAATACCCAGATCGTTTTCCAGGATCAGGGACCAGCGGGCCGCTTCCTTTTCCTTTTCACTCAGTTCCGGTGATGAACTGATATGCCAGTCCATGGGGTTTTCCGGAACATCTTCCACCTGTTGCCTGCGGGCAGCCAGAGCAGAAGTATGCAGTGTCAGCAACAGACAGGCCAGTACTATAAATGCGATCTTTTTCAAGATATTCCTCCAAATAAGCTAAATGCTATTTTAATAAATTAAAGTTAATGATATTAAATCTTATTAAAATACACTTCATATTAAACTATATACCTGTTGTATTGTCAAATATTTTTTACAATTTTGCCCATTTTTTGTAAAATTTATGAATCCGAGCTTATCTGAAGCAATCGTTTTTCATGCTGCCAAGTATAGATTTATAGCAATTTAAAGATATGATGAGTCACCCTTTGCATGCTTTTATATTTCTCAAGAAAATGTTATAATAAAAAAATCTTAATAAGATTTCATATTTTTAATTACTATATTTTACATCATATTTCATGTTGTAATATTCAGGGAGATTTGCTATGGACGATTTCATAAATTTGTTCAAAAATCTTTTAAAGTGTTGCAAAACGTGTCTCATGAAAATAAATAATGTATTTCCAAATCTGCGCTGGCAATTGCAAAACAACAAGCCCCTGGCGTTGTGTTGCATCGCCGTAATTGGCCTGCTCTTCTTCTCTTCGGCCCGGAGCCTGCTGAAAAATAATTCTGCAAAAACAGACCGGAAGCCCATTGCAATTGAAGTGCATACGAAAGTAATGGCGCCGGAGCCCATGTATAAAACCGTAACCCTGTTCGGCCAGACCAGCGCTGCGGCGAAGATCAACGTGGTAAACAAGTACGCCGGTATGATTACGGAAGTTCATAAAGATTTAGGGGACAAAGTTTCCGCCGGGGACGTGCTGGCCCAGCAGGATTTAAAGGATATCAACATCCAGATCGACCGGGCGGAAGCGGATTTTAAATCCTATGACGCCTACACGGAACGGTACGACGCCACCTTCCAGTCCAATTTCGCCAAATACCAGAGCGATTATAATTTGAAAAAAACAAATTTTGACCGTTACACGGAATTATTTAAAAAAGGCGCCGTGTCCAAACTGGCCCTGGATGAAGTGGAACAGCAGATGCTCAGCGCAAAGGCCAACCTGGAATCTCTCACCAATCAAAAACTTTATGACGGCAAGCCTGCCTATGTGGCCCAGCGGGCCGAGCGGGCGGAGCAACGCCGCAATTCCAAACTGCTGCTGGAAAACCAGCGGGAGGACATGACCATCCGGGCCCCCCGGGAAGGGATCATCAGCTTCCGGAACGCGGAAGCCGGAAATTACGTCCAGGCAGGGACTCACCTCTTCACCATTGTAGACAACAGCGCCCTGAACCTGAACTGCTATGTGTCCGAATATGATGCAGCCTTACTGAATACCGGGGAAACGGTTTCGGTTTTTGTGGAATCCCTGGGTAAAAAATATGATGGAAAGATCACCTTTGTCAGCCCAGATAAAAATCGTGAAAACAAAAATTACATGGTGCGCATAGCTCTGGATAAAACGGACGGCCAGGTAAAGTCCGGCATGTTTGCCAGGGGAACCCTGCGTTTTTTACAAAAAGACAAGGCGCTATTCGTAAATCGCAGCGCCCTGTTGGAATTAAACGGAAAACAGTACGCCTTCATTTTGGGAGACGACAAAAAAGTTCACCGTAAACCGGTGCAATCCGGAATCCGCAATCCGGAATTTGCAGAAATCGTCAGCGGCTTACAGGCCGGGGACCGGGTCATTACCGATAACATCACCCGCCTCCGTGAAGGACTTCAGGTGACCGATCTGGGCAAGAAGGAAGAAGAAAAATGAACATCACTAAATTTTCCATCCGGCGCCCGATCGGCATTTCCATGATCTTTATGCTGATTACAGTACTGGGTCTTTTCAGTTATTCCCACATCGGCGTGGAGCTGCTGCCGGATGTGGAGTCCCCGTACATCAGCTGTATTGTAGAATACCCCGGTGCCAGCACGGAATCGGTGGAACAGCAGCTTACCAAGCCCATTGAAGACACCATCTCTACCCTGGAAGGAGTCAAGGAGATCCGTTCCGTCAGCATGACGGGCCGTTGTGAAGTTTTTATTGAACTTTCCCGGGACCAGGATCCCAATCTTGCTTCTGTGGAAGCTACAAAACGGTTAAACAAGATCCGCAGCTCCCTGCCGGCGGATATAGACGAACCGGTTGTGTTGAAACGTTCGGCGGAAGAATATCCGGTGCTGGAAATTGCCGTTACCGGCAAACAGGAAGCGGCTGACCTTCACGCCATGGCGGAGAACACCTTTAAGGAAAAGCTTCAGCAGGCCGAAGGAGTGGCGGACGTATCCGTCACCGGCGGTGCGGAAAAGGAAATCGCCGTGCTGGTGAACCAGGACCAGCTTAATTATTACAACCTTACATTAAAAGACATCACCGACGCCATTCGCAGCGAGAACGCCATGGTCTCCGCAGGCTCCGTCTATTCCGAAAACCGGCAGGTTTCCGTTCGGCTGGATTCCCAGTACAAATCCGCGGCAGATATTGAGCGCATTTCCATTTCCAAAAACGGACGGAGCTTTTTGCTTCGGGACGTAGCTGATGTACAGATCAAAAACAAACGCAGTTCCCGGTATGCCCGCATGGACGGCAACGACGCTGTTTCCATGGAAGTGTACAAAACCAGCGGCAGCAACATTGTTGACACGGCCGACAACGTGTTGAAAAAACTGGAAGAGCTACGCAAAAGTTTTCCCGATTACACCTTTACCCTGGTTTACAACCAGGCTACCTTTGTAAAGAATTCCCTGAATAACACGCTGCGCACCTTACTGGAAGGCCTGGTCACCACCGGTCTGGTCCTGTATCTCTTCCTGCGGGGCTGGCGCTCTGCTTCCGCGGTCATGATTGCCATTCCCACGTCCCTCATCGCCACTTTTTTCCTGATGTACGCAGCGGGCTTTACCTTTAACATGATGTCCCTTATGGGCATGGCCACCTGCATCGGCATCCTGGTGGACGACTCCATCGTCGTGCTGGAAAACATCCACCGGTTCCTGCAGAACGGGTACAATGCCAGTGACGCCGCGGAACAGGGGCGCATGCAGATCGGCATGGCAGCCATTGCCATGACCTTGTGCGACGTGGTGGTGTTCCTGCCCATCGCTTTTATGCAGAGCGCTACGGGACAGTTGTTCCGCCAGTTCGGCCTTACCATTGTGTTCGCTACCCTCATGTCCCTTGTTGTATCCTTCACGTTAACGCCTATGATGGCGTCCAAATTATACGCAAAGGGACTGGAAGAGCCGAAAGGAAAGGTCTGGGATTTTTTTGATAAGTTAGAACGAAACACAATCCAGCGTTATGAAGTTGTATTGCGAAACTGCCTGCAGCATCCGAAAAAACTGCTGACGGGTATCGCAGCCCTGTTTATTTGCAGCCTGCTGCTGATTCCTTTGGGCATTGTAGGAGCCGAGTACATGCCCAAAACCGACGAAAGTGCGTTGCAGGTCAACGTGGAGCTTCCTATCGGTTCCAACGCCCAGCAGACTAACGAAGTGCTTTTGCTCTTCGACGATTACCTGCGCACCATTCCGGAGATTACCCATCACCTTTCCTACGTAACCACGTTGGAACGGAACGGAAAAATTTTCATCACCCTGTGCAACAAAAACGATCGCTCCCGGAGCGTATGGAACATTGCAGAAGAGATCCGGTCCTTCGCCCGGAAAAATCTTGGCAGCGCCTCTGCCCGGGTCAACGTGATCCAGTCTTCCGTAGCCGGCGTGTCCGGCGGGCGCAACCTGGTCCGCTCTCCCCTCCAGATTGAGCTGAAGGGTTCCAGCATGGAAGTGCTGGCGGAAGAATCCGCCAGAGTAGAAAAAATTTTAAGAGAAACCAACGGCGTAAAGGACGTGAAGAATTCCTACGTGGAAGGCAACCCGGAACTGAAAGTGGTTGTAGACCGGGATAAGCTGGAATACTACGGCGCCAGCCTGAACCAGGTGCTCCGCTCCTTTGCCTCTGCCATTACCGGCCAGCGTGCCGGGGTGCTATCCAACGATGAAAACAACCACGGAAAAGATACAGAGATCAATGTGAGATTCGCAGGGGGCGAAGGTTTCCAGACAGAAGAACTGAAATCCATCCCCATTCCGGCAAGAGGCGGCAGCGTTTATTTAGGCGACCTTGCAACCATTGAAGAAACCGTAGGTCCCACTACCATCCGCCGCCTGAACAAGGAACGGTTCATCAACGTGCAGGGCAACCTGACGGACCGGCCATTGAACGAAGTGAAACAGGAAATTGAGCAAAAAATAAAAGCGGCCAACCTGCGCTGCCGCTACGAATTTTCCGGACAGACCGCCACCATGAACACCTCCTTTAAAGAGATGATCATGGCCCTGTCCATGTCCCTGTTACTGATTTACCTGCTGCTGGCCGTGCTGTACGAATCTGTATTCACGCCCTTTATCCGTATGTTCTCCCTTCCGTTGGGCATCATCGGCTCCATCTTTTTCCTGCTGTTTACCAACAACACCATTAACCTGTATTCCCTCATCGGCATCCTGGTCATGGACGGCCTGGTAGCCAAGAACGGCACCCTGCTGCTGGACTACACCCTGACCCGGATCCACGAAGGCATTTCCCCGCTGGAGGCCGTAGTGGAAGCCGGCAAGGTACGGTTGAAGCCTATCTTCATGACCGCCCTCACCATGGTGGTAGGCATGCTCCCCACCGCCCTTTCCCTGTCGGAAGGTTCGGAGACGCGGGTCAGCATGGCTTGGGTCATCATCGGCGGTATGATCACGTCAACTGTGTTCACACTGTTTGTGATTCCCGTGCTGTTCCTGTGGCTGAAGAAACATTTCCCGAAGAGGATATAAATGATTATTTTAAATGAAAACGGTTCCCTATTTAGTTTACTAAAAACTTCTCGTAGGGGACCGTTAATTTTTGTCTTTAAAGTAAGATCGTTTCAAACTCTTCCGACACGACCTTCCCCGTTTGCGGATCCCAATCAAACAGTAACACGGCTTCCTGGCCGCTGTACAGAAGCTTTGCCTTGCCCTTTTCAGCCACCGCGCTCTGGCCAGGGGTCATGTCCATCCATCTGGGCGTCCCCGTCTGGTTACAAATTACAACCGGCAGGCCGGTTCGTTCCGAGGCCCGTTCCCAGCTGGGCAACGGGTTCCCTGTTTCCTTAGTAGGGGGCCAGGCTGCAATGTCTACGATGATCTGGGCTCCTTTGTCCGCAAGGATACGGGGATACTGGAGGAACCAGATATCAGAGCACACCAGTACGCCTGTTGAAACTCCGTCGCAGTAAACGGGATTCAGTTTGTTGTCGTTGGTTGACCATACTTCCGCCCCAAATCCCACATGTGCGGAAAGCTTGCTGTGTCTCCCGATTAGTTTGCCGTCGGGGCCGAACACCAGGCAGGAATTACGATAACAGTTTGCCTTTGCATCGTATTCCCCGGCACCTAAAAACAGAGTGGCCTTATACTTTTTGGCGGCATCCACCAGAGGCCTAACCGTTGCCGACGGCTGCTCAGTAATTTTTTCTTTTTGCGACGGGTCGATCACATAAAAGTAATATCCCTGCAGGGACGTTTCCGGCGTAAGGATCCAGTTGGCCCCATGCTGCCCGGCCACATGTATTGCTTTTTCAATTTTTTCGATATTTTTTTCCTGGGGCCCCTGACTCACATCTAAATGGCACAAGGCGACTCGCAGGGAATTTCTTTTTGCAGAATGCAATTCGGTATTGAGAATCGCATCACTTTCCCGCCCATTCTTCTCTGCTTTCGCCGCAAAACTTATGCTGCAAAACATAAGCATTACAAGAAATAGAAAAAAGATTACTGATGATTTCCTTCTCATGGTCAGTTCCTCGCTTGCTTTATATAAATGAATTACAATCCTCTCAATACCCCTTAATCAGTTTTTCCTCTTTCAGATCAAAAATATTGCCGTAAGCGTAATTGGCAATTCCTTTAATAGCATACACGCAGTTCTGTGAATTGGTGTAAAGATATTTATTGGGAATTTCCACAATATTGTTCAGTGCCCGGAGTCCCTTATACGCAGGGTCGGACAAAAATTCTTTTTTGAAGTCCTCGCTTTTATAATAGTCTTTCTTTGTGGGGGCGGACACCATGAAGAAGTCCGGATTTGCTTTAATAACAAGTTCCTTCGTCAGCTTTTCCCCGCTGTGAAGCCCCACGTGAGAGATGCCGTTAGTCACATGGGCTTCCGTACATAATACGTCAAACATACTGCCCTTGCCCCCATAGCTGGTCATTTGTGAGACCAGCATCCCCACGGGCCAGGGTTTCTTTTTTTCTGCCAGCACCTGATGGATCTCATTCAGTTGCCGGTCCATTTCTGCAATGGCTTTTTCCGCGGCCTTTTCCTCCTGGAGCGCCTTGCCAAGCAGCGTCAGATTGTCCCGCACGTCCTGAATACTATTGTTAGACTTGCAAACAAGAACAGGGAAACCCAAATCCCGGAAGGTTTGGATCATCTCCGGCTTGGCAGTACCGGGAAGCACAATGATATCCGGTTTCAGCTTCAACACCGTGTCCGTGGGAATGTAATTGAACATGGTCAGCTTCACGGGAATGTTTTTGGTTTCTTCCACTACAAAAGAAGAATCCTCTTTACCGCACAGAATGTTGCAGGCCACCAGCCGTTCCGGAGGCACCACCCCTAACAGCAGGGTGTCGAAGGTCATGGACTGGGCGATGATGCGCATGGGCTTTTTAGTGAACGTTACCTTCGTTCCCTGGGCATCCGTCACTGTATAGGCAGTTCCCTTTTGGTTGTTATTGTTCTGGGCAGCCGGTTTTGTATTGGAACCGCAGCCGGTAATAATGGCGCCTGTTATAACAAGCAAAAATAAAAGAAATTTCAAAACGTTTATTGAATCAGATTTATTTTTATTCATCAGGCATAACAATCCTTTTATAATTAATGAATTCAAAAACAATTAAGAAAAAAATGCGCCAGCTAATTTTCTTTTGGCTAAAAATTTCCTACAAATTATTGGTCAACCATCTTACTTATTCTTTCTTGCTTTCCTTAAGTTTAACTACTACAAATTTTTCCGACAGCCCCTTGCCAGTCTGCTCATCCCAATCGAAGAACAACAAGGCATCCTCGCCAGAGTAGGAAAGCTTTAATTCCCCGTTTTCAATGTACACGCTTTGGCCTACCGTAAAATCCAGCCATTCTGTTTTTCCCGTCTGGTTGCAGAGGACCATGGGCAGTCCGGTTTCTTTCGAACAACGCAGCCAGGACGGCAGCGGATCGCCGCATTCTTTTGAAATGGGCCAGCCAGCAATGTCCACCAGCAGCTGCGCTCCCTGTGCCGCCAGCCTCTGGGGGCATTCCATATACCAGGCGTCGGAACACACCATGATGCCGGTTTTCACCGGTCCCACCTGCACCGGTTCCGCAACGGCGCTGTTGGTGACCCATCCCTCGCCGCCGTAACCGTGGGAATGGTTCTTCCGGTGTTTGCCCACCAGTTCCCCGTCAGGGCCGAATACAAAGCAGGTGTTATAGTTACAGTTTTCTTCTTTTACAAATTCGCCGGCTCCCAAAAACAGATATTGATGATTTTTACGTGCCAGTTCCCGCAGGGGATGTAAGCAGGCTGCAGGTTGCGGTTCCAGCTTCTGCTCCGGATCGATTTTATAAAAATGATATCCCTGCAGGGCGGTCTCCGGGGTGATGACCCAGTCCGCTCTGTATTCGCCGGCAATCTCCAGAGCCCGTGTCAGCTTTTGTAAATTTTTCTCCATGGGGCCCATGCTCAGGGTCAGGTGGCATAATGCGATTTTCATAACGGCTTTTGCCTTTCTTCTTTCAAATAATACAGCGTCAGTATCTGTTCCACGATTTCTTCTATCAAACTGCCCCATCCTTCAATACCCACAAAAGTTTTGTATTTACGGCGGATCAGTCCGTCAGCTTTAAACATGTTTATGTACACGGTATGTTGGTAATCCCCCACCCGCATCCGGTCAGAAAATGTTCCCAACAGAAGGCGGTAATCCGAGCCAACCAACCCGTCACAGGTTCCCTGGCAGATCTGTTTTATCTCTTCCACTTCCAAAATGCCATGCCGAAGCGCCTCTGCCATCTTTTCCGCCTGTGTGGGAGGCAAATCCAGCAGCGCTTCTTTGAAGGTAAGGTTGGGAACGATCCGTTTCAGGGCTCCCACCTCTTCCGCAATATTTTCTTCCATTACAGCAGCTTCCTGTTTTAGCTTCGCTAAATCAGGTGCAACGGAAAGTTTTTCGCCAATTTTTTCCAGCCACTCCATGGTCTGTTTTATGCCGTAGGGCGTGGGAAGGATCGCATAGTCCTGCCCTGTTTTTTCTTTTAAGTACTTCGCTGCTTCCAGTCCCAGTTCAGGAGAAATAACAATATTTAAAGCAGCACGGGGCAACTCTTTAAGTTCCCGAAGCGTAATGCCATGCTGGCCCGGGCACAGTCCCATTTCAAAACCGGCTTCTGTCAGCAATCGTTTTAATTCAATCAAGTCGCCGCTGCTGTTTGGATAATAGCCGCAATACCCAAGCAGGTTCACACGTTTGGGCGCCACATCGTCGCAAGGCTGCAGCTTCATTTTTTTTAGCATGGCAACCATGGCTGCCTGATACCCTTCTTCAAAGAGCCCCGTCAGCCCGCCCGCGTCCAGTGCGATGACGGGAAGGGACTGCTCCATATTATTGACGATACCGCTTACGTCATCCCCGATTAATCCTACGGAACAGCTTGTAAGAACTGCAAGAAGGCTTGTGTCCGGATGGGTCCGCTGCAGTTCTTCTACCAGTTCCCGTATTTTTTCTCCCGTTCCGAAAAGCAGGTCCGGCTGTTCCACATGGGAAGAATACAATCGCTGCTGGAGGGTTCGGCCATAAGACATCAGTTCCCGCTCCGCTACGAGGGAACACCAGCTGGGCCCGTTCAGCAACACTTTCGTATCCGAAAAACTCAGCACCGCAGCAGCAGCGCCGTTCATTTGGCAATAGCTCTGGCAGGGCTGCCATTGGGCAAGGCTGTCAGTCTTCATAGTACATCCTCCTGTCCCGTTCCAGGAACTGTTTCAGCTGTTGCCAGAAATCACAGATTCCTGCGGCGCCGATGTGCCGTTTTGTGGTGATAAACTGTTTTTCAAAATAAGGTTTTTCGATTATCGAAATGGCAAAATCCGCAATCTTTTCAGAACTCTTTTGTTTCAGATAGTCTTCTTCCGTATAAATGGGTTTGCCGTATTCCTGAAGGGCGTTCCTGTATTTCACACTTTCCGCCTCTGCCATTTCCGGCAAAAGAATAAACCCGGCAATGGGAACGCCGGCTGCTTCCAGCAATTCAATCATCCGTTCAGGCATGGCGAAATCATAGGAAAATACAAAAGCAAGAAGGCATCTATGCTTTTTAAATACCGGCCTGCATTCTGCGGCTGCAGCCTGTATCCTCTTCATTTCCTGCTCAACGGCCTGTTCTGCAAGATATGGCTCATCCAACAGTTCCCCTGTTTTCCGGAGATATGCGCAGACCTCCCGGGGCGTTTCCGGCAGATGATCCAGATTATAGGGAATGCCCAGGGTTTCCGCAAACTGCCGGGTAAAGGCATAGATCTCTTTACGCTTATTAGACTGGCCCCTTCCCGCAAGGGCCAGGGACACCCGGTTCAGGGCCGGGAATTCCGAAAGAGACATGCCCCCGATGGGATACAGCACATCCTGAAGGCCAAAATACCGGAACAGCCGGTTGATGCAGTCGGTCACGGATTTTTTATTGTTAATGGGCTGCTCACCCAATATCACAACGGTTTTGTCCCTTGGTTCTGTCGGCTTCAACGGGCTGAATTTTTCCAGCAACAGCCGGGTGGTCAGGGTGTAAGGATCGCTTTCCGTATCGTTCATAAAGCCGCTGCCGTCCGTATGAAGAATGGGCGTTCCCGTATCTTTCTCAACCCGCCTGCACACGGCTTCGATATCGTCACCGATAACGCCGGCCACGCAGCCTCCGGCAACAATAATGTAAGAGGGCTGTCGAACCGCGATCACGTCCCGGAGGCATTTTTCCAGCTTCTGTTCCCCGCCAAAGATAGCTTCCTTATCTGTCAGACCGGTAACATACAGGTTGCTGTAATCAAAGGGAACCTGCCCGCCGGATTTCCGGTACCGCTCTTTCAGGTAAGGCATGGATCCGGCAATCAGGTGGGAACAGGCTCTGGGCGCATGAATCACCACAACAGCGCCGGGGTTAAAGGCGTTAGCCGTGTAGATGCCGGCCAGGTTGCAGATGACAGGTTTCCGTTTCGCGTATTTTCCTATCATGAAGTGTTTCTCCAACGATGATAACTTTATGGCATGTATTTATGACAAGTGAAAGACTTTACAAAACCGTCAATGATTGCTATTTCATTGATTCATGTGCCTGTGGCTTCGAAACTCGGGACTTCGTCCCTCAGACAGTCTCGCCACTACGGCACATTTCATCTCATGAAATAACGCAATCATTTCCGATGTTTTGTTCATGTCTTTCACTTGCAACAACATAATTTTTATTCATTTTTCTCGTCAGTAACAGTCAGCCGCGCATTGTCGGGAAAGTCAAATTCTTTTCCATAAGCAACCCGGGCAATTTCCTGCACGCAGTACACGATGTCCTGGGCACAGTTATAAATAAACTGTTCCCGGGGATAGATTAGCTGTTTGTCTTTAATTGCCTTCACAGTCTGCAGGGACGGGTCTTTCAGATACCCGTCGATGAATGCCTGAGTGTCGTACTTGCCCCTATCGTTGTAGACCGGCATCAGCATAATGTCCGGATTGATTTTGATCAGCATTTCCTTGGTGAGCTGCTGGCCGTTTTTCAGCCCGGCCGCCGCAATGCCGTTGATCACGTTGGCCTCCTGGCAGGCTGCATCGTAAGCGCATCCGGACCCGCCGTAGGCCGTCATCAGGGACAGAAGCACAATATTTTTCCGGTTTTCCGGTTTGATTTTGCTTGTCTTTTCTTTTATTTCCGCCAGTTTGGCATCCATCAGGCCGATGAGCTGTTTCCCCTTTTCCGGTTCCCCGATTGCTGCCGCTACCTGTGTAACCGCATCCCGCACATCCTGAATGGTTTCCGGGGACTTAACCGACACCACCTTCAGGCCAAGATCCCGCATGCTCTGTATCTTTTCCGCCTGGGTCCAGTCGGAGACGATGACCACATCCGGCTTCATGGCTAAAACTTCTTCCGCCCCGGGATTGCCGATTTTCTTCTTCACTTTTTTAGCAATGGGAATAATATTGGAAAGCACCGGGTCGTCCAGCAGGGTATTGATCCCAACCAGGTGATCGCTGGTGACAAGCCCCAGCACGATCTGGTCCGTGTACATGGCAAAGGTCAGGATCTTTTTCGGCTTTTCCGGGAACGATACCTTGGTACCCGTCAGGTCCGTGACGGTGTAAGCGCCGGAACTATTTGCTTCCTGTTTTTCCGGTACGGCAGCCCCCTGTTTACCCGAATCGGAGGAGCCGCAGCCGGACAGAAGTAATACAAAGACCACGGCCAAAAGGGCAAGTAACTTCAGAACATTTCTTTTTCCCATAATCAAAACCTTCAGAACATTTCCCATTAAAATATTAAGATTTCATAATACAGTTTAAAATGCTTTTCACAAAAAACATCCATAAACCGAACCGGGTTGTTTTTACAACCCAACTTTTTTTACAACTCCAGTCACAGAGCGGATTCTGAGCCTGCTTGTTGTTAAAATAATACATAGGCTATATTGTCTGTATCTATTTTAACATATCATACGTGAATTTTAGCTTCTTTGTTCGAACAAGCTGCCATTACGTCGTGCCCCCAAAATGGGTTTATTTAAAAATGCTGACCCATTTGCTTCCAAGCATGTTACGATTTATCTTTTAAAGCCGTTTCTTTCCAAATAATTCCGGATAGGACATTCCTGCTACTTCTTCTATTGCATCTGCAATATACTGAGAAACCGTCAGCACCAGCGCGCCGGAAATACGGTAAACCTTTCCTTCCTGCACAGCCTTCATCCCCTGATAGGACGGATTATTCATAATTTTTTGCTGCTCGCCGAAAATTTCATGTTTCCCGTCATAATCCCAGTCCGGTACAAAAATGATATCCGGGTTTAGTTCCACGATTTTTTCCTGAGTAATTTCCATGGCGCTGGGGTAATGCAGTTCCAGCGTGGCGTCGCTTACACCGGCGTACCGGCACACGTCCCCGAAGCTGTTATCCGGTGCATAAAAGGCGCCTTCCGAACGCAACTGAATCACACGCTTACGCTTATCCTTCGGTATGGTAGCGATTCGCTGCTGCACCTCATTTATTTTCGCGTCCATTTTCGCAATGACTTCTTCGCCTTTTTCTTTTTCACCGGTAAGGGCCGCCAGCTGTCTAATAGACCGTTTCACCCCTTCTACATTGGAAGGGGTTTTATAGATATATACCTTCAACCCAAGCTCCCGGGCAGACTGGAGCATTTCCGGCGGATGAAAATCCGGGATGATCACCAGATCCGGCTTAAAGTTCAGCACCCCTTCCACACTTTGACCCTGCACCCGGTTAGGAATTTGTTTAGCTTCTTTTACAATGCTTGAAACACCGGGGTCGTCTACCAGTCGCGACAAAGCCGCAATTCGTTCCGGTTCCACCAGGGCCATCAGAATTTCATCAGTGCTGATGGAATAAGAAACGATACGTTTTGGTTTTTCTGCAAATTGAAGGGTAACGCCGGTGTCGTCGGTGACGGTGTAGGAAGATTGTGTTTTGATAGCATTGGCAGAAGTGGGATTTGAGTTTTCATTTTTGCAGCCGGAAAAAGATAAAACTGCGAGAATGATTGCCAAAACAAGAAACGATTTCATTTCATACATTCTAATTTCTTTTTACATTTTCATTAAAATATTATAAAGGCGATGACACTATAATAGTCATCGCCTTTTTAAATTGAAATGTTAGAATTTACGTTCGTATCTGAATACATAACGTGCCGGTGCAGTATAGTATTCATAACTGTTTATGAAATCTTTTCTATTGAGCAAATTATATCCAGTTAACTGGAATGTATCCATACTTGTAGGCTTGTATGTAACGGATAACGTCATATCATGATAATCTTTTAATTTATGATCTCGTGTATAACTTCCGTCTCTTCCATAAAATGCCTGCTCTCTCTTCAGATAACTGAACAAACGTAAATCTGCCATAAATTTATTCTTATGGTAATTTGTTCCAACATTCAAAATATATTTTGCCGTATCCTGCCCCCATGTTCCATCATTAGCCTGTAATTTAGGATTCTGGACTGTAACGCCTAAATTAAAATCAAAGTTGTCATTGATTTTCTGTTTATAATTTACTTCAACACCTGTATTCTTCCATTTCTTGCCATTTAATAATATGCTCTTTCCGCTTAAAGTATCCATGCCCCAGTAAAACCTGTCTTTTACATCCATATGGAATACATCTGCCGTTAAACTGCTCTTTTCATTTTCGAATTTATATCCTGCTTCATATGTCCATCCAGATTGCGGTTTTAAATCAGTATTAGGAAGAATAGGTCCATTATAGAAACCCGTGTCGGCGGAAGGCATAATATAAGATTTACCAATATTAAAATACGCAGAAGAAGTATCATTTAATTTATACAACCCTTGGAGTTGCGGTAAAAGTTGAAAATCTCTTCCCTGATTTTCACTTTTATTTACCCAAAATTCCCGCAAGCCTAAAATCATACTGAATTTATCTGTAAATTTATGATCGTAGGACTGAAATAGAGAATATGTAGTATACCCATTTTTACGTTCAGTTCCACCAAGCCAAGGATAATACATTCCTGTGGGCGAGGTTTTTGTTTTCATTGAATCCCTTTTTACATCAAATCCTACCAACAAGGAATCTTTTCCTTGATTAAGTTTAAACCTCTTCTGTACATCTAAATTCGCATTATAACCAGAATATTTCAAATCATAATCACGTGCTTTTACACTCCGGGTATTATAACCTGCCGCTACACGCCAGCCTGTTTCCTTGGAATCATATAATAAGCTATAGGTGTTAAACTTGTAATCATTATAGTCGTCACTCCAACCAAAACCATAATTAGTCTGATAAGTGCCTTTACTATGAGTTCGACCATAGCTCAAAGTTAAATCCTTGGCTAATTTGGCATCAGCATAAATTTCCTCTTTTTGGCGCCCTAAAAGATTAACTCCTGGCATATTCCCATTTGGTCCTGGCGCTGCATTATAAAAATCTGATGTCCAAGATTTTTTATAACCAACATTAACAATATCAGTGCGAACATTTAGGCCAAAATCTTTATAACGACTACCAATGCTTCCTGAAACATCGCCATGAACTTTCTTGTCGCCTTCACCTGGCTTTTTTGTAATGACATTAATTACGCCGCCCATTGCCTGAGCGCCGTATAATACTGAATTTGAGCCTTTTACTACTTCAATTTTTTCAATCTGAGACATAGGTATTGTTGAAACAGTTGAATAATTCCCGTGAGTAGCAGGTATCCCATTAATCAAAACCAAAGTGCCACTATCTATACCGCGTATGCGAATTCTGGACATCATTCCACCATAATCGCCACCATCTTCCTGATAGGTATGAGCATTGGCCTGTGTAGCATCTCGAACCGCTTCAAACACACTTAGATAACCTTTATCTTGAATGTCTTTTGCTGTAATAACGGATGCGTTTGCTGGTGTTTCCAAAATCGACTTTTCTGTACGTGTCGCCGTTACCACAATCTGATCCAGATTAAATCCCTGCAGCGCCGCATCATCGGCAGCCGCGTCTTCCGCATGGGCAACCGCCCCGAAGGGCACCATACTGATTGTCCCGCAAATCAGCGCTGTCATCAGCATACCTTTGGTCAATTTCTTTTCCATTAATAACACCCCTTTTTTTGTTTTATTGAAAACAGTTTACGCAGCCAGTCTTTCATGGTCCTGCGGTCATCTATTTGCAATCTGCAAAATCAACCTTACCCTCCATAAAATAATCAAAAACGCTATTTAGAGGATACGGGCGGAAAATTTTATAAAAACTGCATTTTAATAATAATATGTTTTATTTATAATTACTTTTTACATAATAACTATATAGCAGTATTGTTGTCAACTTTTGTTTTTATTTTATATAAATTTAATTTAAAGTAGGATTTATTCTGTAACATTTTTTACAAAAAATAAAGAAGTGTGATTTGCATTAAATCGCATTGCAAACCCGCACTTCTATATTTTATTAAGATATTGTCTTGAAAAATAATAATTTCAATAAATAAAAAATTGGAATCTTGAAATCTTTAACTCAGCTTCACACTCCGATGTTCCTCACAATGTGCAGAATATCCCCCTGGCTCAGTTGTTTCAGTTTATAGTAGTTGGCGCCCATTTCCGCAGCTACTTGACGGGCGACTCCCAGCTTGATGAAATCTGTTTCCGTATCAATGACGACAGATGTGATTTTTGCTTTGCGGATCTGCTTCGCTAATTTTATGGCGCTTTCCACTGGGTCTTCCCCTTCCTGCACTACGGAATTAGCCCGACCGTCCGTTACCAGCACCAGCACCGGTTCCGCGTCCGGTTCCTTTCGCTTAAGCATATCCAGTGTAATAAAAGCCTGGGCTAGTCCTTCCGCCAGTGGCGTTTTGCCGCCGGTTGGCAACTCCGCCAGTCGCTTCTGTGCCAAATCTACGCTTCGGGTAATGGGCAGCAGTTCTTCCGCCACTTTGCGACGAAAGGCGATCATCCCAACTTTGTCCCGCTTCTGGTACGCTTCCTGCAGCATGGCGAATATGGCGCCCTTAACGGCCCGCATCCGTTCCTGAGCCCCCATGGACCCACTGGCGTCCACCACGAACAGGAATGTAGTCCCGATCCGTTTTTCCCGGACCCGTTGCCGCAGGTCGCTTTGCTGTATGTTGATGGCGCAGGCGTTTTTCGGACGGTGACGCTGGTAAGGCGCTGCAGCCCGAATGGTGGCGTCAAAGGCCAGATCGTCCACTTTGTTTTTAGGCAGCTCCGCCCGTACATAACGTCCCTGTTTCAGATCGGTTTTAGTAAGGCTGCGCTTGCCGCTGCCCTTCCGGTTGACCTGGTCACGTCCCATATCCAATACCATTTTGGGCATGGGGAAATGCATATCAATGCCGTCCACCTTGTCTTCCCGGGGAGCATTGTGATGCGGATCCTGTTCAGACGGTTTATTATCTTCTTCCTCATCCCTGTTTTCTTCCGGTTCATTTTCACCGTCATTGGTTTCCGGCTGTGGAGGGGGCGGTATCAGGTCGTCCTGATTCTCATCCACCTCATTGTTGTTGTCATCTTCCGGCGGATCATTTTCCTCCTGCTCCTCCGGTTCTGCCGGAGGTTGTTCTTCTTCCTGCTGAGGTTCCGGCGGTTTCCGCATTCGGTGGGGCAGCACGTACAGAGCCGCTTCTTCCATATCTTTAGGGAGGATATAGTTCCTTTCCGCCAGTGCAGCAATGGCTCGGGCTGTTTCCAGCAGGTACAGGTCCGCCCTGTGTCCGGCACAGAAGGCCTGGGTGCAGTACTGCACAGCCAGTTCCATCATGGCTTCGCTTATCTCCACATGAGACAGCAGTTCCCGGGCCCTGGCAACCTGCGCCATCAATTGCTCTGTTTCTTCTTCGTATTTTATTCGGAACGCTGCCGGATCTTTTGCATAATCCAGCAGACGCTGCATAATTTCTTTGCGCTGTTCTTTTTCCTTCAGGTTTTCTGTTTCTACAAACATGCCGAACCGATCCAGCAAATGACCAGGCAACACCCCTTCATGAGGATCCATGGTGCCGATGACAGCGTACTCTGCCTTATGGGTAAAGGAAATACCGTCCCGTTCCACCCGGTTCTCCCCCGCCATACTGATATCCAGCACAGCCGTCAGAAGCTCCGGGCGAAGCAGGTTCACTTCATCAATATATATAATGTTTCCGTCTGCCCGTCCCAGAAGGCCCGGTTCGAAACGGCGTTCCCCCTTGCTTACCGCATACTCCAGATCGATGCTGCCGAAGAGCATGTCTTCTGTTACGTTCAGGGGCAGGTTCAGCAGTTTCCTGTTTCCTGACAGAGTAGCGGCACCCCGCACCAGCACCGACTTAGCCGTTCCTGTTACGCCGCTGATAAGAAGCCCCCCCGCCTTCGGATTCACAAGGGCTACGAGGATAGCACGCTTTGCCTGTTCCTGTCCCACTACCGCTGCAAAGGGATATGAATTGAAATAACCAGACATAATTATCCTTCCAGAACCGAAAGTACTTTATCCATATCCAATGTTCCATCTTCAAAGGGGCGGCGGCGCATACGGTGAGGCAGGGCCAGCCGGGCCGCAATTTTCAAATCTTCCGTTTCCACGGTGCTGCTGCCCCGGAAGGCAGCCATGGTCATAGCCGTCTTGATCAGGGTAATGTCTGAGCGATGGCCGTCCACCCCCAGGTCGATGGCCAGATCCGCTACTTTATCCAGCATGGAATCCGCTACGGTGACTTCCGGCAGCAACTTGCCGGCGGCTACAATTTTCCCTGCCAGTTCTTCCTGCTCTTTACCATAGGAATCAATAAATCCTTCGGGGTCCGCTTCATAGGCCAGGCGGCGTTTGATAACTTCTTTCCGGTTTTCCCGGTCATGTTCCCCGGTAACTGTTACCGATAAAGCAAACCGGTCCAGCAACTGGGGCCGGATGTCGCCCTCTTCCGGATTCATAGTACCCACCAGCACAAACCGGGCCGGATGAGAATATGATACCCCTTCCCGCTCCACTGTATTGACACCCATGGCTGCTGCATCCAACAGTACGTCCACCACATGATCGTCCAGCAGGTTGATCTCATCCACGTATAAAATGTTACGGTTTGCCAGAGCCAGCAGTCCCGGTTCAAACTTCTTTTCCCCGTTTTTAATGGCGTATTCCACATCCAGCGTCCCAACTACCCGGTCTTCCGTTGCGCTGACAGGAAGCTCTACTACACGCATCTTCAATGTTTCCGTGTCCTGCAATTCCCCTTTGCGAAATTTATCAGTACAGTCATCGCACAGAAAGCTTTCCTGTGCCGGATCGCAGTGGAACCGGCAGCCTTTCACCGCCTCCATGGCAGGTAACAGCTCTGCCAGAGCCCGCACCGCCGTTGACTTGGCCGTGCCTTTTTCACCCTTGATCAAAACGCCCCCCAGAGCCGGGTTGATTACATTTAAAATCAGGGACAGCTTCATGTCCTCCTGTCCCACAATAGCTGTAAACGGATATACGCCTCTGCGTTTCATGGATTTCCTCCTTGGGTTTCATGTTCCTTTTATTCATTGACTTTCCAAACCATTTGCCAACATAGTTTCATACGATTTTACGGGCAACATATTTTGATGTCCTCGTTTAACAGTTGGAAAGCTGTATTTCCAGTTTTTCTTCCAATTCTGTCAGGGTACTGTAAATCATTTCATGGGTTATGTAATGAGGCTGCACAAATTCCAGAATACGGCGCGCCGCTTTGGTACGGAAGGGCTGATGCTGGTCGATTTGCACAATATGCTTATACATTTCCCCAAAGGTTACGTTCTTCGGGTATTCGCGCACGAAGCTTTTCTGATACCCGCCTGACAGGGAACAGCTTAAATGTACACCCCGGATCAGCTCTGCCAATTCTCCCAGATTGTCTACAGTACGGCAGACGTAATCAGCCGCCTCTTCTTCATCCCGCAGTTCCGGATTTGTATTCATTAGATGTCCGGTGTCAAGCATGATGCCCACATTTTTACGTTGGATACGTTCAAAAAAGAATTTCACCATATCCGGTTCTGTCAGTCGAAGACCGGGCCACCACAGGTTTTCAAACAGCACCGTAACGTGGGAAGGGATTACCATGGACACGGCATTGAACACATCTGCCGCTGCCTCCAGTACGTCCCTGTCAGAATACTGGAAGTCAAAGGTGTAAGTTTCCTGCACATCCGCTTCCGAAACATGCCACACCATGTATTCCGGTTTCACCGCTTCCGCCGCAATGAGATTCTGCTGGATCACAGAAAGCCACTCATCTTTGTTCATGGCTCCCAAATAGCAGTCGTTTCTGGCTTTGGCCGATTTGAATTCCCGTTTCAGCCGCGCCTTATTATTTTTCCAGAAGCCCAGCCAGTAAGGCCAGTACGCCAGGTGGGCTCCTACAGATGATTCTTTATAGGTTGGGCTGGGCGGTTCCTTTGTGTAAACAAGGTGTTCTATCCCGTCCAGACCAAGGGAATTTACATATTCCGGCAGACTTTTTTCTGTCTGTTCCAGCTGTTCCACATAATCATGACAAACGCAAAAGTTAAAAAGGTGTTTGCTCATTCTCTTCCCCTCAAATCAAGAATTTTTAGAAACAGTTTCTGCCACGCAGCAGTCAGTGCATCCGGTGATATTTTTTCTTTTATTTCTACCGGTTCGCAATGATATCCTTCCGCCAGCAAACGAAGCATGGACTCTGCGCCTTTTTTTGTTTCCTCTTCCTTCAGCAATCCCCACAGGAACTGGTCCAGCAGGTGGACATAGAGGGATGTGTATGTGAGCATGGCGTCTTCTTTGGCCAGGGCCTCCGCTTTCGCCAGAAATACCGGTTTCAGCAGTATTTTTTCCCTGATGGGACCATCGCCTGAAACAGTCACAGTCTGTTTTTTTGTTTCTGTATCGGGAACCGTATCCTGCCCGGCAGGGTTTCCCTGTTGTACAGCATACTGCAATTTCTTTGATGCCAGATATTTTTCCCAAAGAGTTGCCTTTGTTACGCCGAACCGCTGCAGCCGCTTTAACGCGTTATGCTGCAGTGTCGGGCACAGTCCGGACTGCTTTCGCAGCGCTTCTTTCACAGCCTGTTTCACCGTGCGCCCGATCAGTTCCCCTAACTTGGAATGCTTTCCCGCTCCCTCCAGATACAGAGGGGACTCGCTGTTAGCCACAACAATAGTGGTATCCGTGCCGGACCCGGTAGCGATGCCATTGGAGTACTTGCTGCCTTCTAACAATTCCTGTATGGCCGCAGTCTTGGCTTCGGTGCAGGTCACCAGGGCCCGGGCCAGGGTTCCCGGCGGCATATCCGTATCCAACACCAGCATGATATTGATGGTACCGGCCCGGTCCGGTTTCTCCAGAGGTTTAAAAAAGGTTGCCGGGTCTCCCACACGTCCCCCGTTGGTTTCAATGCCGCCGGTAACGATGGCCGTTACCGTCAGGTTCTCACAAGACAACGTTTCTATGGCCGCATTTTCCATATCCGCTGCCGTGCCCATGCCTGTGACCGTATCCGGGTCAAGGCCCAGCCGCCGGGACAAAATCTGCATATGTTCCGTATACGTGGGAGCCAGCATCTCGCAGGGCATGCCGGAACCCTGCTTGGCGTCGTGGTTGAACACCGCCGTATAATTCTCATGGTATCCGCCGTTGAAGACAGAAGTGCTGAGGACTTTCCGTTTCCCCTTAAAAAAGATCGCTATACTCTTATCGTAACGATACACTTCATCCCCGGTGGACAGGGTATATAATTTTTCCGTTACCGTATCCTTGCTCATGCTTCATCCGCCTGTTCTTCCAGCTCACCGTCAACATCCAGATACAATTTCTGAAGTTCCTTCAGGGTTTCATCCTTTGCGTGCCACAGTTCCCGCTGAGAAGCTTCCAACAGTACTTCCACGGTGCGCTTCAGCGCCCATGGATTCACATCCCGCATCCATTCCTGCACGTTGGGATCCATCACATATTTTTCCGCATATTTTTCATACATCCAGTCTTCCATCACCTTACTGGTAGCATCCCATTGATAACTGTGAGCCACCATGTTAGACAGGTCCGCCGCTCCTTTGTACCCGTGCTTCATCATTCCTTCGATAAATTTCGGGTTAATGGCTTCGCTGCGGAAGAGCCGTTTGGCTTCCTCCTGCACGCTGTGCATGGTGACGCGACTTCGGTCCGTACTGTCTCCACAGTAGGATTTTGGCGCGCTTCCCTTAATGCTTCGCACCGCCGCGATCATACCGCCGTGGTAGGCATTGTAGTCATCGCTGCTGAGCATGTTGGTTTCATGGTTGTCTTCGTTCTTGATGGTAATATCCAGGACGCCCATCCGTTTCCGGAACTGCTTCGGCATGTATTTTCCCCGGGTCTTTCCCCCGTAGGCATGGGCTCCCCAGCGAACATAAACGTCCGCGATATCGTCGATGGTTTCCCAGTTTTTCGCTTCCAGCAGGGCCGCCACGCCGGCGCCGTATACTCCCTGCTCGTCCCCGAAGATACGGAAGGCCGCTGTACGCCAGGCTTCTTCCTTTTCCATTCCTTCATCCTTTTGCAGTTCCTGGCTGTCCTCCAGGATGTGTTTGCGAACGTAATTCTGTTCCGGGTCTTCGTCCAGAGCCGCCACCTTTAACACCGCTTTGTCCAGCATCTCCCCTGCGCCGGGCATGCTGTCCCGGAACAGACCGCTGATCCGGGCGGTCACGTCGATACGGGGCCGTTTCAATTCATTCAAAGGGATAACATCTAATCCGATGACCCGCAGGCTGCCCGTCTGCCAGACTGGTTTCACGCCAAGCAGGTACAGGAACTCTGCCAGGCACTGGCCATGGCTTCGCATGTTAGCCCCGGCCCACAGTACGATGCCGATATTTTCCGGATATCGGCCCTCTTCTTCTATAAAGCGGCTGATCACCTGGTCACCCAGGCTCTTGCCGATTTCCCAGGCCGCCGCAGTAGGAAGCGTCCGGGGATCCACCCCGTAAAAATTCCGCCCTGTAGGCAGCAGGTCCGCCCCACCGCTGCTGGGAGCGCCGCTGGGCCCCGGTTCTATGTACTCTCCTTCAAATCCCCGGAGCATGGTCAGCTGTTCCTGTGACGTTAGCATCAAGTTGGGGTACACTGTATGGCAGATATATTCGCATACTGATTTCAGCTTTTCTGAAAAAGTTTTCGGTTGTTCCTGTATATTTTGGTCCGCAGCAGTCCGGGAAGCACCTGCAAGTACATGTGCAGGCGGATGCTCCGCCGCCTCCTTCACCCAGTCCAGGGCCATGACAGTCCGGATGCCTTCATCCGTAAAGTCGTATTCCTGTAAAGTGCGTATAACCTGACGGCACTGTTCACCTATGCGGTCGATCAGTACATTGAAGGTAATCTGCAGGGGTTCATATATTTCCGCGCTGTGTTCCAGCAGATAGTAGTAATCGTAACCGTACCGGGTTGCCAGGGTCTGGTTCAGGCTGGGCACGCTGCCGTTATCCAGCCGGGTCAGCAGCCACAGATATTCCGTCAGCCCTTCTTCTATCGGAGGCTCTCCCAGAATATGCAGGCCCGTATGGACCTCCATGTTTTTCAGATCCGTAATATAGTTATGGAGCCTGCCTACATATTCCTCAAATTCTTCATCCTCTTCCCGGGGAACCTCATTTTCCAGTTTGGCTTCTTTTACCTTGGCAAGAACCAGTTCTTCCAGTTTTGGAAGGTTTTCCGGTGCCGTCCGCCGGAAGTGCACGTATTCTTCCATGGCCTTTTCCAGTTCTTCCAGTTCGTCGTAGGTTCCCGCCTGGGACTGGGGAGCCGGAAGATGCTCGTCCAGCACGGCGGCGCCCCGGCGTTTGGCCTGGATGCCTTCCCCTGTAATGGTCATGTTATAGATATACATATTCGGCAGATCCCCAAGGGAAAGATCCGGATAGCAGGAAACGCTGAGTCCGGCGTTTTTCCCGGGCAGCCATTCCAGAGAACCGTGGGTGCCGATATGGGCCACCGCATCAGCCTGCCAGATATCCCGTACCCAGCGGTAAAAAGCCAGGTAATGATGGGTAGGCGCGCAGTAGGGCGAATGATAAATTTTGGCAGGGTCTTCCCCAAAGCCCCGGGGAGGCTGTACCGTTATGAAAACGTTTCCGTCCATGGTGCCCGGAACCATCAGCTTACCGTTGTATTCCATGACAGTACCGGGAGCTTTCCCCCAGTCTTTTTCCAGCTGGGCCTGCACCTTTTCTTCAAAGGTATCGTAAAAGGTTTCGTATTCCCTGCCGGAGATTTTATTGGCCTCCTCAAGCTGTTTTGCAGAAAGCAGGGAGCGGTCGTTGGTAGCATGGCCGGTCAGTATGTTTATAAATTCCTTTGTATCTTTCGGGATAAAATCCACCTTGTACCCCCGCTTCCGCATATTTGCCAGCAGGCGGCGGACGCTTTCAATGGTGTCAAGTCCCACCCCGCTGCCGATATTGGAATTTTTCGGAGGATAATTGTGGAAGATAATAGCGATTTTCTTTTCCCCGTTTTCTTTGTGACGGATGGCTGCCCACTTTTTTGCTTTGGCAACGATCCGGACGATCCGCTCGGGAATGGGCAGGTACCGGACATCCCCGTTATCCAGCACATTCTTTGCAGCAATGGGAACCCCGTGGATCACCCCGTCAAATTCCGGCAGGGAAACGGAAATGGAAACCTCCATGGCGTTCATGCCTTCAAAGGCGTCCTTCCACTCTTCATAGGTGGAAAGCAGCGTGTATGCTTCCAGCACAGGCACGTTCCACTGCTTAAGGAAACTCAGTGCCAGGGCGCCGCTTCCCGTCAGGGAAAATTTGGTAATATTGATAAACGCATCAATGACAGTCATGCCCTGACGGAAGAAAAATTTTGTAAACACCTCCGCCAACTCAGGCATTCCCATTTCTTTATAGGGGATCCCATTGCTGAACACACAGATGGCGTTCATTCCCTGCTTTTCTACTTCTTCAATCAGACGCGACTGGTATCCCAAATCTCCCCATACCCATTCGTCCCGGTAAAAGAGAATGCCTACCGTATATCGTCCCGGGCGACAGAAATCTTTTTCGTACTCCGCCAGATCCGTATACACCTTTTTGGCCCTCGGATGGAAAATGCCGGTCCAGTGGATTGGATCCGGCTTGGGAACGGAATCTGTATCCCCTTTCGTAATGCCGTCCATGTACAGCCAGAGATGGTATAAATTGCTTTCGCCCCCATACAGGGAATAAAGACGGATATCCCCCTCCTGTTCCGGCGTGATCCCCTGAATCAGGTTATCGTCATCTCCTCCGGCTGCGTCTATGTAATAAGGTATGTGATGTTTTCTGGCATAGGCGTGCACCCGTTTTAAAAAGGTAGTGGTCAGGCCGGTACCCATCCATTTCAAAAGCAAAAAATCCGTCCCGGCCAGTCTCTTTTCGGTTTCATCATCCCATTCCGTATTTTCCGTGACCCACCAGCAGGAATAATCTCCTGCCAGTTCTCCCTTGCTTTGAAGTTTTTCCAGCATCTGCTGCATAATACCCAGACGCCGGATCACATTCGTCATGAAAATAACCTTGCCCATAATACCTCTCCCACATCGATATAATCATACAGTTATGTAAGAATTTACTGATTTGAATGCTGGCCGCCGGAATTTGCAAACCACAACGACTGTTATAATTTTTCCTTCTGCATCTTCCGCAGCAGGTACAAAAAGTAAGGCGTGCCCAGTAAGGCTGTCATGATGCCGACCCGTACCTCTGCCGGGGCCAATACCACGCGGCCCAGGGAATCGCAGATCACCAGGAACAGGGCGCCCCCCAGCGCGCTGGCAGGAAGCAGCACACGATGGTCCGGACCTAACAGCATGCGCATCATATGGGGCATCACCAGGCCTACAAAGCCGATATTACCGCTAACACATACGGAGGTTGCCGTAGTCATGGAGGCTACCAGCAGCAATCCCATGCGGAAGTAAGCCACCGGCATGCCTACAGCCCGGGCTTCCGTTTCGCCCAGTACAAGGATATTCAGGTGGCGGGCCAGCAGGATCATGATAAAGATGCCGAAAGCGATGGGACCGACGGCCAGATACACATGTTCCCAGCGCCGGTAATCCAGGCCTCCCACCATCCAGAACAGATACTGTTGCAGCTTCTGTTCGTTCATAAAAGTCAGGATACCCGAGGTAACAGCCCCCAGCAGCATACCTACGGCAACCCCGGCCAGAAGAAGGGTCATCACCGGAATCTTACCATTGCGCATGGCCAGGAATACCGTCAGCGCCACAGCACAAAGGCTCCCACAAAAAGCAAAGGCCGGCATGGTAAACATGCTCTGGGTAGCAAAGCCGGTAGCTATGGCAAGAACCGCACCGGTAGCCGCACCTGCGGAAATGCCGATGATGCCCGGGTCTGCCAGAGGGTTGCTGAAGATGCCCTGCATTACCGCCCCGGACATTCCCAAGGCACCTCCTACAAGCACCCCCACTAACATACGGGGCATGCGGATAAACCAGATAACGGCCAGCTGTTCCTGAGTAAAATCATTTTCGCTGAAACAGGGAAGCCCCATCTGATGGCAGACTACTGCCAGGGTATTTTTTACCGGCACCGCAATCTGACCGAAGGTCAGGGAAACCGCCGTTACACATATCAGCAGGATCACCAGCCCCAACAGGGCCGCCCGTTTGTTTTTAATCAAAGGAACCCCCTCCTGTTATTCCTGATCTTTTGGCTTTCCCTCGGGGAAAAGCTCCGGATACACTGCATAGGCAATATTCTCCACCGCATCTACCATATGATGGCTGGCCACAAAACGATAGCGGTCTGAAATATATACCAGCTGATTATTCTTAACCGCTTTTACATTTTGAAAGGCCGGGTCTTCCTTAAGCTCCCGGGCAAACTTTTCCGGGTCTGAATGCTTATCATAATTCCAGGTAGGCAACAGGAAAATATCCGGATTTACCTGCACTACCTGTTCTTTGCTGATCTGGCCTTTGACGCCCAGAGGATGGACAGTAGCCGCCCCGTTGATCACATGGGCCAGGTTCAGCATGGAATCAAACAGTTCCCCTTTGCGGCCCATGGGTCCTGTCATAGTAAATGCAACAGCAGTCTTTCGCTTTTCATCCGGCAGGGCCTGTAACCGTTTTTCCAAAGCCCCCATACGCGTATCCATCCGTTTCAGCAATGCTTCTGTCTTTTCCGGTTCCCCGGCCGCCAGCCCCAGGTTACGGACCTTCTGTTTCATTTCCGGATAGGTTTTCGGACTCATGGCCACATAAACCGTCATACCCATGCTTTCCAGTGTCTGGAGCACGTCTGCCCCGGTAGATGTGGAAACTACAACAAGATCCGGATGGAGAGCATAGATGGCTTCCGAATTATATTCTACTTTTTTGCCAACCCGTTTTACATCGGCTTCGCTGAGAAACGAAATTTCCGGGTCGCCCGCATGACGGCTGTATGCCGCGATACGCTCCGGCCCTGCCAGCACCTTCAGTATTTCATCCGTACCGTAAGTAATGGAAACGATCCGCTTTGGTTTTTCTTTTAAAACAACGGTCCGCCCCGCGTCATCTTTCACAGAATAAGAACTTTTCCCCTGATTATTTTCTTTCTGTGCATTTACTTCCTTAATACTTCCGGATTTCTCCTTGACTGTTGTGACTGTTTTACCGGGAGCCCCTTTCTCGTTTTCTCCAGAAGCAGTTCCCTTTCCGCAGCCTGTTACAGCAACAAGAAAAAATAACGCTACGCTTACAAAAGCAACTGACCAATAGTGCGTTGGAAAATTATTTCTATTGTAAAGACACATCATCCGACACCTTCATTTTTTCTCATCTTATGGAAAAGAATCTGCCTCTGCAGCAATCGTACTGACTCACTTAATCAGTGTTTCCTTAAATATATTTCGCAAAGACCTGCTGCATGGCGCATTCTTCTTCCGCTTTCCCGTGGCGACCCTGCCATCGGGTAAAGCATCCCCCGCCACAGACACATAACTGTGGACAATAGCGGCAGGCTTTCATCGCCTCTTCAATCTTTTTACCCACAAGAAAAGTCTTTTCCGGATCCATGCCACTCCATACATCCCCCAATAAATAGGTTTCCTTTCCTACAAGGGACGAGCAGGCGTAGATTTTACCATCCGAAGTCACGTAAGCTTCTTCTCCGTGCATGGCATAACACTGACCGAACGGGCAGGCTTTTCCCGATGCTACCTTACGTATCTTTTCCAGCTGGGAAAACCGTATATGGATTCCGGTAGCTTTTTCCAGCTTTTCCGCCATCAGGTAACAGGTTTCCATAGCCTGGGACACTTCTTCCGGGGAAGCAGGCTCCAGCCCAGCCCCCCTACCCTGGCAGCGCAGCAGGTCAAAGCCGATCTGCCGAACATTTCCCAGATAAAAAGCCATCTGGACAATTCCCGGAAGTGATTTCACATTGGCCTCCGTTACTACACAGGTGAGACCGATGGGGATCTTTTTTGCTGCCAGCAGCCGGATACCCCTGATTGTAGCCTCTGAAGCGCTGTTTCCGTCTTTCTTTTTACGCAGGGAATCATTCACAGGGGGACGCCCGTCCAGACTGACCCCCACGGCAATGTTATGTTCCTTCAGGTAATCGGCAGTTTCCGAAGTCATTAGGGAACAATTTGTCTGCAGCTGCAATATGGCCGGATATCTTTTTTGTTCCACATACTCTGTCACAGTCTTCAAAACGGGAAAAGCCAGCAATGGTTCCCCGCCGGTAAACTGCAGGATGAAGGTTCGACCGCTGCTGCCGGCTATATCTGCAGCCCGAAGTGCGGTTTCCACTGTCATCTCCTGCTCCGGATGGCAGGATGCATAACAGTATACACATTTATAATTGCATTTTCCGGTGAGACTCAGTATTAAATTACGGATAATAGGCTTTCGGGAAACTCCCTTGCTTTCCTGTTCCATAAACCTTTCCCTGCTGTTGCTTTCTTCCAGTCCTGCCCAGCCAAATTCGGTTTCAACCGCGGTATCTGTCTTTTCCAATCACTTGTTCTGTGATATAATCAATTATAACAATTATATTAAACTATATAGTTATTGTATGGTCAAGGTTAAAAGGAATAATTATGAATAATAGTTCAAAAGACCATTCTTCCCCATATTTTACGGCGGGGGAACTGGCTTCCATGTTCGGCATTTCCAAACAAAGTCTTCTGTACTACGATAAGATCCACCTCCTCTCCCCTGATTTTATCAGCGAGAACGGGTACCGCCATTATTCTATTGCCCAATATCTTGATCTTGAGATCATTGTAAACCTCAGATCTCTGGATATCCCGATCAGCGATATCCAGCACTACCTGCAAAACAGGGGGCAGGACCAGCTGAAAGAAATTTTCCGCAGAAAAGACCAGAGCTGCCAGGAGACCATCCTTGCAAACGAACGTATCCGGAAATCCCTGGCGGTCATAAACGGAAAACTGCAGGAGGAAATAAAAGAACTGCGAAACCAGGTGTTCATCCGGTCATACCCGATCCGGTACATTAAGGTCAATCCCCTTACGGGAAAAGACAGCGGTAAAGACCGTATCGTTCTGTTTGCCAGGGCCAGCCATAAAAACATGCACAATCGCTGCCTTCTGGAAAAACAGCAGGGCTGGATCGTAGACCGGGAAGATTTCTTTTCCGGCCATTGCAGCAATAAGTCACTGGGTTTTTTCTTTTTCCTGACGGGTCCCGTTCACAATCATCATTTTGAATCCCCCGGAGAGGGACAGGAGGCTCAACACACGGAAAGCGGACTGATCCGTACGGAAACGAAACAGATACGGCAAAAAAAGATAATCCTTTCCGTCCTGCCGGAAAGTCTCTATTGCGAAATGACCTTTGACGGCACCTTCTATGAAAAGGTAAATACCATCAGCAAGACCATACAGGACCAGCTGGAAAAATATAAACTGCACCCGGTCGGAGATGTCTACGTGCTTCCTGTACAGAACCACTGGTTCACCAGAAACCACGAACAATATGTTACAAAAGTTTTTTTCCAGGCAGTCCATTAAGAAACTACCGGATTATTCCCAGACTTACTTACGGCTTAAGTTAAACCTATTTGCAAACCCGCATAACAATATTGTTGCAATCAGTATTGCAAAAAAACAAACCTTTTTCCGTAATGTCCCTGAAGGACTTACAGAAAAAGGTTTTTGTTTCTGTCTTTTTTAGTTTTTTGTGTACATGTGAAGATGAAGGAGTCCCGCCGGATTCACGTTTTCAAACATGCAATCCGCCGAACTTTTTATTTGCCGCATTTGCAGTGGCTGGTTCCGGTGCTCTTCAAAACTTTTTCGAAAATCTCATGGATTTCTTCGTTGCTCTTGCCAGCATTTTTAGCCCACTGGGCATGAATCAGTGCGCTGCGGTATTTGGCATGGGCTTCGTCTTTGGGGATCTTGTCCAGATCGGTAGCCGGGTTAAAGCTCATTACCTTTTTGAATACTGCATGGATCTCCTCGCTGGATTTTCCTGCCTTCTTGGCTGCTTCCGCATGGCGTTTGGCGCTTTCATAACGTGCTTTTCCATGGGGGTCGGTGGGGATTTCAAATTTCGGATGTGCCATAATGATTCCTCCTTAGTCACTTTTAACCCTTTAATGCATATATAACTTCCAGCACAAGGCGCTGTGGTCAGAGAACCGGACGGCGCCTTTTCTATGCAGCTTTACTATACACTATATAGCGGCGACATAGTCAAGTAAAAGTCCAAAACAGCGGCTGTAAGCGGTTTAGCTTCCTGTAACCGCTGTATACCTGCAATACAGTTTCAGCTTCCGCAAAAACATAAAGAAACAGGGCGCTGCCGGCAAGACAGGCCCTGTATATCAGGTACATACTTTGTGAAGTTGCTATAGTTACGAAATCTGCCTGCATACTGCTTTATCTGATTCAGGCATTCCTGCATCAGATTTTGCGGCCGGGATATTCTTTTACCGCAGCGGCCAGCAGTTCCATGGCCCGTTCCAGGTCTTCGCATTTCAGCACATAAGCCAGACGCGCTTCGTCCACACCCTTTCCCGGTGTGGCATAGAAGCCGTTGCCCGGGGCAATCATAACGGTTTCCCCGTCCTTTTCAAAATCCTGCAACATCCAAATGGCAAATTTTTCTGCGTCGTCTACCGGGAACTTAACCATTACGTAAAATGCTCCCTTCGGCTGTGAGGAAACCAGACCGGGAATCTTCGCCAGACCGGCGGCAATGGTATCCCGACGTTTCTTATACTCTTTATTGACTTCTTCCAGATAGGAAGCGGGAGTATCATATAACGCTGCCGCGCCGACCTGCTCTACCGCAGGAGCGCACAGACGTGCCTGGCACAGTTTCATGAACTGGGCGCACAGCTCTTCGTTTTTGCTGATGACACATCCGATTCGGGCGCCGCAGGCGCTGTACCGTTTGGAAACGGAATCCACCATGATCAGGTTTTGTTCAAGATCCTTATAGGTGCCAAAGCTTGTATATGTGCCGTCATACACAAACTCGCGGTACACTTCGTCGGCAATCAGGGCAATGTTGTATTTTTTGACAACCGCAGCGATCATATCCATTTCCTGTTTGTTATAGACCACACCGGTAGGGTTGCCCGGGTTGGTCAGCAGGATAGCACGGGTCTTATCGTTGATGTATTTTTCAACGGTAGCCTGGTCCGGAAGACGGTAACCGTCTTCCGCGCTGGTAGGAACCGCAGTGACCTTTGCGCTGGCCAGTTTTGCAAAAGTAGTATAGTTGGCATAATAAGGTTCAAATACAAGGATCTCATCACCGGGGTCGCAGAGGCTGAAGATAGCAAGTTCCAAAGCTTCACTGCCGCCGTTGGTAATATAAATGTTTTTCGTTTCATAATGCATGTTCCAGGAATCGTAATATTTCTGGATTGCCTTGATCAGGTTCATATCGCCCTGGGAATTCCCGTAGGCAACCACCTTCTGGTCAAAATTACGGATAGCTTCCATAAACTTGGGGGACGTAGCAATGTCCGGCTGCCCGATGTTCAGGCGATAGATCTTTTTGCCTGCCTTAACCGCTGCATCGGCATAGGGCCCTAAACGACGGATTGGGGATGTAGTCATTCCTAACGCGCGTTCTGAAATTTTCATGTTGCAAACTCCTTTTCATTTCTTTCCTTAAAGTATTGATATCAGGTCACCTGAAAAATAAAGATCCCTGTATTTATTTATTATATAATATACAGGGACATGTCGCAAAAAAAATAGTGTAACTGATTTAACAGTTTAGCAAAAAAATCACTGGCAAGTAAAAAATATTCTGTATACAAGATTCGGCAATCATATTATATTTTATAAAAACATTATAATCTGAACGCAAAAGGCTGGTACGCATAACAGCGGATAGGTCGCCCATAGCCGTCCAGGCCAGGCTTGAACCGGAAACCGCCGGCCGCGCTTAAAGCTGCCTGATCCAGAGAGGCGTCCCCGCTGGACCGTGCCAATATCACGGATTCTACCCCACCGCTTTTGCCTACCAGAAAACGTACTACAGCCGTTCCAGTGATACCTTTGCTGCGTGCCGCACTGGGATAAGAGGGCATCCTGGAACGGGTCACTCTAGGGGGCACCGCAGGAGCCTGTATGGCATCACTGGCCGGTCCGATCCCGGGACCGTTGCCGCCTCCTTTTCCTCCGCCTGTACCGGCACTGCTGCCGCTTCCCGTTCCGCCGGGAGACGTATATTTAGGCCGGGCAGAAGGTTTTGGCGTTGTCTGCACTTTTTTAGGGATTGGTTTCTCTCTCTTTTCTACAATATCATCTTCCCGGGGCTTGACAATCTCTTCTTCGATCTCCGGCTCCGGTTCCGGTTCAGGCTGTGCGATTTCCGGCGCCGCGTCCCCGCCTCCGGCAACCAGCGCCACATCGTAAATCGGTTCATCCGGTACGGCATGGAACGCCGTCAGGGCAAGAACCCCGACCAGACCGCAGCATAGGATATGGAAGATGACGGAAAAGATAAGCCCCTTCTTTTCATCACGGTTGAAGTTCATTTTTTCTTTTCCTTCTCTGTGGCTAATCCGACACGGGATATACCCGCCTTTTTAAATGAATCCAGCAACCCGATGACCGCTTTATACTGCACGTTTTCATCGGCACGGATCACAACGGAAAATTTCTCATCCTTTTTCTGTTCTTCCCGGGCCCGGTTCACCAGTTCCACTTTGCCGATCACTTTATCGCCCAGCCAGTAGGCACCGTCATCCTTAATGGTTACGGTAAATTTAACCGTACTCTGGGTAATAGTTTCCGTAGCTACAGGGAGCTTTACCGGAATGGTCTTCAGTTCGCTCATGTACATGGCGCTGACGATAAAAAAGATAAGCAACAGGAACATCATGTCGATCATTGGGCTCAGCATAATGTCCGGCGCTTTCCTTCCCCGTTTTTTTAATTTAATCATTCTTCGGCACCTGCCTGCTTATCCAGATTTTTTGCGATAGCTTCCAGCAACGTGTTGGCAACTTCTTCCACGTTCAGCGTGATGGCCGTCAGACGACGGTTAAAGTAGGCATACATGCAGATGGCAATAATGGAGATACATAGGCCGAACACTGTGGTGATCAGCGCTTCGCCGATACCGGCCGTTACAGCCAGAGGGTTATCCAGGCGCTGGCTGAAATTATTAAAGGATCCGATCATACCGGTGACCGTACCAAGAAGTCCCAGAACCGGAGCCAGGGTAACAATTACATTCAGATAGTTAAGCCGGTTTTCAAATTTATCTAAAGCCCGCTCCGCCCTGACGCTGACAAAATTTTCCAGCCGCTCAAAACGACCGTGCCGGGCCATGACAATGGTAGCCAGCTTAGCAATCTCACCCCGGGTAGAATCTGCCAGTCTTTTGGCATCGATCCAGTTATCCTGTTCCACGTATTCACAGAACTGTTTGGTAAATTCCCTGCCACTGTCCTCTTTTTTGAAAAACAAATAACGCTCCACCGATATGGCGATAGCTGCAACAGAGCAAAGAAGCAGCGGGTACATGACCGGCCCTCCTTTGACAAAGTAATCCAATCCCGACGCAAAGAAGTTCATCAGTTGTAAGCCTCCTAATTAATTGCATATTTTAAAAGAAATAATTACTATTAGGAATTATACCACATCAAAAGAACAAATACAAATATAGTTAGATGTTTTTTAATCAAAAATAAAAAAGGGAGCTGCTTTTGCAGCTCCTTTTTTTACAGATTATAAACTTTGAAACTAAGCAATTGATCATTTAAATCAATTTTAGAAGAACACATTAAATTCAGACCAGATTACTTTTGTTTTTGCATTATTTTCCTGGGCACCCTTCAGAGCTTTGGTGTCATAGTAGGTGGTGCTCAGAACCATGTTCTTGGCCAACGTTACTTCGCCGCCAACAGACCAGCCTTTAAAGCCGGTATTGAAGTCAGTATCGCCATCAATAGTGTGTGCCAGATAGGTACCACGGCCCTGATGATAGTAATTTGCGCCTAATCCCCAGGAGCCAGGAGTTTCTGCTTCCGCACCTTTAAAGGATAAGCCAAATACATAACCGTCTTTCTTGGATTTATAATTATTACCCTCTGAAACAAATTTATCTCTGTTGGAACGCAGGTACATAGCATTTAAACCTAAATCGTCAGTCAGTTTAAAGTTCAGTCCTGCATATAAGATTCCATCTTTGCTATCATCATTGAAATATGCTTTACCGTCAGTACCCAGTTTGGCGCTCAGATAACCAACTTTTGCGTTTACAAAGGTATCCATGTTGGTTCCGATTTCTGCATTCCAAAATTCCTTTGCAGAAGCTTTTCCACCAAAAACTTCATCGTCATTCAAATCAGTCAGTTTACCATAGGCACCGCTGATGTAATATTTGCTGCCATAGGACAATTTAACAGCATCATGTTCGCCATCGTAAATGTAACCATCTGCAAATACATCGTCATCACGGCCGGCAATAACATTAATACCACCCAGACGGCCTTCCAGTTTGGCAATATTGAAGCTGGTATCTTCATCCCCTTTATTACCTGCGCCGGGCTCTTCCGTATTATGGAACCACTGCTGGTTTTCGATACGGCCTACATAGTTCCAGTTATCATTTACTTTTCCGTTAAAATACAGGCGGGAACGCAGACCGGTTTCGCTTAACTTTCTGTCATGATTAGGCTTTATATACCCATAATGGTAACGAATCTCGCCGGTGATCTTAACATTGTCAGCTTTCTTTTCCAAGGCTGCTACCCGAACGCCCAGAGCATCCAGTTCATCTGCGAATTCAGCAGCCAGTTTGTCAACGTTAGCGCCTTTAGCCAGCGCTTTCGCTACGATCTGAGCCATTTCATAACGGGTCATCAGGCGGTCGCCCCGGAAGGTATCGTCGCCATAGCCTTCGATAATGCCGGCAGCAGCTAATTTGGAGATGCTGTCATACGCCCAGTGGCCAGCCGGTACATCGCTAAAGGGATTTGCGGCATAAGCGGAAGCGGTTACACCCAACGCCATAGCCATAGCAAGAACTAAAGATTTTTTCATTTTTATTGCCTCCTCTAAGACAAATAATAAATTTATATAAAATGTCAGGAGACTTTGTCACAGTTCTGCCTCTTTGCGCGAGTTGCCTGGTTTCCTCTGCATTTCCGCAAAACCCGGAACAAATTCCTTCCATTTCATATCAGAGCGTGTTAAAAGAAAAATAATAATCTTTTGATATTATAGCACTATTGTAACTATATTTCAATAAGCTTTATGTGTAAAATTCTCAGTTGAAGGAAAAAAGAAAAACGCAGATTAGCTTACGCTAACTGCGTTTATTTTACAAAATCTGTTGAAATATGTCAAGCGTATATCAGGCAAAAGCCAGAACCGGCAGGGTGTCGCCACCATAGGGCATAATATTAATGATATAGTTTTCTTTCCCCTGCTCTTTCAGCTTACACTCTGCTATCTTCCATGCTTCTTCCAATGTAGCCGCCGGAATAGCCCCAGTCTTCTTCGCATTGGCAAAATTTTCAGGTTCCGTAACAAGAATGATAGTGAAATGCCGGGCCAGACAGCACATGTAAAATGCTACATAGAACGGCACCGTAAAATCAGCCCGCACATCCAGTTCCATCTGTTTCAGATCCGTATACTTGAAGCTGTCAAAAAAAGCAGGTGGCTCTGTCATGTCCTGACAACGTAACACGGCGATAAGGATACCACCTTCCTTTAAGGCTGCAGCACCCGGTGCATAGCATTTCATGCCCTGATACAGGCTTATATCCCTTGGATACCCGCCGCCGGAGACAATAACCACGTCACTTTTTTCTTTCAGAGGAACACCTTGCAGCTTCATGACCTCTTTCGTCCCCTGGAGCCAGGCTTCATACCAGTGGCCCGCCATGATCTTATAGAAGTTTCCTTCCGCATCCATAATCGCATTGACCATGAAGCAGGGGGTCAGGAATTCAGCCACCTCACACATATCCTCACTGAGGCGGTTCCCCTGATGCCGCATGATGCAGGTGTCCGGATTCACACCGCCCCCGATTTCATCTGTCAGAGCCATGTTATGGTTATGGTTAATGGTCTCCACCCCTGCTACGCCGGGGATCACGCTTTTCCGGCCGCCGCCAAAGCCGGCATAAATATGGGGAGAAAGTCCCCCTGTGAGTATTACTTTATCCGCGGCAACTACCTGCTTATTGATCCACACCGGCGTACCCCGTTTCGTGGTACCTAAAAATTCACAGGCTTCTGTGGCCGGATTGTGGTCGTACACGTTAATGCGGTGAAACAAATTGCTGCCAATGATTTCTTCTTTTTCCGCGTCTGTGTTCAGCCGGTGCTTTCCGGTGGCTATGATGATACTGATGTCACCATCCGGTACACCCAGCACATTCAGCCGGTTTACTAAAATGGGAAGAAACAGATCAAAGCGTGCCCAGGCCCGGGTAATATCGCTGACCAGCAGCACTACCTTATCCCCTGCATTTACAATATGGTCCAGCGTTGGAGTTCCGATGGGATGTGCCAGTGCTTCTTCCATCAGTTCTTCTATTGTATGGGGCGTATCCGTTACCGGCGGAAGCAGCACCTGTGCCACATGCTCCTGAGGCAGATCCACTGCCTGCTCTCCTTTTCCGTAAGGAACCCTGTATTCCATAATTTATTCAACCTTTCCGCAACCGTTTTAAATGAAATAAAGACAAGGAGAAAAAGGTTGTATTTTTCTCTCCTTATACTGATTAGCCTGGTTATTTTCAAAAGACCGGCATTATTTTGTCAATACCGGCAGTGTAACCGGCGCATGTCCCATCAAGGTAATCGTATAATCGTTCTTCCCTTCTTCCGCCAGTCTCTTTTGGGCCAGTTCCCAGGCTTCCGCCACAGTTTCCACCGGGATTTGTCCGGTCTGGCGTACAAAATCAAAGTTTTCTCTGCGAGTCACCAGATAAACTGTATGGGATTCTATAATGCAACGGCTCTTGTAGGCCACAAAAGCAGCCATATAGAAATTGTCCCGCACTTCCTGTTCCGTCTTCTTCAGATCGCTTTTAATGAGCCAGTCCGTAAATACAGCCGGTTCTTTAATATCCGGGCATTCCAGCATAATGATGGCAATGCCGCCGGGTTTTACCGCCATGTCCACATTCATATGGCTCTTTGTACCCTGGTACAGATTGATATCTTTAGGATAGCCGCCGCCGCTGGCGATGACTACGTCGGCCTGTTCTTTGATGGGGAATCCGCTGATTTCCAGCAGATCCTGGCAGCCTTTGTAGAATGCGGTCTTCCAATTCCCGGCAACTACTTCATACAACTCACCTTCACTGGTCAGCACCACATCAAACAAAAAGTCAGGATCAACAAAATCCACACATTCCATCAGGTCCTCATGGAAAGGATTCCCTTCCAGCTTTGCGGTAGTGACATCCGGGTTACAGCCGTCACCGTTTTTTTCCGCCAGGGCCAGCACATGGTTGCAGTTGATGGTCTCCAGTCCGGCCACCCCCGGCACAATAGCCTTACGTCCGCCGCCGAACCCTGCCATGGGGTGCAGTGTTACCGCACCGGTAGCAATAATTTTATCAGCCTCGGCAACAACTTTATTTATATAGACCCTGTTGCCCCGGGAGGTAGTACCCTTATAGACCAGGTTTTCCTTATTACGGCAGTCATGCTGGTGTACCCGTAAACGCTTTACCATTTCTTCACCCAGCACCAGGATATCTTCTTCCGGAGTCTGGGCCCGGTGGGTACCTGTGGCAATCACAACATCAATGTCTTCGTCCGGAATCCCCTGTTCATTCAGTTCTTTTACTATAACAGGGAGGAACCGGTCTGTATAGCACAGGCGGGTTTCATCGCTGACAACGATGGCAACCTTTTCCCCGGGTTTTACGATTTCCGACAGGGGCTTGCTGTCAATAGGATTGCGCAGAGCTGTTAATGCTGCAGCAGCAATATCTTTTTCTACAGCGACTTCTTTCCCATGCAAGTCATAGATGATGTGTTCTTCAGGCAGGTCCACCTTCTGTGTACCCTTCCCATAACCAAACTCAAACGTTTTCATCAGTTGAATTCCTCCTGAAATTACCAGTATTCCCCGTCTTATTCGCCTTGATCACCACTGCCATATCATATGGTCGAACGATTCGGACAAAAAACAAAGTCCAGTAATATAAAAGTAAAAATATTATATCATAAGCCAACCTTGATTTGTTAAAAAATTTTGCAGACGATACTCCAAGATGTATCTTACCATCGGCTCTGCCCCTGCCAGAAGTTCCGGCTGAAAAGGATCAGCACCGTGTACATTTCCAGACGTCCCAGCATCATTACGAAAGCCAGCATAATTTTTGCTGCCGGGGTCAGGGATGAAAAATTGCCTGTAGCCCCAACTACAGTACCGAAACCGGGACCCACACTGCTTAAACAGGCTGCTACTGCGGTCACTGCAGTTATAATATCCTCGCCAGTGAAAGCAATGGCAGTTGAAAACAGGATAATGATCGCTATGTATAACGCGAAAAATGTCAGCACAAGTCCCAATACATTATTTTCGACTTTTCTGCCATTATAAAGTATCGGTCTTGCTTCCCGGGGATGCAGCACTTTCGATACGCTCACACCGATTCCCCGCAGAAGAACTACAAAACGCGAAATTTTTATGCCACCGGCAGTGGAACCGGCGCAGGCCCCTGTAAAATACAAAAGCACCAGGCATATCTTGGCAAAAGACGGCCACTGATCATAATCGGCAGAAACATAACCGGTAGTAGAAATGAAAGAAGCCACCTGGAAAAAAGCATCCCGAAAACCGGATTCCATCCCGTGTCCATGGGATACCAGCGAAGCTGTCACAAGCCCTGTCAATGAAAGAAATAAAACCAGATACCACCGGAATTCATCATTCCTCAGCAACACCCGCAGGCCTCTCTGTCTTACATTGAAATATAACGCGAAGTTTCCGCCGGCAACAAACATAGCAATTCCCAAAACCATTTCAACGCCTGCACTGCGAAAATGGGCCACACTGTCATTGTAGTGGGAAAAACCTCCCGTAGCCACGGCAGACATGGCATGGACAGCCGCATCATACAGGTCCAAGCCGCAAAACAACAGCAAGGCAGCTGTCACCGCTGTAATCAGGCTGTATATTTTAAAGAGGAGCAAAGCTGTTTTCTGCAGCCGGGGTACGATTTTTTCCCCTTCGAATCCGCTGCTTTCCGCATTAAACAGATGGGCTGCGCTGCCACTGATGCCCGGCAGAAGCGCTATAAAAATCACTATGATACCCAGACCGCCGATCCAGTGGAGCCAAACCCGCCAGAACAGCAGGCTTACTGGCCATCCCTCAATTTCCGGCAGTGCGGTAGCACCGGTAGTAGTCAGTCCGGACATGGCTTCAAAAAACGCGCCTGCCGGATCCAGCATTCCTGAGGCCATAAAGGGTATTGAGGCAAGAATTGCCGCCATGACCCATGTCAGCACCACCGTCAATATTCCTTCCCTGTTGCTGATTTCATATTGGGCCGAAACCGGTTTCACGGTATTTTTCAAAAAAAATCCTGCTGCCAGAATAAATATCATGCAAATAGAAAAAATATACGCCCCTTCATCCCGGTAAAGGAATCCAACCAGCATGGGGATCGCAAACACAGCGCCCAGAAAATATAAAATTTTGCCCAGCAAAAACAAAATAACACTGCTGTTCAAAATAACACCCCCATAAACAGAAGGGTCAGGGAACCGTTGATTAATTCATTTGCCCGTTTGTCGGCGTAATTAGGCAGGCACAGTAGTTTACGCGGCTTTCAAAAGATACTTCCGGTTATTCATTACCACCGGCTGTTCACATGCCAGAACTCTTTTCGCAGCATGACCAGCACCGTATAAATTTCAAGACGCCCTAACAGCATGGCAAGGGCCAGAACCATCTTACCAGCTGCCGAAATATGGACGAACTCCCCTTCCATTCCGATTCCGCCAAAAGCCACGCCGCAGCTGCTGATGCAGGCCATAACGCCGAAGATGGCTTCCGTAAGGGAAACGCCCGTTGCCGCGAACATAACGGAAAGCACCACTACACTGATCACATACAGGAAAAAGAACCTGCTGATAGATGATAATACCGCAATGGTCAGAGGCTTTCCTTCAAATTTTACAGCAAAGAGCATCTTGGGATGGAGCACACGTTTCAGTTCAACAATAGTCATACGGACCAGTACTACAAACCGGGCAATCTTGATACCGCCAGCCGTGGAACCGGCGCAGCCTCCGGTAAAGTACAGAAGTACCAGGGCAAGTTTGGCAATGGCAGGCCACTGCTCGTAATTTGTAGAAACAAAACCAGTAGTTGAAGAAAAGGCCGCCACCATAAAGAAACTGTGCCGGACCGATTCCCAGAAGCTCTGCTCCGTACCCAAATAAACCGCCAATGTAATAAAGCAGGATGTGGCAAATACAAAATACAGGAAATACCGGAATTCTTCATCTTCCCACAGGACCCGCCATCCTTTATAGTATACTTTGTAATACAGAGCAAAGTTGGCCCCTGCCAGTACCATAAAAATGAAAATGACAAATTCGATCAGCGGACTGTTATAATGCATGATGCCATTGTCATAGGTTGAGAAGCCAGCCGTAGCTACCGTCGCCATAGCATGGTTTACGGCGTCAAACAGATCCATTCCGCAGATAAACAGAAGAACGGCCTCCGCCACTGTCAGCGCAGAATAAATGAAAAACAGGATCCGGGCCGTACTCCGCAGCCGGGGCAACAGCCGGTCTTCATTAAATCCGGTTGCTTCCGCTACAAACAGATGTACCGCCCCGCCTGCCATACGGGGCAGGAGGGAAATGAACACAACAATGATTCCCAGTCCGCCCAACCAATGAGTGATACCCCGCCAGAACAGAACGCTGACAGGCAATGCCTGAATACTTTCAAGAGCTGTCACGCCATTTGTGGTCACGGCAGACATTCCTTCAAAAAAAGAAGAAGACAGATCCAGCTCCCCTGTCATCCAGTAGGGCATGCCGGCCAGAGCTGCACACAAAATCCAGGAAAATGTCGCCGTAGCGACCCCTTCCCGGTTGGATATGGACTGGGTGAACTTATTGAACCTGCCGTAATGGCGCAACAAATACCCAATAAGATTGCAGATAAACACACAGGTAAAAAAAACATCGGAACAGCCATCCTGAAAATACATAGACATACCCCAGGGTATGACGTACACGCCCCCCAGGCATACGACCATCTGCGCCGTCAGGTAGGCTACAATGCGAATATCCAAGCCGACACCTCTTACCAGCCGCGCTTCTTCGCCCAGAAATCCGGATGAAGGAACATAACAAATGCAAACAGTTCAATACGGCCCATAATCATCGAAACATACAAAATCAGATATTCAAATCCGGTCAGGGATTCAAACGTCGTTCCTTCCCCCATGATGCCGAAAGCGGATCCCACATTACTTAAGAATACCACCACTGTAGCCATGGATCCCAGCATATCGGTTCCACTAAGGGAATAAAGCATGGAAAGTGAAAGAAAGACGATAAAATACAGGAAAAAGTAACGGCCTACACCGATGATAGCCTGTGAAGGCACCGGCTTACCGCTCATGGTAATGACGCTGACCATTCTGGGATGCAGGGTACGTTTGATCTCCTGCCAGCAGACCTTCAGCAACACAACAACCCTGGATACTTTAACCCCGCCGGCAGTAGATGCAGAACAACCACCGATGATAGCCGCATAAAACAGCAGCAGGCGGCTGAAATCCGGCCAATAGCTGAAATCCTGCGTTGCCAGCCCTGCGGTACTCATTATGGAAACCACCTGAAAAAAGGCATACCGCAAAGAGTGAAATATATCATGAGTATGACTGCTCCACAGGTTATAGGTAATCAGCGCTGTTATCCCGAGAATCAGTCCGAAATACCAACGACGTTCCGTATCCCGCCAGAACACATCCACACGTTTTTGAAGAATCCTGTAATATAATACAAAATTGCAGCTCCCGATAATCATAAACGAGATCAGGAAAATTTCCAGCCAGGGGTCATTGCATTCCATCAGATACGTCCGGTAATGAAGGTAACCGCTGGTGGATATTGAAGTCGCCGCCAGTTTTACCGCCATTTCCAGCGGCTGTTTCAGCATCAGCAGAATCATGGTCATCACAGCTGTCATTCCAATGTACAGGAAGACAAGGACACGGACAGCCTCCCGGATATGGGGCATGGTCCTCTCAGCAGAATTCCCCTGCACCTCTGCTGAAAACAGGTTGGCCGCGCTGGAGCCCAGCTGGGGCATAATGACTGCAAAAATAATAATGGCCCCGATTCCCCCCAGCCACTGACTGATATCATGCCAAAGAAGAAGGCTGGCCGGATAGGGCGCATTTTCAAGCACAGAACTCACCCCTGTAGTAGTCAGGGCTGAAGCATTTTCAAACAACGCTTTAGGTATTGAAAAATCACCGGAAGCGATATAGGGAATAGAGCCCAAAATACTTGTGTAAAGCCAGGATAATCCCAAAAATAACGCTCCGCCCCGAATCGACAGACGCATCTTCCGCTGTGAAACGGTACTTCTTAATACGTATGAACCGAAGAGAAAGCCAACCAAAATCGTACCAAGAAAAGGAGCGACCATCTCCGGCTCCCCGTTCAGGGCATATGCCAGAGAAGGCAGCATGGCAGCAGTCATTGCCAGGGAAACAAGGCCCGTCATACGTAATACCAACATCTCTTCCATAATTGCTATACCTTTTTATTGCCGGCAAACATATCCATGACATCCTGCACAACCTCAGTCTGTGCGAAAACAATTACCCGGTCGCCGGCATTCAGGACGCTGTGACCGTTAGGGACCGAAGCTTCTCCCTCATGGACGATACCACACACCAGGCATTCCCTGGGCAGCCCCGCACGTATCAGCGTCTTGCCATCCACCTTGCATCCAGGCTGTACATTCAGCTCTAACGCTTCCGCCTTAGCCCCTTCCAGCAATGCTACAGAAACCAGGCCGCCCTGGCGGACAAACCGCATAACCTCCGCCGCACTTAACAGCCGGGCCGACAGTGCAATATCAACGCCTACCTTGGCCATCAGGTCCACATATTCATTCCGTGCCACCCGGACAATAGTCTTCTTGGCTCCCAGATGTTTGGCCAGCAATGCCAGAAGCAGGTTCAGCTTATCATCGTCCGTGAGGCAGACCACACAGTCTGCTTCTGTAATCCCTTCTTCAGTCAGAAGGTCTATATCCGTTCCGTCCCCGCAGAGAACGAGCCCGCTGTTCAGTTGTTCCGAAAGGATACGACAGCGGTCCTTGTCTTTTTCGATAACCTTAACAAAAACACCCTGCTTCTCCAGCATCTGGGCCAGCATGCGTCCCGCACGGCCCGCTCCGATCAGAAGTACCCGTTCCAGTTTATCGTAACGAGCCTCGAAATTAACCTCGAAAGCTTTGATTACCTCCTGGCTTCCCACGAAATACACGTTGTCCCCCGGTTCCAGTATATCGTCGCCGTGGGGGATAATCATTTTGTGTTTACGGAAGATCATGGCAATGAGGATACCGCCGGGAAGCCTTACATTTTTCAGGGGCACGCCCAGAAATTTAAAATCTGCAGGCAATCTGGCGCCGAACATCCGGACCTTGCCATCCGCAAAATCATCCACGTCCAAAGCTGCCGGAGTCATAAGTATATGGCAGATTTCATTCGCCGTTATACGTTCCGGATTCAGGTTCAGATCCACGCCCATTGTCTTGCTGAGCAGGGCAGGTTCTGTTGCCGTATAATCTTCGTTACGTACACGGGCTACCGTATGCTTGGCCCCGAATGCTTTCGCCATCCGGCAGGCAACCATATTGACCTCGTCATTATCCGTAACGGCAATAAAAACATCTGCATCCCGGACCTCCGGCATATCCAGCACTTCCGGACTGCAACCGTTTCCCTGGATCGTCAGTACATCAAGGGAGTCCTTTACCACCTGTCTCCGGTCTTCGTACTGCTCAATAACTACCACGTCATAAGATCCGTCAGCCAGAAGCTTGGCGATACTGTAACCCATTTTACCGGCGCCAACTACAACGATTCGCATAACATCACCTGCTTATACAAAATACTTTTATTTCCTTTTTTCTTCCGTCTTTCCAACCTGGAACTTAAAGTTATCGATTTCAGGACGCATATCCTCAGCGCCTTCCTTTGTATCTTCCGTCAGCAAAGCCTGCAGTACGATGGCGCATTCCAGGCGTTTCCGCTGGATCCTGCACCCATACTCATAAGGCTTTGTAATGTCCCCGTTCACCAGATCCGCATTAGCATGGCAGCCGCCGCTGCAGAAAAAACGGGCCCAGCACTTTTTACACTCGGGTTTTGTCATTACATGGGTATTGCGGAATTTTTTCACCAGGTCCGGCCTTACGACACCCGTATCCAGCGTTCCCATCTTATACTGCTCCCGTCCAACAAACTGGTGGCAGGGATAGATTTCACCGGAAGGGGTAATAGCATAGTACTCATGTCCGGCGCCGCAGCCCGCCAGCCGTTTTGCCACGCAGGGACCGTTATCCAGAGCCACGTTAAAATGGAAAAAGTCAAAAGGCTCCCCTTCTCCCCGTCTGCGTTTCAGATATTCGGTAGCCAGTTTGTCATACTCTGCAAACAGGACGGGAAGATCTTCTTCTGTCAGGGTGTAAGGCTCGGTAGTCCCGACCACCGGTTCCATGGAGATTTCTTTTCCCACTTCCGTCATTTTTAACACTTCTTCCGCAAAATGGGTGCTGAAATGGGTATACGTACCACGCAGATAATAGTTCCAGCCTTTACGGCTGGCGATGATTTTCTTAAAGCCCCGTACCGCCGCGTCATAGCTTCCGGTTTTATTGGGGAAGGGCCGCATGGCGTCATGCATCTCTTTGCCGCCGTCCAGACTCAGGACGACCATCACACGGTTATCATTTAAGAACTGTATGTTTTCATCGTTCAGCAATGTGCCATTGGTGGTTAAAGTAAGCTTAATATTTTTATTGGCTTCCTTTTCCCGTTTCCGGGCATATTGGATAATTTCTTTCACCACGCCGAAATTCACCAGCGGTTCGCCGCCAAAGAGATCGATTTCCAGATTACGGCGCTTGCGGCTTCCCGTAATGGCAAAATCGATGGCTTTCTTTCCGGTTTCGGCACTCATGAGTTCCCGTTTGCCGCCAAAGTCACCTGTACCGGCAAAACAGTATTTGCAACGCAGGTTGCAGTCGTGGGCTACATGAAGGCAAAGGGATTTCAGCACAGGTTCTGTAGCAAAAGTTTCCGGCACGTCAAATTCCGGGGAAAACAACAGGCCTTCTTCCATGAGCTCGTGGAGTTCTCCCAAAACTTCCACTAACTCAGATTCATCATATTTATTTTTAAGAGTGGAAACGGTTTCCTCATCATTTTTTCCGTCAAATACACCCAGTACGTCATATACCATTTCATCGATCAGGTGTACTGCCCCGCTGTTTACATCCAGCACGGCCATATCCCCGTTCACCTTCATGCGGTGGATCAGTTGGTTTTCCATTTCGTTAACCTTTCTGAAGAAAAATTATGTAAATTAACAGTTTTCCAAAACTATACAGTTTTTTATTACCGTTCAATTTTAATAAACGATTATAATTCGTTCCAATTGGAGCCAGACATAACTTCCAGCTATCCATATGAAAACAGCTCCCCGAAGTAACAGGGAGCTGCTTAACATGCTGTCCGATTCGTTATTTATGTTCGCAAACCTGGTTGCCAACCGTGCAGGAAGTCTTGCATGCAGACTGGCAGGAAGCGGGACATTCGCCGCAGCCGCCGGTACGCAGCGTTTTGTTGAGCATAGCTTTGTTAACCGTCTTTACATGTTTTTTCATATTAATCCTCCTTGGTCATTTGAGTTCTTTCAGCATCCGCTGTAAATTCTTCCTATTCATTTTACCCTTTTTTCTTATTTTATGCAAGTCCCGGTAATATAAAAACACGCTTTACTCTAAAGTAAACACCTGTTACCGGACTACGCTTTCGATAAATCTTCGGCCTTTATCGACCAAACCGACAGGAACCCCTTTGGATTCCAGATAACCGTATACATAGCACTTTTGCAGTACCTTCTCCACGTCTGTGGCACCTCCGCCCCGGTCATAGACACCGGCCCGACGAAGGGCAAAGGGTGTATCCGTAACGATCTGCAGAGTATTACAGCCGGCCTGGCCGGAAAAACCGTACTCATATTTTATATACTTTCGGATTTCCGCAATGACAGCCTCATTGAAAGCACCGTTGGGGAAGGCAATCCCTGAGATCCAGAAGCCCATCTTTTCATAAAAAAGATTCAGAGGCTGGTAAATCTCCCAGGGCAGGAAGTTCGGTTTCATAGCCGTCAGGGGATCGTGGCTCATGCTGTGGGAGCCAATCTCCATCCCCTGCTGGTACATTTCCTTTATCTGGGAAAAATTCATATAGGTCTTGACCCCGTCCTGACTGCTGACCTGCCCAACATCTTTTCCGACAACATAAAAGTTGCCTCTGAAACCGTATTTTTTTAACAGGGGAAAAGCTTTGGTATAATTGTTTTCATAGCCGTCGTCAAAGGTAATCATCACAGTATTCATGACATTTTGCCGGCTTTTCAGCAATACCATGGCCTGAGGCGCCGTCACCACATTATAGCCCTGTTTTTTTAAATATTTCAGATGTTCTTCGAAAATTTCCGGGGTAATGCAAAGATCCGCAGGCCATCCGGCCGGTACTGTACTGATGCTGTGATACATCAGGGCCGGGATCGCATGCATCTTATACTGTTCAAAATCTTCCCTGAACCTTCCCTGCCAGGCCATAGCACCAACAGCAGCCACCACCAAGAAAACTTTCAAGATGCGGTAACATAATTTAAACATACTCACTGATATCCATACCTTCGTTTACGGCAATCTGCCTGATTTTTTTCAACCGGTGGTTCAGACCAGACTTACCGACAGTCCCTTCCGTATATTCCACCAGTTCATTCAGGGAAATATCCGGGTAGCGCAGGCGAAGCTCTGCGGCTTCCTTCAGTTTTTCTGGAAGCAAATCATATCTTCCGTGTTCCTGGAGGTACCGGATGCAGGCTACCTGCAGTACCGATGCCCGGATGACCTTGTTCAGGTTCGCGGTTTCACAGTTCACCCGCCGGTTTACCTGGTTCCGCATATCCTTGACGATCCGGACGTTTTCAAATTCCAGCAGCGCCTGATGGGCGCCGATCAAGGAAAGAAAATCGGTGATATGATCCCCGCCCTTAAGATAAACAATGTAATTGTTTTTCCTGTCAGTCATTTTTGCAGACAGGGAAAATCCGTGCATAATCTTTACGATCAGCCTGGCCAGTTCCTCGTTTTCCGTAACGATCTCCAGATGATAATCCCCTGCAGGCCTGCTTACAGAACCTCCGGCCATAAAGACCCCCCGTAAAAAAGCCTTACGGCAGCAGGCCTTACGGAGAAGGTTCTGCCTTTCATCTTCCCCGGAAGGAAGAATCTGGAGTTCCTGCAGTGCTTTGGCCACATTGCTGTCCGGTATCACTTCCACCTGATACCGGTTATTCTTTTTTAACCGTCTGGAGCGTGTGATGACCACTTCGGTCTGCACAGGATAATTGCTCTTCAGCACCTGCAGAACCCTGCGGGCCAGTGCGGCGTTTTCCGTAGAAAAATGGATGCCGATGTTTTTGCCCCGCAATACCAGGGCGCCGCTTAAACGCAACACGCCCAGCAGTTCTGCCTTCTCGCAGCAGGGCTTCTGCCCTTCAAGCCGGGCCAGTTCATTTTTTACTTCCGACGAATATGACAAAGCTTCCCTCCAGCCTTGCAGGCTATATTTTTGTAAACCCGCTGAGAAACACCTATCCCTCAGTCCTGCGTTATCAACGACTCTTTATTTTCTTTCCAGTCTGCTTTTCAGTTTACGCATACTGTGTCGCATAAAAAAATAATCAAAGAAGACAAAACCACGGCCAAACAATCGCAGGCGGTAGATCAGGGACATGATGACCTGGGCCAGCTTCTGAGGGTCGTGCCGAACCATATCCGAACCGCTCACCAGTTTTGCAGGAATCACCTTGATTCCCAACTGTTCGATCTTTTCCACATCCGGTGTAACAGGTACCTGTTCTTTAGCCAGATAAATTTCTTTCTGCTCTTCTGAAATTTCCTGACTGTTCACAATCACATAATCCAGAAACTGTCCGCCGGCATAATCGATCATTGCCTTCACATGTTCATAGGCTCCATAGCCGTCGGTTTCCCCGGGCTGTGTCATAACATTACAGATATAAATTTTAATTGCTTTACTATCCTGTACGGCCTTACGAATCTCAGGAACCAGAAGGTTTGAAATGACACTGGTATACAGGCTGCCAGGCCCCAGTATCAGGATATCAGCGTTCCGAATCGCATCCACAGCACTTTTGGTAGCAGGCGCCTCTTCCGGCAGCATTCGCAGCCGTTTTACTTTTTTCCGGGCCTGGGCAATTTCCGCCTGTCCCAGCACAAAGGTGCCGTCTGTCATATCCGCTGCCAGCTGGATGCTTTGCAAGGTAGAAGGAACCACCTGTCCGTGGATCTTCAATATCTGGCTGGCCGCCTGCAGCCCTTCCTCCATGCCGCCTTCCGTTTCAGCCATGGCAACTAAAAAAAGATTTCCCATACTGTGGCCGGCAAGATAGGAATCTCCTTTGAATCGGTATTCCAGCACCCGTTCCATCAAAGGCTCCCGGTCCGCCATGGCTACCAGACATTTGCGCAGGTCACCGGGGGGAATAATGCCAAGTTCTTCCCGCAACCGGCCGGAAGAACCGCCGTCATCTCCTACCGTTACCACTCCGGTACAGTTGCCGCTGACATATTTCAGGCCCCGCAGCAGCGTAGAAAGCCCCGTACCTCCGCCTACTGCCGCAATAACAGGACCATTACTCAGCTTACGCTGGGTAAAAATGGTTTCCATCAGCGATCCGCTGCTCTCCGGGCTGACCACTTCCACTACAGACCGGACGATACGCCGAATCGCATAGACCATGATACAGATTCCCAACAGCATACCGGAAATCCCGACAGCCAGGGTGACCCCATTCCCATATTTTCCTGTAGCCAGGTAACTGATGCGGAACAGAATTTCTTCCGCCATTCCCATAACCTGGTTATTAAATAGCACTGCCAGGGAAAACGCGCAGACGATGCCTCCCGCCATAAACAGCAGCAACCACCGTTTCAGCTGCATTCCCGGACAAAGCCAGCTAATCCATCCCATTCAGCAAAACCCCTTGCTCAAATTTCTTCGATCCGGGCCTGCGATTATACACCCCAATGCCCGCAACGAAGCGCATCCTTCACTTCTATTTTATCGTTGCATCCCCGCCCGGTTTGATTCCAGTCTGGGTTATTTCCCGGTGCAACAGTTCCACCCGCCAGGATTTAAGACGGAGGTAATTGTAAATATTATTCGCAATGTAGACAGACCGATGCTGCCCACCGGTACAGCCTACGCTGATCACCAACTGGCTCTTTCCCTCTTTCACATATCTGGGAATCAGGAAAGACAGCAATTCACATTCCATTTTGAGGAATTCAAACGTTTCAGGATATTTGTTAAGAAAGTCCTGCACTTCCTTATCGTTTCCCGTATGTTTCCGCAGCTCCGGATCATAAAACGGGTTGGGCAGGAACCGGACATCCAGCACCAGATCACTGTCCAAGGGAAGTCCGTATTTAAACCCGAAGGACTGGACTACAATCAGCATTTCGGAAGATGAAGCGGCACCTCCATACAGATGACTGATCTCATCTTTGAGCATGGCTGCGGAATACCTACTGGTATCTATAACGGTGTCGGCTCTTTCCCTTACTTCTTTCAGGGATTTACGTTCCAAAGCCACGCTTTCCGCAAGGCTGTTATGCCCCTTTTCCAGAGGATGCCTGCGCCGGGTCTCTTTATAGCGGCGGATCAGGGCGGCATTATCCGCGTCCAGGAACAGCAGTTCAAAAGCAAACCCGTTTGCCTTCATCTCATCCATGATTTCCAGCAGCCCGGCAAAAGACTCGCCGCCTCTGGCATCTATGACCATGGCCGTATTACGGCCCGGTGTCTGGCGGCTCAGTTCGATAAATTTCGGCAACAGCATCACCGGAAGATTATCCACACAGAAATAATTCAGATCTTCCAGAGTACGAAGCACCTGGGTCTTTCCAGCGCCGGACATGCCTGTTATAATTACGAAACGATTCTGCTCCATAGGACCTCCTGATAAAACCAGAACTACTACCCCATTTTATATATAGTATTATATCACAAGAAACAGCCAGGTAAAGCAACGGTATGTGAAGATACCGTGATATTTAAAGAAATACTGTATACAAGAGTTTATCGATTGCCCGATCGTGCCGGCAGGAAATTTATGCAGTAAAGTCTAAAAGGACCGGCCTGCTTCCAGACCGGTCCTTCCAAATGTATTATTTTAAGGCTTGCGATAGCGTCAACTGCTTATCCGTTATAGGCTTTACTTCTCCGGATGCCCACAACAGGTACAAGCCGGGCTCCTAAAATCGCCGCTACCACGCACAGCACAGCGTCCCCCGGTACTGCCAGGATAAAGCAGTACAATACAAGTGGCCATAAGGCAATGGGGGTTCCCAGATAAAAATTGCTGATCACGTAACAATAAACCATACCGCACAAATATACTACGGCAAGATTCAGCGCGTTACCCAGTAATAGGTTTTTAAAAGAGGGTCGGCCTTCCTTTTCCGCAAAATAACCGGAAATGTAAGCGCCCAGGGCAAAGCCCGGCAGGTAACCGAAGCTGGGCTTGAAAATATAACCGGGGCCTCCGCCCTCCGCAAAAACGGGAACGCCCATCAGTCCCAGGACTATATATATGATGACACTTAACGCACCTAACCGGGCCCCCAGCAGAACCCCCGCCAGGGTGGTGAATAAAAACTGCAGAGTAAAAGGCACCACGGGTACCGGGATGCGAATAAAAGCGCCAATGGCAATCAGCGCCGTAAAAATTGCGCATAAGATCTGGTTTCGTAAACTGGTATGCACGCAGATTCCTCCTGAAAATTATTTTGGAAACACTTGGTAATGCTGGAAATCAACTGTCAGGGACAATTGATATCAGAACGCGCAGGGATCGGAAAATTCTTTAATGTTCCGGCTGCGCACCTGGGCAAAAATTTCCGCCATGGATTTTTCCAGACGGCACAGCATCTCGTCAATTTCCTCTGTAGTGGATGCCAGCGGCGGCATGAATACGATTACGTCACCGATGTTGCGGATGATGAGCCCATACTTGCGCGCGTTCTGGCAGATTCCCCCGGCCATCTGTAGGCCCGGATCAAAGGGCTGCTTTTTTTCCTTATCAAGCATCAGCTCAATGCCGCCAAGCATTCCGCACTGGCGGGCATCCCCCACAAAATCCATTTCATTCATCCGGGCAAAATGCCGGCGGATCACCTCGATTTTAGGAGGCAGCCCGGCAATCACATTCTCATCCTTAAAAATTTTCAGGCTGGCCAGGCCTGCAGCGCAGGCCAGATTGTTCCCCGTATAGGAATGGCCGTGGAAGAAGGTTTTGTACTCTGTAGGCTCCCCTAAGAACGCGTCAAAGATTTCCTTTGTTACCAGCGTAGCCCCCAGAGGCAGATAGCCTGCGCTGATACCTTTGGACAGGCACATCATATCCGGTAACACATCTTCATGGTTGCAGGCGAACATCGTGCCGGTGCGGCCGAAGCCTACCGCCACTTCGTCTACGATCAGCAGTACATTGTATTTTTTCGTCAGTTCCCGGACGCCTTTAATATAGCCTTTAGGCTGCATCAGCATACCGGCTGCGCACTGGCACAGAGGTTCGATGATCATGGCCGCCGTGTGGTCCGCATTTTCCATTAAATACTCTTCCAGCTCCCGAAGCAGACAGTCCAGAAACTCCTGTTCCGAATGCACGTCCATCTTCGTATGGAAATAAGACGGGCAGCTTACCCTGTGGGTACTGAACAGTAAGGGTTTGTAGGCCTTATGGAACACTTCCACGTTGCCCACAGAAACAGCGCCTACCGTATCCCCGTGGTAGGAGTCACCCAGGTTGATGAAATCCTTTTTCTCGGGATGGCCCGCGTAATTCCAGTACTGGAACGCAATCTTGATAGCAGCCTCTACTGCTGTGGAACCGTCGTCAGAATAAAACACCTTGTCCAGACCCGAAGGCGTTACTTCCACCAGCTTCTCCGCCAGCTCCGCAGAAGGTTCATTAATGAGGCCCAGGAGGGTGCTGTGCTCTACCTTGTTCAGTTCCGCAATAATTGCGTCATTGATTTCCCTGCGGCGATGGCCGTGGATATTTACCCACAGGCTGGAGATTGCATCCAGATATTCTTTCCCATCCGTATCATACAGTTTTACCCCGTCTCCATGGTCGATAACCAGCTGTGGATTTTCCAGCCAGCCTTTCATTTGGGTAAAGGGATGCCAGATATATTTTTTGTCAAGTTCTTCCCATTTGTTCATCAATATTCTCTCCTGTCTAAATTAATTTAAGGAACCACTGATTATTTCGTCTGTTCGCTTGCCGCCGCATGTTCCAAAATCCTGTCCAGTGCCACGTGTTTTTCTACAATGGCCGCCAGCCTTTTGGGATCATTCAGTTCCTCATCCGACATCCGGGGCAGTTTGCCTAACACAGGCAGCCCGGTCAGCTTTTCGTAATAATACAGATTGCTTTTTTCCAAATGTCCTGCGTGGGCTTCATCCCAACCGTTGACCAGAAATCCCAGTACCGGAATGCCCTGCTGCTGACAGTAGTATGCGGTAAGCACCGCATGGTTCACGTTGCCAAGTACCGGCTTTACTACAATAAGGACCGGAATCCCCAAAGCACCGAAATAATCTTTCACCAGAAAATCCTCAGTAATGGGAGCCGTGATGCCCCCGATGCCTTCCAGCACGGAAACCTCATGGCTTTCGATGCAGTCCCTAGCCCCGGCAACCATCTGTGCCGGATTTAGTTCAACTCCTTCCAGTTTGCTTGCTTCCGCCGGAGCCAGGGCTGCTTCCAGTACAATGGGGATAACCTGTTTTCGCAGCCTGTCGGGGTATCCCGCGCACTGCATCTGAAATTCCGCATCCGTGGAAATCAGTTCCCCATCCTGCCGCCGAACACAGCCGGAAGCCACGGGCTTGTAAATTCCCGGGGTGATGCCACGATACCGAAGAGCTGCCGCCAGTGCACCGGTGACCACTGTTTTACCCATTTCCGTATCTGTTGCCGTAATACCTATCGCAATCAATACAATGCCTTCTTTCTCTTTTGTTAACCGAAAATTTTAATTGGTTTACAACAAGGATTATACGGCTTTCAAATCGTTTCGTCAACCTTTAATTTTATTACGGTTAACGTAAAAAGGTGTAAAAGCGGCCACCATACAAATCATCATATGATGGCCGCTTCACATATACAGTTTTATATTAAAATTTCATATTACATGAAGTAGTAATGATATAGAATAATATTTTGATTCTCTATCTTACAATATTCCGTCAATAGCCATTTGGATGACCCGGGCCACCCCGTCCTCATCATTGGATGCGGTTACAATTTTTGCCGCCGCCTGCACGGAAGGTTTGGCATTGGCTACCGCCACGCCGACGCCAGCGTTCCTGATCATGCTCAGGTCATTGTTGCTGTCCCCGATGCACATGACTTCTTCCGGACGGATACCGTAAGATTCCGCAACGGCTTTCACCGCGTTCCATTTATTTACACCGGGCTCCATCAGTTCCAGAAAATTATCACGGGAACTGGTCACTGCCACCTTTCCTTCAAATTCACGCTGGATGTCCTTCCACACGGCTTCAAACTCTTCCGGTCTTGTCATGGCCAGCAACTTATAAGGCGCTTCCTCAGGATGATACAACTTTTCCCCTACCGGGGTAGCAGGTACACCGGAAATCTGAGTATACCGCCGAGAAAAAACAGTCTCTTCCTTCACCCAGAGAGCGTCCCCCTGATAAGACTGAATGTAATAGCCCTTTACCCTGCAATACTCAAGAAGCTCTAATGCCGTTTCCAGTTTCAGGGGATGTTCATAAAACACCTTGCCGCTTTTGCTCCCTTTCACCAGAGCACCGTTGTAAGTGACCAGCGGCACGTCCAGTCCCAAAGCGTCGGCATAGGGTTTGACGGAAACATACATACGCCCTGTGGCGATCATAAAAATGATGCCCTTTTCCATGGCGGCATGGATCGCAGCCGCATTACCCGCCGAAATTATTGTATCGCTGTTCAACAGCGTATCATCCATATCGCTTGCAATTAACCGTACAGTCACAGACCTCGCTCCTTTTCCCCTAAACAGAATTCATTGACCAAAGTTACCGCTATGCACAGGGCCAATAAAAAGACGGCGGCGCCTACGCTGTATTGCAGCTGCCACCCCGGCAGCCCGCCGACCACTCCGGCTATGACAGCGCTGCAGCCCACAATACCTAGGGTCCATCGCACCAGACGGCTCTTTAACATCCTGCGCAGCATAAAGGACAGCAGCGAAGCGCACAGCCCGACGACCGCGCTTCCCAGTACCGTCCCTCCCAGAGTGACTACCGTTATAAAGGGAGTATTATAAATAACAATAAATACCAGCACCCCTGTTGTCACAAATGCCGTCAGTAAATTATACAAGAAACACCAACCCGCTTCAACATTTTATTCTTTATCTATTTTCCAATCATATCATTTTTCTTCACAATATCGCTGTGGAAGAATTCGTAAACTTTTTCCGCTGCCGGCCGGTTCATGCCGTCCACTGCAGCCAGTTCCTCCACCGACGCCGCCTTCATGGCCTCCAGGGATGCAAAAGCTTTCCACAGTGCCTTGCGGCGCCCGGGGCCGATGCCTGCAATGTTATCCAGAACGGAAACCAGGTTTTTCTTCCGCAGCCGTTTCCGGTGATAGGTAATGGCAAAGCGGTGGGCTTCGTCACGGATATGCTGGATCACATGGAGAGCCGGGGATTCCCGCTCCAGATAAATGCTTTCGCTCTGGCCTTCCAGAAAAATTTCTTCATTTTTTTCTGCCAGGGAGATCACCTGAATATCCAGCCCCAGACCCCGGATCACTTTCAGGGCCGCGCTAAGCTGTCCCTTGCCTCCGTCGATAATGATCAGGTCCGGCAGTTCCTCGTACTCTTTGTAGCGCCGGTACACCGTTTCCTGCATGGATTTGAAATCGTCCGGCTTCCCTTCCGTAGACTGGAGCTTGAAATGACGGTAATCCTTTTTGCTGGGGGAACCGTAGCGGAACACTACCATGGAGGATACGGTCTCGCTGCCCTGATTGTGTGAAATATCGAAGCAGTCCATCCGGGCCAAAGGCCTGTCGCAGCCCACGATGCGCTGAAGCTCTTCCGCAGCTTCTTCGTCGGTGAGCTTCTGCATCTTCCCCTTTCGCTCCTTTTCCTGAATCAGCTTCAGAGCGTTCTCACAGGCCAGTTGCATCAGTTTTGCCTTGTCGCCCCGCTGAGGCGTGGAGATGGAGACCTTACGTTCCGCCTTGTCCGAAAGCCACTGCTGCAGCACAAGCAAATCGTCGTCATCCGGCAGACGGGAAACCAGTATCTCTTTCGGCAGGAAAATATCTTCCCCGTTATAGTACTGCTTTATGAAAGCTGCAATTACATCCGCTTCCTCTTCCCCTTCCGCTGGAAGCATAAAGTCCTTGCGGCCTATAAGCTTGCCGCCCCGGACGAAGAACACCTGCAGGCACACATTGAAATCGTCAGCGGCATAGCCTACGATGTCCATGTCGCCCCCTTCCAGCACCGCCTTCTGGCTTTCCTCCAGCCGGTTCACAGCCTGAAGCTGGTCCCGGTACCGGGCAGCCTGTTCGAATTCGTAATTCTCCGCAGCCTCCTGCATGGACTGCTTCAGATTCCGGCGCAGCTCCTGGGTCTTCCCGTCCAGCACCAGACAGATGGATTTTACCAGCCCGGCATATTCTTCCCGGCTGACCTTTCCGGCACAGGGAGCCAGGCATCGCTTGATGTGATACTGGAGGCAGGGTCTGTCCGGGTTCATGGTACGGCAGTTCCTTACAGGAAACAGGGAACGGAGCAGTTTCATGGTGGAACGGAGGGCCCCTACGTCAGGATACGGCCCGTAATACTTGGCCCCGTCCTTCACCACCCGGCGGGTGATATACATACGGGGAAAATCCTCCTGCAGGGAGATTTTCAGATAAGGATATGTTTTATCGTCCTTCAGCATAATGTTATAGCGGGGACGGTATTTTTTGATAAGGTTGCACTCCAGGATCAGCGCCTCAATCTCACTGTCTGTCATAATGGTTTCGATATCTTCCACATGACTGGTGAGGGCCACCACTTTCGCGGAATGACGGCCGGATTCACGGAAGTAACTGTGAACCCGGTTGTTCAGGTTCTTAGCCTTGCCTACGTAGATGACCCGGCCGGTCACGTCGTGCATCAGGTACACACCGGGCTTGTCCGGCAGTACGGCCAGGGCCTTTTCTATTTTGTCGTTGATAAGCATAATGAAACTTTCTGTTGTGAGTGAAGGCACCGCAAAACCGTCAGCAATTGCTTCCGAAGTTTTGCTTGCGCCTTCACTCATCAACTTAAACTTACTTTACTGATACTTTCCATTCTTCTTCGCGTCATCAATAACTTTCTTCAAGTACTGCCCGGTATAGGACCTTTTGTTTCGTGCCAGCTGTTCCGGCGTACCGGTACCGACCACGGTGCCGCCTTTGTCGCCGCCTTCGGGTCCCAGATCGATGAGATAATCTGCGGTCTTGATCACATCCAGGTTGTGCTCAATGACAACTACGGTGTTGCCGCTGTCTACCAGACGCTGCAGCACCTGCAACAGTTTATGGACATCGGCAGTGTGAAGGCCGGTAGTGGGCTCGTCCAGAATATACATGGTGCGGCCGGTCCCTTTTTTGGACAGTTCCGACGCCAGCTTGATACGCTGGGCCTCCCCGCCGCTTAAGGTAGTGGCGGCTTGTCCCAGACGGATGTACCCAAGTCCCACGTCTTCCAGCACCTGCAGCTTGTCCTCGATGCGCTGCTGGTTTTTGAAATAATCCAGGGCTTCGGTGACGGTCATGTCCAGCACCTGGGCAATATTTTTGCCTTTATAGTGAACCTCAAGAGTGTCCCGGTTGTACCGTGCCCCGTGGCATACTTCACAGGGTACGTATACGTCTGGCAGGAAATTCATTTCGATTTTATTGACGCCGTCCCCCTGACAGGCTTCGCAGCGCCCGCCTTTTACGTTGAAGCTGAAGCGTCCCTGCTTGTAACCCCGCAGCTTCGCTTCGTTGGTAGAAGCGAACAGGGCCCGGATATAGTTAAAGGTCCCCGTATAGGTCACCGGATTGGAACGGGGCGTCCGCCCGATAGGGCTCTGGTCGATGTTGATGATCTTGTCGATCTCTTCCAGCCCCCGTATTTCTTTATGCTTGAGGGGACGCAGCCTGGCACCGTGGAGTTTGGCAGCCAAGGCATTATATAAAATATCGTTGATGAGGGTAGACTTGCCGCTGCCACTGACACCGGTCACCACGGTGAACAGGCCAAGGGGAATTTTCACGTCCACATTTTTCAGGTTGTTTCCTGCCGCGCCGATGATTTCAATAAACCGGCCCTCCGGTTTGCGGCGATGCTTCGGCAGGGGGATGAACTTTTTCCCGCTGAGGTACTGACCCGTTACGGAAGCTTCCACTTTCATAATTTCCGCAGCGGTTCCCTGGGCCACGATAGTACCGCCGTGTTCCCCGGCGCCGGGGCCTATGTCGATAATCTGGTCCGCCGCCAGCATGGTTTCTTCGTCATGTTCCACCACCAGCACGCTGTTTCCCAGATCCCGCAGATGGTAGAAGGTCTGGAGCAGCCGCCCGTTGTCCCGCTGGTGGAGGCCGATGCTGGGCTCATCCAGAATATACAGTACGCCTACCAGCCCGCTGCCGATCTGGGTGGCCAGACGTATACGCTGGGCCTCCCCGCCGCTTAAAGTAGCCGCGGCCCGGGACAGGGTCAGGTAATCCAGTCCCACATCGTTTAAAAAGTTCAGCCGGGCGTTGATTTCTTTCAGGACCTGCCGGGCAATGACCTGCTGCCGCTGTGTCAGCTGCAGGCCGGCAAAGAACTCTTTGGCATCCCGCACGGTCATATGGACCACTTCATCAATATTCTTCCCGCCAACCAGGATAGAAAGGACCTCCGGTTTCAGCCGGCTGCCGTGACAGTCGGGACAGATGTTTCCGCTCATAAAAGTCTCCAGCTCTTCCCGCATGGCGTCGCCCCAGGCTTCCCGGTAGCGCTGCTTCAGCATGGGGATGATGCCGTCCCAGGTACGGTTGTACTCGTTGGTATCACCGCTGAGGTTTGTATATGTAAATTTGAAAGTTTCCACCCCAACGCCCCACTGCAGTTTTTCCTGCATGGACGGTTTCAGATCGTTCCAGCAGTTGTCCAGATTGTACCCGTTCTTCTGCAGGAACGCGTTCAGCAGCCGCATATTAAAGGCTGCCAGGTTGCTGGACATGGCCGCAATGGCTCCGTCGGCAAAGCTTTTATCCTTATCCGGCAGGATCAGTTCCCAGTCGTATTCCCGGTTGATTCCCAGGCCGCCGCAGGTGGGGCAGGCGCCGTAAGGAGCGTTAAAGGAAAAGAGCCGGGGCTCGATTTCCGGCAAACTGATGCCGCAGTCTGGGCAGGCAAATTTTTCCGAATAAACCTTTGTGTCCCCGCCGATGACCTGCACTTCCATCACACCGTCCGCCAGTTTCAGGGCCGTTTCCACAGAATCGCTGAGACGCTGCTGGATCCCTTCCCGCACCGACATACGGTCGATGACCACGGAAAGGCGGTGCTTCTTCTTTTTATCCAGAACGATTTCTTCATCCAGTGTCCGCAGCTCGCCGTCCACCAGCATGCGGGCGTAACCGGACCGGCGCATGTTGTCGATGATGTCCTTGTGTTCCCCTTTGCGCCCATACACTAAGGGCGCCATGATCATAAACTTTGTACCCGGTTCCATAGCCTGGACCTGGTCCACGATCTGCTGCACCGTCTGCCGCTCGATGAGACGGCCGCAATGGGGACAATGGGGTTCCCCTGCCCGGGCGAATAGAAGACGGAGGTAATCGTAAATTTCCGTTACGGTACCTACGGTAGAACGGGGGTTGCGCCCCGCCGTCTTCTGGTCGATAGAAATGGCCGGTGAGAGGCCTTCGATATAATCCACATCGGGCTTGTCCATCTGCCCTAAAAACTGCCGGGCATAGGCGGAAAGGCTTTCCACGTAACGGCGCTGGCCTTCCGCGTAAATGGTATCAAAAGCCAGAGAGCTTTTCCCGCTGCCGGACAGTCCGGTAATCACCACCAGTTTTTCCCGGGGAATCTCCAGCGATATATTTTTCAGGTTGTGCTGCCGCGCACCCTTGATGATCATTTTTTCCTGCATAATTCGGGTTCCTCATTTTGCTGCTCTTACCGCAGCACAATCACGATTCCTGATTCTGAATGATTTACATCTAATTTCATACAAAAGCAAAACATGTTAAAATATTTTTTTCTTCTTGCCGGGCTGCAGCTTTTCCCCCAGCTGTCCTTTTACTATGATCAAACGGTCCCGCAGCTCTGCTGCCGTTTCAAAATCAAGCTCTTTAGCAGCCTGTGCCATTTTGCTTTCCAGGCTTTTCGCCAGTTTTCGCAGGGCCGCCACGCTGCTTTTCTTCAAGGCTTTGTCATCATAGGCTTTCTTCGTGTCCAGATCTTCTTCCACCCTGGTCAGTTTAATGAGATGACGTTGCTCTTTATAAACCGTCTTCGGCGTGATGCCATGTTCTTTATTGAATCTTTCCTGCAGTTCCCGGCGGCGGTTGGTCTCGTCGATGGCCCGCTTCATGGAATCCGTCAGCCGGTCCGCATACATGACAACATGGCCGTGTTCGTTCCGGGCCGCCCGCCCGATGGTCTGTACCATGGCCGTATCGCTGCGGAGGAAGCCTTCCTTGTCCGCATCCAGAATGGCAATGCAGCTTACCTCCGGCAGATCCAGTCCTTCCCGGAGCAGGTTGATGCCTACCAGCACATCGAACTCACCGGACCGCAGTTCGTCAATGATCTGTGCCCGTTCAATGGTAACGATATCAGAGTGAAGGTAACGTACCCGGACGTCGTGCTGTTTCAGGTAATCCGTCAGGTCCTCCGCCATCCGTTTGGTCAGGGTGGTCACCAGTACCCGTTCCCCCTGGGCTACGGTCTTGCGGATCTCCCCCATCAGGTCGTCGATCTGTCCTTCAATAGGCCGCACTTCAATCTTCGGGTCCAGCAGTCCGGTAGGACGGATGATCTGCTCCACTACCTGCTCCGCTTCCCCTAATTCAAAATCCGCCGGCGTGGCGGAAATATACACTACCTGGTTGATCCGATCATAAAATTCCTCAAAGGTCAGGGGCCGGTTGTCAATGGCAGAAGGCAGTCGGAAACCGTACTGCACCAGCATCTCCTTCCGGGCCCGGTCCCCGTGGGCCATGGCCCGTACCTGGGGAATGGTCACATGGGATTCGTCCACCACCAGCAAAAAGTCTTTGGGAAAATAATTCACCAGCGTAAAGGGCGCCTCCCCGGCCTTCCGGTTATCCATATGACGGGAATAGTTTTCAATGCCGGTGCAGTAGCCCATCTCTTCCATCATTTCCAGATCGTAGTTGGTGCGCTGCTCCAGCCGCTGGGCCTCCAGCAGCTTGCCGTCATGCTTTAGCTGGGCCAGCCGTTCCTTCAGCTCCACCCGGATGTCCCCCATGGCACGCTCCATATTTTCCTTGCTGGTTACATAATGGGATGCGGGAAAAATGGCCACATGGGTACGTTTCGCCACCACTTCACCGGTGAGCACATCCACTTCCATCAGCTGTTCCACTTCATCGTCGAACATTTCGATGCGGACTGCTTTTTCCCCGTAGCTGGCGGGAATCACTTCAATCACGTCCCCCCGGACGCGGAAGGTGCCCCGGTGGAAGTCGATGTCATTGCGGGTGTACTGGTTTTCCACCAGTTTGCGGAGAATGGCATTGCGGTCGATAACCTGCCCTACCCGCAGGGACACTACAGAGTCGTAATAATCCTGGGGACCGCCTAAACCGTAGATGCAGCTGACGCTGGCCACTACGATCACATCGCGCCGCTCGAAGAGAGCGCTGGTGGCGCTGTGCCGCAGTTTGTCGATCTCGTCGTTGATGGATGAATCTTTTTCAATATAGGTATCAGTCTGGGGAATATAGGCTTCCGGCTGATAGTAGTCGTAATAGGAAACAAAATATTCCACCGCGTTATCGGGAAAGAAGGCTTTCAGCTCACTGGCCAGCTGGGCCGCCAGTGTCTTATTGTGGGCCAGCACCAGGGTGGGCCGCTGCACTTTGTTGATGACCTGGGCGATGGTATAGGTCTTGCCTGTGCCGGTTGCGCCCAGGAGGACCTGGGCCCTCATTCCCTGTTGAATGCCTTCCGCCAGTTTTTCGATGGCCTGAGGCTGGTCACCGGCCGGCTGGAAGGGGGCTTTGATTGCGAAATTCATGGGTACCTCGTGTATGTAAAATTGAAGTTTGTGTGCCAAAGTTATGCTGTCAGGCAAAGGCATCGCAAACCCGTCACCGGTTGCTATTCCATGGACTCATTCGCCTGTGGCTTCGAAACTCAGGGCTTCGCCCCTCAGACAGTCTCGCCACGACGGCGAATTTCATCTCATGGAATGACGCAATCGTCTCCGACGGTTTGCTCACGCCTTTACCTTGCCGCATAATTTGATGCACATAAAATTCCGTTTAAATCTTTAATACTAACCCTACCGGACAGTGATCACTGCCGAACACATCGGTGTAGATCAGGCTGTCTTCAATCTTATCCTGCCAGCGGTTGGATACCAACCAGTAGTCGATGCGCCAGCCGGCATTGTTCTGCCGGGCCCGGAAGCGGTAGGACCACCAGGAATAGACGCCTTCCTTATCCGGGTACAGGTAGCGGAAGGAATCGGTAAAGCCGGAGGCCAGCAGTTCCGTCAGCTTGGCCCGTTCTTCGTCGGTAAAACCCGCATTGCCCCGGTTGGTCTTCCAGTTTTTCAGATCAATGTTGTTGTGGGCTACGTTTAAATCACCGCAGACCAGCACCGGTTTCTTTGCGTCCAGCGTTAACAGATAGGCCCGGAATGCATCTTCCCACACCTGACGGTAGGCCAGCCGTGTCAGGCCATCCTGAGAATTGGGAGTGTACACGTTCACCAGATAGAACTCCGGAAATTGGCAGGTGATGACCCGGCCTTCGTGATCGTGTTCGTCGATGCCCAAGCCGTAGGTTACTTCCAGGGGCTCTTCTTTTGTAAATACTGCCGTGCCGGAGTATCCTTTCTTCTCTGCACTGTTCCAGTATTCAAAGTAACCGGGAAAATCAAAAGTTGCCTGTTCCCGCTGCATCTTGGTCTCCTGCACGCAAAAAATATCCGCGTCAGCTTCCGCCATAAAATCTGCAAAGCCTTTATTCATACAGGCCCGGAGCCCGTTTACATTCCAGGAAATCAGTTTCATACGCGTTCCTCTTTCTTTTCACACTACCTGAAAAATAAAAAACTTCAAGTAATTCGTCTCCGGCACGTTCCACAAAATGGGATGGTCCGGGGCCTGCTGCCGTGCTTCGATCTGCCGCAAGGTCACATGGGCTTCCGCCGCCGCTTCCCGCAGCATCTCCACAAACAGTTCTTCCTTCATAAAGTGGGAGCAGCTGCAGGTAGCCAGATACCCGCCACGGGGCAGCAGCTTCATGGCTTTCAGGTTGATGTCCTTGTACCCCGCCGTGGCGTTGCGCACTGTCTTCCGGCTTTTGGTAAAGGCAGGCGGGTCCAGTATGATAAAATCGTAGTCACGGTTGTGTTCCGCTTCCAGCTTGTCCAGCAGGGCAAACACATCCGCCTGCACCACGTCCATACGGTCCGCTACGCCATTTTTCTTTGCATTCAGGGCTGTCATCCGGCAGGCCTCCCCGCTTACATCCACTGCCGTCACATGGGCCGCGCCGCCTTTGGCCGCGTTCAGGGCAAAGCTTCCCGTATGGGTAAAACAGTCCAGCACCCGGCGGCCTTTTGCAATGCGGGCCACATTCAGCCGGTTGTATTTCTGGTCAAGGAAGAAGCCTGTCTTCTGTCCGTTCTCCACGTCCACATCGTAATAAATGCCGTTCTCGCAGATCGTCGTAACCGCCGACTCAGGTGCAGCTTCCCCTTCCAGGGGGAACCAGCCTTTCCCTTCCTCCATGCCTTCCAGCAGACGGATCTTCACATCGTTCCGTTCGTACACGCCGGTAATGGTTTCCCCATCCTCACGCAGCAGCTTTACCAGCAGGGGAATCAGCATGGCCTTGCGCAGCTCCATACCTAAGGACATGGTCTGGATCACCAGCAGATCATTGTAACGGTCCACCGTCCAGCCCGGGAACTGGTCCGCTTCCCCAAAAATCAGGCGGCAACAATTATAATCGTCCCCCGGCATTACGGTTTTGCGGTAGTCTAACGCGTAGCGCAGCCGCCGTTCCCAGAAGGCTTCGTCAAATTTATCATTGGTATTGGTGCTGATGATACGCACCCGGATCTTACTGTTGTCGTTGACAAAACCGGTGCCCAGATACTTTCCCTTTTCCGTCACCACATCCACCAGGTCGCCGTTGGCATAGGTCCCCTCGGTTTTCGTCACTTCTTCTCCGTACACCCAAGGATGGCCGTTCCGGGCTGACCGTTCCCCTTTTTTCGTAATATAAAACTTCGGATAGTTTCGCATAGCTCTCCTTTGTCTTTTCCTGTCCTGTTTGCTTTCCGCTTTACATTTTGGAATAATTGTCTTAAAGTTAATTATACCATAATAACGTAATTGGAAAAATAGAGACAACCTATATTAAAGATAAAAAGATTCAGAGATAAGGCACGCAAAACCGTCAATGGGTTCTATGCCATATCTTGAATCTCTAATCCTACTAAAATTTCAGAAAGGTCTTATAACATGAAATACAACCGCGTCATCCCCGGAGTTTTTCTGAAACGTCCCAACCGCTTCATCGCCCACGTATGCATCCATGGAAAAGAAGAAGTTTGCCACGTGAAAAACACAGGCCGCTGCAAAGAACTGTTAGTGTCTGGCTGCACTGTCTATTGCGCCGTCAGCGACAATCCGAACCGCAAAACAAAATTTGATTTGATTGCTGTGGAAAAGAAAGTGGAAAGCAGCACCCTCCTTATCAACATGGACTCCCAGGCCCCCAACGCAGCGGTGAAAGAGTGGCTGGCTTCCGGAGCCTCCCCGTTCGGCCAAATCGATCTGCTGAAGCCGGAGTGCAGGCACGGCAACTCCCGTTTTGATTTTTATCTGGAATGCAATAAGCGCAAAATTTTCATTGAAGTGAAAGGCGTTACGCTGGAAGACGACGGCGTTGTCCTCTTCCCCGACGCTCCCACGGAACGGGGCGTGAAGCATGTGCATGAACTGATCCAATGTCATGCAGAAGGTTACGAAACATATATTCTCTTCGTTGTGCAGATGGAACGGGCCCGTTACTTCACCCCCAACAGAAAAACGCACCCGGAGTTTGCGGATGCGCTGTGTGAGGCAAAACAGGCCGGCGTGGAACTGCTGGCCTATATGTGTACCGTCAGCCCGGATGAAATGAAAATGGATAAGCCGCTTGAAATTAAACTGTAAAACATTTTTATCGCTTTGTTCGAACAAGCTGCCATTACGCCGTGGCCCCTGAAACGGTTCTTCAATAGATATGTAACGTTGTACATAATAAATTGCAAAGGGAAGGCAACGCAAAACCGTCAAGAATTGCTATTTCATGGATTCATTCGTCTGTGGCTTCGAAACTCGGGACTTCGTCCCTCAAACAGTCTCGCCACGACGACGAATTTCATCTCATGAAATAAACGCAATCCTTTCCTATGTTTTACTTATGCCTTCCCCTTAGTTGCGTTTATTGGTATTGTTTAACTTAAAACGGCACCCTTCCGGACGCCGCTACTTTTCTATTTTGCAGATGCCCTTACAGTTCATCCATCCAGAGGAAGTCTTTCAGTTTGTAGTGATAAACCGTGCTTGTGGAATAATCAATTTCATCATTGGTTATAATAATCTTCTTCATGGCATTATCAACACTGGAAAAAGCGGAGAATTCCCTTTCATATGCTTTATCTTCCGCAACACTGTAAGCCACCTGTACCAGATATACTTTCCCTTCCTTTGCCGCACGAAAATCGATTTCCCTTCCTTTATTGTTATATACAGATACCTCATACCCCATATACGCCAGTTCATTCAGTACAATATTTTCAAGATTGTGGGTCAGGTCAAACCGATTGCCTGTCTGCCGTATGCTGTTCATCGAAACATCTTCGTCATACAATTTGTAATAGTAATTCAGCTTTGCCTTTGCCTTGGGTGAATACAAAGGAATATCTTCAATGACGTATGCTTCTTTCAAATAGCCAAGGTATTTGATTACGGTCGGCACAGAAATGGTAATATTTTGTCCTTTCATGTAATCAGTAATTGATTTTGCGCTGAATATCCTTGCGTTGGAAAGCAGCACATAATCAACAAGCCGCTCGAACACATCCCGTTTCCGGATGCTGTAACGGTTTTCCAGATCGTTATAAATAATTGTGTTATTCAAATCTTCCAGATAGCGTTTTACGGCTTCCGGGCCAGGTTGTTCCAACGCTGCGGGAAAGCCGCCCCAGACAAGGTAATCGCTGATTTCAAAGGGCTTTCCCAATGCATCGGCATATTCCTTCGCTTCTCTGTATACAAACGGCCTGATCCGGAACGAAACATAGCGCCCGGACAATTCCTTTATAAATTCTCTGGAAAGAAGCTTGGAGTTACTGCCCGTAATAAATACAGAACAGTTATAAAGCCGTAATGTCCTGCAGGCTTCATTCCATCCCGCAACATTTTGCACTTCATCCAGGAAAAGATACAGCTTTTCCTCTCCCAGATATCCGTTTACATAATTCAGGAGCGCATCGGCATCCGGAATCATCACGCGGACAGGGCGCAATTCAAAATCAAGGAACAGGCACTTTTTCTGCCTTGCCTCCAGTTCCTCCCTTGTCTGTTGCAGGATAATCGATTTCCCGCAACGGCGAATTCCTGTTATGATTTTAATCAGGTCACTGTCATAAAATGGCCTGATTTGTGAAAGATAATGTTCTCTGATGATCATTTGCCTATCTCCCCGGCTCCCAATTATCTATTTTCAGTTACTAATACATTACTCTGATTTTGGTACATCGTTCTCTTTCATTCTACTTTAAGATTTTTTCAAAATCAACAAAATCTTAAAGTAGTATTTTAAGATTTTTAATTCAATATGAAAATCTTTAAATAGAGAGCCAGAATAAAACTGATTTGAAATTATGCTATGAAATTCAACAGAGACACAACATTTAAAAACTGCTTTCCGTAAACCGACGACTCAAAGAATACAAAACCGGGTCATTTTAGTGACCCAATTTTTTTCGCAACTTCAGTCATAGAGCGGGTTTTGAGCCTGCTTGTTGTTATAATAATACATAGGCTATATTGTCTGTATCTTTTTAACATATCATACGTGCATTTTTATCGCTTTGTTCGAACAAGCTGCCATTACGCCGTGGCCCAAAAACGGTTCTTCAACAGATATGTCACGTTGTACATGCCAAGCTGTTCGGCTGCTTTTTTCGGGCCGATCTCATCGGACAGCCGAACCGCTTCTTCTTTAAAAGTTTTGTCGTACTGCATAAACTTACCGCCTCCTGATATCTTTTATGATAGCATGATTTTGTAAGTTTATCGACTGTACTTTAATGATAGCACTTCACCTGATAGACGGATACGTGGATGTGAGCACGCTGAACGTATTAGCGAAGAAAAAATCCGGTGTGGCCGTGACAATTTATACATTTCCAAAGACAAAACTGACGGCGCAGGACGTAGCCGCCTTTAACGCGCAGTACCCGCAGCTGGATGTGAAATACGCCAATATATTTCATGACCATTTTCTGATTATGGACAGAAAGACCGTGTACCACATTGGGGTTTCACTGAAGGATGCAGGGAAGAAATGTTTTGGCATTACGCTGATGAAGGACGCAGGACCAGAGTTGATGAAAAAGCTTGCTAAGACATGAAACCTTTTGATTTGCCAAGTCCATTGGCGTAGCTGTGCTTTAAGTTTTAATCTTCCCACCGGACGTGTAACAGCGTCCGGCTTTTTTACGCACAAAAAAAAAAAATCCATGCTAACCCGCATTGCGTTCGGGTTGGCATGGATTTTTAAATTGGTTTACCTGTACTTATCAGAACGTCCAGCAGGCCTGCAGGTTTGCCGTAACGCCGCGCTGTTTGCCGACCCAGCCCGTTACGCCGAAATCAATCGCCATGGGGCCCTTGCCGGGCGTAACCTGCCAGCCCAGTTCGATCAGGCCGCTGCTGCCTTTCACTCCCGGGCTCGGCGTACCTTCGCCACGGTAGGTCGCCCGTGCATCCCCGCTGAATTCATACTGGTACCCCAGTCCGCCGTAAATCTTATTTTTCTCGTTCAGCGCATGGATCAGCCTGGCGCCTACGCGCAGACGGTGG
>OMYP01000012.1:74803-97103 GCA_900315345.1 uncultured Selenomonadales bacterium | reverse complement strand
GCCCGACCACAGGAAAATTTACAGGTAAACCACAGACTGGTTACAGGTTCGACCACAATGCTGTAAGAGGGTCAACCACAGGATTATTTATGTTCCCTTAAAAAATTATACAACGCGCCAACGAGCCCGGCATCATTTGTTAATTCCGCAAAACACAGCGTCATGTTTTCATACACCAGAGGGAACAATCTTTTACGCATGGCTTCGTCCAACAGAGGATACAGATATTTTTTCTGGGCCGTGATACCGCCGCCTATAATGATCCGTTCAGGATTTAAAATGTAACAGATGTTGGCAATACCTGCCGCCAGATCCTCCATCTGTTTTGCGATAGCCGCTGACGCCGCCTCATCGCCGGCCTGGGCCATGGCAAAAATTTTTCTGCCGTCCAGCTCCGTTTCCGGTATTCCTTTGGCCTTTGCCACATTCCGGATCAGGGCCGAGACAGAAGCCATTTCTTCCCAAGTATATTCCGGCATAACGCGCTGCAGGCCAGCCTCGCCGCCGAAAAAGGCCGCTCCGTGAATCACGTTTCCGTCTAACATGGCGCAGCCCCCGATGCCCGTTCCTACCGTAATACAAAAAAGAGATTTTGCGCCACGGCCAGCTCCCAACCAGTATTCCCCCAGGGCGGCGGCGTTCACATCATTTTCCACCGCGCAGGGAAGGCCACAGCGGTCTGTCAGTTTTTCCTTCAGTGGTGTTCCCGGGTAACCGGGAAAATATTTTGGTGCGCACAAAATCAAGCCCCGGTCCGGATCCACCACGCCTGCTGTGGAAACCGCGACCCCCTGCAAATCAAATTTATTTTTGTTTTCTCCAGTAACGGCAGTTAGGTCTTCCAGCAGGCCATCCACGCCTTTCTGCATAATGGAATTAGGTATCTCGCCTTTCCGCAGCAGTTTTCCCTTTTCATCCGCCACGCCATATTTCACAGCGGTGCCGCCAATGTCAAAACACATGTAAGTTTTCATAATCAGTCTACTTTTTTAAATGCTTCTGTCAGAGGCGGGATTACCTGCTTTTTACGGCTCAGCACCCCCGGCAGATGGTAATAGCCCGCTTCTTCCCGCTGGCCAAAGGCCAGATCCAACACCCCGTCCCGGTTGCCGGATTCCAAAAGATCTGTGGCTTCACCCAGCACATCCGTCACCATCAGCAACGACATGGTATATTTTTCACGAAGCCGGAAGGCATCCAGCGCTTCCTGCAGTTCCGGCAGTTTTTCCAGGGCCAGCTGCCGGTCCATAATATTGATCTGGCTGACGGTCACACGCACGTCCCCAAAATCGAATTCCTTAAAGTCATTGCGGATAATATCCGCCGGCGCCATGGTGTTCAGCACGCTGCCTGCCCGCAAAAGCTGCATGGCAAAGTCTTCCGGGTCTTCGATGCCCGCCTGCACCGCCAGCCGTTTCGCCGCGACCCGGTCCGCTTCCGTTGTGGTAGGAGAACGGAAATACAAAGTATCCGAAACCATGGCGGCAAACAAAATGCCCGCAATCTTCGGCGGCATGCCGTACCCAAGGTTCCACATCATATTGGCGATAATCGTAGCGGTAGACCCTACCGGTTCCTGCCGGATATAAATAGGCGCGCCGGTGGTAAGGCCTCCCAACCGGTGATGGTCGATGATCTCCAGGATCTGGGTTTCCTCAATGCCTTCCACCGCCTGGCTGCGCTCGTTATGATCCACCAGAATGACCTGCTGCCGTTCCGGTTCCAGCATCATGCCCCGGTCGATGATGCCGATATATTTTCCTTTCCGCAACACAGGATAGGTCACATACTTGGCGGAAAGGATTTTCTCCTTTACATCGGAAAGCTGGTCTGTAGCGTTAAAGCAGACCACCGGGGACGTCATCACCAGGGAAACGGGAATGCTCTGGTTGATAAGCCGGGCAGTCCGGTAGCTGTCAAAAGGCGTTACGATGATCACGCCATCCTTCTCCTCCGCCAGCCGGATGATATCTTCCGACACCCGCGTATTCCGGGTCAGCACCAGGCACACATGACCAAGGCCCAGTAATTCTTTCTGGGCGTCTTCCCGGTCCCCAAGGATGATCATATCCCCCGGAGCTACATCGGACAAAATGGTAGACACCCGGGATGCCCCCAGCTTGATTTTTCCGGAAAAGGTTTTATTGACGTCGCCGCAAAGCAACCTGCCTTCCAGGGTATCCACAATATTGGCAAAACTGGCGGAGCCGTGTTCCAACTCCTTGATGGATTCCTCTTCATAATATCGTTTTGCCAGATCGCCTACGGTAATGATACCAACCACATTTTCTTCTTCGTCCAGCACCGGAACGGATTTCAGCCTGGGATTTTCCACGAACAGTTTCCCCACATCCCGCAGGGTTGCCTGTACGCCTACCGCCGGAGCCTGCAGCAATTTTATATCTTCCAGGGAAGGATAAAAATAGTTAATGAGCCGGGGCGCAGGAATATGAAAATACTCCAGCGCAAAAACCGTTTCCGGGTTCAGCTTGCCCGCCCGGGCCGGCTCCACGTTCCAGCCCATCTGCTTCTTCAAATATGCATAGGCAATGGCAGAACAGACGGAATCGGTATCAGGGTGCTGGTGCCCGATAATATAAATGGGTTTATCCATGATGGCCTCCAAATGACTTTCGAATCAAAATAATAACGTTTCCATCATATATGTAATAATTGCTTTTGAAATATTTTACTACTTTGCCCTTTCCCCAAACATGGCTCCTCCAATTATAAGCGCAGCGCCCACCATCTGTATCGGGGTCAGGGTCTCATGGAGCAAAATGGCGGAAAAAGCCAGCGCCGATACCGGATCCACATAACTGAGCAGGGCCACGGCATGCCCGGGCAATTTTCGAAGACCGGAAAAATACAAAAAATACGCAAGGCCCGTGTTGATAACGCCTATAGCAGCAAGATACGGCAAATCGGCAGCCTGAGGATGGGGAAACCCTGTCATTATCATAACATAAAGGAACACCACAACAAAGGCAACGTCCAGTTCAATGGCCGCCGTCTGCATGCCGCCGGTGCGGGCAATGCGCTTATTGAAGGCTATTAGTGTGGCATAAAGCAGGGCCGACATGACCGCCGCAAAAAGGCCTTGGAAATTCATACCACCTGCAACAATACTGCCGCTAATACAAACAAGTCCGATAAGGACAATCCCGGCTGCCGCCAGCTTTATACCGCTGAGTTTTTCACGGAAAAGAAACGGTGTGGACAAAAGGAACAACACGGGTCCTATGTAATAAATTAAAGTGGCAAGGCTGACGTTCAAAAGACGATACGCTTCAAACAACGCCACCCAATTCAGCCCAAGGGCTATCCCGCCTCCCAAAAGGAAAGGTGCGTCCGTCCGAAGGGCCATCCGGCCAAATCCGCCCCGTATCGCAGCCATTCCAGTAAGCAGAAGACCGCCGATTATCGTTCGGAATAGAACAATTTGGCTTCCTTCAATTGAAATATTAGTTACATAATAACCGTTGGTGCCGAAAATAAGCATCGACAATATATACATGAAATAATACATAACATTAATTCTGATCTGTTCTACTTTAATTTAGTTTTCATTACCCGTTTTCCCGGTTCAATAGCCTGCACGGGGCACACTAACAGGCATAAATGACAACCGACACATTTATGCACATCCAGCACAGGCTTGTCCTCTGCATCCATTTGTATCGCCTGATGCCCGCCGTCATAGCAGGAAATATAGCAACGCCCGCAGCCGATACATTCATTTCGCACGAAACGCGGATACTGGATACTGCTGCGGTCAAGGTTTTCTGCAGGCACAATATACGTCAGCGCCCTGCCCACAACATCCTGTACTTTGGAAAATCCCCGCAGGGCCAGGTAATCGCCGAGGCCTTCTTTCAAATCATCAATAATGCGGTAACCATATTGCATCACAGCAGTGGTAACCTGAAGATTGCTACAGCCCATAAGCAGGAATTCCATGGCATCCCGCCAGTTTTCAATGCCTCCCATGCCGCTGATGGGAACATCCGCCAGCGCAGGATCTTTCCGCATCTCATTGATAAAACGAAGGGCAATGGGCTTTACCGCCTTACCGGAATATCCGCCTTCGATGCTCTGGCCGTTTACCCTTGGTTCTGACATAAAGGATTCCAGATTAATATTCATGATGCTGCGAATGGTGTTGATGGCTGCAATACCGTCTGCCCCTGCCGCTACGGCAGCCTTGGCCGGTATTTCCATATGGTTGATATTAGGGGTCATCTTCGCCAGGACAGGCAGTTTTGTGCCTTTACGCACCGCAGCTGTATAACGGGCCACCAGCTCCGGCTTTTCACCGATTTCCGCGCCCAGGCCTTCCCCAACCATCTGGGGACAGGAAAAGTTACATTCAATCATATCTGCGCCGACCGCTTCCATATCATGGGCAAGGCGGGTCCACTCTTCTTCATTCCGCCCCATAATGGACGCAATCAGTACCTTTTCGGGAAAATCGCGTTTCAACCGCCGTAAAAATTTAAGATTTTCTTCATAGGTGTGGTCGGAAAGCTGCTCGATATTTTTAAAGCCCACAAAAGAACGCCCTTCTTTGGACAACGCCGCAAAACGTGGGGATGCTTCCTGAATGTCAAGAAGCGAAATCGTTTTGAAACAGACGCCTCCCCAGCCCATGCTCAACGCTTTTGCAACCATTTCATAATTGCTGCCGACTACTGAAGAGGATAAAAAGAAGGGATTCTCGCAATGGACGCCGCAAAAATCAATAGACAAATCTGTTTGTGTTTTCGATACATCCACATCTATGGCGTACAAGTCCCGGAACAGGTCTTTAAGCCGTACCGGCACATCCAGCTTGCCGCGGCGGCAGGCCTGCATACAGGGCGCGTCACAGTTCTCGCAGTAATGAGCTGAAGGCAGGCGCCTGCGGGCCCCAACCCGGTTTTCAAAATTCAGGGCCCGGACAATACGACCGACATCAATACCATGAGGACAAGCCGCATTACATTTCGGTTCATGACAGAGCAGGCAACGGCCGGCTTCTTCCTTAATTCGAACTACCTGTTGTTTCATGATGTTCCCCTCAAACTTTCACTTACCACTATTTTCCTGCCGCTGCCGCAGCTGGTCTTGAATATCTTCTATTTTGTCAAAATCATCGCGAATGGGATCCTCACCGTAACTGTTTTTCCCAACCGTACCCCGCTTGCATATCAGGTACAGGCCCCACGCCACGTTAATGTAGGGAACCATGCCCAGCAACAGCCACCAGCCACCTTTATCCAGATCGTGGCAGCGCCGGACGCCTAAAGAGAAGCCTGAAACCATAGCCAGAATGATCAACAGCGAATGCAGCAACACATGGAGCCACATCAGGTCCTTATGCTGGTATTCCATGTTCGTGCGAAAACCGCCCGCAAACACAAAAAACAGCGCAATCGCCAGCAGGACAGGAATCACCGTTGCCGCAATCGACCGAAACAGGAACGGCTTACGGTTCAGCCTGCCGGAAAAGGTAAAATAGTTTTGTTTCATTCTGCTGAAAAAGCCTTTTTGTTCCATACTGACTCCCCTCGCTTATTTCAATTATAATTATAGCAAAATGGATACGGAAAAACCACCTCTGTGAAAAAATCCCTGCCATGCTATGGTTTAACATGACAGGGAATATTTTTCTATCCTTGATTTGCAAATTTTCTTTAATATTTACTGTTATTCTCTTTCGACCTTCTTCCGGACAGTTCATGCAGCAGTTCTGCCGGGGTAATGCCGTGGTAGGCCAGCAGCACCATGCAGTGATACCACAGGTCGCTCATTTCGTAAATTACTTCCTGACGGCTGTTGTTCTTGGAGGCGATAATGGTTTCTGCCGATTCTTCCCCCACTTTTTTCAGGATCTTGTCCTGCCCTTTCATGAACAGGTATTTCGTGTAGCTCTTGTCGCCGCCGTGTTCCCGTTTGTACAGAATCACCCGGTACAGTTCCGCCAGCACGCCGTAAATGCTTTCGTTGTCCGGTTCCGGCACCGGCAGGTTTTTGCCTTCCCCTTCGTTCCACAGGGGGGTAAAGAAACAGGAACGGTGTCCCGTATGGCAGGCGGCGCCGGTCTGGTCAACTTTCACCAGCAGCGCGTCTCCGTCGCAGTCGTAAGTAATGGACGCCACTTTCTGTACATGGCCGCTGGTGGCGCCTTTGTTCCACAGTTCCTGGCGGCTGCGGCTCCAGAACCAGGTGTAACCGGTCTCTACCGTTTTTGCCAGGCTCTCGCCGTTCATATAGGCAAGCATCAGTACTTCATCACTGTAAACATCCTGCACGATGGCGGGAATCAGGCCTTTTTCGTCAAATTTCAGATTGGTAACGTCAATTTTCATTATAGTCTCACCTCTACCCCTTTATCTCGCAGGTATTGTTTTACCTGTTGTATTGTAAACGTTTTGTAATGGAACACTGAAGCCGCCAGCACTGCATCGGCCTTGCCCCGGGTCAGCACATCGTAAAAATGTTCCAGGGAGCCGGCGCCGCCGCTGGCAATGACGGGCACGTTCACTGCTTCGGCTACCGCCCGGGTCAGGGGAATGTCGTACCCGTTTTTGGTTCCGTCCGCGTCCATGCTGGTGAGCAAAATTTCACCGGCTCCCAGGGATACGGCTTTTTTCACCCATTCCAGACAGTCTATGCCGGTAGGAGTGCGTCCCCCGTTCACGAAAATTTCCCAACGGTCTGTACCGCAGCGTTTGGCGTCTACCGCCAGCACGATGCATTGGCTGCCGAAGAGTTCCGCGCCTTTGGAAATCAGGTCCGGATTTTTTACCGCAGCGGTATTCAACGAGGTTTTATCCGCTCCTGCGTTCAGGCAGTTGCGGATGTCTTCCACGGTGCTGATGCCGCCTCCCACCGTAAGGGGCATAAAGGCCTTGCCCGCCGTCCGATTGATGACATCCAGCATAGATTTACGTTTTTCCACGCTGGCGGTAATATCCAGAAACACCAGCTCGTCGGCACCTTCCCTGTCGTACAGGGAAGCCAGCTCCACCGGGTCGCCTGCGTCACGCAGCCCTACAAAGTTCGTGCCTTTTACGACCCGCCCTTCCTTCACGTCCAGGCAGGGAATGATCCGTTTGGTCAGCATAGTTGTTCCCCCAAAATAATTATAGCAAAATTTAATGTGCGAAACTACACATAACAGCGTAATTTCGCAATTATTTCAGAATTAGCCGCAGTCGCTGGCTGCTGCTTTCACATTCATCCTTTGCCTTTTGCCACCGCCAGCGCTTCTTTCAAATTTACTTTTCCGGCATAAATGGCTTTTCCGATAATGACCCCTTCAATGCCGTCTTCTTCCCGGGCCATTACTTTTTTTACATCTTCTATCGATGCAACGCCGCCGCTAGCAATAACTTTGACGCCGCTGGCCTTTGCCAGTTCCGCAGTGGCTTCCACGTTGACCCCCTGCAGCTTGCCGTCACGGCTGATATCCGTGAAGATAATGTGCTCAATGCCGATTTCCGCCATGCGCTTGCCCAGTTCCAGATAATTCATGCCTCCGGACACGCCCCAGCCATCTACTGCCACTTCGCCGTTTTTGGCGTCAATGCCGGCCACGGCCTGCCCCGGGAAATATTTGCAGATTTCCCTTGTTTCCACCGGGTTACGGGCCGCCAGGCTGCCTAAAATAACCCGGGTCACACCCATGTCCAGCATGCGGGAAACCGCATGCAAATCGCGGATGCCGCCCCCCACTTCCACTTTCATGTTGCCGGCCTTCTGCAGAATGCGCCGGATCACATCGGTGTTGCGGCTTTCCCCGGCCAATGCCCCGTCCAGATCCACCACATGCAAAAATTCCGCCCCGGCGTCCCGGAACTGTTCCGCCACGGCAGCCGGATCCTCCGCATACACCGTTTCCTGTTTAAAGTCGCCTTCCACCAGGCGAACTGCTTTTCCGTTTCGCAAATCGATTGCGGGAAAAATAATCATAATGTTTCTTCTTTCTGGATTTATAACTCAATTATAATTCGACAAACCGTTTCAGCATTTCCAGCCCCACTGCGCTGGATTTTTCCGGATGGTACTGGAAGCCGAAAACATTTCCTTTTCCTATAGCGGCCGTCACTTCCGTTCCGTAGTTGCAGACTGCGGTGATCAGCGACGGGTCTTCCGGCTGACAGCAATAACTGTGGACAAAGTACACATATTTTCCTTCGCTGCCGGTTAACAGGGGACACGAGGTTTTCAGTTCCAGCCGGTTCCAGCCCATGTGGGGAATTTTCAGGTCTGTGGGAATCAGCGCCACTTTCCCCGGGAACACCCCCAGGCCTTTAACCCCCGGCGCTTCCTCGCTTTCCTCAAACAGTACCTGCATCCCCAGGCAGATGCCCAAAAAAGGTTTATCCGCCCTGATATATTCTTTGATAACGGGAATTACACCGGCTTTATCCAGATTCTTCATACAGTCCCCAAAGGCGCCAACGCCGGGCAGGATCACTTTTTCTGCTGCGGCAATGGCTTCTCTGTCGCCGGTTATGACCGGATTCCCTCCAACCTGCGATACCGCCTTGTTCACACTGTGTAAATTTCCTAAACCGTAATCAACAATTACGATATCTTTCTTACCCATCGTTATTGTCTCCCATCCAGTATTTACAGTACGCCCTTACTGCTCATAACGCCCTTCACCCGGGGGTCTTTAGCCACCGCTTCCGCCATGGCCCGGGCAAAAGCCTTAAAAATTGCTTCAATGATGTGATGCACATTGCTTCCGTAAAATACCCGGATATGCAGCGTCAGCCCGCAGTTCATGGCCACAGCCCGGAAAAATTCTTCCGTCATTTCCGCCTCGTAATTGCCTAACTGTACTTTGGGAATCACTGCGTCAAACACTAAAAAGGGACGGCCGGAAAAATCCAGACACACCTGGGCCAGCGTTTCATCCATAGGGATAAAACAGTTTCCGTACCGGTGGATCCCGGCTTTATCGCCCAGTGCTTCTTTCAGCGCCAGGCCCAGCGTTATGCCGATATCTTCCACCGTATGGTGGCTGTCAACTTCCAGATCGCCGTTGGCTTTCACACACAAATCCGTAAAGCTGTGTTTTGCCAGCAAGGTCAGCATGTGATCCAGAAAACCGATGCCGGTGGATATATCGCATTTACCTTCCCCGTCCAGATTCAGCTTCACTCCAATCTGGGTTTCCGCGGTCTTTCTGTTGATTTTCCCCCCGCGGGCCGGGTTCGTTTCAGTTGATCTGCTCATTTCCCAAACACTCCCTGCAAAGATTTTTGATCCGGTTCATAATGATGCCGTTTTCTTCCGGCAGTCCTACGGTCTGACGGATGCAACCCTGCAGTACCGGATGTTCCGTAAAATCACGAAGCAGGATCTTTTCCGCCAGCATGCTTTTGAAAAGCATCTTCCCCGCTTTGGTGGCCGGGCTGTAATTGCTGTAGCCGTATTTTTTATCGTAGGCGGCCGCCAGCTGCTGTTGCAGTTTCCCTTCCGGGCAGTAGCAGATGAAATTGGTCTCCGTAGGCCAGATTTTCATACCCAGTTCCTTCAGCTCCGCAATCATCAGGGCCCGCTGGGAACGTATCTCTTCAATCTGTTCCTTAAAGGCATCCCGGTTACGGTAGCAGACTTCCGCTGCCATGAGGGAATAGGCGTTGACGTGGTAAGGCAGCAGTGTCTTTCCCAGAATACGGCTCAAAGAAATGCTGCCTACCGAATACCCCACCCGCATGCCTGCCAGGCTGTAGGCTTTGGAAAAAGTTCGGTACACAAGGAAATTATTGTATTTGTTCAAAAGAGCCAGAGCGGAACCGGCTACCAGCTTCAACTGGGACAAGGGGCGAAGGTCCCGGGGATCCACTCCTTCCCCCCGGGCAAATTCCATGTAGGCTTCGTCAACGATGACGGGACAATCCACTCCGGCAATAATTTTTTCAATAACCGACAGGGGATTATAATTTCCCGTAGGATTATTGGGGTTATTTAAAATCAGCAGGTTCGGCTGGTTTTCCTTACAAAAATCAATGACCGCCTCTGCATCCAAAAAGCCCTCCACATTCAGCGGGTAGCGCAACACCTCGCTGTCCGACATCTGGGCATACACGCCGTACATGGAAAAAGACGGATACGGCACGGCAATTTTCCGGCCAGCGCCCCCAAAGGCATAGCAGGCCATCTGCAACAGCTCGCTGGAACCGTTGCCCACGCGCACCTTGTCAATATCCACTCCCAGCGTATTGGCAATTAAATTGCAGAGGGTTTCGCATTTCATGGGAGGATAGCGGTTAAAGGAAAAATCCTTTGTCCGTTCCTCGATTTCCGTTTGTATGGCATCCGGAACCGGATAATTTGATTCATTGGCATTGACGATGATTTCGGCGTCAATGGTTTCCACTTCACTGTCAGGCAAAGGCATCGCAAACCCGTCACCGATTGCTATTCCATGGACTCATTCGCCTGTGGCTTCGAAACTCGGGGCTTCGCCCCTCAGACAGTCTTGCCACGACGGCGAATTTCATCTCATGGAATGACGCAATCGCCTCCGACGGTTTGCTCACGCCTTTTCCTTGCCGCATAATTTTATGCACGTGAATTCTTGTTTATTTCTGGCGTTTCCGGATGGCATTGGCATGGGCCCGCAGACCTTCCGCTTCCGCCATGGCGATAATATCATCCGCCGCTTCCAGCAGCGCCTTGTTAGTATAGGAAATAATGCTCGTCTTTTTCATAAAGGTTTCCACGTTCAGCACGCTGTAAAATTTAGCTGTACCACCGGTAGGCAGAACGTGATTGGGCCCGGCAAAATAATCTCCCAGAGGTTCCGGGGAATCAGTTCCCAGGAACATAGCGCCGCAGTTATGCAGCAGGGGCATCAGCTGGAAGGGAGCTTTCGTCATAACTTCCAGATGTTCCGGAGCGCTGATATTAGCCATAGCCACAACTGTATCCATGTCTTTGGCCAGAATAATTTTTCCCATGGTTTTCAGGGATGCGGCCGCGATTTCTTCCCGTGGCAGTTCTTTTAACTGCACTTCCACTTCCGCCGCCACAGCCTTTGCAATCCGTTCACTGTCGGTGATGAGGATCGCGCAGGCCAGCGGATCATGTTCCGCCTGGCTCAGCAGGTCTGCCGCTAGATAAACCGGATTGGCGGAATCGTCCGCAATAATCAGTATCTCGCTGGGACCGGCCAGCATGTCAATATCCACATGTCCGTACACTGCTTTTTTTGCCAGAGTCACAAAAATATTACCGGGGCCGGTAATCTTATTTACCTTGGGCACTGTTTCCGTCCCGAAAGCCAGCGCCGCAATGGCCTGGGCACCGCCCATTTTGTAGATTTCGGTAATGCCGATTTTTTCCGCCGTAACCAGTACGTAGGGATTCAGTTTGCCGTCTTTCCCGGGAGGCGCCGCCATTACGATGCGGGGCACCCCGGCCACTTTTGCCGGCACTGCATTCATGATAACGCTGGAAGGATAGGCCGCCGTGCCGCCGGGTACGTAGATTCCCACGCTGTCCAGCGGGGTTACCTTCTGCCCTAAAATGCTGCCATGGGCCCGGTTGGTGAACCAGGACTTGGGCATCTGTTCTTCATGGAATTTTTTCACATTCAGAATAGCCCGGGTAATGGAATCAATTACCTTCGGGTCCACCAGCGTGCGTGCTTCGTCAAATTCTTTGTCTGTTACCCGCAGGGTTTCCGCCGTCAGCCCGGCCCGGTCAATGGTATTGGTAAAATGCAAAAGCCACTGGTCTCCGCCTACACGCACAGCCCCCACAATACGATCCACAATCTGGGACGCCGTCAGATGTTCGCCCCACATACGGTCGCAGGCCGCCTGCACCCCGGGGGAAAGTTCCGTTTCATCAAAGGCTTTCTTCTTTAACAGCGCCGCGATTTCCGCAGCGTTCATTTTTCTTGCGTCAGTTATATTCATATTTTCTCAATACCTCTCGTTTTTCTATATTTAAGCGTTCATACTTATTGCATTGCAGTTATTCATTCTGGCAACATTCTGTTCGCAGGCATATTCCGATTGCTTTCACGAATTTATTATGCCTTTTCTTCTGCCAGCACCACCCGCAGATCCTTTACCAGTTTATGCAGCCGGTCAAATTTCAGTTTGAAACTTACCGGATTAGCGATGAGCCGGGCTGTAGAAGTAAAAATACTGTCCACTTCCACCAGCTTGTTTTCTTTTATGGTCGTTCCGGTTTCCACAATATCCACAATCAGCTCGGACAGACCGATCAGCGGCCCCAGCTCGATTGAACCGTTCAGTTTCACAATTTCCATCTGGATGCCCAATTTGTCAAAATATTCCCGGGCGCAGTGGGGATATTTGGTAGCCACACGCAGATGGGCGTAATCCTTCAACTCCGGCCGTTTTTTTGCTTCCGGCACCGCCATCATCAGGCGGCATTTTCCATATCCCAGGTCAAGCAGTTCATAAACATCTTTCTGTTCTTCCAGCAGCACATCCTTGCCGATAATCCCGATGTCGGCCGCTCCATATTCAATATATGTGGGAAGGTCTACTGTCTTGGTAATGATAAAGCGCACCTTAGTTTCTTCGTTGGCAATTACCAGCTTGCGGGAATCCTCCGAAACCCCTTCCGCGCTGTATCCCACTTTAGCCAACAGATCCACGCTGCGCTTGAACAGCTTTCCTTTGGGCAAAGCGATTGTAATGTAATCTTCCATAGTTGTTCTCCAATCCGCCAACGGCATGCCGGCGGCAAAGTCTAAATCAAAACCGCCAGCTGCCATTTCATCTCTGTTACGCTATTTCCGGGCAGCTGTACAGTTTTAATCAGTTTTTTATCCTTTTACATACCGGTATTCGACGCAATGGTTTTCCTTTGCGGCCTGCCGGGCTTCTTCTTCTGTCATGTCCCGGTCGGCCAGGCGGACCCGCCGGCCTTCTTTGCGAAGACTGCAGGCCAGAGTAATGCCCTCCGCTGTTTTGCCTTCGGCATACGCCACCAACACCGTTTCAGGCCCTTCCACATCCAGGCTTCCCTGTCTCTGTAAGGTCAGGGCGATGCGGTCGATGCCCAGGGCGAAACCGGTAGCGGGACAGGGCTTCCCAAACCGCTGCATCATATTGTCATACCGTCCGCCGCCAATCAGGGAATATCCCATGCCGGCCGCATATCCTTCAAACAGCATGCCCGTGTAATAGTCCAGGCTGCGGGTCAGACCCAGGTCAAAGCTCAAGTATTGGGCCACATCATAGGCTTTTGCCAGTTCATAAATTTCCCGCAGGTTTTCCAGAGCGTTCCAGCAGCGGCGGCTTAACACCCGCTGCTGCATATCGTTCAGCAATTCTACCCCGCCGTGGAGGAAAAGAAGATCTTTGAAAATATTAGCCAGCTGTTCAGGAATCTTTGCAGATTCCACCGCCTGCTCCAGCCCCGCCGCATTCCGTTTGATGAGGCAGTGCTTAATTTCCTTCGCCTGCTCATCCGTTAGGGCCGCCGCTTCAATGAGGCCGTTGATAAATTCCATCTGCCCCAGGGTAATATAAAAATTTTTTAACCCCGCTTCCAACAGCGTATGCACGGCAAGAGCAATCACTTCCGCATCCGCCGGGGCTCCAGAAGCTCCCATCATCTCAATGCCGCACTGGGTAAATTCACACTGGCGTCCCGCCTGGGCCTCCTCGTACCGGAACAACTGGGCCCGGTAGGACAATCGCTTAACGCCCGTATCCTTGCGCATCCGCGTAGATACCATGCGGGCAATAGGCGTCGTCATGTCCGTGCGCAGCATCAGGATGCTGCCCTTCCGGTCAAAAAATTTGAAAGCACCTTCATCGGCCTGGCCTGAACCGGCAAAGGTATCCAGATATTCAAAGGTAGGCGTGGCCACTTCATCGTAACCCCAGCGGGCAAACAGGCTGCAGATCCGGTCTTCCATCTGGCGCCGTGCAGCCGCCTCACCGGGAAGCACATCCCGTGTGCCGTAGGGAACCTGTAATATCGAATCACTCATTTTCCCGTACCGCTCTCTTTCTTTCCGCCCGTTCCTTTTCAAATTGCGCCTTGCGCAAAACTTTCGGGGAACGTGTTTGATGGCGTTTCTTTTTCAGGTTGGTCAAGGCCGCTTCATAGCCGTCCTTTCCGTAGACGAGACAGCGTTTTACCCGGGAGATGGTGGCCGTGCTGGCGCCGGTCCGCTCTACGATATCTTCATATTTTACGCCTTCGTCCAGGAGACGGGCTACTTCAAAGCGCTGAGCCAGCGCCCTGTATTCGCTGATGGTGCAGACATCCTCCAGAAAGTTGGCTATCAGCGTCTTACTTTTTAAAGAAGCCATCGCTTCGCAAAGTTGTTCTGTCAGATGGTTCTCAATTTTTTCAGCCATAATCAAATCCTCCTCTTACGGCTATTTTTATGTTGTTTTCACAAATGTCATCATTGGGGCCTGAGCGGCAGTCCGAATGTAAAACTTTCATCTTTTGATAAAAGAGAAAATAAAATTCGTTATTTATCAATTTACTACTTTATTGTGTGAAAGTCAAGTGCATTTGTGATTTTTTTGAAGCTTCTATGTATTGTTGCCGTAATGCATTAAAATCAAAGCTTTTAAAGAACAACTATTTTAGTCCGGTTTCATAAGTAAAAAGCCGGCCAAAATGCAGCTTATGCGCTACAATTTGTCCGACTTTTGAATTCAAATTTATTTTTTATCCTGCCTCGACTAAAATCCTGTTACGACAGCTTATTCTTGTTCAGCTTACGGCTCAGGGTATTGCCAATGCTCTGCACTCCCTGTACCATAACGATCAGCACCACAACCGTGGCGATCATCACGTCCATCTGGAACCGCTGGTAACCGTAGCGGATGGCCAGGTCCCCCAGGCCGCCGCCGCCTAATGCGCCGGCCATGGCGGAAGCACCGATCAGCGCGATAAGGGCCAGTGTAATACCCAGCACGATGGAATGCAACGACTCAGGCAGCATCACCTTCCAGATGATCTGGACCGGGCTGGCCCCCATGGACTGGGCCGCTTCAATAACGCCTCTGTCAACTTCCAGCAAGGAGGATTCAATAACCCGGGCGATAAAAGGCGCCGCTGTAATGGTCAGCGGAACAATTGCCGCCGTGGTTCCGATAGAAGAGCCCACGATCATACGGGTAAAGGGAATGATGGCTACCATCAGGATGATAAAGGGCGTGGAACGGGTAGCGTTGACAATAGCTCCCAGTACGTTATGTACCAGTGCGTTAGGCATAATGTGGTCTTTCCGGGTCACGGTCAGGATCACACCTAAGGGAAGGCCGATCAGCGTGGCCAGCACAATAGCGATCAGCACCATATAACAAGTCTCACCCAGGGATTTTACCAGCAAATTAATCATATCAGGCGACATAGCCGATCACCTCCAGTTTAACGCCAACGTTTTTCGCATATTGCACAGAATCCGCAATGCTTTTTTCATCGCCCATAATTTCAACCAGCAATGTGCCGTAAGGGATATCTTTCAGATAATCTACTTTTCCGGAAATAATATTCACATCTACTCCGAATTTCTTGATGAGGGCGGAAACCAGCGGTTGGTCGGCTCCGGCGGATTTTTCATTTTCTCCGTCGCCCTCCCTGCTGTCCAGGAAGGTCAGGTTCACCAGCAGTCTTGACCCGGGAAAATAGGCCTGTTTCATGGAAACCGTATCAATGATAGGAGGAATCTTAATATCGTTAACGGTCTTTACAAATTCTTTCGTGGTTTCTTCCCGGGGCTCCGTGAACACCTTGTACATGGTGCCTTCTTCGATAATAGAACCATTCTCGATAACAGCAACCCGGTCACAGATTTCTTTTACCACTTCCATCTGGTGGGTGATCATCACAATGGTCAGATTCAGCCGCTTGTTGATGTCCCGCAACAACTGCAGGATGGATTTCGTAGTCTGGGGATCCAATGCGGACGTAGCTTCATCTGACAGCAGCACCTTCGGATTAGAAGCCAGGGCCCGGGCAATACCCACACGCTGTTTCTGTCCGCCGGAAAGCTGGCTGGGATAATAATCCGCCCGGTCTTTCAGCTGTACCATGTCCAGCAGCTCTTCCACGCGCTTACGGATCTGCTCCCCGGGCATCCCCTGGATCTCCAGCGGGAATGCAACGTTATCGTATACGGTGCGGGAGGCCAGCAGATTGAAATGCTGGAAGATCATGCCGATATTCTGCCGGGCCTTCCGGAGCTGTGACTCGTTCATAGCCGTCAGTTCCTGCCCGTCCACAAATACCTGCCCTCCCGTGGGGACTTCCAGCATGTTGATGCAACGGATCAGGGTGGATTTCCCTGCGCCGGACAGACCGATGATACCGAAGATTTCCCCCTCTTTTACTTCGATATTCGTTTTTTTCAGGGCCTCTATGTTCCCCGCTTTACTATAATAGGTTTTTTCTACGTCAACTAACCTGATCATTGGTGTTTACTCCTTCTTCACACCATTCATACAAGAAAATGTACAATACAGAATCTCTAATGCGTCTCTGCCCATACATTTTTTTACTCAACAGGAATTAAAAAACTCTTCACCAACGGGTGAAGAGCTTAAGTCCGCAGCGTTTCATCTTCCGGGTCTCCCGCTGGATTTGGCACCGTTCCCAATGGATGGTTGCCGTAGCTTCACTGGGCCATGTCCCTCAGCTACTCTTGATGAATGTATATAAAATTTACAATATATAACGAATTAATATTACATGGATTCTAAAACCCTGTCAATAAAAATTTTTATATTTTGAAAGCCGTACAGCCTTTTCAGGGAAAAATGTAATTATTGTAATAGTTTTCTTCCCATTCACTTTAATCCTGCGATGTCAAAAAAATCTTAGAACCCCATATCATTGCTCTTTTTCCGACAAACCGTATAAGCGGATCTTCACAATATTTTTTGCCAGTTCCTCTGCCGAAACTTTTTCCAGGTTGTTAGTGGTATGGAAAAAGACCAGCATCGCTACTGCCAGAAAAATATTTTTGGCTATATCGTCATGACTTGCGATTTCATTGAAAAACCTGTTACGGATGCCTGCCTGATACACTTCCGTAATGGGCCTGATCTCTTCTTCCAGCAGACGGTGATAGCGCAGGATATTTTCCTGCTCCTCCAGGGGGGGCAGATCGCCCCACCGGGCTTCCAGACGCAATCCGCCGTTTTCTGTTTCCACTGCGGAATACCCCCGGTTGGAACAGGTCATCTCAAAGCAGAGGACCTGCCAGAGCACTGTGTTCTTCCGCAAAAAGTCGATCCACACAGTGAGGATACCGACAAGCCGCTCTTCAATCCCTTTTTGCACATCCCCGGCAACAGACTGCATCTGTATCATAAGCTCATTATGTTTTTGGGAGACCAGCGTATAAAACAAATCGTCCTTGCTTCCAAAATATTTATACAGGGTTCCCTTTCCCGTATCCGCCAGCGCAATTATCTCATCTACCGTTGCCTGGGCGTAACCTCTCCGGGAAAACACCGCTTCGGTAGCCACCATGATCCGGTTCCGTTTGTCCAGTTCTTTTTCCTTTTTGTTCATGACAGAAAATTCCTCTTAGGAACTGTGAAAAAATGAAATAAACAGTTCCTTAACAACTTCAGGGAAAATAATTTTTCAGAAATAATGTTGTTCTATTATACCTATTTTTAATTAAAATTGCAAAACAGAAAACATTGTAAAACGAATTTGCCGTAAACAACAGATTAATTACAATTTCTGTAAAATTTCATTTTCAGTCTTTAAATAGGAAAGAAAATGCGATATAATAATTTGGATACATAAAATGCTAATATCAATAAAATTATATAAGACATATATAATAATTCCGGATATAATAATTCCGGAGGGGAATTTATCGGAGGAGGGTTTAACATGCTGAAACTGGTTACAAAACGTTGTAAAGGCTGCGGCATCTGCGTAAACTTCTGCCCTAAAAAGGTACTGGAAGTGACCGAGGTGGGGAAATGCGCCATTATCAAAGACAGGGAAAAAGACTGCATCAAATGCGGACAGTGCGAGATGCGCTGCCCTGATTACGCGATTTTTGTGGAAAAGGAGTGAGACGATATGTCCAGAGTATTACTGTTGCAAGGCAACCAGGCAGTAGTAGAAGGCGCCATCGCAGCCGGCGTGAAATTTTACGGCGGCTATCCCATCACCCCTTCTACGGAAATTGCCGAACAGCTGGCAGCCCGTCTGCCTCAGGTAGGCGGTAAATTTATGCAGACAGAAGATGAAATCGCCGGATTAGGCGCTGCTATCGGCGCCTCCATGGGCGGCAAGAAATCCATGACCGCCACCAGCGGCCCCGGTTTCTCATTAAAACAGGAAATGCTGGGTCTGGCCTGCACGGCGGAAATTCCTGTAGTCCTGGTAGACGTACAGCGCGTGGGCCCGGCAACCGGCCAACCTACCAGCCCTGCCCAGGGAGAAGTGATGATGACACGCTGGGGTACCCACGGCGACCACTGGGTCATCGTCGTATCCCCTTCCAGCGTGCCGGAATGTTTCTGGCTCACCATCCGGGCCGTAAACCTGGCGGAAAAATACCGTGTTCCCGTCATCATCCTCATGGACGAAGTCATCGGCCACATGCGGGAAAAAATCGAACTGCCGGATGATTACAGCACGGTCGAAACCTTTGACCGGGTGCGTCCCACCTGCAAACCGGAAGAGTATCTGGCTTACGGAACTACAGAAGACAACCTGGTTCCAGCCATGGCGGACTACGGCAGCGGTTACCGCTGGCATGTAACGGGCCTGATCCACGATGAGACCGGTTTCCCGAAAGGGACTCCCGCAGGCACAGTCAATGCCCTGAACCGCCTGCACGATAAAATTTACAACAATCTGGAAGACATCGTTACGTTTGAAAATTACCAGATGGAGGATGCTGAATTTGCCGTCATTTCCTTCGGCGGTGCGGCCCGTACCGCTTACGAAGCGGTAGACATGGCCCGTGCGGAAGGATTGAAGGTCGGCTTCTTCCGTCCCATCACCATCTGGCCTTTCCCGGAAAAAGAAGTGAAAGAACTTGCAGGCAAAGTAAAAGGCATCCTGGTACACGAACTGAACTATGGCCAGTACGTTCTGGAAGTAGAGCGGGTCGTAGCCGGAAAGTGTCCGGTTGCCCTGTATGGCAAATACGACAACGAATCCGCCACCCCCCAGGAATTGCTGGCGGAAATCAAAAAGGCTATGGGCCGGTAAGGGAAAGGAGATAATACCATGGGAATGGAACAATTAGTTGAAAAATATTTTCGTCCCGGCCGGCTGCCCCATATCTGGTGCCCCGGCTGCGGTAACGGCGTCATTACCGGCGCCATTGTAAAAGCAGTAGATAAGCTGAACTTATCCAAAGACGACGTCGCATTGATTTCCGGTATCGGCTGCTCCAGCCGTTCTTCCGGCTATCTTGATTTCAATACAGCCAACACCCTCCATGGGCGGGCGCTTCCTATCGCCAGCGGATTGAAGATGGCAAACCCGGCGTTAAAAGTTATCGTGGCCAGCGGCGACGGGGACTGCACTGCCATCGGCGGCAACCACCTGATCCATGCGGCACGTCGCAACATCGATCTGACGCTGGTAGTTTACAACAACAGCATCTACGGCATGACCGGAGGCCAGTATTCCCCCATGACGCCGAAAGGATCAAAGGCTACCACGGCCCCCTATCTGACCATTGAGCCGTCCTTCAACCTGTTGGACCTGGCAAAAGCTGCCGGCGCCACTTTCTGTGCTAGAGCTACCACTTTCCATGTACCGCTGATGGTAGATGTGATTGCAAAGGGTATCGCCCACAAAGGCTTCTCCATCATCGAATGCGTATCAGCCTGCCCCATCAATTTTGGACGCCAGAACAAAGCGGGAGCTCCCGCCCAGATGATGGAATGGCAGCGGGACCACGGCGTAATGGTTGCGGCATGGGATAAAATGGATCCGGAAAAGAAAGCTGAGGCCATCGCTGCCGGCAAATTCCCCATCGGCGTGCTGTATGAAACGAACGAGGTACAGGAATACACCGAAGCGTATGATGAAATCATCAGACGCGCGCAAGGAGGGAAATAATCATGAAACATAATTTTCGTTTCTCCGGCACAGGCGGCCAGGGCCTGATTACGGCAGGCATTATCTTAGCGGAAGCGGCGATCCTTGACGGCAAGGAAGCTGTCCAGTCCCAGTCCTACGGGCCGGAAGCCCGGGGCGGTTCATCCAAGGCAGAAGCCATCATCTCTGATGATCCGATCCGCTTCGGCCGCGTGGTATGCCCGGACGTTCTCTTAGCCATGAGCCAGGAAGCCGCCAATAAATATACCAAAGACTGCAATGAAAACAGCGTCGTCGTCACCGACTCCCTGTTTGTCAAAGAAGTACCCGGAACTTACAAAGAACGGATCGACCTGCCCATTACCCATACAGCGGTAAGCGCCTGCGGCAAGTCTCTCTTCGCCAACATCGTGGCGTTAGGTGCTGTTGTGGCCCTGACCCACTGCGTATCTGACGAAGCATTGGAGAAGGCCGTGCTGAACCGGGTTCCCAAAGGAACGGAAGACGCAAACCGGAAAGCCCTGCAGGCTGGCAAAGAGCTGATTACGAAACGCTAAAACATCATACAAAAAAGGCTGTAACATTATCTGTTACAGCCTTTTCTTTTTATTCATTTTCTTGTTTTATTTTCGGTTTATCAGGTTGTCCAGCGCCTGCTCCCGTAATACTTTTTTCATGATTTTCCCCGTATTGTTTCTGGGAAGCTGGTCGCAGAAAATAAATTCCTTCGGTACTTTATACGGCGCTATCTTTGAAAGCAGGTATTTGCGAATCATGCGTTTATCTTTTTCCCCGCCGTCTTCCAGCACAATATAGGCGCAGATGGCCTGCCCCCGCAGCTTGTCCGGAATACCCACGACCGCAGCCTCTTTAATGTCCGGGTGGGTCATCAGCACTTCTTCTACTTCACGGGGATACACATTTTCACCGCTGCTGATAATCATGTCCTTCAGGCGGTCAACAATAAATATCCATCCTTCTTCATCCCGGTAGGCCAGATCCTCCGTATGGAGCCAGCCGTCACGAAGCGTCCATGCCGTTTCCTTGGGACGGTTCCAGTAACCCAGCATCACGTTAGGCCCTTTCACGCACAGTTCGCCTACTTCGCCCACAGGAACTTCCTCATTATTGGGATCCAGCAGTTTTACCTGCACATGGGGAATGGGAAGACCGATAGACCCTTGTTTGGTTTTATTGATCAGGTTAAATGTGGTAACCGGTGTGGCTTCAGACAATCCATACCCTTCCTGTACATGCTGCCCGAACTTTTTTGCAAACGCGTCGTACAGCACCCGGGGCAACGGGGCGCCGCCGCTGACAAAGAATTTGAAATGAGCCAGTTCCTCCGCTTCCGCTCCCTTGACGAATAACTGGAACATAGTAGGAACGCCGCACATGGTATTTACATGATATTTCCTAATCAGGTTCATGGCATCGCCGAACTGGTAGGTTTCCTGCACCACCTGGGTAGCGCCGATATACAGATTGGAACATACCGTGCAGATCCATCCGAAGCAATGATACATGGGAAGAACGCATAATGCAATATCGTCTTCACTCATATTGACAATCGCAAAATAGTCCTCCGTATTGTGCACAATATTTCCCTGGCTCAAAACCGCGCCTTTGGGCCGCCCGGTAGTACCGGACGTGTAAATGATAGCGGCAGGATCGTTTTCCTCCATGTCGTATTCCGTTAAAACCGCTCCTTCCGGCGGAACCATTTCATCAAAAGTAAACTGCTGCAGTTCATGGTCCCAGCCTAAATCCCGAAGAGCCTGACTTACATCCAGTTTATTTTTTGCAAGGAGCATTTTCATTTCCGTATCTTTTACGATATAGGCTACTTCCGGCGCAATCAGCTGGAAGTTGAAGGGGACTACGATGGCGCCTGCCCGTACCACTGCAAAATACGCAGCCACAAAATCGGTTGAATTTTTACTGAAAAGTCCGATCCGGTCTCCTCTTTTCACGCCTTTGGACTGAAGAAACACCGCCCAATCCATTACTTTTTTACGGAACTCGCCATAGGTCGTGTACTGATCTTTAAAAATAAATGCGGTTTTATCCGCCGGATGTTTTTGGATGATGTCGTTTAGTAACATGGGTACCTCACTTTTCTGAACGTTTGTGTTTCGTGATAGTAAATTGAAGTTTGTATGTGCATAAAATTATGCGGCAAGGTAAAGGCGTGAGCAAACCGTCGGAGGCGATTGCGTCATTCCATGAGATGAAATTCGCCGTCGTGGCGAGACTG
>OMYP01000012.1:0-74747 GCA_900315345.1 uncultured Selenomonadales bacterium | reverse complement strand
CGAAGTCCCGAGTTTCGAAGCCACAGGCGAATGAGTCCATGGAATAGCAATCGGTGACGGGTTTGCGATGCCTTTGCCTGACAGCATAACTTATGCACATAAATTCTAATTTAATTTTATCGAAAATCCGAATTCTTGTAAACCTCACAACCGTCTACAAAGGTATACAGAACTGTGAAATCTTCGTTAAATATTGTAATATCCGCCGCAGCACCTGGGCAAAGGCTGCCGATTTTTTCAAACAGTCCCAGTTCCTGAGCCTGGTTTTCCGTAACCATACGTACGACCTCCGGTATACTTGCCCCTGTATTTTTCCGGAAGTTGGCCATAGCCCGGTTCATCGTAACAACGCTGCCGGCAATAGTTCCATCTGCCAGCCGGGCTTCCCCGTCTTTAACATATACCGTCTGACCGCCAAGCTCGGAAATGCCTTCCGACAAGCCGCAGGCCCGCATGGAATCGGTAATCAGTTCCAGTTCTGCCGCTCCTTTTGTGCGATAAATGATCCGCTGCACTGCAGGATGTACATGCAGGTCATCTGTAATCAGCTCGCATGTCGCATCGGTATCCAGCGCTGCGCCCACAAGACCCGGTAATCGATGGTGCAGCCCCGTCATAGCATTACACAGATGTGTTACATGGGAAGCCCCTGCTTTGATTGCCTGCACAGCTTCATCATAATCAGCTGCGCTATGGCCTAATGATACAATGATTTTGTTTTCAGCGCATCCTGCCATAAATTCAGCAATCTTCTCCGGCTGCTTCCGTAACGTTTCCGGCGCCAGCACCGCTACTTTAATTACATCGGCGAAGTCTTCAATCAGGGAAAAATCTGCCTCAGCAATATACTCTTCTTTCTGTGCGCCTTTGTATGCACTGCTTATAAACGGCCCTTCCAGATAGGCACCAAGAACTTTTGCTCCCGGAAGTTTTGTTTGGACAGAGCTTTTTTGTTTAGGAATTCCATCTATTACACATTGCGCCGCATCCTTGGTTTCTGAGCATGCACCCTTCACTTCACCCGGCGAAATATTACTTTTATTTACTGATGTTAATGGAGGTTCATGTTTTTCATCCCTGCGGCGGACCATCACCGTCATATGCCTGCGAATCTGTTCCAGCGCCTTATTTATCAAGGGAAATTCACAGGTCATGGTAGTCGGCAAGAACGATGTTACGCCGGTCTTTACCAAAAAATCGCTCATTACACTAAGAGTATCTTCCCTGGCATCCATCACATCTGCTCCTGCACAGCCATGAATATGCAGATTGATAAATCCCGGGGAAACATAGGCTCCTTCAGCATCCACTAACCCAAGCGGTTCTCCCTGCCAGCTCTTTTCATTTTGCCATGCCCGATCCAACGTTTCACGTGAAACAATTCCAATAATCTTTTTATTAAAAAGTAAGGCGCACCCGTCCAGCACTTTATCGCTTAATACCAGACGCCCATTGATAATTGCCTGCATAATACTTCACTCCTGAATATTTGTTTCATGGCTGACAGCAAAATTCAAATTCGTTTTTATTTTTTACCGTAATGGTAAGCAACACTGCCAACGAAAATATTCTTTATTGACAGATATAACTATCGCAAATTTTTACTGTTTCTTTTATTATAGCAAAACGGACGCAAAAAAATCCACTGCCGTTTATTTGGGAATTTTTTTCAGCCAAAGCAGATTGAGCCACCAGCTTTTATGCTGATGGCTCTCTTACTTTGTATTATTGGCAATGAAGCTTTTTGCGCTATACCGGAAAGCAGATATTGTTTTTTTGTTCCAAAAATATTACTCAAATCAGCAACTTTCAGCTATAATATAATTATGAATTATATTATAGGAGTAACCCATCATGAATATAAATTACTACCGTAATTTCTTACTGGCAGTAGAAACCGGCAGTTTATCCCAGACCGCCGAAATTGCCAAGATAGCCCAGCCTGCCATTACCCGGCAGATGCAGTATCTGGAAAAAGAATTCGGCGCCAAACTTCTGATCAGCGGCAGAGGCAAGCATGAATTGAAACTGACCGACGCCGGATGGATCTTCTACAAACGGGCCAAACAGTTATGCCAGATAGAGGATGAAACATACCGGGAAATACAGGACTACACCGATGGGATGAAAGGTACGCTGACCATCAGCATGGCGCCTTCCCGGACGCCTGCGTTCATATCCAAGGTTGCTGTTCCTTTTACAGCACTGCACCCTAATATCCGCTATGAGATCCATGAAAGCTTCCATCTGCAGCTTTTGGACGACTTGCTTCATGGCGTTTCGGAAATTGGCATTGCCAACGCCGTCATACCGGATAATTACAAATTCGAAATTCTTTTTTCCCGGCCGGAGCAGTTTTATTTAATCGGAACGCAGGATAATCCATGGCTGCCTCTTACCGAGCCCATCGAACAGCTCCCCGACCTTGGGGCAATTCCTCTGGTGGTGAGCCGCAGCCATCGAAAAATGATTGAAGATGTATGCATGGAAGATGACTTTATCCCGAATATTTTTATCGAGGCTGGCACAAAAGCATCCACTATCGGATTCGCCCAGGCCGGACTGGCCGTAGCGCTGGTTCCCCTGGAGCCTCAGGAAACGCTGCCGGTCGGCCTGATTGCGACGCCGCTGAATGATAAACGCTTATCCATTGAAAAAACTTTTGTGAAATTAAAAGACAGGGAACTTTCTTCCCCCATGCAGAAGCTGATTGACTTTTACAAAGAAAATGTTATAGAACAGTCCCGGTAAAATTATAAAGACCCGGATCAAACTAAAATTACAATGAGCCATTGACCTTACGGCCAATGGCTCATTGTGTTTATGCGTTTTACTGATTTTGTTGTAATCACATTCGTTTCCCGGAAAACTCTGCCAGATTACCACTCCCGGGGAATTCCCTCAATTTTATCTACGTTCATCATAGACGCAAGCATCGTAGCCAGCAGACGGTCATGGTCGTCGTACATTTCGCCCACGATGACCATGGTCGTTCTTCCGTGATGCCGGATATGGCTAACCATACGCACGTTGCAGTCAAAATTCACATTGCTGATAAAATCCATGGAGAAACTGACAGTCACAACCGCTTCCCCAACAGATGCGCCGGTAACCCCAAGCACTGAATCTGCCAATGCGGTCAGCGCGCCGCCGTGAACCACATTGCGGTGATTGGAATGTTTGTCATGCTCTACATGCAGACTGACCTGGGCGCTTCCGCAATGGATTTCATCAATATTAATATGGAAAAAATCGGACATAAAACAGTTATGTTTATAAATTTCACGGATCCGGGCAGGAATATCCAAAAAATAACCGGTTTCCGGATCCCTGGGAAGCTTTGATTCCGGAAACCCTGTCTGCTGTTTCGTCTGGCCCTGTTCACTCATACTGCGTGCTCTCCTCTGTTCATACACTTCTCAAAAAAAACAAATTCGCCTGATATCATAACTATATTGCGCCGAAGATCCGGACACGGGCAAATCGCAGCAGCGCATTTCGTATGAAAATCAATTTTCCGCAGTATTATATCATTCTCTTACAGGTTTTGTCATGAAAAAAATTTTATTCTTTATTTTTATTTTTTCAGCGAAGCTTTGTATTCTTCCACCAATTCTTTCGGGAACACTGCCTCCTCTTCTTTGTTGGTCAGTCCCAGTTTTTTCAGCATCTGCATATCGCTGGTAATGGTGGCGGCGCCGGCAGTAGTCAGCATGTTTCCGGTAATGCTGGCGGAAGCGCCCCGCCCCATAACCGTTGCACCGGATTCCGGCAGAATACCCCGGCCGGCTGCCATGCGGATATTGGCAGTAGGGTTGATGAAACGGAAAATCGCGAAAGTACGGGCTACATCTTCCGCGGAAATCTGCGGCATATCCTGCAGCGGTGTACCTTTAATGGGCATCAGGGCGTTGATGGGAATGGATTCGATACCCAGTTCCGCCAGTGTCAGAGCCATATCAAAACGGTCGTCCCAGTCTTCTCCCATGCCGATGATACCGCCGGAGCATACGCACAGACCTGCCTCCTGGGCAATCTTAATGGTGCGGATCTTATCTTCAAAGGTATGGGTGGTGCAGATGTTGGGGAAATTACGGCGGGAGGTCTCAATGTTATGATGGTAACTGGTCACGCCTGCCTCTTTTAAACGGCGGAACTGGTCTGCATCAATAAAACCCATGGAAGCGCACAGTTTAATATCAAGCTTCTCATGCATTTCCTTATAGGCTTCAATGGCTTTATCGAAATCCTTCCCTTTCAGGGCGCGGCCTGCCGTTACAATAGCAAAACGGTTTACGCCGGCATCCTGGTTTGCTTTTGCCGCAGCAAAAATTTTTTCTTTTGGCAGAAAATCATATTCGTCGATGCCCGTATGGTTGCAGGCAGCCTGGGCGCAGTATTTGCAATTCTCGCTGCAACGGCCGCTGCGACCGTTGATGATAGAACAGAAATCCACAAGGTTACCGCAGTAACGTTTCTGTAATTTTCCGGCGCAGTCCAGCATCTCTTCCAGATCTGCATGGAGCAACAATTCTTTATCCAAATTTTCCCGTGTAATACGGTAGCCTTCGTTAATAATTTTATCTGTTAATTCTGTGATCGTCATATTCTGATTCCTCTTTTCAAAAAAATAATTATGTTAACGTTTTATTTGTAAACGTTAACATAATTATAGTTAACTGCAGTTACTTAGTCAACCGGTTTTTTCAACCTGTTTACCAATATTATTTATTTATACTATTTATTTACCTTTTTTCAGCATATACCAGGGATCCACATTTTCCCCGTCTACGAATACTTCAAAATGCAGATGGGGACCGGTACTGTAACCGGTGCTGCCTACAAACCCGATGATTTCCCCTTTACGGACCTGCTGTCCCGCGGACACAGCGATACCGCTCATGTGCCCGTAAGCGCTTTCATAACCGTTACCGTGACGGATCCGCACATACTGGCCGTACCCGCCGTTCCAGCCCGCCGTCTCCACGGTACCCATACCCGCCGCATACACCGGCGTACCAATATCCACAGCGATATCAATACCGGGATGCCAGTCGAACCCGCCGTTAATGGGGCCGGTCCTTCCGCCGTAAGGGGAACTGATCACACCACCGTCGGTAGGCCATAAGTCCGGCAAAATGGAAAGACGGTTGTTCCGTCCTTCAATGACCGTCAGCAGTTCATGCATGTTTGTCTTCTGCCGGTCGATCTGGGCCGTCAGATTTTTATTTTGGGCCGCCGCCACATCCAGCATGCTGATATCCGCGCCGGGACCGCCCTTACCGCTGTAGGCTGGATCTGTGGGCTTTGATCCTTCCGCGGCGCCGATGGAGTCGATGTTGCTGGTAAATTCCTTGTCACCGCTGCTCTGGATAACCGCCCTGCGCAGTTTTGTTTCCAGGGTATGGATCTCACTCATGTCCCGCAGCATCTTTTCATTATCGTCTAACAGGGACTGCAGCTTGGCCTCCTGTTCTTCTTTATGGGCCATATATTCCTGGTAGGCTGCTTTATCCACGTTGGAGTGATGATACTGCCAGCCGTAAAAACCGGCCGCACCTGCAAGGCACAACAAAACCGCCCCGCAGATCCCCGCAAGCGTCACGGCTTTTCCCCGCGGCACAGAAAAAACTTTTGCTGTGCCGTCAGCCTTCGGGAACGTCAGAACGATCTGCGGTTCCTCCGGCTTTTCCTGTAATACGGTTTTTTTATTATTTTCGGTTTCTTTTATATTTTTTTCTTCCATTTTCCCCTGCTGACACCAAAACAGATATCACAAATCATCTTTGGTTTTTCAATTTTTTTACTGTCACTGAAACTTTTGACCGCGTTTCCGGCAAAATGCTCCGGAAACATATCTTCCGCTTATTATATTCATATCCTTTGACAAAATCATGTCAGCTTAAATAGCCAACCTTTAGTTTTTAAAAAATCCCAACTTCTGACCCAGGGCCAACATCCGTCTGCCTAAATAAGGGATACTTTCCAAATCTTCTTTTGTGAGGCCGCCCATAGCCGTCAGCGCCACCGCATAAACTGCCGCGGCTGCCATCACGCACAGTAAAATGACCCAGCCCCCAAGGCCGGAAGCCCCGTACAGGATTCCCTCTATCGCTACACCCATAACGGCCGCTGCCGCCATAGGTTTAACAATTCCCGTAAATGACATGGTGTAACCCGTCAGTTTATAAATAAAATACATATTGATCAGGGCCGCCACACCAAAATCCGCTACCGTAGCCATAGCCGAACCCTTGATGCCCAGCCAGGGAACCGCCGTCAGGGTCCAGTTCAGGCAGACTTTGGCAACGCAGGCGATAATCATGTTGACCACGGGAATACTGGTACGGCCCATACCCTGCAAGACTGCAGTGCTGACCTGATGCATTCCCAGCAGCACAATACCCACACTCATGGCCTGAATGGCGGGAGCCGCCCCCGGCGCATTATAAATCAGCCCGGCTACCTTTTCCGCCAGGCAGAACAGTCCTACAAAACAGGGAAATGTAACAATCATGGCAACGCGGAAAGCCACGCCGGTCTTGTGACGGATATTTTCCTGCTGCCCCATGGCCCGGGACTCTGAAATAGCCGGAACCAGACTGATAGCCAGCGCCGCCGTAAAAATCGTGGAAAGGTTCACCAGGGGTACCGCCATACCGGTGAGATAACCGAACAGCTCCGTGGCATGACGCACGTCAAAGCCGGCCACCTCCAGCCGCTGGGGCACAATCAGCAGATCCAAATTCGCCACGATAGGCAGCATCAGACTGGTAAGGGAAACGGGCAAAGCAAGCTTCAGCAGCCGCCCGATAATAGCAGAAGAAGTTTCCTGGACCGCATACAGGTTTTGCTGTTCACGTTTAGCCTGTAAATCTTTTTTCAGCTTCCGGTAAAAGAACATCAGCACCAGAAGGGCACAGAAAGCCCCGGCCCCGGCGCCCATACTGGCCCCACCGGCAGCCGCTGCCAGACCGTAAGGCATAAAATAGGAAGCAAAGAACAGCATGGTGCCAACCCGCACAAGCTGCTCGGTAATTTCCGAACAGGCGGTAGGCGTCATGATCTGCCAGCCCTGCAAATATCCCCGGAAACTGGCCAGAAAGGTTACGAAAAATACCGCAGGAGCCAGGGCTATAATCGAATAATAGGCCCGTGCGTCCCGTATAAAATGCCAGTCGATAAGTTTTTGCGCCCCAAAGAACAAAGCCAGTGAAAATACCAGCCCCGTCACGAACAACAGGCGCAGGGTCACATGAAAGACCCGTTCCGCCCCTCTGAAATCATGCTGAGCTACTTTTTCTGCCGTTACGATGGAAATGGCCACAGGAATGCCTGCGGAAGAGACCGTAATGGCCATCAGGTAAATGGGAAAACCCATCTGGTACAGGCCGATACCTTCCCCGCCCAGCACCCGGCTCAGCAAAATCCAGTTCAGGGCGCCGATCACTTTCACCACAATGCTGGAGACAGTTAAGATCAGCGTGCCTTTTAGAAAACGGTTGTCGTTTTTTTTCGGAGCGGCAGCTTCCGTTCCTGCAGTTTTTACAACGGAACCGTTTTGTTCTTCCGGTTCTGTTCCCGAATTTTCAGCAGCCGTTTCGCTTTCTGATTTTCCACCGGTTGGGATCGCTGAACCCGCTTGCTGTTCAGCAGTCACAAAATCCATTTCCCGGGAAATAGTTTCTTCTTCCGTCAGGGCGGCAGCATCCTCTGCCAAAGCTTCCGAAAGGACTTCCTCTGAAACCAGCGGTTTCGAAGTTTCCGTATTTACTGTTTTCCCAAAAAACAATTCACGTAAATTCACATTATCATCCTGCTGCTTACGACGACATTCTTCCAACTTGTTTGCAATGACATTCTTTCCATTGTTCTCAAATTCAATACCCAAAACATTTTTGAAGCCGATGCCATCTGTCGCATAAATTCTTTAAATTATCAATTCCTAAAAATACAAACAAAATTTCATTGTAATAATACCCTTTTTAGCCGCATTTGACAAGGCTTTTTAAAATGTTTGTACATCCTCTTACACAAAGGGATTACTACGCAGGTTCCGTTGACATAAGCCCGATAAAAATGGTATACTTTTCAGGAAGAGGAACGGTAATTTCCGTACCATAAATAAAACTTAAATTATAAATTCAGAACGGAGGAGATCATCATGAAAAAATTTGTTTGCTCTGTATGCGGTTACGTGTATGAAGGAGCCGAAGCTCCGGCAAGATGCCCCCAGTGCAATGCTCCCGCTTCCAAATTCGTGGAACAGGCCGGTGAAATGAGCTGGGCTGCTGAACACGTTGTTGGCGTAGCCGCTGACGTTCCCGAAGATATTAAAGCCGATCTGCGTGCAAACTTTAACGGCGAATGCTGCGAAGTAGGCATGTACCTGGCCATGGCCCGCGTTGCCTTCCGGGAAGGCTATCCGGAAATCGGCCTGTACTGGGAAAAGGCTGCCTATGAAGAAGCAGAACATGCCGCCAAATTTGCTGAACTGCTGGGCGAAGTTGTAACCGACAGCACCAAAAAGAATCTGGAAATGCGCGTAGAAGCCGAAAACGGCGCAACCGCAGGCAAAACCGACCTGGCAAAACGTGCAAAAGCACTGAACCTGGACGCTATCCATGACACCGTTCATGAAATGGCCCGGGACGAAGCCCGTCACGGTAAAGCCTTCAAAGGCCTGCTGGACCGTTACTTCAAATAATTATATATTATTATTATAACGGAACACAAACCGGCTTTTCGTAACGAAAGGCCGGTTTTATTTTTCCATGCTTAACCGTGGGGTAATGTTATCCAAAATATGTCGCGTTCTTTCCGGGCAACAATAACGGAATAGCACAGAAACCGGAGCGCGTCAGACCAGAGCTTTATATCCTGTCAACTTGACAACTCTGTCCAACCTCATATATAATAGCAGTGTTGCTATTGTAGCAGCACCGATACATCGGGGCATAGCGCAGTTTGGTAGCGCACCTGCCTTGGGAGCAGGGGGTCGCAGGTTCGAATCCTGCTGCTCCGACCATGAAAATAACCTCTCTAAGCCAGTAAATAAGCGGTTTAGAGAGGATTTTTTTGTGCCGTTTATTTTAATTTGTAAAAGAATGTTTCTCTTTTTTTCCGTTTTTAAAACTAAATGTACCCAAAATCGATACAAAATTTTGAAACAAACCCTTAATCCTTCAGGTCCAGCACTTCTTCCGCAATGCGGGCTGCGTTCATAATGCAGTCCGGGCAGGGGGTCAGCACTTTGCCCGTATCCAGTCCTTTCAATTCTTTGCAAACTAAAGAGTGGCACTGTTCCTGGAATTTATTCACGATCTCTTCTGCCAGTTTATAGGTTTCCAGCTTGCTGTCGGGAGATTCCAGGTTCCCGGTGCTGCGTTTCATCCCTGCCAGCACGCAGGCGCCGCTTAAGGCTCCGCAGGTAGCCAAGGTTCCGCCCATGCCCTTGCCCAGGCCTTCCGTTACCTTGAACATGGTTTCTTCATCCAGCCCCACCAGGTCCGCATAAGTGCAGGCCACCGACTGCGCGCAGTTATAACCCCTATCGTGGCGGGCAATGGTCTCTTTTACTCTTGTCATACAAATTCCTCCTCATCAAATAAACTTGACAAACCAAAACAATTCATGTATTATATTTTGTAGATTTTGGTTATCCAAAATTTTCATGCGGGTGTAGTTTAGTGGTAAAACTCCAGCCTTCCAAGCTGATGATCAAAATCAGCTTTAAAATACTGAATAGGCATAAAACCCGATAATACTGGACTTTCTCGGAGCTGAAAATTTTCGGCTCCGATTTTTTTATTTCATTTTATCACAAAACATAGCAATTTAAAACATTATAAAAATCCAAATTGTCCCCTTTTTTGTCCCCCGATTTGAGGTGCTTATTGAAGTTGTTAAAACCAAAAATATAACAGGTTTTTTATCGGTAAATACACGCACAAGGATTCTGCTTACGCCTCGGAGAAATAAAAGAAGGGGGTAACACCCTGCCAAAAGCCCCATAGAATCTGAGTTCTATGGGGCTGATCTTTTAACAAAAGCTACCGATTTATCAAGCCTAAAAATTCTATTTTTTCATCTTGTTATATATTGAAAACATTTACGAAAACCTGTTTTGCCGTTACCTTCCTTACTGAGATAAACAGGAATTTATAAAACCGGGTTCTGTTCAGTTAAACGCCAGCGTCTCCCCGTCTTCAGGCATCAAATATTCCACGCCGCGCTTTGCCAGCAAGCCGCGCATTGTATAACGGGTTATGGATGCATGCGCCACTGTATCCATATGGCTGATGACAATCTGCGCATCCGGTACGGTCCTGGCAACCGCTTCCACATCTTCGTCATTCATGATTAACCGTCCAAAACCGACCAGTTCCGCAGCGCAGGCGTTCAATACCACCACATCCGGCGTAAAAGTCTGCAGCGTCTTTTTTATTTCTGTAGTCCAGATCGTATCCCCTGCAACATACAGTGTCTTTTCCTGTTTTGCCTGAAATAAAACACCGCATGCTTCTCCGCAGGGTTCTATCACGCCATGCAACGCCGGTGTCCGGGTGATTGAAACATCACCGCAGGCATACGCGGTTTCCCCTAACACAAGGACCTGTTCAAAGCCGGATGCACGGAACACCTTGCCGTCTGTTTCATTCTGCACCAAAACAGGCACCGTTTTGTCCAACAATCCTCCTACCGTGCCATCCGGCGCCATGTCAACATGGTCAGGATGAATATGCGTTACAATATAATAGTCTACGCCTTTCAGTATTTCCTCTACCGGTTCAGGCAGCGCGCACATTGGCATCGGTATCCCTTCTTTCGCTGTATCCGGAACATGAAACGGATGATTCGGGATATCCAAAAAACATCCCATCCGTCCTTTTTCCAAAAGCCAGGGATCTATCAGAAACGTCTTGCCTGCATATAAAACGCGAATCGTTGCATTGCGAATCTGTTTGATTTCCATAAAGCACCTCCACCGTTTTTTTTAATTATAGCAAAACAGCCGCAGAAAAATCTACGGCTGTTAGAAAAACTTCAATTTATAATAGTGCAGTCAGATAATTTATCGTATATCGTGGTCTCGCAACGCGCAGCCATTCGTATAGCAGACATCCTTGCCGCCGGCCACGTTCTTAAGCTCTATGCTGTCCAGTTCAACGTCTGCCAGTTCTGTCAGATACGCTTCGGCTTCTTCTTTTGTAATCTCACAGCCTTCGGTCTTAGCCAGTGCGATCAGTTCGTCGGCGGTCTTGCACTGCATCACCTTTTCAATCATTTCTTTTGTGATTTCGTTTTTGTTGATTGGCATTTTGGGGCCTCCTTAGAATAAATTTTAATGCCTTTTAAAAAAATACAAAATGGCGTCCCAAACTGACGCGTATAGGAACGCTTTTATTAATTATATCACCAAAAGCTTAAGTAATCAAAACACCAATTTAACTTCCAAATCAGCTGTCAAAACTTAACAGTTTTGAGAATGGCCGTCGAAAGACGGTCTTTTGCTATCTTAGGCGTTCTCATTACTCATTATCAAAATGAAAGGAGTTTTTTCTATGATTTACGGTTACGCCAGGGTCAGCGCAAAGACCCAGCTAAAAGGAAATTCACTGCAAGATCAGAAAAAGGAATTGAAGAAATACGGGTGCCAGGAGATCATTGAAGAACAATTCTCCGGAAAAACAACAACGCGGCCCAAATTTGAAAACCTGATAATGAATCAGCTGCATCCAGGCGACACATTAGTTGTTACAAAATTGGATCGGTTTGCGCGCAATGTCACTGAAGGCGTTTTTACAATCCGATACTTATTCAGTAAAGGCATCCGCGTCCATGTTTTAAACGTCGGCCTATTAGAAAACACAGCCATGGGCAATTTCTTCATAACCACCCTGCTGGCTGTAGCAGAACTGGAAAGATGCATGATACTGGAAAGAACTGCAGCCGGAAAAGAGATTGCCCGGACACGAGAGGGCTATAAGGAGGGAAGACCTCAAATTGCGCCTGCCAAAATTGAACTTGCGTTGGGATTGTTAGAAAAGCATTCCTACAAAAAAGTAGCTGAAATGACCGGCATAAGTGTAGCTACACTTGCACGTTATCGCCGCAAAAAAAAAGAAGAAGCGGTCTGGGAACAGTTTTCTGAATGATTACAAAAATAACGGGAAGCCAGTTAAGGTTTCCCGTTATTACTCTTTCAACACAAGGTGGTTTTTAGTGTTAGTCCTCCCATAAAATCATGGCCTTTATTTATACATTTCTTTTATATAAATTTTTCTGGACGTTACCAGTGCATCAAGTATTTCAAACATTTTTGGTTCTGCTTCTCTTACTTCACCCCAAGCAGCTTGAATTCTGTCTCTCCATGCATAATAAGTATCTAATCTCAAAAAATTATTGTCCATAACATATAACGGATTTACAAAATAAACTTCATTTTTATTGAATGGATTTATAAAACAAACATCATCGTATTCAAGTTCTGATAAGGGTTTATAAGTGTTTTCCTCTGTCAAAGTGTCGTTTAATGACATTGATATAATAAACTTGCTTCTTTCTAATTCTTTTAAGCTCCCACTTATGACTTCAGTAGTTATTATGTTACCATTTATCCTTCCCTCTTTAGTCTCTTCATTAAATTTCATTCTGAACAAATTTTTTAATGTATTAAACTTATGGATTACATCAGAGGAATTGCGTAACCGCCGGTGATCTGCAACACGGTCATAATTTTCTATAAGCCCGCTTGCAAAAGGATTAGAAAAATTCCACCGTAACCATGACTCATATTCTTCATCGTCTGTTTCGTCTGAATAAATCGAAAGCAGGAAACTGAAATAGTCAGATACGTTATATATCATTTTTACATGCGGATCTTGCCAAAATTCAATGGCATTATGTTTATCTTGTAAAAAAGCTAAGAGCTCTTCTACTTTTGGCAGATATAATCTCTTATCGAAGAACATAAAACGAGTGGTAAATAAAGATTCAACTATTGTTATTTTTCCTTCTTTAATAAGCCTTTGACGTTCTGCTTCTCGAAGTCTAATTTCTTCCTTTATACGATTACGTTCTCGTTTTTCGCGTTCTTCTAAGCATTTCTGCAGTTCTTCTCTATTCTGTTGCTCTTCAGGAGAACTTTGTGTTGCGGCTAAAAGCAAGTCTTTTAATGGGTTTTTTTTCTTTACAACCATACTAATCTACCTCCAACGAAATATTATTTTAAATCTTTTTATACCGGCTTTTTAATAAATCGTGCCGGCATATACATTAAGTCATAAGCGTTTTTATATGAGCAGGTGTTTCATGTATCTGACACACGCCCACTGAAAATCTCTCCCGTTTATTAGTAAACACTCCGTAGCCGGTATCTTCTTCTTTTTTGTAATACCGTCTCTTCCTGCTTGGGCTGTTCAGCTTTCTTCTTCTTTGAAACAGAATTGTCCGTCAATTCCTGCTGTTTAGGTGCTTCGGCTTTTTTCTTTTGCGGCGGAACAATGATCTTTAAATCATCTTGCCACCAGTCAAACAGATACTGGTTGTGCTTGTGCCAATAGGCATGTTAGACACCGTAAAAAAGCTGCTTGAGAAACAGACTAAACATGGAGTTGAATTCCATGAGTTTTTGGCTGATGAATCCGATCCCATGGTTAAAACCATGGGTTTTACGGCGCATGTGATAAAGAAGAAAACCATTTTACCCTGCAACCTGAAGAGATTGACAGCGTAAAATGGCTTGATTTTGACATATGCCTGGAATCCGTGAAAAATAATGCATTTCCACATTGCATAGACGTTGAAGAGCTTGAACTGCTCTATAAAAATATAATTTAACGGAGGATTTTAAAAGTAAGCTCTGCTGTTAAAGCTGAAGCTGCCAAGATTGAAATCCCTAAACCCAAAAAGACCAAAGCTAAAAAAGCCAAGAAATAATTGACAGCCTTTGGAGCCGTGAAAAAACTTAACGTTTTTTCACGGCCCCTTCTTTTTTATGCAGATTTTATCGTTAACCCTACTTGTTTACTAGGTTGACAATGAATTTGGTTAGCTTTATAATGAGTCTAAGTTAACCAATTAACGAAAGGCGGTAAACGTAAAATTATGGGAAAAGGAATATTTATTACTGCAACAGGAACAGATGTAGGTAAGACCTACGTAACTGGTTTACTCGTAAAGAAATTGCGTGAAGCTGGACTAAATGCAGGCTATTATAAGGCAGCACTCAGCGGTGCGGAAATTACTCCAGAAGGCCTGCTACCAGGAGATGCAGACTTTGTAAGACGAATGGCTGGTTTAGATGTAAAACCTCAAGAACTAGTTTCCTACATCTACGAAGAAGCTGTATCGCCCCACTTAGCAGCTCTTCGCGAAGGCAATCCTGTGGAACTAGCTAAAATTTCCGAGGATTATGCCAAAAGTCTAGAAAAATATGAATACGTAACTATGGAAGGTAGTGGTGGTATTATTTGTCCAATCCGTTGGGACGAACAACATATATTGCTAGAAGACATCATAAAAGAACTTAATTTAGGTACTCTTGTAATTTCTACTGCCGCACTGGGATCAATAAACGCATGTATCTTAACTATTTTTTATCTAAAAGAACATGACATTCCAGTACGAGGCATAATATTAAACAATTATGATGACAATGACTTTATGCAAGTTGATAACAAAAAAATGATAGAAGCAATTGGTGGAGTGCCCATCTTAGCCTGCGTTCCACCCAATGCAGATAATCTTGAAATCGACGTCGACCTGCTAACAAGCTTATATAAATAATGTTTTAAGAGGAGAATTAAAATGGATAGAATGAATGAATTAGCACAAAGAGATTTTGCTCACATTTGGCACCCCTGCTGTCAAATGAAAGATTACGAAACACTTCCTTCCATCGTTATTGATCATGGTGAAGGTGCTTACTTATACGATGTTAACGGCAATAGCTATTTAGACATTATTTCCAGCTGGTGGTGCAATCTTTTAGGACACTGTAACCCCAAAATCAATGCTGCTGTAAAAGCCCAACTGGACAAATTAGAACACGTAATTTTCGTTAACTTCTCTCACGAAACAGCAATCGATTTAGCTGATAAACTTGTAAATATTCTTCCCAAAGGACTTAACAAGTTAAATTTTGCAGATAATGGCTCTGCTGCAGTAGAAATAGCTTTAAAATTAGCATTCCAATATCAACATCAAACAGGACATTCTGAAAAAACTCGTTTCATGTGCTTATCAGAAGGCTATCATGGAGAAACTATTGGCGCCCTTTCTGTTGGTAGCATGGACTTGTTTGCACAGATTTATAAGCCAATGATGATGAACAACATCCACGTTGAAGCACCTGACTGCTATCGTTGTCCGTTTAATAAAAACAGAGAATGTTGCGAATGTGAATGTTTTAAATACGCAGAAGAAGCCTTTGCAAATTATGCCAAGGAAACCGTAGCAATTATCGTTGAACCAATTGTTCAAGGCTGTGCTGGTATGCGCATATATCCCCCTCTTTACTTAAAGAAATTACGTCAGCTCTGCAACGAATATGGTGTTCTTTTGATTGCGGATGAAATCGCAACAGGGTTTGGCCGTACAGGCAAAATGTTTGCTTGTGACCATGCTGATATTACACCTGATATCATGTGCATTAGTAAAGCACTTACCGGTGGTTATATGCCTATGTCCATTGTTTGTACTACTGATAAAATCTATGATGCATTCTATGCAGATTACAACGAAGGCAAACAATTTATGCATAGCCATACCTATGCTGGCAATCCATTAGGCTGTTCCACTGCTTTAGCTGTACTGAAAATCCTTGAAGAAGATAAAATTTTAGAAAAATGTCAACCCAAAGCTGAATATTTCAACAATCTGCTCAACGAAGCTTTTGGCAATCATAAAAACATCGGTGAAATCCGCCATATAAATTTAATCAATGCATTAGAACTTGTTACAGATAAACAAACAAAAACTGGTTTTGACGGCAAACTACGCATAGGCTACGAAATCTATAAGAAAGCACTGCCCCACGGACTGTTGCTACGCCCACTTGGTAATGTTATTTATTTTAATCCACCTCTTAACATTGAAGAAAAGGATTTAGAAAAAGCTGTACGCCTTGCAAAAATTGCTATGGATGAAGTTTTAGGTTAAAAATGAAAAACAGGTTTTCCAAAACCATAGCGCATACTGGTATTTTAGCTACAATCATTCTCTTGTCAGGAATAATTAAAATTCCCTCTGTTTTTCCAGGTGGCGAATTTCAATTATCAGCTCCTATCGCAGTTCTAATTTGCGCCCTATTTGGGTTTAAAACTTATATAACAGCTGGTGTTTTAGCAAGTGTTCTTGGGCTTATCCTTGGTTTGACCAATATATTTAATATAATCATAGCAATGACCTTCAGACTTGTTGTAGGACTAATAATAGCTGTCGGAGGTAAAAATTTCTTAACATTGATTGTCGCCGGACCCATAGGAACAATTATGGCCCGTCTAACTTTAGCACAAATAACTCAAGTAGATTGGCAGATACTCGTTATAGCCGCCGTACCAGGAATGCTTTACACTGCAATAACAATTTTAGTGGCTTATAAGCCAGCACAAATTCTTTTTAAGAGAATGAATCTTTAAATATAACAGATTGGAGAAACCATGACTTTATACAGCATAAAAATGCGTGCTTCACAAAAAGAACACCATGTTTCTGGAGCCGAACGCATTCTCGAAAAAAAACAATTAGCTAGTGCAGTTGGCACCTTGACCGAAAGAGCTTTACAGCATAGTTTAGGCACTGCAGACTTTATCAACCTAAAAATAGAAGAAATTAGTGAAGAAGCTGTTCTCAGACTACCAGCCCTCCCAGTTACAACAAAACCAAGCCAAAATATCGAAGATAGCTTTTCAGTAATGGCAAGTATGCTAAATGAACTTGGTATTACCAATCCTGATAAACTTATTACTTTGTTACGCAACGTTAAACCTATGCGTGGTGCTGTTTTGTATGATATTGCCACAAACCAAAGAATTGATCCCAATCAAGAACGTGGCATACGCGTAACATATATGGATGCAACAGATTCAGATTCTCTTTCAAGCAATAAGAATCATTTCCGCGAAGCACTTGTATTAGCAACAAAAGTTGTAAATACTCCTGGTATGGTTGCAGAGCTATGTATTTCTGATGATCCAGATTATGTAACAGGCTACCTTGCTTCAAAAATGCATGGTTATACTAGAATTATGCCGCTTAAAAATGTTGGCGACCCCCATGGAGGAAGAATATTCATCTTTGATAGTCGCCAAGCTAAGCCTGAAGAAGCAATTCATTTTCTTGAAAAAGTTCCAGTATTAGTAGATAGCCTCCCAACAGAAAAAATAACCATCGAAGCCCCTGAAATTTCCATCAATAATAAATTAGATGAACTTAAAAAGAATGCACTGTTCCGTTCCATGCGTACTATGAACAGTGAACAAAGCAAATATGCTATTGTAAATGAGAAAAAACAACTACTCATGTCTTCCAACAGTTATCTTGATTTAGCAGCTAATCCACGCGTTAAAGAGGCAGCAGCACGAGCCGTTCTATTATGGGGTGCAGGTAGCGGAGGCAGTCGTTTGACTACTGGTAATACTGCTTTAGCAGAAGAACTAGAGAAAGCATTGGCTAAATTTAAGAGAAAGGAAGCAACACTTCTGTTTAACACGGGCTATATGGCTAATGTTGGCATTATCAGCGCTTTAACTGATAAAGAAAGTGTTATTTTTAGTGATGAATTTAACCATGCTAGTATTATCGATGGCAGTCGCTTGAGCGGGGCTAAAATAATCGTGTATAAGCATAATGATATGCAAGATTTAGAAACAAAAATAGTATCCACTCAGTATCGCAAAGGTCTTATCGTTAGTGATGCAGTTTTTTCTATGGATGGAGATATTGCTAATTTGCCAGAAATAGTTAAATTAAGTCAAAAATATCACTTGCTATCTATGTTGGACGAAGCACATGCAACAGGCGTAATTGGAGCTAACGGACAGGGCATTGTAGAGTATTTCAATTATACTGCCGAACCAGACATTATTATGGGTACATTAAGCAAATCACTAGGTTCTGAAGGTGGTTTTGCGTGTGCTAGCAATGCTATAATCAATTATCTAATCAACAAAGCTCGTAGCTTTATTTTCTCTACTGCTCAATGTCCTGCAGCCTTGGGCGCAGCATTAGAAGCTCTGAAGTTAATCGAAGAAGATAATGCTCTTGTTAAACAATTACAACATAATGTTGACTACTTCTGTGCTTGCTTAAGAAGACAAGGCATAAATGCCAATTCTCCAACTCCTATTATTCCCATAATCATAGGTGACGAAGCTAAGGCAATGTCTGTAGCAAAGGAGTTAGAAAACGAAGGTGTTTTGATTCCTGCTATTCGTTATCCTACAGTGCCTAAGGGTACTGCACGCCTCAGAGTTGCACTTATGGCTACTCACACTGACGAAGAACTTGAGCATACTGCACACCTTATTTCCAAGGCAATAAAGAAATATCAATAATTTTAGTTTTCTTTTGCAAACAAAAAACAGTTCATTAAAGCACTGCGCGCGTAAAGTATGTTATTTAAAGTATAAGGGGCTGTGAAAAAACGTTAAGTTTTTTCACGGCTCCTTTTTATTTTTTGTGATGGTATTGAAATTTCAGCAATCTACGTTAGTTATTTTATAATATATTATAAATAATTATATTTAATAGATTAATATATGGTTTAGATTATTATAGGCTTAGATGTAGATAATATATAACTGGTATAAAGATATCTGTGCCTATTAAAAATAAAAGGACAGGGCATTTTTACCCTGTCCAGCAATGCGTTTAGAATAATTGTCCTGGAAGCTTCAGCTTTTCTTTAAACGGAAATGTCTTTTCATATTCTTTAAAGCCGATTGCATCTTTTTCAACGGCAAAATATCCTTCCGGCGTAGAATATTCTCCAGTAACACCATTTAAATAGCCTAGAATCAGTTCTTTGCAAAGAAAGAAGGACGCGTCTTCACCTTCAGGTAGACCATGATAGCGTATCCCGTATTTCGAGGCAAATTTAAACCCGCTTTTACCATAGAAATCAATATAGTTCCTTGGCTTTTTCAAGAGAATAGTCGAGAAGAAGCTTTCCGTATCCCATTCTCTTATATTGGTTATCTATGCAGATAGGTCCCATGGTAAGAATAGGAACATTTTTTCCGTAGTCAGATTTCAGTTCAGTTTTGACAAAAACATTCTGCCCTATGATTTTTCCATCTTTTTCCATGACAAAATCAAGCTCCTGAACAAAATCTATATCCTGCCTTAGACACTTCAGCACGAAATGCTCTACTGCACCTGGGCGATATACATTCCAAAAGCTTTCTCTTACGAGATTTTCTACTGTACTATGATCTTTTTTCTGTTCTAAACGAATTATTATGTTATTTTTATCCATTGTTTTTCCTCCTGAATATTGTTAACAGCAACTAGCAAGAGCCGGGAGGTTGTGTCAGACTGTGCCGCAACCTCTCGGTTACGCTACAATCTCCTGTTTGTTGTACTTAGTCAAAAAGCACTCTCCTAGCGATAAACTTAAAATAGTAAAACCAAGTGATGCAGAAATAACAGCAGAACAGACTGCACAAGAAATTGACACTGAAAGTACAGAACGTGCTACGAATTTTTCCTTTACTAAATGCCAGATTCCTGTTGGTTCTAAAATTACATATTGCAATGACCCCAACATTACTGCAAAAGTTGTTGATGATCGTAACGTTGAATATAACGGTGAAACAATGTCTTTAACTGCGTTAGCGAAGCTATTAACCGGAAAGAAATATTCCATTGCGGGACCAAAATTTTTTAAATACAATGGCGAATGGCTTAATGATATTCGTCATAAATTAGGCGTGTAAAAGAGTGTCTGGGAGTGAATTATGTTAAATGCGATTATCGTTTTATTCGTAATACCGGTTTTTCTAATCGTGTTTGTTACACACATACTCTATGATTTATATAAAAATCATAAAAAGCAAAAAGCATTTAAAAACAAACTAAAAAAGAAATATCCGCTTGCTTACGAAAACAGATAATATAGCATACGATACGGTGAAAATTAAGAAAATTTGTCAACCAAATGATTGTAAACCGCAATAAAAAAGTGATATTGACATTTTCTGTAAAAATGCTATAATCCATATCGTGACTTCGATGCTTTTGTTTTTCCACTTCCTTTCTGGCAAACAAAGCTGAAGCGCAGATACGCCCCTCCCTATTTATTCCCGGGCGTATTTTTTTTATGCAATTTCTGTTAAAGATAAAGCCGCGTGTCGGAACATATAAAGCCGGCACGCGGGTATTATAAAAGGCCGGGCCAAGAGCGTAAACTCCTGGGCCCGGTCTTATTTTATATTCAGGTGACTTTAATAAATAACAACAAAAAAGTATTATTACATATCCAATGCTTGAAATATTAAATCAAAACTATTAAACCGGCGCGCCAATTTCCCATGGAATTGGTTCTTCGTCAGGTTTGGCGACCTGCTCTGAATCGGCAGCGTTTTCCGTTTCTGACAGAGGATCTAAAGCATCATCATCTTCTGGTGACGCATCTTCGTCAGAAAAATCACAGTCTTCCTCTTTAAGCCAAAGCTTTACGAGTACGGCCATATACACTAAATATTTATCGGTACGCTCTTCGTGCCCTTCAAAGATTGATTTGGCCACAATGCCGGTGCATTCGGCAAGTCCACAATAGATTCCTGTATTACGCTTGGCGATTGGATTGAGCTCTGGTTATCTGATTATATCAATACCACCGACCCCGATGTGATAGAAACATACCGCTACGACTTAAAAAGAGCCTTTTCCACCCTATACAATAAGCCCGCGGTGTCAATCAAAGGCCGTGAACTGTCTGAATGTCTGAAACTGTTAGCAGAATCAGGCCATGCAAAATCTTCTGTTGACCGTGCGGCAAGATACATTCGACAGGCATATAAGGAACTGTATACAAAAGGAGGTGTGGACATGTCCATACGTCCGACGGACAGGATGATCATGCCGCGTGCAGCAGCTTACACTTATAAGGAAGAACCGAAAAAAGCGTATGAGTTTTGCGATTTATTGAAATTAGAAGATGCTGTAAAGCAGGAAAAAGAAAAGGAAACACGCGAAAACTTTACAGCAGCGCTGGGAATCCTTGCCGTAACAGGATTCCGTATATCCGAACTTTTAGGAATATGTAAAGAAGATATCACCATTGCACCTGACCAAAAAAGCCTGACCATCAGCATAAACAAGGCGGCCAAGTTTTGTACTGTAAAGGATAATACGGAAAACCCGGGAAAAGGATGGTATGTAAGGCACCGTACAAAATCAAAAAGTTCAGAAAGGAACATTCCCATCGTTGAACCAGCGACAATCGAAGCAATCGCTGTTCTTCTAAAACGTGAACACCCCGCAGCGGAGCAAAAAGAAGAGAAATTCAATTTTCTGTTCGCAACAAAAAGTGGAAATCCCATTACAAAAAGCAGCTTTGGCACCGTGTTCAGGAGAATCCGTAAAAGGGCCGGTTGTGAAATAAAAGTTCACGAATACAGGCACTCATTAGCCACCATATTTGACAACAATGGGAAAAATGAGAGCCAGTCTTCCAGATTTCTGGGCCATAAAAAAGATGTATTCCAAAACGTATACGTCCATGCAACTGATTCTGCTCACCGGGAATTAGCAACATGGCTTGCAGATCAGAAAGCAAAAGCGATCAAAACGGAAGTAACTACTCCAACGCCGGCGAAAGTCAAACCAACAGGTACAGACGCATAATTAAAAAGCAATCGGAAGCAGTTATCGTAAAAGATGCTGCTTCCGATTATTGCAACAAAATATAGCATTTTTAAACATTATAAAAATCCAAATTGTCCCCTTTTTTGTCCCACACCTGATTCCTGCTTAAAAAATTTGACAAATCCACCGATATCATTTATAATATTTTTGTCGCAAAAACAGGTAGCTTATAGCGTTAAATACGTTGTAGCCGCATGGTTGAGCGAAAATTGAAACCAGGCTTTACGTTAAAACGCGGGTGTAGTTTAGTGGTAAAACTCCAGCCTTCCAAGCTGATGTTGTGGGTTCGATTCCCATCGCCCGCTCCATTTTTTTTGCCTGAAATCCGGAAGCCCCCTCTAAAAGGAATGGCAGCCGGTTTTTTTATATCGTTTCAAGGCAAAGCAAAATAAATTTTTCTAACGGTTTTTTAAAAGACTTTCTGTAACGCAGGATGAAAATCTGGCGATTCCGACGCAGAAAGTCTTTTTTATTTTATATTTCTTAAAGAGGAAACGCTGGATTGCCTTTCCTCTTTTATTTTCTGTCTGCAAAAGCAACAAACTTTCTATTCACAGCCATCAGGCAATGTCTTGCTTCCCAAATGATTATTTTCCCTTTTGGTTCTCATCAATAAATTCCTGCACCAGATACCGGGGACGCCGTTTTACTTCCAGATAAATCTTTCCCACATATTCACCGATAATACCGATGGCCATAAGCACAAGGCCACCCAGCAGCCACAGGGAAATGATCATACTGGTCCAGCCGGCGATGGTCTGGCCGGTAAAATGGCGGTACAGGGACCAGGCGAGAACCAGCAGGCTGACGGCCGAAATGGTCATGCCCAGCTTTACGATCCACTTAATCGGTTCCGAAGAAAGAGAAGTAATGCCCTGCCAGGCAAAGGAAAACATTTTTTTCAGGGGGTACTTGCTCTCCCCTGCCAGCCGTTCCTTCCGTTTATAATACACGCAGTCATGGCGCAGCCCGATCATGGGAATGATGCCCCGCAGGAACAGGTTCACTTCCTGATAATCTTCAAAGGCATCCAGGGCCCGCTTATCCATAAGACGGAAATCTGCATGGTTGAAGATCACTTCCGCCCCCATCATTTTCATAAAACGGTAGAAGCCTTCCGCGGTAAAACGTTTAAAAAACGTATCGGACTCCCGGTTGTCCCGGACGCCGTACACAATGTTGCAGCCTTCATCGTATTTGTCGATCATGGCATCCACCGCATTGATATCGTCCTGCAGGTCCGCATCCATGCTGATGGCTGCATCGCAGTAGGGTTTTACGGTCATAAGGCCGGCCAGCACCGCGTTCTGATGGCCTTCATTGTGGGCCAGGCAGATACCGGAATACACCGGGTCGCTGCCGCATAAATTCTGGATGATCTCCCAGGTACGGTCCCGGCTGCCGTCGTTGATGAAACAGATCTTACTTTTTCTGCTGATTTTTTTCTGCTGCATCAGCTGTGTAATTTTATTTTTTATTTTCTCTGCCGAATCCGGCAATACCTCCTGCTCGTTATAGCAGGGGATCACCATATACAGCACGGTCTCTGCTGACATACGCTACCTCGTTCCTAATCATCGCCCGCTTTATCAGGCGATGCATTTTTCTGCTGATCTGTTTAGGCGATGCAATTTCCAGCCTGAACGGGCGATACAAATTTCCGGACTGCAATGAGACGGGGCCGAACTTTTCTTACGCCGCCCATTAACAGCCGCCCCACCCAGGCACATTCCTTGCCCTTACCGGCTCCGGTAAATGCAGATGCCCGATTTATTTTCCAGCAACTCCCAATCTTCGCCGCCCATTTTTTCCTTCATTTTATTATACATGAATTCACGCATCACGATATATTTGGGACGGGCGTCCTGCTTCACCGCATCCAGCGACTTTTCGCTGTTGGTATCCGCCTCGATGCCCGGAATATCCGTGTACAGCATAAAACCGGGCCGCAGGAACTTATCGATGTACAAGGGCCGGGAAGAATCTTTTTCCATGGCCACATAGGTCTGGGCCACCGTCTTCACGCTGAAACGGTCCTGCAGCTTCGGCATCATAATACCAAAGGCCATCACCATGGTTACCAGGCCGGCCACCACATGGAGCCAGGCGGCGGTTTCCACGCTGCTGTATTTTTTCAGGGCAAACAGTATCGCTGCGCCCAATACAAGGGTCGCTACGCCCAAAACCATTCCATGCACTGCCACTTCCGGCATCTGCCGGCCACCGATGATCCAGCCAATTCCCATCAGCAGAAACATAACGAAACTGCCGATGAACCAACCCTTCTGGTATTTTCCGTTTTCGCAGGTCATCCGTTCAATGTTCCAGCCAATGAGCATGGAAAAGGCCGGCAGCAACACCAGCATATAGGAAACCTGTTTCGTCTTGGCAATGGAAAAGAAAATGAAAACAAAGATCCACCACACCTGCAGGAACAGAAGCTTTCCACTTTCCTTCCCCACACTCTTCGTAAATGCATCCTTAATGGATTTCAGCAGAACGCCGGTCCAGGGGAACAGCCCCAGAATGATGACCGGCAGATAGAACCACCAGTGTACCCGCTTGGGATGCAGCGGGGCAGCAAAACGGCTGATGTTATGGAAGCCGATAAAATCATAAATGAACTGCATTCCGTGGTTCTGGTACATGAACACATACCAGGGCAGCCCCACCGCCGCCACGATCAGAAGGCCCGGAATCACATGCATATGCAGCATCCTGCGCAGATCCCGTGTCGCCAGCAAATAGAAAAATACGATTGCGCCGGGGAACACCACCCCGATGGGTCCTTTCGTCATCACCGCAAAGCCGCAGAACAGATACATAAGCCAGTATTTTTCATGCATAAAGCAAAGCAGCGCGCCGGTCATAAAAAACAACAGCGTGGTATCCGTTACGGAAGCCTTGCCCATGTACATAATCATGACCGTAGTGCCCATCACAAGGCCGGACCAGAAGCCGGCCCGGGGACTGAACTGCCGGGCAGCAGACACCGTTGTCATCACAACAGCCCCAATAGCCATCAGAGACGCGGGAATACGGGCTGCGAATTCAGAAAATCCTCCGAACAATTTCAGGGAACCAACCAGCAGCCAGTAAAAAATCGGCGGCTTGTCGTACCAGTACTCGTTGTAAATACGGGGAGAAAGATATTCGTTAAAACGGATCATCTCCTTGGCCGTCTCCGCATACACCGGCTCGTCCGGATCCAGCAACGCCACGCCGTCAATGCCAAACAAAATATTAAAACTGATAATCACCAGCAAAATTACAAAAGCCTTAAAAGGTAACTGCTTCATCGCAAACTCTCCAGTATAAAATCAGATGCCAGGATCCCATATCCGTTTATCTCCACCCATTCCGCCCTTGTTTTCAAACGCCTTAAACGAGTCCCACAGCCATCACGGTCATCTTACCATTTCGGCGGGATTTTGGAATAATTCCCGGTTATGTAAAAGGTTGCACTGGCTTTAGAAAGAATTTCATTTTCATCACTGTAAACTTTTACTTCAACAAAAACCACGTGCTCCGTCTTTCGAATCACTCGGGCTTCCGCAAAAACCATATGTCCAACCTTCACATTGCGTATAAACGAAGTAGAAAGATCCAATGTGCACACCGTGCAGCCTACCGTCCAGCATACAATGCCGCCCGTAGTATCAATCAGCGTATTCAGCGCGCCGCCATGGACGTACCCAAAAGGATTGATCACTTCTTCTTTGACCTGCATGCTAGTCCTGACCCATCCGCAGTCTGCATCTTCCAGCGCAATGCCGCAATATTTTATAAAGCCGCTTCCTTCAAACTTTTTGAGCAGCTGCAGGCATTCTTTTTTATCCATGTACAACTTCCTCTCGACCTGCCATTAAAATCTTTCTCATAAGAAGAATACTATCAGTTTATTATATATGATTTCAGAAAGAATTACCATATTTAACTTTAAAACGGCACCAGCAGTATAAAAATTACACGAAAATGCCTATAATTTCTTTTTTATCACAGGCCTTGCAAGTGCTGAGATGATATGATATAATTCATTGTCAGTTTTAGAAGGTTATTTCCCATCGCAAATCGTAACGATGGAAGCTGTCGGGAACAGATTACCACGGTAATTACTCCAGCAGACAAAGTGAAACCTTCGCAAACGCCTAATGGTCCAGTAGCCCAGTTGGATAGAGCAACGGCCTTCTAAGCCGTGGGTCGGGGGTTCGAATCCCTCCTGGATCACCAAAAAAGAAATCAGTCCCCATGCGGTGTTTAGCCACATGGGGACTGTTATTTATATTTATACATTTTTCAAAATTGGCTTACAAATTGGCTTATTATGGTTTTTCTTCTGCTTCAATACCTATTGTTTCCATCAGTATTTTTTCCCATAAAAAGTGTACTTTTTTAGCTAAAGTAAGGCGCAGTTGTTTTACCCAAAGCAAAGGGGCATGTGCTGCTTCCGGACACCGTCCGGTTCATCTGCGAGGCCAACGGCTATGACGCCGAGAAGATCGGTCAGTACTTCCTTGAAATCCTGCCAAAGATCTGTCCACCTGAAGAGAGATAACAAAAACGCCTCCGAGCCGATGTGGTTCAGAGGCGTTTCTTCTTGGAGAAAAAATTTTAGAAAAACTTGTAACGAAACTATTGACAAGTTAATATTTGGTTGCTATAATGTACTTGTAATCGACTAGGTTACAAGATGAAACGAATTAATTTCAAGGAGGATTCTATTATGAAAATCGCAGTTGTAGCAGCAAACGGAAAGGCCGGTAAGCTGATTGTGGAGGAAGCGGTAAACCGTGGTATGGATGTCACCGCCATCGTAAGAGGCGAAAACAAGACCGTGGCGCAGAAGGCTATTGTGAAGGATCTTTTTGATCTTACAAGTGAGGATCTTAGCGGATTTGATGTTGTCGTTGATGCCTTTGGCAACTGGACTCCGGAAGCCATCGATCTCATTCCGGCGGCTACTATCCACATGGCGAAAGTGCTCACCGGCAGTAATACACGCCTTCTGGTCGTAGGCGGAGCGGGTAGCCTCTATGTTGATCCCGAACACACGAAGACCGTTGTTGACGTGACACCGTTCCCTGAAGCGGCAATGCCTGTTGTTAATGGACATGGAAAAGCACTTGAAGAACTCCGTAAATTTGATGATGTGAACTGGACCTACGTCAGCCCTGCCGGAGATTTTCAGGCTGATGGCGAAAGGACCGGAAAGTACATTCTGGGTGGTGAAGAACTGGTTCTCAACAGCAAGGGCGAAAGCGTAATTTCTTATGCCGATTATGCAATTGCTATGGTCGACGAGATTGAGTCTGGCAAGCATATCAAAGAGAGAATCAGCGTTGTCAGCGAGTAATGAATCTTGCTATCTGCATTGACTTTTCACCTGTAATGTAGTATATTACAAGCAGGAGGCGATGATATGCAGATTTCAAGCAAGTTTACAATAGGAGTCCATCTCCTTGCCGTTATAGATTATTTGGGCGAAGACGAAAAAGTGACCAGCAGTGTTCTGGCCGGTAGCATAGGTGTAAATCCTGTCATCGTCAGGAATGTCATGGGAAACCTCAAGGAGGCAGGGCTTATCAACATCAGTCAGGGCAGAAGCGGGATTTCGCTGACGAAAACGCCTGAGCAGATTACCTTCTATGATGTCTACAAAGCTGTAGACAGTGTACACGATGAAGGACTATTTCACTTTCATGAGAATCCGAATCCGGAATGTCCGATAGGCAGAAACATTCATAAGGCAATGGATTCAAAACTGGAAAGAGTTCAAGAGTGCATGGAAGAAGAAATGAGGAAGATCACCCTCGCTGATGTGATGACGGATATTCAAAGTGAATTAAAGAAGAACTAAAACAACGCCTCCGAGCCGATGTGGTTCAGAGGCGTTGCTGCGTCTATGGGGTTATGCTTTAATCTCGGTGCCGTCCTTAAAGGTCACCCGGATATCGTCCTTGCTGTGAACGGTGATGTAGTCCACCATCGCCAGCCAGTCTGTTTCCCGGAACTCCGTCAGCGGCTCCCGGCTCTGCAGCTCTTTCAGGTAGGTTTCGATCTGGTGTCTTCTGACCGTCGAACTTGTGATTGCACTGCCAGATGACCTTCCGGTAGGCGTCGTTGCTGTGCCAGACTTTCGGACCGTACCAGTTGCCGCAGTCGCCGCACTTGACCTTGCTGGAAAAGATGCTGACCGAGCTCTTGCGGTTCCGGCCCTTTTTGCGGGTGGCCATCAGGGTCTGCACCATCTCGAAGGTCTCCGGATCGATAATGGCCTCGTGATTATCTTTGACATAGTACTGCGGGATTTCGCCCTCATTGGCTTTTTTCTTCTTGGTCAGGAAGTCGACCGTGAAGGACTTTTGCAGCAGCGCATTGGCTCTATGTTCTCCTGTCAAATAAAATCATTACTATAAAAAGATGATAATACAAAATATTAATCATACCAAATGATACCAATTTGTGTTACAATATCTGTAATATGGGAATGAGCTTACTGACAAAAAGAATTGAGTATCAATTTTTGATCCTTTTTTAGAGGCTTATGAATTGGCTTATTATTATTTCTGACTTTTCCATTTTTCATAATTGGCTTATATCTTGACTTGCTTTTTCTTATAAAAATACAAAATATAAAAATTATCTGATTCTTACAAAACTACGCGGATACCTCTAATTATGGGAAATTTGAACTGTTTAGATATTGGAATAATGCGAATTGCAAAATTTTCTCAACAATGTAAAAGTTGCCTTCTAAGCCGTGGGTCGGGGGTTCGAATCCCTCCTGGATCACCAAAAAGCAAAGCTCTGGACACCTCTCCAGAGCTTTTTGATTCTTATAGAATTATAACTGCAGTCAAGACAGTCAATGGTCTTACTTATTTCTACAATAAATATTATAACAGACTCAGGTGTTCGTATGATATTAGCAGGTATGTTTGTCCTCGGGTGCCTTCTGGGCTGCGCCGGGACAGGAGGCGCCGGGCTCACCATCGCCCTTCTTACCGTAGGGTATGCAGTACCCATCCATACTGCCATCGCCGTTTCCCTGTCCTGCATGACCTTTACGGTTTTATCAGGGACCATAAGCCATTACCGGGAAGGCGAAGTAATTTTAAAATTAGGACTCACTACCGGCGCTGCCGGAATTACAGGCGCGCTGGCCGGCACACATATGGCCTTTATGATTCCGTCAGAATTACTTTCTCCTGCAACCGCTGTCATGTTACTATTAACCACGGCTCTGTTTTATGTGCAACTGTTTCATTCCCATTTAATTGCCGACTTCGTAGCCCGAAACCAGAAAACCGCAACCGGTTTTGCCTACTACTTGCGTTGTTGCATGATCGGTCTTATGACTGGCATGCTGTCCGGCGCATTCGGAATCGGAGCTACCGCGTTTATCCAAATCAGCCTGATGCTATTCTTCGGCGTTTCACTGTATCAGGCCATTGGCACAACCATGCTGATCATATTCCCTATCGCCGCAACAGGAGGACTCAGCTACCTGTTCAGCGGCATGCTGGATCCCTATGTTTTCGTACAGACCCTGGCAGGCCTCACCGTCGGTTCTTTCATTGGTGCAAAGTTCACCCACCTGATTCCCAAAGAAAAACTCCGCTATATCATGATCTCCATGCCTCTTATTGGCGGACTGGCCTTACTGACACATTGAATAGACACAACAAGATTTTTTATGGAATAGCTGATTAATTAATATATGCCTGTTGAGGATTAATCAGCTGTTCTTTATATTTTCCCTGTTACCACTTAGGCGGGAAGTATCTGTTTACCAGCGTATTCCGGGCCGACATGATCCGCCAGCCTCTGCCAGGCACAACTTCCAGCTCCGCTTGCCCTTTAAAGACCTGCACCACATTGGTCTCCGGCGTAACATCTTTGGACGTCAGCGTATAGGCCAGCGCCGTCATGTTGGGTCCGTCTGCAACAGGCGTCGCTTCGCTGCTTGCGGTAGTGGTAAAGCCGTTGCAGAAAGCCGTAAAGCCGCCGAAGGAATTTTTATAATTATCTCCCAGCAAATTCCACGCGGCCTTCATTTCTTTATGGGTAATGGAGTCGTGGTAGCCCTTCAGCACAGCAGCGGCTGCCTGGCGGGAATGTAACACCTGACGGCTCACCAGCTTCCCGGTTCCGTTTTCCAGCATCCAGCTGCCGTCTACATCTTTCATCATAGCAGTGCATTCAAAGGTCTGCTCCACCACATCCGTGTCCCCTTCCCAGTCGGTAGCCCGCAGGGTATAGGCCAGCTTTACGGCTGTTTCCGCCTCCGCTATGACGCGAATGCTTTCCGGCCGGCTGAACAGGGTAGTGGCGTAGCCTTTTGCAAAATTATCATAGCTGCCGAAATAATTTTTATAGCTGTCGGTGAGTATATCGTAAGCCAGACCGAAATCACGGTCCGTAATTTTATGATGGAAATACTGCAGCACCTGCACCGGCGACATACCGGCAGGGAACGAGTGAGACCCGCCGTAGGGATTTGCGAAAGCGGTTACCGTGCCAAGCAGCAGGCACATCATCATCAATACAAGGCTGAAAATTTTTCTCATAGGTTCTCCACTCCTTTCTGTCCTTCCTTAATTTTTATTATATCACAATTTATTTCTATAATATTTACAAGCGCAGAAATTATTCTTCCGGTAAATTTATGTTATAATTACATCAGAAAACCCATCGTGAAAAGGAGGGTCAGCGAATGAAAAATTTAAATGCATCTACGCTTTTTAAACTGCTTTCGGCTACGATCGCTTTTGTCTGCATGGCAGCCGCATTTTCCGTCACGGGCGCAAGTTCCGTCGCCCACGCCGCACTGCCGGACTCCGGCAAGGCTCATCTGGAACGGTTCGGGATAACGGGACGGGTAGAAGCGTCTACCTACGGGCATAACCGTAACGGCTTCATGGCAAAAGTCGACGGGAAAACTTACATAGCGGATTTAAAGAACAACCAGGTCGCCAGCATCGAAAACCCGAATTCCGTCTTTGAAAAACTGCCTCTCCAAAGGGATAAAGAAAGCGTTCTCTTCATCGTTCAGTTCCTGATCCACAACGACAGCTACGGCAGCCATCATCATTACGGGGAATGGCGGGGCAGCCACCACCTGTTCCCTATGTATATCCTTGCGGAATACGATGAGAACGGTAACGTTATCCCCGCCGACAGCCGTGTCTTCAGCGGCGAAGGCGCTTCCCCGTCCCATTACCACGGCAATGTACAGGAGCAGAAATACATTGACCTGGCCCTGCTGTTTGCCGGCGAGGTATTCCCTTACGCCGACTGTGCCGATCTGGAGAGTACCGTTCAGAATAAATGGCCCGGCAGCTACCCCGGCATGATCACCGGCGATGAAGTCAACATCCGCACCGGCGCCCGCACAGGTTACAGAAGCCTGGGCGTATTCTTTAAAGGCGACAACGTGACCCTGCTGAACCGTGTGGAAAACGGCGAAGGCGTCTGGTACGAAGTAAAGTTTTACAACAGCCAGTACGGCTGGATCCAGGGCTGGGTAAGCGGCAATTACATTGAAGAACGGTAAAAGAAATACTGTATGTAACACACAGCAACTTTGATTTATTTTTTCACACAACACTGACAAAAAAGAGAGAGGCCTGTAATCAGCGCCTCTCTCCTGTTTTTTTGCAACCGGAATAAGTTTTCTTTTTTACCGAACCTATTCAGAAGTTACGAACCCATAAGACAAAATACAAATTTATTTTGCATTAGGGAAACGCTGATTAAATGAGTTTGTGCGATTGCCGAGGTATTTTTGCGAATGGCAAGGAAGTGTCTCTCGACGCAGCAGAGCTGCGTCGAGAGACAATGACGAAGCCATTCACAAAAATGACCGGTAAGCGTGCGGACGAATTAATCAGCGGTCCCTTAATCTCTTACATACACACGGGGCACACGGGGGCTCAGAGTGCAGAACAATTCGTAAGGAATGGTTCCGGCAATGGCCGCCACTTCTTCCGTTGGCAACTCCGGACCGCCGTAAATAATCACGTCGTCCCCGATCTGTACGCTGGGAATATCCGTTACGTCAACCATTAGCTGATCCATACAGACGCGGCCTGCCACCGGAGCCTTCTTGCCACGAACCACCACGTACCCTTTATTGGAAAGATGCCGGCTGACGCCGTCTGCATAACCGACAGGTATGGTCGCAATGACGCTTTCCTTATTTGTGGTAAAGAGCCTGCCGTAGCTAATGTCCCTTCCGGCAGGCAGGGATTTTACATAAGCCACCTGGGTCTTAAACACCATGGCGGGGCGGTAATCCTTATAAGCTTCTTTCGCGTCGGAAGCAGGCGGCCCATACAGGGAAATTCCCAGACGCACCATATCCATCTGGTATTGGGGCAATTCCGCAATACCGGCACTGTTGCAGATATGCCGTATGGGAATTTTCACCCCGGCCGCTTCAATCGCTTCGGCCCCTTTCGTATACTGTTCAAACTGGAAGGCCGCATAACCTTTGTCTTCCGCGTCCGCATCGGAAAAATGGGAAAATACCCCCTGGATCTCAATCCCCTGTAACGCTTTCGCTTTCAACGCAAAAGCCCCGGCTTCTTCAATCTTCACCCCGATGCGGTGCATGCCGGTGTCCAGGGCAATGTGGATCTTTGCCTTTTTTCCCTGGCGAATGCCTGCTTCATTCAATAACAGAAGCCGCTCATCATCGAACACAGCGTGGGAAATATCAAATTTCACGCAAATATCCGCAAGATCGCGACGGGCAGGCATAGCCCCCAGCACAAGGATCGGCGCCGTGATCCCTGCTTCCCGCAGTTCCACAGCCTCCTGCAGAATGGCAACCGCCAGCCAGTCGGCCCCGGCTTCCAGGCAGGCCTTCGCCACAGGAACCGCCCCATGACCGTAGCCGTTTGCTTTTACCACCGCGCAAAGCATGGTAGAGTCTTTCAGATTTTTTCTGGCAGCGTGAATATTATTGGCAATAGCGTCCAAATTTACTTCTGCCCTTGTACCTCTGTCGATTTTCATTAGTTTCCCCTCCGGTTGGATTTTATAAATCATTGTGAAGCGCCCATTACCTTGGTCCGCACAACCCGATACATACTGCAGAAGGTTGCGGCATCAGGACAAGCAGGCGCTTTCAAAGTTTGACTATAATAATGCAATAGTTCAAAGGTAATACGATTATAACATAATTTACCGTTTCTTTTCACTCTTTTGCGTTTCTTTTCGGAAATTATTCCGATATTTTTTCATGTTTCTATATATATATATGTTATAATAGCTCTATATATGACATAACCGATCTGCCATTCATTGTAATTGTAAGGAAAAGTACCATGAACGATTTAACCATCCGCAACAGGAACGAAGGGAACTGCAGCACAGTGAACGCAGCAGACGCTGATTCCTGCGGCGCAGCAACTGCAACAGACGCAGGTATCCCCGGTACAGAATCCGCCGGGGACAGGGCAAACGATGACGCCAACCGTCTGAAGCACATCGAAGGTTCCCTGCGAAAAAAATATAAACATAAAATATTTAACAAGTTTGTCCAGGCCATCTGCGACTACGACCTCATCCGGCCGGGAGACCGCATTGCTGTCTGCATCTCCGGCGGCAAGGATTCCATGCTGTGCGCAAAATTATTTCAGGAATTAAAGCGCCGGAATAAAATTCCTTTTGAGGTAAAATTTCTTTCCATGGATCCGGGTTATACGGAAAAAAACCGGAAGCAGATCGAAGATAACGCAGCGTTGCTGAACATTCCCATCACGTTTTTTAATACAAAAATTTTTGATTCCGTGTTTCACGTGGAACAAAATCCATGTTACCTGTGCGCCAAAATGCGCCGGGGTTTTCTGTACCGTTACGCCCAGGAGGCGGGCTGCAATAAAATCGCCCTGGGTCATCACTTCGATGATATTATCGAGACCAACCTGATGAGCATGATCTACGGCGGGGAGATCCGCACTATGATGCCCAAGGTAAAAAGCGCCAACTGGGAAGGCATGGAGCTGATCCGTCCCCTGTACTATGTGCGGGAAGCCGACATTAAAAACTGGCGGGATGAAAACCATTTGCAGTTCCTGCAGTGCGCCTGCCGTTTTACGGAGCGCATCGCCGCTGCAGGTCCTGACGATCCGGCCCCGTCCAAGCGGCAGGAGATCAAACAGCTGATTGCCAAATTGTCTGCGGAGAACAGGCAGGTGCCGGATAATATTTTCCACGCCATGGAGAATGTGAATCTGTCGGTGGTGCTGAATTATAAGTTGAAGGGAAAGCGGTACAGTACGCTGGACGATTATGACTGTTCTGCGCCGGCGGAGGAAGTAGACGATTTGTAAATTGAAGTTTGTAATGCCTAAATTATGGGGCAAGGTAAAGGCGTGAGCAAACCATCGGAAACGATTGCGTCATTCCATGAGACGAAATTCGCCGTCGTGGCGAGACTGTTTGAAGGGCGAAGCCCCGAGTTTCGAAGCCACAGGCGAATGAGTCCATGGAATAGCAATCGGTGACGGGTTTGCGATGCCTTTGCCTGACAGCATAATTTTATGCATAAAATTCTGATTCTTTTTTAAAGGACTTACCGCTAATGAAAAATTCTGCTGCACTTTCTGTATTGGGCGCCGGAACTCTGTGGGGCCTCATCGGGTTGTTTGTCCACATACTTGCCGGAAAAGGTTTTGACCCGTTGCAGATCACCACGCTGCGTGTCACCACTGCCATGGTCCTTACCGGGCTGATCATCGGGCGCAGGGATGCAAAACTGTTTACCATTGCATCTAAAGACAGCTGGCTGTTTTTCGGGAACGGGGTCATCGGCCTTGTGTTCTTTAACTGGTGTTACTTCAATGCTATCGCCGGGGGCAGCCTGGCTATTGCGGCCCTGCTGCTTTACACTGCGCCAGTGTTCGTAATGCTGATGTCTGTGGCCCTGTTCCATGAAAAGCTGACAAAAGAAAAAATTGTTGCGCTTATACTGACGTTTATCGGCTGCGGCTGCATTACCGGGGCTTTTTCCGGAAGCCTGGCCGTCAGCAGGCAGACCTTTCTGTACGGGTTAGGCAGCGGCTTCGGATATGCCTTGTACAGCATTTTCGGCAAGCCGGCCACGCAAAAATATTCTCCTTTTACCGTCAGCCTCTGGTGTTTTATTTTTGCTGCCGCGTTCACCCTCCCCTTTTCCGGCCTTGCCGGCAAAGCCGGTTTGTTCAGCGACTGGCAGGTCTGGGGCGGCATTCTGGGCATCGGGTTCATCAGCTGCGTGCTGCCAAATGTTTTATACATGAACGGGCTGCAAAAACTGGAAGCGGGCCATGCGGCCATACTGGCAACTATTGAGCCTGTAGTGGCAGCCATTGTAAGCTTTCTGTTCCTTGGGGAAACCTTTACGCTGCAGAAGCTGCTGGGCATCGTTTTAATTTTGGCAGCTGTGCCGATTTTGAATCACTCTGCAGGTAAAAAATAAAAAAGAAGCTGCTGGGTATTGTTTTAATTCTGGCAGCTGTGCCGATTTTGAATTCACGCATGCGTTAGGAATTTTATCGATAACAAAAAACAAATTAAGATTCATTTTTCCACGTTCATATCAAAAAAATCTCCGCCTGCCTTAGACGGAGATTTTTTTATGAATTTATTTTTAACAAGGACAGGAAAATCAAATGATACTGCGTTAAATGATACTGCGATTTGTTATCCAAAAATAAAACCGGCCTGCATTTGTTTCTGCAAGCCGGTACGTGTGCATTTATAAATTTCGAAGACAGGGATTCTGTTCTCAGCACCCTTTATCTCAATACCCTTTGTATTTTTTCCCTAATCTGTGGATGCCGTTTTCTTCCAGCTCCTGTTTCACCCAGAAGAAATGGTCGTTGATCTCGTCATAAAACTGTTTGCGCCAGTTCATGTCGTCGAAAATCAGGCCTATGTTGTATTCGATGTTTTTGTCCCCTTCGTCGAAGTCTTTGAACTCGAAGAAGTTTTCCCGGATCCGGTCGATCCAGAGCCCGTAGCGCCGGTCAATATCATCTGACTGGAATCCTTTGAAGCACTCGGACAGCTTGTCACGCTGCTCCATGGTGAGCCCCGTTTCCGGCACGCCGCTTACGTGCTGCAAAATGGAATACAGCTCTTCCGATGCATCCATAAACTCATCCCAGTTTTTCCGGCCGCCGGTGAAACGCTCACCGCTTTTCCACCACAGGTAGGGCATGTCCGGACAATGGACAGCCGCCGCATGGCCTAAGGGCATCACCAGGTCCAGCACCTTGCTTAGGAAGGTGGAATCCAGCATTTCGTCCAGCATTTTTTCCACCATGCTGCCCTGAGTTGAGAACAGCAGGTCCTTCACCTGGTTCACCGCGTTGTTGATGCCCGCGAATTCCTGATGGGCCCAGGTGTCCGCCAGCACGTGCATGCCTACCCCCAGACGGAACACGTAATTGGAATTGTCCAGCGTAGTATTGTATAACCGGAATTTTAATTTTTTAGCCATCACGCTGTGTTTTTTACACACCAGCTTGGCTGCTTCGGTTTCCCCCTCCAGCCCCGGAAGAAAGTGGAAAGGGATCCAGATGTCCTCGTTTCCTTTCCCGGAAATATTGCCCCACACATTCTGGCAGGAATACCGTACCTGAACGCCTTTGGCAATATTTTTCTCTTCTTCTGTATCTGAAAAGGGCGTGGAGTCAAAATTGTCATCCACAAGCTGGGAACTGGCTGCAATGGTACGGGCGTTGAAGCTGCCGAAATCCGCCCAGCGGGACAGCACGTACACCGTACCGAAATGATAATCCAGATCCATGACTTCACCCCTTTCTTAATCATGTTGCGACGGTTACGCAATTCCGAAACGTTACGGCGTTTCCCCATCGCTTCCTGTTATGGTTTCCTCAGAAACCGCTTCTTATTTCCTGCAACTTGTTTCCTGTAACTTGCTTCATGCAACTTTTTTTATCAGGCAACTTTTTGTCAGGCAACAATATAATACGTCAGTAAGTAATTATATCACAGACGTGATTTTTTGGTAAATTTTTTACAAAAATATTCACAAATTCTTCCAAATTTGGTAAATTATATAGGTACTGAATAAGCAGTCAAAAAACACAATTCACAAAATTCAGAGGGGAGCAATTTATTATGACAAAGAAAATTCGAATCGGCATCTGCGGCTACGGCAACCTGGGACACGGTGTGGAACTGGCCGTTAACCGCGCGGAAGATATGGAACTTGTAGGGGTATTCTCCCGTCGGGACCTGCCCGGCACTGCCAGCGGCGTTCCTGCCATTAACTTAAAAAACGTGCTGGACTATAAAGATAAAATCGACGTTATGATCCTGTGCGGCGGTTCTGCCACGGATCTTATCGACCAGGGACCGGAGCTGGCCCAGCATTTTGTAACGGTAGACAGCTTCGACACCCATCCCCGCATTCCGGAACATTTTGCCAACATGGAAGCGGTAACCAAAGCCAACAATACCGCCGCCATTATTTCCGTGGGCTGGGATCCGGGCCTGTTCTCCCTGCTGCGCGTATTGGGCGACAGCGTGCTGCCGGAAGGCAAAACCTACACCTTCTGGGGCAAGGGCGTAAGCCAGGGCCATTCCGATGCTATCCGCCGCATCCCCGGCGTAAAGAACGGCAAGCAGTACACCATTCCCAAGGAAGAATATCTGGAAGCCGTCCGCAGCGGCAAAGGCACCGATGCCCCCGGCAACGAGATGCACCTGCGTGAATGCTTCGTGGTTCCCGAAGAAGGGGCCGACCTGGCTGCCATTGAAACGGCCATCAAGACCATGCCCAACTATTTCGTAGGCTACGAAACCATCGTTCATTTTATTTCCGAAGAAGAATTCAATGCAAACCACAGCGGCATTCCTCACGGAGGATTCGTGTTCCGCAACGGCAAGACCGACGACACCACCGGCCATGTAATGGAATTCTCCCTGAAGCTGGACAGCAACCCCCAGTTTACCTCCAGCGTGCTGACCGCCTTCGCACGGGCCATGTACCGGATCCATTTCGAACAGGGCAAATGCGGCGCCTTCACCGTACTGGATATTCCGTTCGCGCTGCTTTCCCCCAAAGCGCCGGCGGATCTGCGGAAGACCATGCTGTAATAGAATCACCGCAAGAGCATGCTGTACAAACAACTAAAACTAAAAAAATAAAATGGAAAAGGCAGTCCTTAGGGGCTGCCTTTTTTTGTTTGAAGACGGAAAATACACGCCGGTTGATTCCTGTTGTAACCGCGTAAAAATATTTTGCCGAATTATCATCAAAAGCTTAAGCTTTACGATATTTACCCAACAATCGATCCGCTTTGACGAGATAGCTATATCCCAAAGGATCAATCTTTTTCATGCTTTTCAGGGTTAAAAAATCTTTTTCTATCAAAGATTCCTGCCTGTATTCCGTAGTATCCCCGGTCCGTTCAAACGGAGTTTCTGTTAGAAGGCATGCAACCATATAAATTACTTTGGGTGCCAGCCTTGATGCCTTTTCCATGCTAAACCCTTTTTCAAAAATATGGTTCGTAACTTTTCGTGAACCCTCTAAATAATTTGGAAAATCTTCTGCCTGGACTTTTCCTCTGGTGCAAATGCAAAGAGCTGCAGAGATTGTGTCCAAAAGCGCTTCTTGGGGAGTACATTGTATTCCGCGATAGGCTATTTCAGTTTCAGAAACCCGTTTATATGTATTCAATACGCAGCCAAAGTCTGTACATTCATCAATCAGGGTGCTCACATCAAAAAACTGCTTCATGATTTCCAAGTTTTTCTTTCCGAACCGTATGCCTGTAGTGTGTGGAGCAAAAGCTGTCAGTTTATCCCCCAAAATGCAGTCCACTGTTGGAATTATAACAGGCAGGTTCTCACCTTCCGTCAAGAGTAAATTGTTCTTTATTTCCTTTTGCGTGAGTGCCTGATAGTGATTTTCTTCAAAAAGAACGTCCAATAATATGAAAAGGTCATCCGGAGCGTTGACGCAGGAGTCATAAATGAACCGGAAATGCCTCTTCACTATATTTCCTTTTTGGCTTCGTTCCTGTTCCCCGCCATCCTTAAATGGAAAGATCTGTTTTGCTTTTTCTATGTATGAATCGATGTCTGTTCCCGGCGCAACAACAATATCAATATCTGTAGACAGCCGCATCGGTTTTGGAAGAAGCAGCATCAAGCTGGTTCCGCCTTTAAAAGTAAAGGTAAGACCTACTTTTACCAAGGCCTCAAGCAATCCAAACGCAAACAAAGTCCTTTCAATCAGAACCGGATCTCTTCCGTGTTCATTTTGTAACCGCAGGATATGCTCTTTGCTAAAAGTGTTCCTTGCTATCATGTTACCTTTTCTCCATTAAAAATGCGGCATACTTTTGTAAAACTTGCTTAAGTTTTACAGTAGCACCTTTACGCCTTGCATAGCTAAACATTGTTTTTACATCAATAAAATATCTTTCCGATGCTTCGCGGAAAACAGTTTCAAATTCACTTTCCGGTACGATGTTGGAAACTAATTTGTCAACGGTTATATCCACCAATATTTTTTCAATCCGGCTCTGCCATTTCTCCTGGTTCCCTCTGGGCGATCCCGAAGGCAACCGAAGTAAAACAACCTGGTCATCGGCAAGATACCGGTAATAATCGGTTATATCCGGCTTAATCATCAACCTGCCGAAACAGGGCTGACGAAGCGAATCGAACACGTAATCAATAAGATCATTTTCTACAAAAACGAATATCGTATTGTGGGCATACAGGTGGTTAACAAATTCATTTAGCTGTACGAGTTCAAAAATCTGAAACTCCGCATCAGGATATTCTGTAATAATTTTTCCGGCTACATCACATGCTTCATCAGAATATGTATGCGTATAAATTTTTTTGGAACCCTGAAAAGAATAACGATTCCACCCTACACGAAGAATGCGTCCTTCTGAAAGGTCTTTGCGCAATGAATACGCAAGAGCATCTTCAGAAATTTTTCCACTTCCTTCAGCAACCGTACGATAGTACTCTTGGCGCGTAAAACTTCCCTGCAGTAAGAGCTGGTTTTTGTTCATTTGAATTCAGCCCCCTTGTTACACTATTTTTACAGTAAATAAAAAATACTGCTGATTTGGTGTTTAAAGTATAACAGCTTTCAGAGATACATGTCAACACCATTCCAGCAGTAAATCGTTTTTACCGCAAATTTTGTGATTCGAATTATTTATACATGCCGCGAAAGAAAACCATCTTAACATTTGACGGTAATTCTTTACCATAAAAAGGACTAAACTTTTTTCGCCACTCCATAAGAAAAAGCGTTAAAAATTACCTGTTGTAACCGTGTAAAAATATTTTCGTAAAATATTTTTTCAAATCAGCATTATAAGCTTGAATTTTATCAGGAATCGTGATATCTTGAGCATAGGGAAACGATTCTGTTTCAACAATATAATATGCAAGGAGGCAATTCAAATGGGAAAATTTCTGGTAAAAGAAACCAAGGCTGGCACTCGTTTTAACCTGGTAGCGAACAACGGTGAAGTTATCGCTGCATCGCAGACTTACAAATCCGCTGCTGCCTGCAAGAACGGCATTGAAAGCGTTATGAAAAATGCGCCGGTTGCCGCAATCGAAGACCAGACCGTAGAAGGCTTCAAGGTTGAAAAGCATCCGAAGTTCGAAGTGTACGCCGACAAGGCAGGTGAATTCCGTTTCCGCCTGAAAGCGACCAACGGCCAGATCATCGCCGTAAGCGAAGGCTACAAAGCCATGAAGAGCTGCCTCAACGGCATTGCTTCCGTTAAAAAGAATTCACAGGACGCAAAGATTGTGAAAGAAGAAGCAAAATAAAAAATTTGCACACAACAACCAACGTAAACTTTAAAACCGGATCATTGCGATCCGGTTTTTTTATGCCTGCAGGAAAAACATCCCAGCCCCTCGCCGATTACATCTGCAACAAAATTTTCTAGCCACAGCGAAAAGTCACTGCATCCTCTCGCCGATCACAGTGAAAAGTCACTGCAACCCCGCCATCAATTGCACCTGCAGCAAAAAAATGTTATTATAGTGTTTGTATTTTATCATACATAAAAAGAGGGGAAATCGAATGAGTCTGAAAAAATTTGAATTTGGTTTCGGCAACACCACCCAGAGCGTGGAACTGCCGGAAGAACACATTCAGGAAGTATTGCACGGCCGCAATGTGCCGGCGGTGGACGTAAAAGAAGCCACCCTGCGCTGCCTTCGCCAGCCTATCGCCTCCAAACCGCTGCAGGAACTTGTATCTGCAGGCGATAAGGTGTGCCTGGTGGTGGCCGACGCGACCCGTATCTGGAACCGCTCCCATGAATTTCTGATCCACGTTGTCAATGAACTGAATCTGGCAGGCATTCCCGACGAAGATATGTACATTGTCTTTGCCCAGGGAACGCACCGTGCCCATACACCGGAAGAAAATGTCCGCGTCGTTGGCGAAGAAGTGGCCCGGCGCATCCGGATGTACCAGCACGACTGCCTGAACAACGATGAACTGACATTGGTAGGCACCACCAAGCTGGGAACTCCGGTAGTTCTGAACAAACGGGTGGTAGAAGCCGATAAAATTATTGTTGCAGGGGGCATCACCCCGCACCTGTTTGCCGGCTACGGCGGCGGCCGCAAGCTGATCCTGCCCGGCGTGGCCAGCTTCGATACCATCCAGAAGAACCACTGCCACGCCCTGGCCGACCGTTTCGGCGACGGCATCAACCCTAAAACCCGGAACTGTATCATCCACGATAATCCTGTAAGCGACGATATGATCGAAGCCATGCACATGGTCAACCCTGTTTTCATGGTCAACTCCATCATCAACGCCGAAGGGAAAATCTGCTGCATGATCGGGGGCGACCCGGACAAGGCCTGGGTGGAAGGCACAAAAATCGTGTATGAAAACCAGAAGGTCTCCATTAAAGGGCGGGCCGACGTGACCTTTGCCTGCGCCGGCGGCTATCCCAAGGACATTTCCCTTTACCAGGGCTGCAAATGCTACGATCCTTCAGATGAAACCACGAAAAAGGGCGGCATCATCATCGCCATCATGGAAGCCCGGGATATTCACGAACCTCCTGCCTATCTGGACAGCTTTAAATACGAAACGGAAGAAGAAATGGAAAAAGCCTTGCGCGAATGCTTCACGATTCCTTTCTTCGTGGCGTTCAACCTGTTCTGCATGACCCACCGCTACACCATTTACCTGGTAACCAAACCGGAAAACTTCGCCGAGGTACGCCGGACCAACCAGATTCCCGTGGCAACCGTCGAAGAAGCCTGGAAACTGGCGGAAGCGCAACTGAAACGGGAAGGCAAGGATGATTACACCATTACCGTAATTCCCCATTGCGGGGCCGTAGTTCCTTTCCAGCCGGAGAAATAAACAAGATTATTACAGCAAGCTATGAAGACCTGCCACAAATCAGGCAGAGAACTTCATAGCTTGTTTTTTCATTAAAATAAAACAGCCGCAGACTACATAATCTACGGCTGCTATGAAAAATTTTTTTCTTTTTACGTGATTACCGTTTCCCTGCCAGTTTGTTCAACTAATGTTTTACCGTTTTTTTTCTGCCGTTTCATACTCTACAGGGTCAACAAGCCCGTTCTCTTCAAAGGCCCGCTTCCGGTCGCGGCAGGTTCCGCAGGTACCGCAGGCTTTTTCGTGTCCTTCGTAACAGCTCCAGGTCAGTGCAAAAGGAACGCCGATTTCAGAGCCAACGGCCACAACATGGGCTTTTGATGCATTGATAAAAGGCGCCACAATTTGTATTGCGCCGCCGCTGCCTTCATAAACGGCTTCCGAAATCAGCCTGTTAAAAGCCACGCTGGTATCGGGATAGGCATTACCGGCCGCATCATCTGCGTGGGCCCCGTAATAAACGGCTTCGCAGCCGTTACTTAACCCAACAGAGGCCGCGGCGGAAAGAAACAGGCCGTTACGGAAAGGAACATAGGTGTTCACCGGCGCGCCGCCGGTTTTCGCCAGCTGCTCCGCATATTCCTCATGGGGAATTTCTTCCGCTGAACCTTCCAACAAAGAACACCGGCTGCCTCTGAATATTTCTCCCAAATCGAGGGTGACCCGTTTTACGCCGTAAAAGGCGGCCACCTTTTCGGAAGCTTCCATTTCCTTTTTATGTTTCTGTCCGTAATAAACGGAAAGGGCCATCACTTCATCCGCCCCGTATTTTTTTACCGCAAGGCCCAGACAAACGCTGCTGTCTAACCCGCCGCTGAACAACACTAACGCTTTCATGTCGTAAACCCGATCCTTACAACTTTCCTTACAGATTTCTTTCCCGTTTGATATCCAGTCTTTCTTTCGCCAGAGTAATGGCCGCGTTGATCATGACGCCGGCCACCGCAATGAACAGGATCAGCGCAATGTCAACGGTTCCCACAGGCGCCAGCTTCAGCAGGGAGCGCATGGGAGGAATGACCAGTATGCCGATCTGCAGCAGAATGCCCACCGCCGTAATGATGTTCAGGGCCTTGTTGTTCCAGGAATCTTTCGTGGCAAAAGCAAGGCTGCCCTTGGTCTTGCACACATAGGCCATCAGCATCTCATTGATGGCAAGGGTGCTGAAGCAGTAAGTCCGGCACAGTTTCAACAGTTCGTCGTTGCCGTCCAGGGTCGCCAGAATGTTTCCCGTCCCGTACAGCATGATCACGGGAAGCAGGAAGGCCAGAAGCGTCACGCCGCCGCTGATGAGGCCCTGGATCACGATATTCAGGTAATCGCTCCGGTTCAAAATGCCGGCCTTTACGTCCCTGGGCTTTTCATTCATTACGGCATCGGAACCCACGTCCATGCCAAGGGCCAGGGAAGGCGCCGTATCCGTCAGCAGGTTCACCCACAGGATCTGGATGGTGGAAAGAGGCGAAGACAGGCCCGCAAAAATGGCCGAGGCCATCAGCACCACCTCGCCGAAGTTGGACCGCAGCAGATACACTACCGACTTCTTGATGTTATTGAACAGGTTCCGGCCTTCCATCACCGCATTCTTAATGGTGATAAAGTTGTCGTCCACCAGAATCATCTCCGCGGCATCCTTTGCCACTTCCGTCCCGCCGATGCCCATGGCCACGCCGATATCCGCCGCTTTCAGGGAAGGCGCGTCATTGACGCCGTCGCCTGTCATGGAGCAAATTTTGCCATGGGACTGGAAGGCCTGCACGATCTGCACCTTGTTCTCCGGCGACACCCGGGCGAACACACGGTAATCCAGCACATTCTTCCGGAACTCTTCGGGATCCATTTCATCAATTTCCGCGCCGGAAATGCTCTGGGAAATGTCCGTAGCGATATCCAGTTCCTTGGCGATAGCAAAGGCGGTGATCTTATGGTCGCCGGTGATCATGGCCACGTCGATGCCCGCGTGATGACATTCATCCACGGTTTCCTTTACGCCTTCCTTGGGCGGGTCGATCATGGCGCCCAGCCCCACAAAGATCATATCCTTTTCCTGAGGAACCGTATCCCCTTCCCGGTAGGCCAGGGCCAGCACACGGAGCGCCTCGGAACTCATGATGTCCGCCGACTGGGTGGCCCTTACAACGTCCTCGTTGGTAATTTCCCGGACGCCGTCCTCATCCAAAATGCGGTCGCAGCGGACGATAACGGAATCAATGGCACCCTTCGTATAGGAAATATTCCGGACCTCCCCATTCCGTTCCACCCGGTCCAGGGTGGTCATCATCTTCCGGACGGAATCAAAGGGAATTTCATCAAACCGGGTGATACCGCGCATGATATCGTAATAACCCAGCTTTTTATCTTTTGCGTACTTGATAAAGGCAGTTTCCGTAGGATCGCCGATCTCCTCGCCGGTCTCTTCGGAATATTTTGCGTCGTTACAGGCCAGGAACCCTTCCAGCAATTTAGGAAACACCTTGCTGTCGGTCGGCAGTTCTTCCGGTACTAACGCCTCGCCTGCAAAATACCACTTCACCACCGTCATCCGGTTCTGGGTCAGGGTACCCGTTTTATCGGAACAAATCACGTTCACCGCGCCCAACGTTTCCACCGCATGGATCTGCTTCACGATGGCGTTGCGCTTGCTCATCTCCTGAATACCGGCGGTAAGCACCAGCGTTACCACGGTAGCCAGTCCTTCCGGAATTACCGCAACGGCAAAAGCAATGGAAATCATCAGCGTTTCAATGACAGGGGTACGGTAAATAAAAATCTGGCAGGCAAACATCAGGATACACAGCACCACGCCCGCGATGCCAAGGACCTTGGAAATGCTGTCCAGATTTTTCTGCAACGGCGTCTCCTGCTTCTCGATCTGATGCAGCATGCCGGAAATTTTGCCGATCTCGGTATGGTCGCCGATCTTTTCCACTACCCCTTCGCCCCGGCCGTATTCCACCAGGGTGGACATGAAGGCCTTATCCTTGCGGTCGCCCAGGGGCGTCTTCTCGTCGCTGGTTTCGTTGCAGTCCTTTTCCACCGCAACGCTTTCCCCCGTGAGGGCCGACTCGTTTACCTTCAGGGAACTGGTCTGGACCAGGGCCAGATCCGCAGGCACCACGCGCCCCGCCTCCAGGATCACGTAATCGCCCTCTACCAGATCCGCCGCAGGAATCTCCGTCTCCACGCCATCGCGAATGACAACTGCCGTGGACGCATTGATCCGCCGCAGGGCCTCTACGGATTTTTCCGCCGAAAGTTCCTGCACGGTACCAATGATGACGTTAGCCAGCACCACGATAATGATAATGATACCGTCGACGATCTCCCCGGTCATAATGGAAATAACCGACGCAACCACCAACAACAGCAACAGCGGTGAGGCAAACTGCTCCACGATCACAGAAAACAGACTCTTTTTCTTACCCTGGGTGAGTACGTTTTTTCCCTTTTTCGCCCTCTCCAGCGCTTCCGCGGTGGTTAATCCCTTGTTGTTCATTTTTTTGCCGCCCCTCCTTACATGCGCTGCAACTGCAGCTTACAGCGTATCATTGACCTTTTATAGAAATAGGCTTTTTCGCCGACTACTTTCTTGTTACTCGAAAGCTACTCGAAAGCTACTCGAAAGTTACTAGAAAGTTACTCGAAAGCTACTCGAAAATTACTCGAAAGCTACTCGAAAGTTACTCGGACTTTGTATAACAATAAACTATTTTTTCGATGAAATCAACATCGCGATGTGGTTTTCATCGGAAATTAATCATTTCAGTATTTAAGCCGTGCACTTTACCAGCACGCTCTCACTGATGTTTTGCCCTGCAAATCAGCTGCGTCATGGTACCCATGGGACAATACACGCACCAGGAACGGGGCTTCCACAGCAGCAGGGAAATAACGCCTAACACCGTAGACGTGATCATGACGCTGTAAAAGCCAAAAGCGAACTGGGCGACCCAGGGCGTTGCCGTTCCGCTGTAAGCCCAATGCCAGGGCAATTTGAAAACCCAGAGCAGCGTCACCACCTGCCGCAGATTTTCCGCGCCGCTATACACCAGCCACGTTACGTGCAGCATGTTGCAGAACATGACCATGAAAAACAGCAGAAAACCGTAACGGAAAAAACGGGAGCGAAGCCAGCCCGGCACATGGCGCCACCGGGAAAGCCCGAGCCTGCCGCCCAGCAGGGCAAAAAGCTGGCCCCTGCCGCAATACCGGTTGCAATAGGCTTTGTCCCAGCCTGCCAGCGCCAAAAGCAAGGGGATAAAAAACATACACAGCCCAACCCAGGCAAAAAGGATATTAAAGAAACCCAGACTGAAATAGACCAGTTCCGCAATCCACAAATAATCATACCAGCGCTTTTCAGTTTTCATGCCGCGCCTCCAGCGAAATTACAGAAGCCGGGCATTCCTTCGCGCAGCGTCCGCAGCCGATGCAGCGGGCCCCGTCCGTTATGGCGTAAAGCCCTTTATACACGCGGATCGCTCCCATGGGACAGACCTTCTGGCAGCTTCCGCAGGCCACGCACAATTCTCTGTTTACCACAGCGCACTTTTTTTGCTTCATAACCCATTGCCTCATTAAAACAAGTCGGGTACGTTGTCAGGCGTTTGTTTGGTGTGTTTCATATGTTTCAGTTAGACTTTTTTCTGCTGCCATTTCTAATTTTGTTTCTGAAGTATTATAAGCAATCTCCTCAACTTCATCTTCAGCAGAATCGTGAATTCCCAGCCCAAAATATTTTTCAAAGAATGCTTTCAGCTTTTCCAAAACGGTTTGCTTCTTCTTGGCACGCCCGCCACCGAAACGGGAAACAGGTGGCAAAATTTTATCAATATCTGTGCCGGTTGTTTTCAATGCACCATCGCGGAAGGCGTTTGCAACAAACTTGCGGGTGTCTTCCGCTTTCAGTTTTTCTTCTGCAATCAGACTATTTAAATCGGTTTCTTCCTGCTCTTTGACAAATTTGCGCCAGTCACGTTGCACATCAGTATCTGCATTAATAGTGTTAATGAAGTTTTCAATCAGTTCTTTTTTGCTTCGTAACTGCAAGCTGGATTTAATCGCCCTGTCAATAGCAATCAAGACTTGTTTATCCCTACAATTACTCTTATGGTATTTGGCCACTAACATCAAGATGTAATCTATGTTGACCTCTATCTGCTTGACCAGTTCCATTTCAAAGACAATATCATCGTTGATTTTTTCCTTTTCAGTCTGTGGCCTGAATTCTACGTACAAGTCGTTGTAGATACCTGTGTAATCCTGAAAATCAATCATGGATAAAACTTGATTACCTTCAAATTCATCAAAAGATGACAGGATATTACGTAACCGCAGAATATTACCAAAGGAAACAATAAAATCTTTCTTCGCACTTTCCCCGATGATCTGCTGATTCAGCGGATATTTTTGCACCAGTTCTGCAATGCGTTCCTCATAACCTTTCTGTTTTTTGCCTTTTTCATCCGTGTAACCATAATAATAGTCGTTATAAGATTTCAGCAAAACAATACCGCTGGCGTCTTTATCCCCGAACAAGCCGATTGCTGCATCTGTCGCTGCCTGCAAATCACGGAAGCATACGATGTTGCCAAAGGTCTTCACCGAATTCAGAATCCGGTTGGTACGGCTGAAAGCCTGAATCAAACCATGCTGTCTTAAATTCTTATCAACCCACAGCGTATTCAGAGTGGTAGCATCAAAACCGGTCAGGAACATGTTGACCACAATTAGCAGATCTACTTCCCGGTTCTTCATCCGCAATGACAAATCTTTATAATAATTCGGAAATTTTTCAGAAGATGTGTCATACGCAGTACCAAACATTTTATTGTAATCCGCAATCGCCTTTTCTAGGAAATCCCGAGAAGAAGCATCCAGTGCATCCGTGCTGTCCGAATTTTCATCATCCAAAAAGCCGTCTGGATCATCTTCTTCGTTTGCACTGTAACTGTAAATAGTCGCCAGCTTTAACGCATTTTCCGGATGTTCAGCCATTTGCTTTTTAAATTCCAAATAATACCGTTTGGCCGCTTCAATGGAAGCAACTGCAAAAATGGAATTAAAACCGTTCAAGCGAAGTTTCTGCTTCTTCTCTTCAAGGCTGGAGTTCTTGGCAACTTCTGCTATGTTCATCAACTTGGAGAAAGAGTAGTATCCTTCACCGCGTTTTGTCTTTTGGTTAAAATGTTCCAAAATATATTTCGTCACATTAGCGATGCGCTGTGAACCAAGCAATGCCGCTTCCGTGTCGATTGCTTTCACCTGTTTATCTTTTACAGAAGATTTTTCTTTCACTGTGTTCACGTAATCAATACGGAACGGAAGCACGTTCCCGTCGTTGATAGCATCTACGATGGTATACGTGTGTAGCTTATCGCCAAATGCCTGGGCTGTAGTTTTCAAATTGTGATGCTTGCCTGCACCGGCGTTTTCAGCAAAAATCGGAGTACCCGTAAAACCGAAAATATGATATTTCTTAAAATTCTTTGTGATGCTTACATGCATATCGCCAAACTGTGAACGATGACATTCGTCGAAAATCAGGACACAATGTTGCTGATATACCGGATGGTTAGGATTCCGTTTGATAAAATTGTCCAGTTTCTGAATCGTGGTAACAATAATCTTATAATCATGGGGATTTCCCTTGCTGTCCCGGTTCTCCAACTGCCGGGTCAGTACCGCCGTGCTCCTGTTTCCGTTAGCCGCGCCTTTTTCAAAGCGATCGTACTCTTTCATAGTCTGGTAGTCCAAGTCTTTCCGGTCTACCACGAACAAAACTTTATCAATAAAACCCAACCGCGAAACCAGCTGTGCTGTCTTAAACGATGTCAGCGTTTTACCGGAACCAGTGGTATGCCAAATATAACCACCTGCATCCAACGTTCCCATCCGTTTATAATTTGTAGCAATTTCAATCCGGTTAATAATTCGTTCCGTAGCCACAATCTGATACGGACGCATCACCATCAGCATACGTTCCGAAGTAAACACACAATACTTGGTCAAAATATTCAGCAATGTGTGCTTGGCAAAAAAGGTTTTGGTAAAATCCACCAAATCAGGAATCACCTTATTATCGGCAGCAGCCCAATAGGAAGTAAACTCAAAACTGTTGCTAGTCTTTTTGGCTTTCTTCTTCCCGTTCTCATGCTCTTTGATAGCGCTGAAACGGGTAGTATTGGAATAATATTTGGTATGAGTGCCGTTGGAAATCACAAAAATCTGCACATACTCGTACAAACCGGCACCCGCCCAAAAGCTGTCCCGCTGATACCGGTTAATCTGATTGAAGGCTTCTTTCAACGCCACGCCCCGGCGTTTCAGTTCCACATGCACCAAAGGCAGGCCGTTCACCAGTATGGTAACATCGTACCGGTTATCATAATTGCCGCTTTTCTCCGTATACTGATTCAGTACCTGCAGATAATTGTTATGAATGTTTTTCTTATCAATCAGCGTAATGTTCTTGGTAGTTCCGTCATCACGCTTCAACACCTGCACGTTGTCTTCCTGAATCTTTTGGCTTTTGTCTTCAATTCCTTCGTTAGTGTTCGCAATATTTTGAGAGAAGAAACGTTGCCATTCGTTTTCCGTAAAGGTGTAATTGTTCAGCTTTTCCAGCTGCTTACGAAGATTGGCAACCAACGCATTGGAATCATGAATCTGCAAATACTCATATCCCTGCTCGGAAAGCTGCTGAATAAACGCCTTTTCCAAAGCCGCTTCGCTCTGGTATGCGTCCGACCGTTTCCCCTGGGGTTCATATTCTGTTACAACCGTGCTTTCACTGGTTGAGATAATGATATTGTACTCGCTCATGATGGATCTCCTGTATGTTATGTTTGCTTATATTATGCGTTTAATTCTTTAAATGTTAGCAGTTTATCCCTGTAATACTCGTATTGCTTTTGCCGCGCTGCAATTTCGGCGGGTATGCCTACACTAAAATCTGAGCAAATAGATTCAAAATTATCCAAAACTCTAACTATTCTTTCCTGAACCTCTAATGGTGGCACAGGGGCTTTAAGTTCTTGCAAGTTCTTTACAGCAAGACCAGGCTGTGCTCCTGCTGACTTATACTGATTCAAATTCATATGAGTTAAAAGATGATATAAAAAACGATGATAATACATGCCTTTAGACTTAACAATAACAGCGTGTTCGGTTGCGTAGAAACTACCTGTTGCATAATTCACATTGCCACAAAGTGCACCCTGACGACCGATTAATGGATACTCTCCATGTTGATTTGCTTCTTTAACATAGCCGCGTATTCCATTCCCACCATAACATTTTATTGGGCTATCTGCCGTCTCATAATCAGAAATCAGAATGCTAGAAATAGCTTTACCAGCTTTCATATCACAGGTGTCACCCAACCTTTTATATTGAACACCCTCCATAAAACCTAAAAGTTGATTTCTATAATACTCATACTGTTTTCTCCGAGCTGTAAGCTCGGCTGTAAGCTCGGCTGTAAGGAACGTGAAATTGTCCAAAACACGGACAATTTCGCGTTGTATCTCCAGAGGAGGTACAGGAATTACAACGCTCTCCATCTTTTTTTTGGAAACATTAAAACGCGTAACTCCACTTGCAGTTCTTATAATTTGGCGACGCAATTTATTTGAACGAAATAAATGCTTTGTAAAAGCAGGTACAAAATATTGAGGTTCTTTAAAACGATAACCAAAGCAAAAGCTATTTAAATACAACTTTTCATCGGTCTTCGTTGTCAAAACAGAAGACATCCCACATTCATCAGGCGTTTCAGAGGATCCTGTAAAAATTATATCACCATATTGCACTATATTCTGTTTTTCATTTTCACTAATTTTAACTTTTTCAGTAACATTTGTTTTCAAATCCATGTTAGTGTACACATTCATGTACGTAATAAACTTTGAATCGCCTTCATTAAAGTCATCTTTTGTTTTTCCAGTCAACCCACTATAAAAAGTGCCCAACTCACCTAATGGTTTAAAAGGAACACCGTCTGGGCACAGTTCAACAAACAGTTCTTCAAGCCTGCTCATTCCCCCTGCCCTCCCTCAATTTCTGCAACGATTTTATCTATCTCATCACGTAGCACCTGTTCCTTGGCAACAATTTCCTTAATTTCCGCATTCAGTTTTACAATATCAATTTTTTCCCGCATATCTTTTTGTTCCACGTAAGTGCTGACAGAAAGATTATAATTCTGTTCCTTAACTTCGTCATAAGTTGCCAGCTTGCAGAAGTATTCCGCATTCTCACGTTTTACAAAGGCATCCACAATATGTGATATGTTTTTATCGGTAAGCTTATTATTGTTTGTCACCTTTACAAATTCATTGGATGCATCTATAAATAAAATCTTGCTATCCGACTTGTTGCGCTTCAGTACCATGATACAGGTAGCAATGGTAGTGCCAAAGAATAAGTTGGGCGGCAATTGGATTACACAGTCAATATAGTTGTTGTCCACCAGATATTTTCTGATTTTCTGCTCTGCCCCGCCGCGGTACATGATGCCAGGGAAGCAAACAATCGCCGCTGTACCATTCGTCGCCAGCCAGCTCAGGGAATGCATAATAAAAGCCAAATCGGCTTTTGATTTCGGTGCCAGCACCCCTGCCGGAGAGAAGCGCGGATCATTAATGAGTACAGGATTATCGTCCCCAGCCCATTTAATGCTGTACGGCGGATTGGACACAATCACTTCAAAAGGTTCGTCGTCCCAATGCTGGGGGCTAATCAGTGTATCTTCACAGGCAATATCAAATTTATCGTAATCAATATCATGCAAAAACATATTGATACGACAAAGGTTATAAGTTGTTATATTAACTTCCTGACCAAAAAAGCCCTGCCGCACATGTTCTTTTCCTAAAATTTTTGCCGCTTTTAACAGCAAGGAACCAGAACCGCAAGCCGGATCATACACTTTATTGATTTCCGTTTTACCAACGATGGCCAAACGCGTCAGTAGTTCAGAAACCTCCTGAGGTGTATAAAACTCGCCGCCGCTTTTGCCTGCGTTAGAAGCATACATGGTCATCAAATATTCATAGGCGTCACCGAATGCGTCAATGGTATTCTGCTTATAGTCGCCCAGCTTCATTTCGCCTACACCGTTTAGGAGTTTCACCAGTTTTTCATTACGTTTCGCAACGGTTGCACCCAACTTGTTACTGTTCACATCAAAATCATCGAACAACCCGGCAAAGTCTGCTTCGCTTTCGCTTCCTTTTGCGGAATCTTCAATGTGATTAAAAATGGTTTCCAGCGTTTCGTTCAGGTTTTCATCTTTATCTGCGCGTTTGCGAACATTACAAAATAATTCCGAAGGATAAATGAAAAATCCTTTTTCATCAATCAGATCTTTCCGTGCTTCTTCATCAATTGCATCATCGGTCAGTGCAGCATAATCAAAATCCGTATTCCCGGCAGCAATTTCGCCATCGTTAATATAATTGGTCAAATTTTCCGAAATGAAACGATAGAACATGGTGCTGAGAACATAAGATTTAAAATCCCAACCGTCTACACTGCCCCGCAAATCATCAGCAATACTCCATATCGCTTTGTGTAATTCATCTCGTTCTTGCTCTTTTTTTGTGTCAACCATAGTCGTGTGCTCCTAATATACATAATATTAATTTTACTAACAGACGCTTAAAATATCTTCATGCGTTATCATCATTTAATTCTTTATCGAATATCTCCTTTGTTTTTTGAATTTCCCTATTTAAGTCTTTAATATATTCCTCACAAACTTCTTTGTACATTCCTCTTTTATATTTTTCGTCACAATTAAATTCTAATAAAATATTATCCTGCATTAATAGTTCATTTAACAATTGAATAAACACCTTTTTTAATTCATTTTGGCACGTTGAAACATTTAAATTTACATCTAAAGGATTATTTTCAAAATTAAATCTCAGTACATCGGTACATTCATCTATTTCTAAGAGATCCACCTTAATTGTCCTTTGACTCATAGATATCTCTCCTCTCATAAAATGCTTCTTTACTTCCTTCTAATGAATGTAAACTCTCTTCAGTCCAACTCCTTACATCTGTATCATTGGATACATTAATCAATTTATCATCAAAGGGATTTCCTACGTATGTCTTATATTCGCCATTTTCATGAACCCTAAATATTGATAAATATGGCAATGTACGTACTGCAATATTAGCATTATGCGTAGCTACTACTACAAATTTTCTCTGCTTTCCTAAATTGCTAATAAGTGGCCTAATATCTGTGTCGATATAAGAGTTCCCCATTCCCAATTCCGGTTCATCAAGGAAATAAGCATCTGCATCTTCTTTTAAAGCTTGTTGCAAAAGCAATATTCCTTTTTCGCCGTTAGAAGGAGAATAAACCGCTCCATCTTCAGTTATGACTTGTTTAGATACTCCTAAAAAAGGTTTTAAAGATAAAACATTATTACTATTACATAATTCATTTAATTTATCAATTTCCAAAGCAATATTTTCAGTAAAGACATTATCTGCAATAGTTTTTAATAACTCCTGGATTTGTTTTAATTTTCTTATACTGTAGTCAGGAAATTCATCTGTCTTAGACTCATTACAATACATTCTATATTTATTGTTTATGTAAATATTACCTTTATCTTCTAACGTTCCAATCAAAGAACGTTCATTATATTCAGGCTTACTCATTGAATCCAGTATCTTTTTAACTGACTTATATAGTCTTAATCTACACTCAGCAAAAGAAATCAATCCAGTTGAAGAAGGACGCGAAACTGTATCTGAGTTACGGTCTGCAAGTGTTTTAATTAAATCAATACTCTTATTAGTTAGTCTAATTGCTTCTTCTTCGATAACATCCAACTTTCTTTTTTCATTGATCATTTCTTGAAGATGTGAGAGTAATTTCAATAAATGGACTGTATCTTCAAATGGAATATAATGCTCCAATGCAATGCTTTCTATTTTATCTATTGCTTCAGAAATATTTTTTTTATCTTTTTTATGAATATCGTAAAACTTATCCTTTGAAAAGACCTCATGAACAGCTTCTGTAATTTTCATTCTTGACTTATTATTACTATTTCCACGAGTATCTATCCAACTAACATATCCAGAAAACGCTGTAGGATTACAATCAGTCCATGACTTAATTGATTCGAACTCTTTCTCACAAGAATCCACTTGAACTTTTTCCAAATCAGCATCAATACCTTTTATGGACAAGAAAGAAGAAAAGTCTTCACTACGTTCAGATGCAAAATATTTTTTACAATTCTTTCCAGATTTGAGCATTTCTTCATAAAGCGATTTAAGTATTTCTGTTTTTCCTGTTCCTTTTTGTCCAAAAATAATATTAACATCTGGATAAATACTAAGTTTAATATTTACTGATGGATGTGGCTTACCTGTCATTGTTAAAGGTGTTTTATTTCCCAATAATGTTTTTACAACACTTGAATCCCTTTTCGATAATAATAGAAATTCAGAAAAACTTCCTATTGGCAGCCTTAATTCTGCAAATGTGCAATCTTCATATTTTGTCCAATCCTTAACATCGCTACCTATCATTACATTAAAATTATTATTTGCTAAAACTCCTAATGTTCTGTGATCTCTTGGTTCAATAAAAACACGTGCTTTGTCTCCAACAAGAGATATTAATTTTGATCTATCATCCTCAGATATTGCTGGTATCTTATTATGAAAATGTGGAACATAAATTGAATCGCTATCTTTAAACTCCCCACATATTTCTTCTAAAGTATATATACAATTATCTATATCTTTACCATCAAAAAGGTGTTTAACATGATTATTAAAAACTTCTACATCATCCGGATTAGACACAATAATTAAATGAAATCTATTCTTTGAATCGGTGCTTTGTACATCAATTTCAATCCCTGGCCATACCTGACAAATATCTTTAACTTTGTCTCTTAAAACACTATATTGAAAAATATCAAAACAATTATGATTAGTAATTGCAACAACTTTTACATCTGCAAGTTCAATCTTTGTTTTAAACATTTCAGGCGTAACATTTCGCCCTTTATTATCTCCTTTTTTCGTCTTAAGCGTATGGCAATGTAAATCAATTTTCATATTACTAGGCTCCACGCATTCTTTATTAAATATCAATCATTCAACATATTTCATTCAAACATCCAAAATATAACATCACCCTATTTCGGTACAACTACACCCGGATATTTTTTCTGCAAAACCGGCAGTAATACATCAGCAAATTTTTTACTCCATTCTGCATGGAACTTTGCCATTTGTATCCAGTCAGTTTCATTTCCAACACTGATACCACGCATATCATAGGCAATAAACGATGCAATGTTATCATTCGCACGATTCCAAACAAGTGCAGTACCTAAAGTTTTCTCAATCTCATCCTTATGCGCATACATAAAATCAAAAGCTTCTTTATTTTTCGGAACATCCTGACTTCCAAAATATAAACGGACACGCGCGCAATCAAAGTTTGCCGTTAAGGATATCGCAAAATTATTTACTCCAAAATAGCCGTTAATCCAGTTTCCGGTAGTAGGGTTTGCATTTGAAAATGGTCCTTCATGTCCTAATTTTTCTTGAATATACGGCAATGCAAACGCCCAATACTTTTTCCTGATTCCATATCGTTCTGGCATTGTATCTGTTTTATCAGGCTCGTTCTTATCTCGCAGGTAAAATACCAGTTCCGATGGGTCAACACCGAAGATAGCAAAGAATTTGCGCAAGGTTGCTAATTTATACTGTGTTGCCGTGCCAGTCCATACATAGATATTTTCAGCTATCTGAACTTTGCTTGAAAACGTTTTTTCATCGTGCGAAACATGGGAGGCTAATTCAACATCATGATCCGAGGTATAGGCAAGGTCTGTCAGCTTGGAACTGTCTTCTGTATGTAAAATCTTTAAAACTTTTCCATACATATCTGTCCAGCTCTCAACGGGTTGTTCTGTATTCTTATATGAAAATTTCGCAATCTGGCTGCCGGTCAGGTCAACATCATCATCCAGGCTTACCGTATCTAATTGCTTTTCTTCCGGTTTAAAATCTGTTTGCGGATAATTCCATATTTCCTTTGCCTTTTCAACCATATACGTGTCGCGTTCTTGCAGTTCTTCCTCTGTCCACTTCTCTTTTTGCGCAATCAGCTGATTCATGCGGATACCACTGTTTTTAAAGCCATTTTCCGCATCTCTTTTTTCCAAAAAAGTATTATTGCTGTAACTGGAATTGTAGGCTGTTAATGTAAGATTGGCCAACCGGTGAAGCCACCGTGCATGTATTTGCTGGCAATCTTCTCCCAGAGCTTCGCGCCACGCCGGCGTCAAGGTCTGGGGCATAATGTGTTCAATGGTGTATTTACCAGTTTCAATCAGTTTTTGTACATCTTTAATTTCTTCCGTGCCAAAATTTTCAAACCGTTCAAACAAATAGTTTTTATAACGGCTCCGCATGAGATAGACCTGTTTATCAGACAACGCCGTTGCAAATTCCCGGTCATCAGGAAATCTGCCGCTCTCCTTCTTTGACAAAAGAGCGAATTTCATCTTCTCAACATAGTTTTCGTAAGTTCCGTCATAGCGATGTATCTCCCGATCCAACGTCAGGAAAATTTTATTCAGAGCGTTGGTAGGAACTTCACAGATATTTCTGCGGAACAGGAAGTTCTCCACCAGTGCAACTATTTTTCTTAAATCTTTTACGGAAAGAACTCCCTGCTTATGCAAATGCAAAACCTGAAGGAAAAATGGTCTTGAAACTGTCGTTTCTAAATAGTTCAAACGGCTTATTCCACTGTTAATTGTTCCGTCTTCAAATTTCGCTTGAATCAAGATTTCATACAACCGGGCATAGTACAGCAAATCATTCAATAGTTCCTCCATTGCAATCCCGGTTTCGTTCACATACGCTTTAAAAACAACGTATATTTTATCCATCGAGGGTGTTGCCTGCCGTTTGACACTCAGGTAATCCCTGACAAACAGGCTGACACCATTGTTATTGCTATTATTGTTCCCTGTACACAGTTCGATTTTGCTCCAATATTTTTTATAAAACGCCTCCTGATTTTCTGCGCTTTGCCCCATCAGTACATAGTTGCGAATTTTATCACCTTCGGTTAAATCAACGCCTGTAGAGTTAAGGCTTTCAAAAATCAACTGCGGGTCGTCATCTTCACCCACTGTAATGTTTATGACCATAAGTTTGCTGACAGCGTCATACAATTCATCTATGGTAATTTCTTCCTTGAGAATTCGGTCATAAAAATATTGGTAATTGATGGTAACATCAGAATTGGGAATATATTCGGAAGGTTCTTCGTCAAACAGTTTTTCAAATGCTTCCAAATCTTTATTAACCGCTTTTAATTTGATTCTTTTTTCAGAAGGCGCATATTTATCTACTAAATATTCTTCAAAAATCTTATCAATTAGGCGTTCATCCTTTGCAATCAGCTTTTTTTCTTTTAAAATATTATGCATCGCCAGAAGGAGAAGCGAAATCGTTGTTACGCGCTGCTGTCCGTCAATGATAAGAAATTCTTCCTGAATCCCGTTGTAAACACTGACAAGACTGCCAAAAAAATGTAGTTTCCTTTTCTTCCTGATGAGTTTAACCAAATCATCATACAACTGCTTGCAATTTTCCACTTTCCAACTATAATTTCTCTGGTATACCGGAATAATAAAACGTTTATCACTACCATCCAGATATTTCAGAAGTTTGATTGCTTTTCCGTCCATATATTGTGCCTCGTTTCTTATTCACCATAATAAGTATATAAATCAATTGCAGCAGACTTTCACTTTTGTCCTATTATACTCACAACTACCAACTTATGACCTTATTTAGAGAATGACTTGCAACAAACTTGCAAGTTTGTTGCAAGTTATCAAGTCCGTAAATATATACTACACTATAAGTGATATACATAATTATATCACAAAATGCTCTTTAAACCATTTTTCTTCCATTATTCTGTTCTCCTTCGATGTCACTCATATTAAAAACAAAAAGAAATCAACCATATCAAAAATTCCTATTTTGATCTTGCACATTTTTTCGTCACCAGGTACATTATAGATAACAAGCTAAAAAAATTTCTTACTGAGGCACTACTATGGACGATAAAAAACTCAAGACCGGTTTTTATGAGCAGGTCATAAACGAGCATTTTGCGAAACAGCTGGAGCACATCGAAAGCCGTTTTAAGGAAACTGAAAAAATTGATCAGACGGAAGCCTCTATCGTTTTATCCAGCTATCTGAAAGATATCGTAACCCAGGGTCTGGAATCTGCAAAAGATACTGGGGAAACTGAAGGTGAAACAACTGGCTTACAACGTCAGATTGTTCTTGCCAATAAAATCATAAAGTTAATTCAGGAAGAAACAAATAATGAAGAATTAAAGGAATCGCTTGTTGATAAAAATGGCGAAGAGCTGCTGACTCTTTTGGATTCGCAAAACACGATTCGTGTTATTGACGCAAGCGCAAGAATTCCCCGTCCTCAGACTTCCTTATCTGAAACTTCTCTTTTTACTGGAGCCAAACATGAACCGCAAATGTTTAGCGAACTCAAAGCAGAGATCAGTACCTGTGACCGTATTGATATGCTCGTTTCGTTTATTAAGTGGAGTGGTCTTAGTTTATTACTGGAATCATTAAAGGACTTTACCCAGCGTGGCGGCAAATTGCGGATTATTACCACATCCTATTTAGGAGCTACAGACTTCAAAGCAATCGAAGAATTAAACGCGCTACCGAATGTGGAAATCAAAATTTCTTATGATACCAAGCGGACAAGGCTCCACGCCAAAGCCTATGTATTCCACAGAGATACCGGCTTCACTACGGCTTACATCGGTTCTTCCAACTTGTCTAACCCCGCCATGTCCAGCGGCCTGGAATGGAATGTCAAAATTACCGAAAAAGATTTGGCCAGCACCATGCACAAGGTGTCGCACACATTCGATGTGTACTGGCATTCTCCGGAATTTGAAACCTATAACGCGTCTCAAAAGGAACGGTTAAAGACCGCGTTATACCGGGAGCGTTACCAGAATAAACCCGACAAGCAGTATTTGATTGCTGAAAATCCGGAAACCTATCACTTTAGAATTAACCCTTATCCGTATCAGCAGGAAATTTTGGATGAAATGGAAGCAGAACGGACACTACGTTCCAACTACAAAAATTTAATTGTTGCTGCAACCGGAACTGGCAAAACAGTCATTGCTGCCTTTGATTACAAACGGTTCTGTAAGCAACATCCCGGGCAGGCAAATAAACTGTTATTCATTGCGCACCGGGAAGAAATTTTGTCTCAAAGCCTTTCCTGCTTCCGTGGCATCTTAGAAGATGCAAACTTTGGCGATCTGTTTGTGGGTTCACATAGACCCGCTGCCCAGGTTTCCCATTTGTTTATGTCCATTCAAACTTTTAATTCTCAAGACTGGACAGCCAAAACCACTCCCGATTTCTACGATTATATTATTGTAGACGAATTCCATCATGCGGCAGCTTCTTCATATCAAAAACTGTTAAATTATTTTACGCCCAAAATCTGGCTGGGTCTAACAGCCACGCCGGAACGTATGGACGGCAAAAATGTGGCCGACTATTTTAACCATCGTATTACTTCGGAGATTCGTCTGCCGGAAGCCATTGAGCGTAAACTCCTTTGTCCCTTCCATTATTTCGGGGTCAGCGATGGAACCGATCTTTCCCAGTTGACTTGGAGCCGCGGCGGTTATGATGTAAAGGATTTGAACAATATATATGTACTGGATAACTTCAAAGCAAAAAAACGTGCGTCCCTTGTTGTGAAGGCTGTGCGGAAATATACCGCCGATTTGAATCTGGTTCATGGCGTGGGTTTTTGCGTTTCTATTGAGCACGCCCAATTCATGAATCGATTTTTCAATGACGAAGGCATTCCTTCCATCTGCCTCACCGGCAACAGCTCAGATGATGAACGTAGCAGCGCCCGAAGCAAACTTATTTCCGGGGAAATAAAATTTATTTTTGTTGTAGATTTGTATAATGAAGGCGTGGACATTCCGGAAATTGATACCATTTTGTTCCTGCGCCCCACAGAATCATTAACCATTTTCCTGCAACAGCTTGGCCGCGGTTTGCGTTTAGCTGATGACAAAGAGTGTCTTACCGTCTTGGATTTTATTGGTCAGTCTCATAAGAAATATCGTTTTGACGAAAAATTTTCGGCTTTGCTGCAACGCACCCGTAAGGGCCTGCATCGGGAAATCGAGCAAGGCTTTGCGTCCCTTCCTGCCGGTTGCTACATCCAATTAGAAAAAGAAGCTCAAAACGTTATTTTAAAAAATATTAAAGCTTCGTTAAGCACGAGATCTGCCCTCATCGAAAAACTGCGAGATTATGCTCAGGAAGCAACCGAGCTCATTACTGTCGGTAATTTTGCGGAATATTATCATATGTCATTGTTGCATGTTTATTCGGTGGCTAAGACATCCTTTTCTTCTTTGTGCGTAGCGGCTGAGTGCGTAGCGGCTGATTTGCTTCCTTCTTTTGCGGTTCCGGAGCGTGATTATCTGACAAGTGCTTTGCCTCGCATTGCATCCATCGACAGTCGCCGTTGGCTGCAGTTCCTGTTACAAAAGTTGCCGTCCATCGCAACCTGGACACCTTCCGAATTCAGCGAACTGGAAAAACGGATGATCTGGATGTTTTATTTTACATTTTTCCAGACCTTTGCAAGCGAAGATAGCAATGAAAAGATAGAAAGCAATCTTTCGGAAAATGATCGAAAGTTATGCACTGCTATCCGCAGGTTACAGGAACTTTCCCATTGTACCATTGTGTGGGAAGAAATGATTAGCGTCCTACAGTATAATTTGGAACACATCACCTTTGTGGACGACCCGGTCGATCTTGGCTTCGACTGCCCTCTGGACTTGCATTGCCATTACACCCGCGATCAGATTTTCGCTGCTTTGGATTACCTGACCCCAAGCAATATTCGCCAAGGGGTGAAATGGCTTCCGGATAAAAAGGTAGACGTGTTGCTCAACACTCTGATCAAAAGCGAAAAAGATTACTCCCCCTCCACCATGTACAACGATTATTCCATCAACGAAACCCTGTTCCACTGGCAGAGTCAGAGTACCACCTCTGCCGCTTCGCCCACCGGCCAACGTTATAAGTACCACCGGGAGCAAGGCAGCAAGGTAATTCTGTTCGTGCGGGAATACGATAAAATCGAAAACATCACCGCACCCTTCATGTATTTAGGACTGGCCGATTTCGTAAGCAGTGAAGGTTCCCGACCCATGAATATCATCTGGCAACTGCAGCGTCCCATTCCCGCCGCCATGATCGCCTGCACAAATAAATTGGTGATGTGATTTACTGCCACAAGTCTTGTCGCCTTCAAAGCGACAACAGTTGCAGTTCCATCGTCACATGTAAATTATATCAAAAACAGAGTCCAAAAGTACGGACGCTTAGAATAGCCGCAAGCCGCCACATGTGCGACATACAGAAAGTAACTGAAAAATTTGAGGTTGGGGTTTCATTTCTACGCAAAAAAACGGCCTGCAGTTTGTTTCTGCAAGCCGGGCGTGTGCAATCATAAAATCCGAAGTCAATCGTTCCGTTTAATTTGAAATTATTTTTTACAAAATCACTGCTCTATTGGCAGTTAAACTATTTTTGCAGACAATTTTATTTTATCTGCTTTACTTCATCCACATCCATGTCTAACAGTTCGGCAATTTCCGAATCAGGTTTTCCCTTGTTCCGCCAAGCGATGATAAGTTCTTTTTTGGCTTCGGCTTTTCCTTCGACCTTTCCTTTTGCAAAACCAGCAGCCTCGCCCTCTTCACGGACAAAAGCTTCCCTGGCCTCCTGGTCGCGCAAATACTTTTCCTGCCGGTCATAGGCGCTTATGTACTCGTAGTCCTGCACAAATTCTTTTTCTGCTTCCATTGCCGTGCGGATATCTTCATCTACCATTGCCAGCGCCTCCCTTTCTTCCATAGTCGTCTTCGAAGACAAATACGCAAGCCAGCGTTCCAGACGCTTCATCTTTGCGCCCTTTTTGTAGTGCCACTTGGGCAGTTCTACAAAATGGATCTCCAAATCCTTCGTCAGCGCGTGATGCAGGTCTTTCGTGTTCTGCACGGCGAAACAGCTGTGGTAAGCACTTTGCGTATTTTTATTGTAGCATAATTTTAAGACGCTTACTATAGTTTTGCGTTTATAATTTAGGCAAAAATCTGCATTTTATAAATTCCATCGTTTCATAACGAAAACGGGAAACTGCTTTCACACAGTTTCCCGTTTTCATTATGTACTATATCTTTTTTATGGGTTCGCCCCTGAGGGAGGCAATGTTGCAGCTTAATTCACTGATCACATCCGTCAGGCCCGCCAGTTTGTTTTCCATACGGACTAACAAAAACCAGCTTAACACCACGGGGAATCCGAAATCTTTAATGAAGCTGAACAGTTCCGTCACGTCCATTGCGCTGCCTCCTTCACCCTCATTCCACGATGGGGTCAAGGGTAATGGTACGCAGGCGTCCTTCCACGGCTTCCACAATGTCGCCGCCGCTGGTGTTGAAGATGTTGTTGTTCACCACCACCGCCATGGCCGCGTCAATTTCCGCCTTGGTAATGCCGGCTTTGGGTTCCTCAATGTTAAGGATCACCTTTTTGCCGGCGGCGTTGCGAAAAACTAAATCCAGATCGGTATCAGAGCTCATGGTTGTTTCCTCCTTTGTTTGAAAAAAATTTTAATACTGCAAGGCGGTTTTCTAAAACCGGAGCGTATTGGTCAAACCGGCTTTTATGCTAAGCTTCAGCACCGCTCTCTGCCTTGTTACCAGCGGGCGCATCAGCAGCGCCCGCTCTTTCGTTTACCCGGGTCACTCATTTACCAGGGATGCCCGTTCCACTACGGTGAGGCCTGTGATCTCGTTGTCGAAGAGACCGCCCAGCGCTGTGCCTACCGCTGCCAGTTTGGCAGGTTCCGCGTCGGGTTTTACGTTGCTGTACGTGTAATTTTTGGATACGGCGTTCCCTTCCGCGTCCTGCCCCCGGGCAATGGAAATGGACAGGGTGCGCTTTTCCACGTTCATTACAGCTGCCATGCTTTCACCTCCTTTCTCGCAAAATAATTTTTATATTCTTGCCGGAAAATTCCGGCAGATATAAACTACCGTTGCACCACCAGCACCTTATCTTTCTCGTACAAGCGGGTTATCACGCCTTCCTCGTACAGGTCGCGGTAGAACTGGGCCTTGCCCCGGATCAGATTGCCTCCGGGAACCAGCAGGCCAAAATTTTCCACATCCGGCAAAAACCACAGGTCCCACCGCATGTCGGAATCGCCGTCGCCGGGGCCGTAGCAGTCTTCAAAGGCGGCCTCGCAGTGGGTCATCACCGTTTCCGGCGTAATGGAAAGCTCAAGCTCTTCACACAAAATCGCAACCAGGTCGGCCATTACCTCAATCTGGGTTCCTGTAGGCGGATTTTCACCGAAGTCGATAAGGGCGCCGTTGTTCCGGTAACAATACTCCACTTCACAGGCGTGTTCCAATTCGTAGCCTTCCGCTCCGTCCGGCAGCCAGCAGCGGGCGTCCACACCACAGCACAGGGCAATGCCGATGGCCTCCGTGTTCCGCCGCCATGTGTGGGCCTTAAGTTCCGTAAACGACTTGCAGTTTACGTACACGGTTCCGTCCCGGTCAATGCACAGGTGGTAGTCGTCGTAAACGTGTCCGTAACAACCGGCGGTCCAGTGCAGGTAAATGGTCTTGATTTCGCCCCGGGCCTCAATGGCCATGGTGCGGATTTTATTTTCCAAAATCACAACAGGGTTTTCTACGATCATGTTCATCACTCTCCTTCTCTTTACGGAGCCGCCATTTGTCAGCGGCTCTTTTTGCTTTCGTATTTTGCCCCTCACTTATACAGTCTCGATACCCCCCTAAAATGCAACCAACGTTTCAAATTTTTTTTAATTTTTTTCAAAAAAAGTTTCTGCAGCCGCAAGTATTACAAAAAAATTAAAAAAATACGCCGCAGCGATTTCTTTAAGAAACCACTGCGGCGTTGTTTTTGTACGTGTCGCTAAAATAATTCCATGACTACCGATTGAGTTTTACAGAACAGTCTCTGCCTTACCTACCATGTCTGACAGTTGTTGCACACGTCTGTTCAAAGCTTCCATCTCTTCCCGTACGCTGCGTGTATTCTGCAGCATACGCCCACCAGGTACCGCCATTTCCTGCGGCCTGTCTTCCATTACTGTCAGACTGCTCTGGCCGATCGTAACGCGAAAAAACTTTTTCAACATTCGGGCATTTGCAGGCGCAGGCTTTGCCAAATTGTTCTCCCATTTGGAGACGGTATTAGCCGATACGCCTATCGCCTGGGCCAGTTCGTGTTGGGACAGATTCGCCTGCTTGCGTTTCCTTTTGATCACTTCACCAATGGTGTACTCATACCTGTTAATTTTAGATCCCTGCCTTTCCTGTTCATGCCAAATACATACACCCGAATTATTTTAGGCGCCACGATAGCAAGTATTATATCACATAGAACATTTATTACAATAAATTTCAGAAAAATGTAAAATAAATTTTTTTAATCTCCCAAAAGTATTTCATTTGTTACACTTTTAATCGTCTCAGTATGATTTCACAAATTTTTCACCATTTTTTGCAGTTGGGAAAAAGTTGGAAAACTGTTGGAATCTTTCCAACTTTTCTCCAACTCTTCTACAACTTTATTCCACTTTTTCCACCTTTCCTACAACTTTGCACAAACTTTTCTCCAACTCTTCTAACCCTTGATTTTTACTGGCTTTTCCTCTACTATGAACCCGTCGCGCAGCGACAGAAAATTAACGGGATGCTGCTGTTTTTCAGAATAACTGCTGCTCTAACCGGCTGCATGCTGTAACCTCTTCGCATAATCGGCAGTTTCTATTAACGTCCCGAAAAAGAAAGGAAGGTAATACAAAAATTGAAACAGGAAAAACAAAACATTGTAAACTGTGGCGCGCCCAAAAATGCGCCGCAACAAAATCCGGCGCCATGGAACGAATGGCTGCGCCTGGCCAGGCAGGGCGACAATAACGCGGCACGTCTCTTCTGCGCCCAGGCGGAACCCTTTATTGAACGGCTATGCACCACCTGCTTTTTCCGGGATCGGTTAGGGACGGAAGAAATCCGCAGCGTCGCCTTGCTTGCGGTAATGGAATTTCTGATGACCCACCCGGAGCCGCCCTGTGACCAGAATCTTCCCTACCTTCTGAAACGAATTATCCGTAACCGGGTCCTGACCCAGATAACACGGCAGAGTGTCCACAACCGCCGGAACCAAAGCACCGATGCCAACGAGGAAGAAAACCGTATTTTTAACGTTGCCGCCAGCCGGAACGATGAACCGGATGCGAAACTGCTGGCTGCCGAATTTGACCGTGCATTTGCAGACGCATTCCGTCAACTGCGCCCCGGGGAAAAGAACATGCTCCGGTCCTTTTTCTTCCAGAATAAAACTGCGGCGGCTATTGCGAAGGAGCTGCAGTGCAGCCGCCAGTATGTGGAAAAAATGCGGAACAAGGCCCTGATCCATTTGCGCGAACTGCTGGAAGGCTATCACATTTTTCACAGCGGTGCGTTCAGCTGCTGATTTTCAATAGAGGGGAAACAACTATGGATATGCAATTTATAAACTATTTTATGAGACTGATCCAAAAAGCGCTGGAATGGTTGCAGGAAATGTGGAAGGAGGCCGGTCGCACCGGCTTTCCGCCCTTTTCCTATATGCCGGAGAAAGAAGCCATAGACTGGACTACGGTCCACCGGGAACCGCCGGAAGAGTGGGACGATAAACGGATCCGCCTGGAATACCAGCGGATGCTGACCCGGAACCGGGTGCGCCGGTGGCGGAAGAGGCAGAAAGAAGGCGACGCGTCTACCGTTCACACAACTGTAACCGCCTGCGAAAAAAACGGCGTTACTGCAGGGGCTTGCGTAACGGAGAACAACGCAACTGTTACGGAAGGTAACGGTGTAACGGCTTATGGTAACGGAAACAGCGTTACCGGTAACGCAAAAAACGTTACATGTAATGCATCAGTAACGGAATGTAACGCTGCCGTAACGGGCGGTAACGATTCCGTTACAGATCATACAGAGCCCGCAACGCCTGGCAGCGCCGCCGTTACGGAAGCCAATGCCGCCGCGGCTGCATGTTACGCCGCCGTAACGAACGGTAACGATTCCGTAACGCCCTGTAACGCTTCCGCAAAAAAAGAAAAAGAAAACGAGAAAAGAAAGAAGCAAAGAAAAGAGTTAAAGAAAAATAAAAAAACTAAAACCAATATCGCTGACGCGATGCCAACTAGCGCGCGCGAAGGAATCGCCGCATCGGTAACGGAAATGGAAAAATGCAACGACGGTAACGTTATGGCAGCCGCAACGCAGAAAAGCGAAACCGGCAACGAAAACAACACCGCCGAAGCTTCCCAGCCCCAACAGAAAAATGCGGAACTGATTCCCACAGAAAAATTGCCGGAAGCCTTCCGCAAAGTAGTAATGGCGTGGAACCAGCTGCCTCTGGAGATAAAACTCAGCGGCCTGTATCCCCGGCTCGTGAAACGGCTTCGCAACCTGTTTGAAAACTACGGGGAAGATCAGATCCACAAGGCCATCGAAAGCATTGCCAACAGTCCTTTTTTGCTTGGCAAATCCAAAAACAACCGGGGCTGGGTGGTGAGTTTCAGCTGGTTGACGGATCCGGAAAACCTGGAAAAAATTTTGGAGGGCCAGTATCTGGACAAAGCCGCCAACAACTGGGGCGCCCGCCTGTTCCAGCAGGGAGATGAACTGCTGCCCCTGCCGGAAGGCTTCATCGGAACGGTGGTGTATTAAGCATGCAAAATTTGTTTGAACAGGAAATCCTGATCGAAGAAACGTACGGCGCGGAAGAAAACTGCAGCTATGTGCTGGATGATGAAAGTTACGGATACATGTTGGAAAATGAATACTGCAGCCACGCGACGGAAGATGAAAACTGCGGATACATTTTGGAAAATGAAAACGAAAAAACCGGCGATTTAACTCCGGTTGGTGAAATTCTTGCAGGCTTCAATTTTTTGGGGGAATCGCCGGAAAATAATTCACTGTTACGCGAAAACTTTGGGACAACAAACCTCACCGAACCGCCAGAAAAAACTTTTTCTGCAAACGTTTCACAAAAAACTTCCGGACACAGTAACAATGCTGCCGACTACATGAAGGACGGCGTGCTCCACTGCGGTGTGTGTCACAAGCCAAAGTACGTGCTGCACACCCTGCTTGGAAAAGAACGGGCCTTCCCCATCGAATGCGATTGCATGGTTGCGGAACGGAAACAGGAAGCAGAAAAACGCCGCAAGGAAGAAAAGCTGCAAAAAGCGGAAGAGTGCCGCCGCCACGCCCTTCCCTATGAGCACATGCACCGCTGGGACTTTGCCCACGACGACGGTGGCAGCCCGAAAATTTCGTTTCACGTGAAACAATACGCTCTGCACTTTGCGGAAATGAAACAGCGGGGTGAAGGCCTGTTTTTGTTTGGGGTCAGCGGCACCGGCAAAACTTACGCCGCCGCCCAAATCGTAAACGCATTGTGCGACGAAGGCTACCGCTGTTTAGTCACCAGCTTTCTGGACATCATTAACGACCTGCTGTCCCTGAACCGTGAAAAACGGCAGGAATATATTAACGCCATCTGTTGCCACGACCTTGTGGTATTCGATAACTACGGTGCGGAACCCAGCACCTATTTTTCCGACATGAACGTGCTGGAGATTGTCAACATCTGCTACGAACGGCACGTGCCCATGATCGTCACCACGTCCCTGCCGCCGGAAACCCTGGAACAGGAAAAAAACGTAACCCGGAAAAGCGCTCTTACCCGGTTAAAAGACCGGTGCTATTGCCTGACTTTAGCCAACGTAAAACGGAAAAAACAGCTGGAAAAAGAACGGGACGCCCGGTTCCGCAAACTGTTGGGCATTGAGGAAAAAGAAAAAACATCCTGACGCGTACAACACGCATCAGGATGTGAATACATTTTTATGATAGCGACTTTCTATTTACATTTTAAGCGGACAGCCATCCACCCCATAGCAGGCCTTGGCGCCACCCGCCACATTTTTCAACGCATCGCTGTCAAGTTCCATATCGGCCATCTCTGCCATGTACGCCTCGGCTTCCTCTTTGGTCAGTTCCATGCCTTCGGCTTTTGCCAGCGCCATCAGTTCCTCGGCGGTCTCGCAGGCCATTGCTTTTTTAATTTGTTCTTTTGTCAGTTCATTTTTGTTAATCGGCATAGTAGCACCTACTTCAAAAAATAAGAATATTATTTCGACGGTTAAACATTATTTAATTAAGTATAACATATTGACCGCAGAAAAATCTACGGCTGTTAAGTAAATCGGAATTTGTTCGTTGCAAATTCTTAATAAATCAGCCCGACAAACAGGAATTTATTGCTCTGCATATTTTGCATAATCAGCAGTCAAAGCACTGACAAAATCCCGTAAGTATGTTTGCTCAATTTCGTTCTCAAAAGTCAGTTGTTGTGTATGCCGGTTTCTGGACCAGGTGATTTGCCCCCTAACAGCTATATAGCCGCGTTTTTGAACGATGAACTCAATATAACTATCTGTTTCATATAGGTCTTGAATGATGGCTGAACCGTCCAGTTTTTGATACATTTCGTTCAGCTGGGAAACAAAATCCGCAATCAATGCTTCCTCTGTGTCAAAACAGGATTCCGCAGAAAAGCCTTCGCTCCATACGTTTATCATGACAGAATTTGCAACAGGCGTTAATGTAAGAATGAAGTTTTCAGTTTTTATTCTATACATGGTTCCCTCACATAATGCGATTTGTACGGTTAATATTGATTTACTTTATTATACCAAAACAGCCGCGGAAAAATCTACGGCTGTAAGAAAAACTGTTACTTCTTAAAGATTTACATATTTCTTAAACTCCTGTATATAATGCCGGGAAACCGGGATGTCCTTTTGGGAACAATTTTCAAGAGTCAGTACAAACGTGTCATTAAACCAGGGGATTACCTCCCTTACTTTATTGATATTTACAATATAGCATTTGTGTGTTCGCAGAAATCCGTGGCCGCTCAGTTTCTGCTCCAGCTCTTTCAACGGCGTGTTAATTTCAAAAACTCCTTGCTCCGAGAAAACCAAGATGCGCTGCTGTTCGGATTTAATCAGGCTGATTTCCGTCTCCGCATTCAACAGAATCATCTTTTCGTTATGCCAAATTGGAAATTTTAAGTATTCCGATGCAGATTTTTTTTTGGAAAGCTGTCTCTGTAAATTTTTGAAGCGCATGATTGACGCAAGAATCCGTTCCTGGGTGTATGGCTTAAGGATATAGTCCAGCGCGTTCAGTTCAAAGGCTGTGACCGCAAACTGATCAAACCCTGTAGCAAAAACAATTTCAGGCGGGTTCTTGACAGTGGATTTTATAATTTTTGCTGTCTCAATCCCGTTTATTTGCGGCATTTCAATATCCAGATAAATCAGGTCAGCCGTATCCGAATGGAGGAAATCCAGCGCTTCCTGACCTAAAGAGCATTCCGCGACAATCTCCACATCTTTGATATTCAGAAGCAGGGACGTCAGTTCCTGCCTAGTTGGAAATTCATCATCAACAACAATTATCCTAATCATTGCGTACTAGTCACCTCCTGAACGGGTATTCTCATGGAAACAATGGTGCCTTTATCTACCCGGCTGCATATACGCAGCCGGTATTTAATGCCGTACAGTGTCTTCAGTCTTTTGTTTACATTCGACAGGCCAATGGATTTTTTGGGAACAGAATCATCCAAAATAGTTGCAAGTTTTTCCCGGGCAATCCCCATACCGTCGTCAATGACAGTGATACGGAAATACGAAGGCTTCTCGTCGATCCGTATGGTAATCTTTCCTCCGGTAATTTTCGGATAAAGACCGTGTTTGATTGCATTCTCAACAAGAGGCTGCAGGATTAGTGCCGGCAGATTAAACGAATTTTCCGTATTCAGTTCGTAATCGACTTTGAGGCGTTCCCTGAAGCGCGCCTGTTCCAGATGGATATACGCACCGATGTGCTGGAGTTCTTCCCTTATTGTAATCATAGTATCCGCATCAGTCAGGTTTTTGCGGTAATAATTGGCCAGGTCGTTGATCAGCGTTTTTGCGGTTTGCGGCTGCTGGGTACAGTAATAACTGATGGTGCTCAGGGCGTTAAACAGGAAATGCGGGTTGATTTGCGATTGCAGCGCCTTGATTTCAGCCTGCTGCAGCAGGTCAGCCTTTTCTTTGATGATATGATATGCCAGCTGCGTTGAAATCATAGTGCCTATGCCGTTTATTAACGTTTCTTCCATCGGCGATACCCGGTTCTCCAAAATATGACCGGCGCACAGATACCCGTACTTTCTTTTATCGTCATAGAGCGGTACCGTCAGACAGGCCCGGATTACATCCAGTTTTTCAGTAGGAATGGTGAAATCACTTTTAAACAGCTTTGCAAAATCGTTTTTTAAAAAATCTACAAACGGCGCTTCGGTACGGTACGACGTAAAGCCCAGAATTTCATCCATGGAAGTGATCGCCACAAAGTCAAAGGTTTCGGAATCCCTAATGATAATTTCAACGGTTTCGGAAGCGCTTTTTTTATTCAGACCATTCTGTAAAATGGAAAGCGTACTGTTTGTAATCTTTAACGCAATCTTTGCAGTGATACCTTCAAATCTTTCCTGCTGGTTATAGAAATCTTCCAAAAGGCCAATAAAGGAACCCGTGCCCACGGTTACGCTGAAAAGGAGAGGAAAAACCAGATCTTCCAGCGTAAAAGGGTCCGGAAGAACGCCCGAAGGGAACACAGCCAAAAACGCAATATAAATAGAAGTTAAGGCGTACGCAATCGCCCCCGCGTGAACAAAATTATAATTCTGTTTTTGCAGCCATTTGAATAACATGCCTGCAATCAGGCCCTCCGCAACCGTCAGAACGATGGAAAGCACAACGGGAGGTTTAATCAGCGCGACGGAAAACAGAGAAAGGATACAGGCCGTTGCCACACCGGCTGCCGGCCCGCCGATCAGTCCGGCGGAGATCACGTAGGTGCTGTGGTTGTTTACCACAACAGTCGGCAGCAGCGTGCCACAAAAGAAATCCAACGCGCCGAAGAAGGAAAAGAACAACACAAGCTTTACCTTGCTCCGGACCTTCTCGTGCAGTGTGTTAATGGTTTCCCTGAGAATCGCCGTGCGGCACAAAATCGAAAACAGAATCAGGACCACGAAGATCCGGGCGCACAGATTTGTCAGTATAACATACCAGGCCATACTATCACCGTTTACAATCACTTATTTTAACCGGGAAGTCGAACACCTACGCCGGAATGCCAAGATCTCAGCAAACATCGGCAAAGGACAACGTTTTCTTAAAACTATCATATCGTCTGGCTGTTTTTTACGCAAGTATTTTAATTCCATATACCGCACAAAAACCTGTTTATTTGTCAACAAAAGGGGCAAATTGAAAAAAACACCTTAAAAGATGTTAATATAGAATTGACAAAACACCAAACAGTGTTTTAGCGGATCCTACAGGAAGGTGTTCGTACAAACTATTATAAGCAACGAGGAGGCGATAGTATGAAAATCAAAGTAGCTGCAATCCAGATGAACTGTGAACTTGCTAATGTGGACGCGAATCTTGCCAAAGCCGAAGCATTATTGAAAGAAGCAGTAGAAAAAGGAGCGAAATGGGTCATCTTCCCTGAGTTGTTTAATACGGCTTACTGGATACCAAAACAGGATGTGGAACTGGCAGAAGATATTCCGGACGGCCGTACAACCCATTGGATGATCGCCCAGGCTAAAAAATACCAGATCCTGGTTTCCGGATGCATTCTGGCAACCACTCCCAACAAGGGCATCATCACCGACACCGCCCTCACCGTAAATGAAGACGGCGTAATGGGCACCTACGACAAAGTACATCTCTGGGACAACGAAGAGCTCCGTTTCCAGAACGGCAGCAAAGTTCCCGCCCCCATCCGTTACGGCGACCTGCATATCGGTATGCAGATCTGCTATGAAATCGGGTTCCCCGATATCTCCCGCCTGATGGTTTTGAAAGGCGCCAACGTAATCATTTATCCGGCAGCCTTCGGCCGCGCCCGTTACTACGTATGGGATATCCAGTCCAAAGCCCGGGCGCTGGAAAACGGCATCTATGTAATCGCCGTGAACCGGGCCGGCGTGGACGACAACACCGTATTCCTGGGCGGACATTCCCGCATTGTAGCGCCGAACGGAGATGTTCTCTGCGAAGCAGGCCGAGATGAAGACGCTGTTTTGGTAGCGGAAATCGACATTGACAAATGTACCGAAGCAAGGCGTACCGTCCCCTATCTGCGGGATCTGAACAAAGCGCTGATAAAATCCGAGTGGGAAAAGATTTGACATAATGCAATGAAAAATACTATGTAAAGGAGGCAACACCATGTCATTAAATACCTGGATGATATGTGGTCTGGCACTCTATGTGTGCTTTGTAGTATATGTTGGTTTTCTGGGCGCCAAAAAAATCAAAGGTTTAAGCGATTTCGCAGTAGCCGGTGAATCCATGGGCCCGATTCCCCTGGGGCTGGCTTTTGCTGCCTCGTTCTTTTCCGCCGCGACGTTTATGGGATATGTAGGTTTCTGTTATGCCTGGGGTTCCACCGGCATGTGGATCTTCCTTGCCATCTTCTGCGCATCTACCCTGGGCTTCATCTTACTGGCCAAAGGCGTCCGGAACAGTAACGTGGAACTGAAGTCCATCTCCATGGCGGACTGGCTGGCAAAACGTTACAACAGCGACATACTGAGAGGTTTGTGTTCCATTGTTTTCATTATCCAGATATTCTACATCGCCGGCCAGTTCTCCGCAGGCGGTTCGCTGCTTTCGGGAATGATTGAAGGCCTGGATTACACCACGGCCATCATCGGCGTCACCATCATCACCGTGTTATATGTAACCGTAGGCGGCCTCTTCGCCGACGTTTACACCAGTATCGGGCAGATGTGCCTGATGATTTTCGCAGGCGTGTTCGTATTCGTCTCCGGCCTGATGCTCTTTAAGGGCGGCCTGACGGAAGTTTCCGACATCCTTGCAGCCCAGAACCCTTACTTCGTTACCGTAACCAACCCCGGTGCCCTGCACATGTACAGCTACGCCACCATCTTCGGCGTAATGTTCATCGAATTCGCATTTGCAGGCCAGCCTCAGTTGCTGAACAAAATTATGGCGTTAAAAAACCCGAAAGACATGTCCAAGATGATCTGGACCTGGATCTTCGCCTCCTTCTGCTGCCTGCTGGTTATGTTCGGCGGCCTGTACATGAGGGCTATCAATCCCTCCCTGAAGGTTGCGGATAATGCGGTTATCGAATACGTAAAGCTGTTCCATCCGGTTATCAGTACCATCCTGTCGGTTGCCATCGTCGCGGCACTGATGTCCACCGCCTGCGGCCTGATTCTGGTTATCACTACCTGCATCAGTAACGACCTGTTCTTAAAGACCCTTGTGAAACACGGGATCATTAATATGGAAGAAGAAAAAGCGGAACGGGTTGCTTACGGCATGACAAAAATTTTGCCGGCCATTATCGGCGCGATTTCACTGTACCTTGTATTCAACCCGCCACCGTTCATGGGCGTCATGGTCTGGATCGGCATTTCCGGTGTATCCGCGGCAACCCTGGCTCCCCTGATTTTCGCCCTGTTCTTCCCCAAAATCGCCAATTCCAAAGCCGCCATCATCGGCGCTATTGTTGGCGAAGGCGTTTACTTCTACCTGTACCTCATCGCCCACATTGAACGCAGCGTTATGGCTGCCGGAGCCTGGGGCGTATTAGTCAGCTTCCTAGTCATGTTTGTGCTGGGCAGTCTCTGGAAGAGCGACCTGCCGGATGCACAGGTTCAGAAGCAGTAAAGGAGGGGAATCTATTATGTTATGGCACAATCCGATGTTAACGGTCTGGCTGGGCATCAGCATATTTACGGTCGTAATTTCCTATGTTCTCCTGAAGAAATGGTATTAAAGGGATACTTGAAAACATAAAATAACCTGATAGGGAAACCGGCATCCGAAGAAAAACGGATGTCGGTTTTTTATACTAGAAAGAAAAAGAGACCCCTATAGCAATGTCATTAAGTTAAAGTCTTTAAGGCAAAAAACAGCTCTCTGCTTACTTCACTGATATGCTCCCTTTATAGGAAACAGTGAAATAAAAAACACTGAATTCTATGAAGGGAGCTATTTTTATGAGAAAAGAAAAGTATTCTGTTGAAGAAAA
>OMYP01000024.1 GCA_900315345.1 uncultured Selenomonadales bacterium | reverse complement strand
CCGTATGGAAATAGATTTTCTGATTGCGAAGAACAAGATTACCAACCGTCATAATATTTCACCTATTGAAGTAAAATCCAGCAAAGGATACGCACTTTCTTCCCTGAAAAAGTTCATGATAAAATTTAATGAACAGTTGCATGTGCCGTATGTATTGCATACAGGTGATGTGAAAGAGGAAAACGGAATTGTGTATTTGCCGCTGTATATGGCAATGTTATTATGAAGGCGTAAAAAATGATTAACATCCTGTAAGTAGGAGGGCTTGCTGTGATCAGAAAACTTTCGGTTGGCGTGCAAAGATTTGAGAAGCTACGCAAAAACGTTTTTTTATTATGTAGATAAATTGATAATTTTTTTTGGCGTCTGCAGTCGAATAAGATTGCAGGCGCAGTTTTTATCATTGGATGATACCAATGCGTAAGTCAAAGGTAAGATGAGCAGTCTTTTTGAATTCCGTTTGACCATACAACAGGTATATATCTTATACTGTATATGAAACAAAACCTTATTGAAAAAGATTACTACTTTTGCTTTGTAAAGTGGTTTCTCCCTTTGCTGTGAAACTGTTGTGAAGATTATAAACCCATAAGAGGCTGTTGCGGACAATGCAAAGAAATATGAGGTAACCCATGCAAAACCGGATTTTAATTTTTACCAACGTGGAGCGCCAGTGCCAGCGGTTAAACCAGTCGGCAAATTTATTGAAAGAAGAAAATAAGATTCAATCGGCATGCGTCAGCGTTTTCTTTAACAGTGAATCCACGTTTTCCAATGCTGTGCAAAATTTGTTGGACAGCGCTTCCGTTATTTTCTTTCTCTGGCAGGGGGCCGTGTACCCGACGCCTTTCAGCGACGCCTGCCGGGATTATTTGCAGAAAAAACAGAAACGCTTTATCATGGGTTCTTCCACCATGCCGGAGATTGAAGCTGTTTGTGATGTGGGAGCAAATGTTTTAGCCCAGGTGAGCCAGTACATTTTTTACAGCGGTACGGAAAATTATAAGAACCTGTGGCTGTATCTGTGCCATGAATTTTTTGGCGAAGAGGTTTCCTATTATCCGCCTGCAGCGCTGCCCTGGATGGGAACCTGCGATTTGAGTGAAAGAAAAATAATTGATTCAGAACAAAAAGTAATCGATGGGGCGGCAAACAATTTCTGTCATCAAACGGTTTCTGAATCTGCAGAGGGAAAATATAATTTACAGGACAAGGATCCCCGTCCTCTTATCGGCATCCTCTTCGCACGGGAAAACTGGATCTGGCATGAGGTTGCCTATTTAAAAGAATTGGCGAATGCGTTGGAAAGCCAGGGACTTCGCACCCTTCCTGTGTATTGTCTGTGGTGCGACAACGAAGCGGAAAAAGCGCCGGGTCTTTCCAGAGCGGTGAAAAAATATTTTTACAAAGACGGCAAGTGTATTGTTGACGCGGTGGTAAATACTTTTAAGATCAGCCTGACCCTCAGCAGCCAGAACGATAAAAATTTTATGAAAGATTTGAACGTGCCGGTGCTGCAGGGCTATAACCTGTTGCGGGATTACGATTCCTGGTGGGAATCCTATGCGGGCATGGTTCCGGTGGAACTTTCCTGTAATGTGATCCAGCCGGAGATGGACGGTGTGATCCACATCGGACCGGTTTCCTATAAGGATGTGGACAGGGAAGGTATTGCATGGTATGCGCCCCTTCATGAACGGATTGAAGCTTTCGCCCGCAAGGTTAAGAAGTGGGCCGTCCTTTCCCATTTGCAAAATAAAGATAAAAAAATAGCCATCATCTTCCATAATTACCCGCCCACCAACGACAGCATCGGCAGTGCCCAGGGACTGGATTCCCCGGCCAGCGTGGCCCTGCTGTTAAAAGCTATGAAAGAGGCAGGGTACCGGATGGATTTCCTGCCGGTAGACGGAAAGGAACTGATCGATAAAATTACAGAAGGCTTTACCAACGACCGGCGTTTTCTGACGGAAAGCCAGATTGCAAAAGCGGCGGGGAAGGTTACTGAGGAAGAATACAGGAAGTGGTACACAAAGCAGGATGCCGCTGTGCAGGAGGAAATGACGCGGGAGTGGGGGGAGGCGCCGGGAGATGTGTTTTATCATGAAGGCGCGCTCCTGATGCCCGGTATCTGTAACGGCAATATTTATATCGGTATGCAGCCGCCCCGGGGTTTTGGGGACGACCCGGGGAAGATCATCCATAATCCAGCCTGCCCGCCGCCTCATCACTATCTGGCCTATTACAAATGGCTGCGTGATTCCTGGAAGGCGGACGCGGTGATCCACGTGGGCACCCACGGTTCATTGGAATGGCTGCCGGGAAAAAATGCCGGGCTTTCCGGAAAATGTTATCCTGACGTGGCTTTAGGCGATTTGCCTGATATTTATCCATACTATGTGACGATTGTAGGCGAGGGCATCCAGGCCAAACGCCGGGGCTCTGCCTGCCTTATCGGTCACCTGAATCCGCCTACGGGACGGGCCGATGTTTACGAAGACCTGGCGGAACTGGAAAAGCTGCTGGATGAATACGCCCAACTGAAAGTGCAGCAGCCTGGCAGTGAGAACGTGGTGCAGGAAAAAATTTTAGGCAAGATTACAGACATGCATCTGGAAGAAGAACTGCCAAAAGAAAATTTGTCCGACGATAAATATATTCTTAAAGTCCACACCTACGTGGAAAAACTGAAACACATGCAGATCCGTACGGGGCTTCACATTTTTGGCTGCCCGCCGGAAGGGGAAGACCTTCGGGAATTTTTGCTGGTGCTGACCCGTGTGGAAAACGGGGACGTTCCCTCCCTTCCCAAAGTGATTTGTTCCGCCTTCGGACAGGATTACTATGAACTGGAAGAAAAAAGCGGGGAACTGTTGGCTGACGGTGAAACCGGTGCGCAGCTGCTTGACAAAGTGTGGGAAATCTGTACGAAGATTGTGGAATTCCTGATGGAAAAGGGATTGAATACAAACGCTGTGGAATTACTGCTCGCTTCGGAACTGATACAAAATTTGAACCTGCGTGAAGAGTCTGCTTTGGATTTAGAAACCGTTGTCCGTTTTATGGTTGATACACTTGCGCCTAATTTAGCAAAGACGAAACAGGAAATCTCCAATACGTTGCGGGCTCTGGACGGTGAATTTATTGAGCCGGGACCGGGAGGCGCCCCTACCAGCGGCCGGGCGGATATCCTTCCTACGGGGCGGAATTTTTACGGTGTAGACCCTTACAATATTCCCACACCGGTGGCCTGGGAAATTGGGAAGCTGCTGGCCGACCAGGCGGTGAACCGTTTCATTAAAGAAGAAGGACATTATCCGGAAAGCATCGGCATGGTGATCTGGTCCGACTCCAACATGCGGAGCAACGGACAGGATATTGCGGAATTCTTCTATCTGATGGGCGTGCGTCCGGTGTGGCAGAGGGGAAGTCTGCGAGTGAAAGACCTGGAAGTGATTCCCTTACAGGAACTGAAGCGTCCACGCATTGATGTGACTGCACGGATCAGCGGACTCTTCCGCGACACTATGCCGGCGGTGGTGGAACTGATGGAAGAGGCGGTGAATCTGGTGAAAGGACTGGATGAAACCTGGGAAGATAATTATATTAAAAAACATGTGGAACAGGACGCGGCTGAACTGGAAAAGGATGGCGCAAACAAAGAGACCGCCTATGAGCAGGCATCCTGGCGCATCTTCGGCTGCCCGCCCGGAGGTTACGGCGCCGGGGTGGCCCATATGATTGAAGCAAAAAACTGGGAAACGGTCCACGACCTGGCGGATGTGTATGTGCGCTGGGGGGCTCACGTTTACGGTAAAAAGATGCAGGGACAATATTTGCCCCAACTGTTCCGCAAACGTCTTTCCACCATTGAAATTACGATAAAAAATACTGACAATCACGAAGTGCACCTGTTGAACTCCGATGATTTCAACGCCTATTGCGGCGGTATGAACGCGGCGGTCCACAGCATCCGCGGAAAAATGCCCCGGTGTTATATTGGCGACAGCGCGGACCGGGCCAAGGCAGAGACCCGGAGCTTAGGCGAAGAGATACGTCGGGTGTTCCGTGGGGAAAGCATGAATCCCAAATATATTGAGGGCATGAAGAAGCATGGATACAAGGGTGCATCCGATTTGGCCAACCTGGTAGCCCACGCCTACGGGTGGGACTGCACCAGCGAAGTGTTGGAAGACTGGATGTATGAAGGCTTTGCAAAGAAACTGGCGCTGGATCCGGAAATCCGGGAGTGGATGAATGAGGTGAACCCCTGGGCTCTGCACCGTGTAGCGGAAAAACTGCTGGAAGCGGAACAGCGCGGCATGTGGAATGCCCTGCCTGAAACGAAAGAGGCGTTGCGCCGTCTGTACATGGAGCTGGAAGGGGAACTGGAAGAGAGAGCGGAAAGTTAACAGGGAAAGAGACGGCGACACGTTGACAGTACGCAGATTTTTTGGGAAACAGAATGTAACTGAGCTCTTTTAAATGATTGAAAAAATTTGGAAAGCAAGGTGTTAGTATGGCTATGGCACGATTGCCGGAAGAAGAACAGTATCGTTTACTGTGGGAAAAATATGATATGAGCCCGGAAAAGGCCAAAGAGCTTAAGGCGAAAGGTTTTTCTTATTACGATTTAGATAAAGCCTCTATGTATGCTTTTGTTGCGGAAAAGCCGGTGGAAGAAATATTGGAGCTGCGTCGGGAAAATCCCTGGATGAAAATCGAACTGATTTTAAAAATTACGCCGCAGCTTCTCCATGATCGTGATCTTCTACGCAAGGCCCGGTGCGCGGAAAAGTGGTGGGGCATTAGCGCCGATTTGGTGTACCGTAAGTTTATGGAAGGATATCCCATCCACTATATCCGTATGGCTTATATTTTATCTTTACATTCAGACTGGACGGTAGATAAAATTCTGGAAAAACGGAAGCGTTCTGTGAAATGGGCTGCCTGGGCCAGGGAAAATCTTGGGGTGGATCCGGAAGATCTGAAAACCTGGATCAAGGCGATGCCGAATCCTTCTGTGGCACGGAAATCATAACAGTTCATTAAAGCTCTTAATTGTTTTGAACCCTGATAATAAAAAATGTATCTTGCCTTCCTCTTACTCTTTTATTATCTTCACAAATGATATATAATAGTGCTGTTAGAATAAAATCTCAATAAGAAGACTTTTTGATTAGCAAGAAAGATGGGATTTGTTTTATGCAGCAGGAAATAGTTTTGCAGCTTCAGGGGCTGACCATAGGGTATGAAGAAAAAACAATTATCAGTGATATCAACGCGGAAGTACGAACGGGCGAGCTGATTGGTATAATCGGCCGCAACGGCGCAGGGAAAAGTACACTGTTAAAAACGATTCGCGGATTGCTTCCGGCAAAAGCCGGGCAGGTTTTATATTTTGGAAAACCTCTGGCATCCTACGGGGAAAAGGAACTGGCCCGCAGGGTAGCCTACCTGCAGCAGAATGTAGAGACGGGCTTTGGATATACGGGGCTCGATATTGTGCTGACCGGACGTTATCCCTATATGAAGTGGTGGGAAAGCGAGAAGGATGAAGATAAGGAACTGGCCATGGACTGCATGTCCTATACCGGTACGCTGGATCTGGCGGAACGACCGGTGACAGAAGTATCCGGCGGCCAGAAGCAGCGCATCCTGCTGGCAAAAGTATTAGCCCAGCAGACGCCGGTGCTGTTTTTGGATGAGCCTACCACTGGCCTTGACATGGTATATCGCGAGGAAATTTTCCGCTTTGCCCGGGAACTGGCCAATATGGGGAAAACCATTTTGATGGTGGTACATGAGCTGGATCTGGCGGCGGCCTACTGCAGCCGAATTTTCCTTTTGGGTGAAGGAAAACTGCTTGCAGACGGAGCGCCGGAACAGGTCTTTACGGAAAAATTACTCAGCCGCGCCTATGAAGCGGATATTTCCGTGGAGCAGAATCCGAAGAACGGCAGATTGGAGATTACAACAAAAGAAAATCCGGAAGCGAAAAAGAAAGAACTTAATTTGTTGCAAAAGATATGCATAGACAGGACGAACTTGCAGGAATGAAAAAAGTTTTCTTTTGGCTGGTGGCTGTTGTGATGCTGCTGACAGGTTCGGATGCCTTTGCCGGACAACAGCTGGATGCGGTTTTTCCTTACAGTTTGGAAAAACGCAATATCCAAACTGTTTCCGGACACAGTACCATGCCTCTGTATATTAATTTAACAAGCTTTGATGTACCCCGCATACAGCAGGCAGAGGTCTCTGTCCGGCTGCCTGAGGGGTTCTCTGCATTACCGAAGGAAGGCTGGCAGGTAACTAAGGATGGCGCTGTTGCCAGCTGGTCGCTTGATGCGGATTATGCACAAAATTTTGATCTTTTGTACATACAGGCTGAGGAAACTGCAGTTCCCGGCAGTAATGAAATCGTCGTCTCCGTGAAGGGCGACGGCTGGGAAGTACAGAAGAAGCTGCAGTTTCAATATGATGCTGCCGGAGGAAATGTTGCACAGCCCCAGGAAAAAACTAAAAAAATTGACAGGAAAAAATTTAACTGGTATATCCAGTCGGTGACTTTGCCGGTGGACCCCTTCGGCCATCGGGATGACCGGACGGAAAACGGCGTCATTTATGTGCGGGATACCACGCTGGAAGGATTCCGCAACCGGATGAAGGGAGAGGGCGCTACCAACTGGTCCGCAGTGTTTAATCATCCCGCTGCGTTTTTGCTGCTGGATATGCGGAACCCACAGAAAGATATACGGGTGCTGAAATTTAAAGCGCAGCTGCTGGACCGTGTAACCGGAAACGTGGCGGAAGGACTTGTAACAGCGGGAAAAACAAATCATGAAGCCGGTGAAGGCTGGGCCGGTAATACCGGGGAAGAATCAGAAACGACAGCTTTGATTTCTTTGGACGGAAAAAAGACCCAGGCTTTTGTCCTTCCCTTATACGTTGATTACTTTAAGGTGCTGGAAGGGGAATATACCCTGAGGGTTACGGTTGCCGGCGGCGGGCAGCAGAAAATCCAGGAGGTGCCTCTTACTATCGCTAAGAAGCAGAGCCTTGGACTCATGGCTGTGGCTTTTGCCTTTGTCTGCTTTTTGCTAATGTTTATATTGCTGTTCCGTATGAAAAAATGCATTTTTGAAATAGGGGCGAAAGGGGCCATTACGGTTGCTTTGTTTGCTGCCATTTCCTTTGGGGGTATTGCGCTTCCCTCTACGGTTTTGGGAGATCTGGTCCATGCCCTGCTGGGACCATTCTCCGGTTTGGTGACCGGGCTGCTCAGCGGCATCATGCAATATCTGCTGATTGTTTCCCTGTTGGTGCTGTACCGCAAACTCGGCGTGCTTACCCTGTTATATGTTTTAAAATTCATGCTTTCCGGAATCATGTTCGGGCATTTTTCACCAATTGGCGTGCTGAGTACTTCGGTTTATATTGTGGTAACGGAAAGCCTGCTTTGGATCAGTGGATTCTATACTAAAGAAATCCTAAAAACAAATTATATGTTTTTCGTGGCACTCCTTTTAGGTATGGGCGATGCACTGATCACCTTTGTGAACCTGGAACAGATGATGTTCTTTTACCGGCTGTATTACGCAGACTGGTTCCTTGCCATGTATATGATCGTCAACGGATTGCTGTACAGCAGTATCGGCAGTTGGATTGGGTATAAGACAGGTATTAAGCTGCGCCAGGTTGTCGGCGAGTAGGAGGCAGGCATGTTACTGATTGATGATGTTTCGTACCGCTATGAGAGCCGGGAGGATTGTACCATCAGGAACATAAGCCTGCGGATGGAGCAGGGGGAAATGGTATTGCTTGCCGGACGAAGCGGCTGCGGAAAATCCACGCTGATCAAAATTATCAGCGGTCTCGTTTCGGAAGACGGCCACGGCGAATTAACCGGGCGTATCCTGTTAGACGGACAGGACATTACCCATTGGTCGCCGGAACAGATAGGCCTGCTGGCCGGCACTGTGTACCAAAGCCCCGATGACCAGCTGTTCGCTATGACCGTGGAGGATGAGGCAGGGTTTGCACTGGAAAATCAGGGGATGGATCCTGAGCTTATTGAAAAAGAAGTGAAGGAAACTCTGCGTCGCGTAGGTCTGGACGGTTTTGAAAAACACAGCATACATCAGTTGTCCGGTGGGCAGCGGCAGAGACTGGCACTGGCATCTATTTTAATCACAAAACCGCGCCTGCTGATTCTCGACGAACCGGTGAGCCAGATGAATCCCCAGGGTGTACAGTCATTTATGGAGTTGCTCCTTGACCTGAACCGGAATGAAAAAATTTCCATTTTGATGATTGAACACCGTGTCAACGAACTGGCCCGCTATTTCCCACGCCTTGCGGTAATGAAAGAAGGAAAGATCGTTTACGACGGACCCATTGAAAAGGCCTGGGCTTTTCTGACGGACAAGCAGGATCTTGGACTGCGGGAACCCCAGAGCGTTAAATTGGGACGCAAATTAAATCTTTCTGAACTTACATCGGATAAAAATAAAACGGCAGACCGGATACGTATGGAATGTGAAATTGAAAATTTGTCGCCCAGATTTGCATCGGACGTTGTCCCGGGAAAAGCACTGGTGACCGCGGAACATATCAGCTATCGGTATCCTGGAATGGGGGAGGATACCATCCGTGACCTCAGTTTTATTTTACAGGAAGGCCAGATTACGGCTCTTATGGGCTTTAACGGTGCGGGAAAATCCACGCTGCTGAATATGCTGGGAGGCCTTACCGATCCGTCTTCCGGACGATTACTGCTGGGTGGCGTTCCGGTACGCAAGGCTTTGGGACAGGTGGGATACCTGCTGCAGGAGTCGGACCTGATGCTGCTGGCCGATACGGTGGAGGAAGAACTTGCCTGGAAAAACAGCGCAATGACACAGGAAAAGATCAATATGATTCTGGATCGTCTTCATCTGGGCCTTTATGCCAAAGATTTCCCGCCAGCCCTGAGCAAGGGACAGCGCCTGCGTGTGGTACTGGGTGCCATGCTGGCAAAGGAACCCCGCCTGTTGCTGCTGGACGAACCTACTACCGGGCAGGATGAAAGCAGCCTTGCCGAGATACAACAGATGCTTTTGCATTTTAAACATAATGGCGGCAGCATTTTTATCTGTACCCACGATACTGAACTGGCTTCCCGTATTGCGGACCGTGTCATCTTGTTGGAGCGGGGAAAGATTATTGCCGACGGACCGGCCCATGAAGTGCTGACTGACAGGTATTTGTTACAACAGAGCGGCCTGACAGTTCCGGCGGTACTGGATATTGCAGAGGCGCTTGGAATACCGCCCTGCTTGACGGAAGAGGAGGTGGCCCGGTATGTCCATGCGGCAGCTGTGGGAAGGAACTGAAGCCCGAAACTGGGCCCGCGACATTAACGGGCAGACAAAGCTCATCATCCTTTTCCTGTATGCGGTACTGATGATTACCATTGATAACCCCCGTTCTTTATTTATATTGTTTATGCTGACGCTGGTATTCCACGGGGCAGCCGGCACTTCTTTTTATAAATGGAAGGTTATGGCTGTACTGCTGATGTTGGGACTGTGGGGCAGCATGGTGAGCCAGGCTCTGTTCTTTTCCCAGATACCCCGGACTCCTTTGTTTGTTTTGGTTTCGCCTGATACGCCTTTTCTGGGAGCAGTTACAGGGGGACTATTCGTTTACCGGGAAGGAATTCTGTATGGTGCTGTACAGGGGCTGCGGGCGGCTACTATGCTTTCTTTGGGCCTTCTGGTTTGCTGGACAAGCGATCCCCGGCAGTTATTGAATGCGTTGCTGTCCTGGCGCCTGCCGCCGCAGGTTGCTTTTATGCTGGTTACAGCCATCCGGTTTTTGCCGGTGCTGGCTGCGGAAACCGGGGAAATTATTACGGCTCTGCAACTTCGCAGCGACAGTCAGCGGGGAAGAACTGCAGTCCTGCAGCATATACCCTATATTGCTAAGCCTTTGCTGGCCCGCTGTCTGCGACGTGCTCAGACCCTGGCCCTTTCGGTGGTCAGCAGGGGCTTTTTTGCAGCCAAGGGTTCTGTGGCACGGCAGTCTTGGAAGAAATCGGAAAAAGCGGGCTGTGTTGCCTTTTGTCTTTTTACGCTGGCGGTTGTGGGCAGCAAAATCTGTTATGTTTTATCTGAGCAGGGCCTGTATTTTGGCTTGTTGCGAAAAGTTTATGACATCTCAAAAATGTATCTGTAAATTCTATTGGCAAAGTTAAGGTGGCTTATGGTCAATAAGATAAAAAATATTATTATCCTGATCCTATTTGCCTTGTCCTGCTGCGCTTTATTCTGGCTTACCGGAAGCCGTACCCCATGGACAGCCTTTCCGGTTTCCCGGGGGAAAGAAGGCGTAAGCGTTTTTCTCGGGGATGTTCCCGTGGAAAACTATGACCGTATGGGGTTCACGAAAGCGCAGATAGAATATGTGGAAGCGGAAAAGGCCTGGCTGGTCGGAACAGACAAGGGCGAGCTGTTCCTGATCGATATGCAGGGAAGGCAGTTGTGGAAGCGTTCGTTGGGAATCGGCAAACTGGTATCACTGGCCATAACCGGTGACAGCAGGCTGGCTTATGCAGGGGAAAGCAGCGCGGAAGGAAATTTATATGCGGTAAATATTCATACCGGGGATATCGAATGGAAATATAAAGCCGCTGATTTTGTAGGGGCCGATGCATCCAGCCGTTCCTATCCGGCTCCGGTTCATATTGCTGTAGATAAAGCAGGGAACGCTTTTATCAATATGTACCGGTTCGTAATGCAAAAGGATGGCAGCCGGGGTTATAACGGAAGAATGATTGCCGTTGACGCCAGAGGCGGATTGTTGTGGAAGTTTCCCAAGGATGAGACCATCGACAGCTGGATCAACTGGTGTGACGTGAGCGACAAATCGGGAAGAGTAGTTCTTGCCACCAGCGCTTACGATTTTCGCCCGGAAATGAAATATAAAAATACATTGTATATTTTAGATAAAACGAACGGTTTATTGTGTAACGAAACTTTTGTACCGCCGGTGCCGCCCTTTGATAACACAGTGATGCGGGGCAGCCCTAATTTTTCAGAGGATGGGGAATATCTGGCCGGAACCGGCAGCGACGGGCGCGGGTTCTTATTTGATAAAACAGGTAAGGTACTATGGTGGCGTTTTCTTTCCAAACCAACAAAGGTGGATGATGCCTGGATAAACGCTTCCGGCCGTGATGGATATATTACAAAGGAAGGCGCTGTTTTTTCCACTATCAACACATTTAACAGGGAAAATTGGCAGTTGCCTACGCCGGTAGAGCATCCCAGCAATAACAGCCTGTTTGTATTTGGGTTGGACGGCAAATTTAAATACCAGTACCGTGCTTTGGGAACGATTGAAAATATTTCTTTCGCTCCCGGGAAAGCGGCCTGCTCCGTGGGACGCAATGTTCGGACCCATAATTACAAAGCCCACGGGGCTGTTGTGATCGACCTGGCTACCGGTAAAGAAAAACATTTTTATCCCACGGAAGGTCCTTGCCAGGCAGTTGCCATCAGTAAGGACGGAAGGTGGCTTGCAGGTGTGGAAGCTCCGGCGCTGACGCCGGATGGAAAACTGATAGGATCGTATCGTCTGCATATCTGGGATACGCAGGCAGGGAGCTGATTGACATGCTGAAGTTGCTGATGACGTATTACAAACCCTACAGGAAAAAAATATTGGCAATGCTGTTTCTTTCCCTGATGGTAGCGGCGCTGGATCTCGTGTTTCCAATTATAGTACGCCATATTTTAAATGTAGAACTGCCCCAGAAAAATATCGGCAGGATATTTCAGATGATAGGTCTGTTATTTGTAATGTACTGTATCAGTTTTGGCCTGACGTATATTCTGCATTATAATGGAACCATGGTATCCGTCCATATGGAAAATGATATGCGTCAGGATTTATTCCGCCATCTGGAAAAAATGTCCTTCCGGTATTTTGACAATAACAAAACAGGGCAGATGTTATCCCGGATTACCACAGACCTGACTGAAATAGGGGAGCTGACCTTTAAAGGACCCAACGACCTTATCATTTGTTCCATTACGATGATCGGAACCATTGTAATCCTGATGTGGATGAACCCGTTTCTGGCTTCCTTTATTGTTCTGCTTCTGATATGTAAAACCATCCATACGGTTTATATTAATCGCAAAATGAAAAACCGGTTTCGTGCCAACCGGGCGCTGTATGGGGATGTATCTGCCCAGGCGGCGGAAGCATTAAACGGCATCCGTTTGATCAAAGCCTTTGCCCTGGAAGATCAGGAATCCGGGCGTTTTGCCGATAAGTGCCGGACGTATATGAACGGAAGACGGAAATCGACAAAACTGGTTGCTTATTTTTCCGGAAGCATTGCTTTTTTCAGTAACCTGATCAATGTGGTCATGATGGGCCTTGGCGGATGGATGATTGCCATGGACCGTCTTGCCTTCAGTGATTTTGTGGCATTTCTTCTGTATGTGAATTTGTTTATGAAACCCCTGCTGCGGCTTACCGTTTTAACGGAAATGTATCAGCGGGGCATGGCCGGGTTCAGCCGCTTTTATGAAATTATGCAGCTCAGGCCGGAGATAGAGGATAGACCTGACGCTGTAGAGTGCAGCGATATAAGAGGCGAAATCGTTTTTGACCATGTGCATTTCAGTTACGGTAACGGTGTTGTCCTGCAAGATCTTACACTGACTGTAAAACCGGGAGAAAAGATCGCGTTCGTTGGTGAAACCGGTGCCGGTAAAACTACGATTGCCAGTCTTCTGTTACGTTTTTATGAACCACAGCAGGGAAGAATATTACTGGATGGACGGGATATCCGTGAATATACCCAGCAGTCCCTTCGCAGGGCAATCGGTCTGGTGCAGCAGGATGTATTCTTATTTTCCGATTCCGTAAATTACAATATTGCCTACGGGAACGATGCAATCAGCCAGGACGAAATTAAAAAAGCAGCCGGACTGGCTGCGGCAGATGAATTTATTGAACGACTTCCTGAAAAGTATGATACCTGTATCGGGGAACGGGGCGTAAAGCTTTCCGGCGGACAGAAACAGCGCATTGCCATTGCCCGTGCGTTCCTGAAAAATCCGCCGGTCCTGGTACTGGATGAAGCCACCTCTTCTCTGGATACTGCCACGGAAAAACTTGTACAGGAATCGCTGGAGCTTCTTTCCAGAAACCGGACGACAATTACAATTGCCCACCGGCTTTCAACGATCATTAATTCTGACCGGATCTTTGTATTGCAGAACGGCGTAGTGGCGGAAACCGGTACTCATACCGAACTTATGGAACAGGGAGGAATCTATAAGCGGCTGTATGAATTAAATGAAAAGCAGTCGCTGATCATGTGATGCATGTATGCATGCATGCTTAAATTATCATGAAAATAAAATGAGACCCATATCCCGAAAACGGGAAATATGGGTCTTACTTTTTAATTTAAAATGAAAACAAACTATAAGTCTGCATGTATCAGTTTATGCTTTTCCTGAACAGTTCAGCACGTCACGCATTTTATGGGCAACCATGGCTTTAATGGCTTCCCGGGCAGGTCCTAAATACTGGCGGGGATCGAAATCACCGGGGTGTTCTACAAAATATTTACGGATGGAAGCGGTCATGGCAAGGCGCAGATCCGTATCGATATTGATCTTGCAGACACCGAATGTGCCGGCTTTCAGCAACATATCTTCCGGAACTCCCTGGGCTCCGTCCAGTTTTCCGCCGTATTTATTGCATTCTTCCACGAAAGAAGGAATAACAGTGGAAGCTCCGTGTAATACCAGCGGGAAACCAGGAAGCATGTTTGTGATTTTTTCCAGCCGGGCAAAATCCAGTTCCGGTTTTCCCTTAAATTTATAAGCGCCGTGACTGGTGCCGATAGCAATCGCCAGGCTGTCGCAGCCGGTCCGTTCCACAAATTCCACTGCCTGGTCGGGATCGGTGTAAGTCGCGTCCTTGGCCGCCACCTTCACGGCATCTTCCACACCGGCCAGTTTGCCCAATTCCGCTTCTACGACGACGCCCTTATTATGGGCATAGTCTACAACGCGTTTGGTCAGTTCGATGTTTTCTTCAAAAGGATATTTGGAACCGTCGATCATGACAGAGGTAAAGCCACCGTCCACGCAGTCCTTGCAGATTTCAAAATCCGCACCGTGGTCAAGGTGGAGACAGATTGGCAGGCCCGTATCTTCCACTGCAGCTTCAACCAGTTTTGTAAGGTAAATATGTTTGGCATATTTGCGGGCGCCGGCGGAAACCTGGAGGATCAGGGGGGCTTTTTCCTGGATGGCTCCTTCCACGATGCCCTGGATGATTTCCATGTTGTTGACGTTAAAGGCGCCAACTGCATAATGGCCCTCATAGGCTTTCTTAAACATTTCTTTGGTATCAACTAACGGCATAAAATCAAACCTCCTCGAAAAAATTAATATTTGTCGTGCAGGTAACTTCTATATAACTCATTATATCACATGTCGAAACATATAGCATATGATGGTCTAAGATTTTATGAAAAGATTCGAATTCAATAGTCGTATGAATCTGAATCGGAAAATTTTCCGTCCCATGCTGCAGTCATATCCCCGGGCAACATTGATATCACTTCCAGTTTAATGCCGGTCCATGGGTGAATAAAAGATAATTTATAGGAGTGCAGGCCATGACGCTGAGGGGGGCCCGGAATCTTTCCGTACAGGTTATCGTGCCAGAGAGGGCAGCCGATGCTGGCAAAATGAACGCGAATCTGATGGGTACGACCGGTGTACAACCTGCATCGCACAAGGGAAAGCGGTTCTCCGGAATTGTTTGAAGCGTGCTCCCGGATTTGGGGAGATAATCGTAACAGCCCTGTGTCACAAAGATTATTATTAACTTTTCTGTCCGTTTTATTAGAGATGACATGATTGGCAATGACCCAGTATTCAGTTTTGCAGGGCTTGCCATCAGGATTGACTTCCCGTTCAATGATACTTCCGGGTTTGCGGGCGATGGGAGTGTCGATAATTCCATGGTCTGCAGGCAGTGTACCGGTCACAAGGGCAAGATATTCTTTCTGCATTCCCTGTTTGATTAACATTCCTTGAATTTCCGGAAATTTTGCAAAAACTACCAGTCCGGAGGTGTACCTGTCCAATCTCGAGACTGGATGGAGGTTTAATATCCAGCCTCGTTCCTGATAATAATTTTTAATTAAAGTCGCCAGCGAATTTTCATCTTCTGTTGTAGTGGGATGGATCAGTATTCCCGGCGGTTTGTTTACAACGAGAAGCGCCTCGTCTTCATAACGAATATCGAGCATTTGATTATTCTGCTCCTTTACATGATAACTTCGAATCTTTTTATATAGTATACGTTACCGCTTGTTGTGGTGCAAGGAAAATGACTGAAAAATAATTTGACATTTAATGCAATAGAATGTATTATAAAAATGAACATAAAATAGTAATTGTTACTAATAAATTGCTGTTTTTGATGATACTTGGAAGTAATTTGCAGACTGGAATTTCGGTTGTCTCTATTTTCTTCCTTCTCTCACAGGTATCTGCATTCAGACTCTCACAAATGTTTTGCTGTTAAATGAATATTTGATTTTGGGTTAGGAGGTAATGAATGATGACAACAGGTATTCAGCCTATTTCCATGCAGGAAGTCTGTGAAAAAGTTGTTATGTCCCGTAAGGGGAGACTGGAGGAAGACGCACAGTTTGTGGAAAATCCAAAGCTTGCGTCTGTGGAATTTGTTCCACTGGAAGAACGGATGGCTGTTGAAAAGCCTGAAATTGCATCCTGCCTTTCTAAATTAAAAGAGAAAGTCGGCAATGAAATTTTTACAAAACGATTCAGTGTTTTACAGAATATCAATCGTTCCGGCAACAATTTGCTGATCGTTTCCGGCAGTGAAAGACTGCGTTCGTTATTGTTAAAGGAAAATCTGAAAGACATTATGGAAGCGTTTTCCGTAGATAATGTCCGTATTGTTGGCGGGGCCGGTTTTGGGGGCATAGACGCATTTTAAGATTTTGAATATAAAGGCATTGTTTTTTACTAAAAAAATAAATTTTATGTCGGAGATGCTATTGTGAAACAGTTGTTTAATTATTGTACGGTTCCGGGCTATGAGGAAGCGATACGGCGAACAGGTAAGTCGCTGGATGAATATCTGTCAATGCTTGGGCTGGACGGAATTGAACTGTTAGTGTATCGCAGCGAACCTTATATGAGACCCTTTGACAAGGAAACTGTGGGCGCCCATCTTCGTTCCTGGTACTGTTGGTATGATCTTTGGAAAGACAATAAAGAGCGGTTGTATCAAATATTCAGGACAGATGAGGCCTTGCGGGATTATTACGGAGGAACGCAGAAGCGCGCCTGGCTTTTACAGATTAAACGCAATATTCAGGCTGCATTGATCGAAAAACCGGAGTACCTTGTTTACCGGGTCGAAGAGGTTACACCGGCAGAACAGTATTCCTGGGTGTTTGAACGCACGGACGCTGAAGTGATGAAAATGGCGACCCGGGTTTTTAACCGGGTAAGCGCTGAGGTACCGGAAACGGTTAAGGTATTGTTTGAAAATACCTGGTGGCCCGGTCTCAGGCTTCTTGATCCGAAAACAGTCGATGACTTTCTTGGCCGGATCAAATTTGACAACATAGGCCTTATGCTTGACACAGGTCATCTGTTGAATACGAATCCGGACCTGAAGAGTGAGAGGGAAGGAATCGATTACATTTGCCAGGTTTTGAAAAATCTGGGAGAGATGCGAAAGTTTATTAAAGGGGTGCACCTTAGCTGTTCCCTGTCCGGTGAATACCAGAGACAGTCGCCGCATATGATTCCTTCTCTGGAAAATGACGCAAGGCTGCTTAGCCATGTCTGCAACATCGATCAGCATTTGCCTTTTACAGACCCGGCTGTTGAAAAAATTTTTGAGCTGATATCACCGGAATACGTTGTGCATGTTTTATATTATGATGATTTTAATCAATTAGCCGTACAGATTGCCAACCAGAAACGGCTTTTGCTATCGTAAGTTATGGTATAAAGTTGAGTATTTTTTGTATTTGATATGTGAATCTTAGTTTTTCAAATGAAAAATGTTTTAATTTTATACGTGATTTTATTATTACCGGAACATCAATCGTGTTTTATTCCCTTTCAGGAAAAAACAGGAAGGTGTTCCGGTGTTTTTTTCTATAAATTATTGTAACAAAGCGTCAACTATGGTATAATTCAATAGCAAGTTTTCAAATTTAATATGTCCGGGTTCTGTTATATTAAATGGTAAGACGGTGGAATTCCGTCACGATCCCGTCGCTGTAATTGATACAGGGTTTGTTATTTATGTATACAGTCAGCAGCCAGCCCGGATTTTCTGTACCGTGATCCACGAGAGATGGAAAAGGCGTAACGCGAAGGCGCAGGATTTTTTTACAGTACTGCGGCTTTGGTTAATTATGAAGATTTCTGCCGGTGGAAGCGGAAATCTTTTTTGTTGCAATACATGTTTTTTAACAAAATCCTTAAGAAGGTGTTTGTTTAATTATGGAATCAGAACTTGTAGTGTCCCAGGGTAAGCTGATGCATCGGGGCTATACCACAGGGAGCTGTGCTGCTGCTGCGTCCAAAGCTGCGGCTGCCATGCTTTTTTCCGGAGAGGAAACAGATTCTGTAAAACTGGATACCCCGAAAGGCATTACGCTGACGCTGGATGTTCTGGATATATTCAGAGGGCCAGGGTATGTACGGTGCGCTATTCGTAAAGACAGCGGCGATGATCCGGATGATACAAACGGTACGCTGATCTATGCAACGGTATCTCTTCCGGATGCAAAGATACCGGATGAAGAATTACTTATGAAACCTTTTACTCCATCGGTAGAGCAGCTGGATGAGCATGTGGAGATATGGGGCGGTATCGGAGTCGGAAAGGTTACGAAGCCGGGGCTTTCATGCAAGGTGGGGGGACCGGCCATCAATCCGGTACCACGCAAAATGATTACGCAGGAAGTAGTAACGGTTATGAAGCAAAGCAATTACGACGGTGCTGTACGTGTTGTAATTGCCATACCGGAAGGACGGGAAATTGCTCCCAAGACCTTTAATCCACGCCTGGGTATCATAGACGGGATTTCTGTCCTGGGCACCAGCGGAATCGTTGAACCAATGAGTGACAGGGCACTGATCGATACAATGTATACGGAGATTGATTCCCGCAAGGCAAATGGGTATAATAATTTATTAGTGTTCTTTGGGAATTATGGAGCCGATTTTACCCGGGACGAAATGAAACTGGATATCAGTTCCGCCGTCACATGCAGTAATTTTGTGGGTGAGCTGCTGGATTATGCAGTGTTAAAAGGCTTTGAAAGTGTGCTGATCATCGGTCATTCCGGAAAACTGATCAAACTTGCCCAGGGAGTGATGAACACCCATTCCAAGTATGCGGACTGCCGGTCTGAATTTCTGGCCCTGCAGGCCATGTTCCACGGCGCCGGAACAGATGTTGGAAAAGAAATTTATCAGGCGCTTACCACTGATGAAATGACAAAGATATTGAAACGGGAGGGATTATTTGAACCGGTCATTGAGGAAGCGGTAAATAAAATTGATTTTTATATGCAGAAACGGGTACACGGTAAACTGAGGACGGGGGCAATTTTATTCTCCAATGTGTACGGAATTCTCGGAAAGACCGGAGAAGCGGATGAATTGCTGAAGCTGCATCAGGATGTTGGTGAACAGAACAATCTGAAATAATTTATAGAAAAGTAAAATACATAATTTAAACTTTTGTAACTGTAAATTAGTCTTTGAATCAAAATAAAATTTTATAAAAGGTAAAGGAGAAACAGTGAATGAAAGGCAAGTTGTATAGTGTTGGCGTAGGCCCCGGCGATCCGGAGTTGATGACGCTGAAAGCGGTACGTCTGATCAAAGAATGCGACGTACTTGCGATTCCCCAGGGGGACAGCGATGTTCTCGTAGCCAAAAATATTGTGGAGGGCATTGTTGACCTGAGCGAAAAGGAACAGCTCATGGTTTATATGCCCATGGTGAAAGATCATGATATTATTTCCAAAGCGCATCAAAAAGGTGCTGATGATATCATCCGGTACCTTGAGCAGGGAAAAAATGTTGTGTTTATCACCCTTGGCTGTCCTACCGTTTATGCGACCTGTATTTATGTTCATAAACTGGTTCTGAAAGCGGGCTATGAAGCGGTCCTGGTTCCGGGTGTAACGAGCTTCTGCGCTGTGGCTGCTAAATTAAATGTTTCCCTTTGCGAAAAAGCAGAACCGCTGATCATATTACCCGGAAGCTATAAAGAATCCAGCCGTTTCCTTGATGCGCCTGGTAATAAAGTGTTGATGAAGTCTGCCAGTGAAATCGGAAGGGTTCGCGACGAACTGATGGACCGCGGCCTGCTGAACCATGCCCAGATGATTGAAAACTGCGGTCTGCCCGGTGAAAAGATTTATAAAGATTTAAGCAAGGTGAATGATAAGAGCAGTTATTTTTCAATCATATTGGTCAAAGAAAAGGAGTTTGAACAGTAATGATTTATTTTATTGGCGCTGGTCCCGGAGCGGCTGACCTGATTACAGTCCGGGGGAAAGAATTGCTGGAAAAGGCGGATCTTATTATTTATGCAGGATCTCTGGTGAATCCTGCATTACTGGATTATGCAAAACCCGACTGCCAGATCATGAACAGCGCGGTTATGACCCTGGAAGAAGTTATCGCCGCCATGGTCCCCGCCGCCCAGGAAGGAAAACTTGTAGTACGCCTGCATACGGGAGATCCCAGTGTTTACGGTGCCCACAGGGAGCAGATGGATCTTCTGAAAAGTTACAACCTGGATTTTGAAATTGTTCCGGGAGTCAGCTCCTTCTGCGCAGCAGCGGCATCCCTCAAGGCGGAATATACACTCCCGGAGGTAAGCCAGTCTGTTATTATTACCCGTATGGAAGGCAGGACGGGCGTACCGCCGAAACAGAAAATCAAAGATTATGCAAAGCACCATGCTACCATGGTCATATTCCTCAGCGCGGGTATGCTGGAAAAACTCCAGAAAGAGTTGATCAGCGGTGGTTATGGGGCTGATGAGCCGGCTGCCATCGTTTATAAAGCGTCCTGGCCGGACGAAAAGGTGTTCCGCTGCACGGTAGGAACCATTGCGGAAACCGCAGCTGCCAATAATATAAAAAATCTGGCGCTGATTACTGTTGGCGGATTCCTGGGAACCGCCTATGAACGAAGCGAACTTTATAATCCGACTTTTGAAACCGGTTTTAGAAAAGCGGATGCAACAAAATTGAATATCAGGCCGGTTTCCAAGACGCATCATAAACCGAAAGAATGAATGCAATCGTATTTTCTTTCACCCGCCATGGAGCAGGTATAAGCATAAAACTGAAAAGTTATCTTGAATCCCGGGGATTTGAAGCCGGCTGTTTTACGACAAAAAGGTATAAGGATACGGATCCGTTATTAAGGGAAATCAACCCTTCGCTGCAGGCAATGTGCGAAAAGGCGTTTTCTTCCTGCCGGCTTATGATTTTTATCGGGGCAACGGGGATTGCTATTCGCAGCATCGCACCGTTCATACGCAGCAAGACAAAAGATCCGGCAGTAATATCCATAGACGAGCAGGGAAAATTTGTTATCCCACTTTTGTCCGGCCATATAGGCGGGGCTAACGCTATCGCTACAGGCATTGCTGCATATTTGAAGGCTGTACCGGTCATCACCACTGCAACTGACGTTAATAATCTGTTTGCGGTAGATGAATGGGCTGCCCGTCATAATATGGCGATTTCAAATATGGTGGCAGCCAAAACCTTTGCAACATATCTGGTTGACTGCAAAAAAGTTGGAGTGAAGAGCGATTTCCCTATCTGCGGATCGCTGCCCAGGGGATTGGTCATTGCAGATGACGGACCTGTAGGGATGGCCATATCCCTCAGCAAAGCGGTGCATCCCTTTGTAGAAACAGTGGTAGTACGGCCCCGCATCCTGCATCTTGGTATCGGGTGTCGAAAGGGTACGCCTCTGGATACGATAGAAGATTTTGTTCTTCGGGAAATGACAAAGCTTAAACTTACAATGGATGTGGTGAAAAGCATCTCATCCATTGACGTAAAAAAAGAGGAACGGGGGCTGCTTGATTTCGCTGCGGAATTCGGATTGAAACCCCGTTTTTATTCAGCAGAAGAACTGAACGCCGTAAAAGGGGAATTTACCCCGTCTGCATTTGTTGCGAAGACAGTAGGCGTGGATAATGTATGTGAAAGGTCTGCGGTACTTGCCAGCAACGGCGGCAGGCTGTTACTTCGTAAGACAAGCTGCAACGGCGTAACGCTGGCTGCAGCTGTGGAGAACTTTACGGTTGATTTCAGCGAATAATAATTTGACAAAGGAGCAATGACATGGCTGCGAAAATTTATGTGGTAAGCCTTGGCCCCGGAGGAAGGGAGCAGATGACGGAGCGCGCTGTTAAAGCGCTGGAGTCCTGCGATGTAATAACCGGGTACAATGTTTATGTTAATTTAATCAAAGATGAATTTCCCGGAAAAAAATTTGTTTCCAATGGTATGCGTAAAGAAGTTGACCGCTGCAAGGCAACGCTGGAAGAAGCTCTGAAAGGGCAGACCGTTGCCATTATCAGCAGCGGGGATGCCGGTGTATACGGTATGGCAGGGATCATGTGCCAGGTTGCTGCTGATTATCCCGATGTGGTGAAGCTGCACCTTCTTTATTTCAGGGGAGGGAAAAGTATGGAGTATGTCCAGAACTACAGAAGGCCCAAAAACACATTGGCCCTGAAAATAGAGTCGTTTGAGTTCAATGAATCTCTTTCTCCGTCAAAGAAATACACATACAAGTTTACCTTGCAGTCAAAGCAGGCGGCCGAGGCTCTCGTTTCAGTGTTTGACCGTTCTGTTGATGTGTTCGGAATGAACTCCTGGAGCACGCTGTCTCTTTTGACGCGCTATCCTCAATCATTCGTCCATATTAGAGAGGGAAGGGGAGCGTTTACTCCTGCTTCAGTGTTGAATGACGTGGTCGTTGTTGGATATGGAACTGCCAGGAAAACCGATTATAATTACGGCCGCGACTCTTTTGTCAAGGCTCTTCAGGGACGGGTTGCCGGCATAAGTGTGGGTTCAGCAGAGGTAAAGCGAATTAGGGGAGTTGGCAGCGTTTCCGACAGCAGAGAGCCGTTGTATGTAATTGACGGCGTGCCGGTCAGCTCTCTTGAATTTGCAAAGCTCGCTCCTGCCCAGATACAGTCCGTGAGCATAGTGAAGGACGCTTCGTCAACGGCTATTTATGGTTCCAGAGCCGCAAACGGGGTTGTTTACATAACCACCGGCAAGATGGGCTTGTCAGGAATACCGGCGGAGAGTCTGCCGGATTTCAGCAAGATTTCCCAGCGATCAGATTTCAAGGATGTGCTCACCTTCCAGCCGCACATAGAAAGCCGGAACGGGGAGATCTCGTTCAGCTTCAATACGTCAGACAAGCTCTCGTCCTATCATCTTTACCTGTTTGCCCACACCAAGGATATGCACAACGGCTTTTTCAGCAGAGACCTTACGGTTTCAATTCCGCTGCAGGTTTCTATGCAGGCGCCTCGTTATCTGTATCGCTCAGACCAGTACTGCATGTCGGCCACAGCATCGGCAAAACCTTCTGCCGATAGCGCATCCTATTCCGGAAAGGCCTATTTGCTCTCGTACAACGGTTCCGTTTTAAAACTGTCTAATGCTGATCCAATAACCTCATATTCAGAAGAATTGAACCTGAAAGCCGGCACTTCCGAGTCATTTACCAGCCAGATGATTGATATTCCTTCCGGAGTGGATACGCTTGGAGTTAAGGCAGTGTTCCAGTCAGATGATTTCTCGGACGCATATCTTGCTGACATTCCTGTTTTTGACAACACCCAGAATATTACCGAAGCCCATTCGGCAGTGCTGCTTTCCGGGGCAGACGATCAGGAGGCCATCAGGCGTCTGCGCTACAGCTTCAACACGGTATCAAGCGAAGGAGCAGAGGTGAAGCAGGAAACCGTTTCCGACATTCTCCAAAGGTTTGTCAAAGCCGGAATGGAATCCCGGGGTGAGGATGTGATAAGCAAACTCGACGCGCTCTGCTTTGCAAAGATGCCAAGAGCTTCAGAGGCTGATTCTAAAAGCCTCAATACAGATGCTGACACGCTTTGGAACGAGGTTATGGCTTTCAGAGACTCCACCGGAGGCTTCTCGTGGATGAAGGAGATGAAAGCGAACCAGACCATTACCGCGGCTGTGCTGGAGAGGTTTGCATACCTTAGGAGCATAGGATGCGATATCCCGGATATGAGCCCTACAGTCAGGTATCTGGACTCCAACCAGTTTGCCGTGGCCTGGCCGTGGTGGTGCGGTGGCTTGTCCGAGGAACAGTATATGTATGTGAGGTCTTTCTATCCTGAAATTGTATTCAACGACGGGTTCGGGAAAGACGACCGCAGCGAACGCAAGACTTTCAGGTCAAACCTTTCCGCTTTCCGCAAGTTCGCCCGCTCATATCTTTCCCCGTCATACAAGAAGGATTTCCCGAACTACTGGACTTTTGAGAAAGCCCGCAGAGGCTCTGGGAAAAGCCTGGGGAGAGAATCTGTTTGCCACGGCCAAGTTCAACAACTCCGTGGAGAAAGATGTACTGGATCTAATTGACTATGCCCAGCATCACCCGGATGGGGGATCATATTACCCGAATGCCGTGATGCCGTTTAGGGGAATGCTGGAAAATGAGGCTTTTGCCCACTCTCTGATATCAGATGTGCTCTCTGCTTATTCATCACAGGATAAAAAGCGCAAAGAAACAGCCCGTGCCGCCGAAATTGCAGACCAGGTAAGGCTTTGGCTTCTGCTTCAGGCCCAGACTCAGAAGTGGAGCGATAACATCTACTTCCTCAATGCCGTCCGCAGCATAAACGCCGCCTCAGACAGCATCCGCCAGACCTCAGTGCTTACTCTTTCAAAGACGGAGAAACTCCCGTTTGCTGATATAAAGTCCAGCGGCAACGGCTTCACGATTGAAAGAGTTTTTCTCCGCGACGGCGTTGAACTCAAGGACGGCGACGCAATCCATCGCGGAGAAAAGATTTGTGCCGAATACCGCATCTGGAGCAAGGAAAACCGCAGCGATCGCTAAAGCAGGAACGCATAAAGTCTTAGTCAGCTTTCTCTTAGGCTCCCATTCCTTGTAGCAGTAATAGATGTGCTGCAAAGAGATAAGGACAAAGGCCAACAGAAAGAAAAAGCCGATATAGGTAAGTGGGGATGTGAAATCAAACATAGCAACCTATTGTAGAACTTTTATGAAGGGCAAGTCAAAACGGCCTACTTTTGCTTCTTAGAGTGCGCCTCTTTCCATTTCTT